>JACPHN010000231.1 GCA_016188575.1 Candidatus Schekmanbacteria bacterium
CTCTCACGCGGCGCCATCCGTGAGGAGGGCATCCGCTTCGCCCAGTACATCGTCAAGTCCGTGTCCCACCCCTGCAGCGATTTCCTGCTCGCCGCGCACGAGGAGCCGCAGCAATTGGCGTTCACGTTCGCCGCGTTCATAGGCGTCCACGCTCAGCATGATCGCTGCCGCACGCCCCCGCTGGGTGATGACAAGCGGTTGGTGGGAAGTTTGCACACGCTTCAATACTGAGGCAGCATCCTGCCGCAGATCTGTCACTGGAATAATTTCTGGAACTTTTGCCATGAGTATCACCTCCAAGTGTACGTCTAAGCATACTGCCAGGAGGTTCGCCAGACGAGGAGATTCCTGGCTCATTCTGATCTTCTGTGGGCCGAACGGGGCGCCGGGTCAGCGGCAGCACCCGGAGATAGCTTATTACCGCAGGACGCTGTCCGCCTACAGAGCCTTGTTTGGATTGACCTGGAGCAGCGCCGTCATTCCGCGCGCCGCTCGATCGCTCGCGCTTTCGCGGCGGCATCCTCGAGGATCGCGGAGAGCCCGCGCAGCTCACCGTCGGGTCTGCCATCAAAAGCCCCACCGGCAACCAGCTCGGGAATGATCCGCGCATACAGCTCGGTCAGCGACGACGCCTCGCCGCCGGCCAGCAAGGCCATTGCACGCCGGCTGACCGCAACGCTGGTCCATTCGCCCGCGCCCGTCGCCCCGCGTTCGGGCGTTTCCGGCTGCTCTGCGCGCAGAAAGCGAAACACGAAGTCTCCGTGAATGCTCCCCGCGCGCTGCTGATTGAGGGTGGTCTTGTAGGCGGCGATCGGCGGCTGGAAGTAGACCCCGTCCCTGGGCAGCAGAAAACCCGCGGCGCGCGTCGCCTGCATCAGTGCCCAGACGGCGGGATAATGCTTGTTGTTGAAAGTCATCACCAGCGCTCCGTGCGGTTTGAGCACGCGGCGCACCTCCTTAAAGACCTGGGCGAGCAAATCGCGGTATCGTTCCGCCGTCTTTTCTTGCGCTGGGTTGATGACCGCCTCCTCCGTTCGCTCGATCGGCCCCGCCGCAAGTTGCAGATGGTCGCGAAGCCAGACCGCCCAGAAGTCCGACATTTCGGAGTAGTTGACATAGTCACCGTACGGGGGATCGGTGATACAGACGTCGATCGAGCCGTCCGGCAGGGGCAAGCGCGTGGAGCTCGCGTTGAGCACCGTCCAGGCAGCGTCGCCCGCGAGGACTGCCGCGCAGGTCCCGGGGAGCGCGGCCGCGGCGCCGAGGTAGCGCTGGGCGTAGCGCTTTCCAGACAGCATCCGTGTCAGGCGCTGACACAGGTGTCGAGCGACGTTGCGCTCCGCAAAAATGTCGCTTGGCCAGTAGTGCGCACCCGGCTTGACCGCGGAAGCTCCCTTGATGTGAGCCAGTCGGCTGACCTCGAAGAGCGCGCTGCTGAACGCCAGGAGGAGCAGCTCGCGGATGGCGGGATCGCCGCCTGCAGCGATTTCTTCGAAGACGGCACGGGCCTTGGCGAGCGCGTAGAGGTTGCGGCTGGAGAAGAGCTCGTGGAAAAAGCGAAACCCGCGCCGGAGCACCTGGCCCGTGCTGCGCCCGGGGAAAATGGGATCTTCGGGGTAGGAGAGCCCCTGTGCGCGGCACAGCTCGCGCCCCGTGCGCTCCCATTGCTGGGCAGCAGCCGCGCTGGACGGCGATACCGGCACCGCCGCTCGGTGTCCGCAATGGGAGCAATGGATTTTTTCGCGCATGGGCACGGCAGGCCGCGGAGCGGTTTGCAGCACCGCAAGCTCGCCGCCGCACGCACAGCGATAGGCGCCCGGACCCACCTTGTCGCAGCGCGCCAGCGCCACGTCGGCGCCGCACCCCGGGCACTTGCAGGCGACCGACCATTCGAGCCACTCGCGCTCCGCGTGTCCAGCGCACGCCGGGCACGTCGCCGCGTCCACTCCGCCCAGCGCCGCCTTGAGCCCCGACCTCGCCGCGCGGACGGCGCTCGCCAGCGCCTTCACGTCGACGTGAAGCACCTGTGCTCGACTGATAAACGCGGCCATCGGATTGAGGTCGACGCCGATCACCCTGCGCCCCGCGTGCAGCCCCTCGACGAGCGTCACGCCACCGCCGAGGAACGGGTCGAGCACGACATCTCCGGGGCGGCTGTGCCGCCGCACCAGCGCCGCGAAAACCGTGGCCGGCCGCCGCGCGAAATACCGGTGCATCAGGTAAACCGGCGTGTGCGGCGCAGGGGCGTCGACCGCGCGCGCCGTCTCTACTTCGCTTCGCCGCTCGGGTGCCGACGCCGACTTGAACAGCGCAAGCTGCTCCGCGCGCTTGCCGCCCCTACCCACGGCTGTCCGCCGCGCCGATCATCAGTCCTGCAGGACTGCCGCGATCTGCTCGAGTGCCCACTTCAGCTCGCGCTTGCGCACCACCAGCGGCGGGGCGAAGCGAATCACCTGCCCGTGCGTTTCCTTCGCGAGGATCCCCAGGTCGCGCAGGCGCTCGCAGAACGGCCGCGCCGGGCCGGAGCTGACCTTGATCTCGACGCCGATCAGCAGCCCCACGCCGCGGACGTCGGCAACGTGTTTGGACTCGATGGCGCGAAGCTCTTTCATCATGAACTTGCCGAGCCGCGCGGCGCGCTCGGGCAGCTTCTCTTCGACCAGGACGGCAAGCGACGCCCGGGCCACGGCGCAGGCGAGCGGGTTACCGCCGAACGTCGAGCCGTGATCGCCGGGCTTGAACACGCCCATGATCTCCTCCGACGACAGCACGCCGGAAATCGGCAACACGCCTCCGCCGAGCGCCTTGCCCACAATCAAGACGTCGGGGCGAATATCCTCATGCTCGAAGGCAAACAACTTGCCGGTGCGCCCAAGACCGGTCTGGATCTCGTCGAGGGCCAGCAAGACGTTGTGCCTGGTGCAAATCTCGCGCACCCGCTGCAGGTAGCCGGCCGACGGCACGATGATGCCCCCCTCGCCCTGGATTGGCTCCACGAGAAAGGCGACGGTGTGCGGCGTGATCGCGTGCTCCAGGGCCTCCGAGTCACCGTAATCGATGAGCTTGAAGCCCGGCGCGAACGGCCCGAAGCCGTCTCTGTACTGCTCTTCGGAGCTGAACCCGACGATCGTCGTCGTGCGCCCGTGGAAGTTGTTCCTGCAGACGATGATCTCGGCCTGGTCGGCGGGAACGCCCTTGACCTTGTATCCCCACTTGCGCACCGTCTTGAGCGCCGTTTCGACTGCCTCGGCGCCAGTGTTCATCAGCAGCGTCTTGGGGTAGCCGGTGAGCGTTGTGAGCAGCTCGAGCAAGCGCCCCATCTGCGTGCTATGAAACGCGCGCGACACCAGTGTGACCTGGTCCGCCTGGTTCTTGAGCGCATCAATGATGCGCGGATGGCGGTGTCCCTGGTTCAGCGCAGAGTAGGCGCTCAGCATGTCGAGGTATTTCTTGCCGTCGGGGTCCCACACCCACGGGCCTTCCGCGCGTTCGATCACGACGGGAAGCGGCAAGTAGTTGTTGGCTCCGTATTTGAGCTCGAGGTCGATGTGCCGCTGAGACGTGGATACACTCACAGACGCCGCCATGATGGGCCTCCGCTTTCCTGCTGCAAAGACGTGGGACGGGGAGCGTTGACGATCATTCGGCGGCGAAGTATACGAGGTGGCACCCACAAACGCAACGGCTCCAGGCGCTTACGGGCGCTCACGAGAGGATCATGCGAATCGTTGTTCAAAAGTTCGGCGGTAGCTCGCTGGCGGACCAGGACCGCATTCGGCGGGTCGCCCAGCGGGTAGTCAAGACCAGAGAGTCCGGCAATCACGTCGTCGTCGTCGTCAGCGCCATGGGCAAGACGACCGACGAGCTGCTCGCCATGGCGCGGGGGTGCTGCGCCAACCCGGATCGGCGCGAGCTCGACATGCTCGTGACCGCCGGCGAGCGCATTTCCATGGCGATTCTCGCCATGGTGATCAAGGACCTCGGACACGACGCGATTTCCTTTACCGGCTCGCAAAGCGGCATCATCACCAACGATCGCCATTTCGACGCGCGCATCATCGAGGTGCGTCCGTACCGCATTCAGGATGAGCTCGAGCGCGACCGCATCGTCATCGTGGCGGGATATCAAGGTGTCAGTTACCGCCGTGAGATCACCACGCTCGGCCGCGGCGGGTCGGATACGACCGCCGTGGCGCTCGCCGCGGCGCTTGGCGCCGAGCGCTGCGAGATCTATTCCGATGTCGATGGAGTCTACTCGGCGGATCCGCGCATCGTTCCGGACGCCCACCGCTGGGACGAGCTCGGTTACGAAGAGATGCAGGAAATGGCGGAGGCGGGTGCGAAGGTGCTGCACGCCCAGGCGGTGGAAATCGCCAAGCGGGCAGGGATCGCGATCTACTGCCGGGCCACCGATGGCACGGGCGGCCAGACGATCATTCGCAACCTCGCCCCGGCGCCCCCCCCACGGATCACCGGCGTGGTATGCTCGCGCGGCATGGCCGTGGCGACGATCGCGACGACCGATTCGGAGTCCGTAGACGCCGCCCTCTCCGCGGTGGAGGATCTGGGCGTCGACGTCCGCGAGCTGCGCTTTCGGCCGACCGCGCAACCAGGAGGCGAGCTCCAGCTCGTCCTGGCTCTGGCTCAGCACCCGGACCCAGCGGGGGCCTTGCTCGGGCTGTCGCGGAGGTTCAGCGAGCACGCTCACATTGCCGCCGATCTCGCCGCGCTTTCGGTCATCGGCACCGGCATCACCAAGTCACTGGACAACGTCCGCCGCGCCTGGCGGCTGTGCTCGCCCTGCGCGGCCATGAGCACGTCGTCGTTCCGCATCTCGTTCATCGTCGAAGCCCAGCGCCTCGAAGCGCTCGCCCGTTCCGTACACGGGGCGATGGTTGCGGCCGGCGAGATGGAAGCGCACGCGGCGAGCGCTCTGGAATATTGACAACGACGAGCACTGTCGACGACCGCATTGCACGGCGGTCGTGGAGGCATTCATGAAAAAGGGTAGAAAACCGACGGATCGTTTCCCGGATGATGACGAGGAGCTCGCCGCCACCAGCGCCGAGGAGCTCACACTTGAACAACTCGCGGCGATGGAGGCCGAGCTCCACGTCGCCAAGACGACCGGCCGCGCTCTGGCGGCAGGCCAAAAGGTGCGGGGTACGATCATCGCGGCCCGCGAGGATTGCTATTTCGTCGACATCGGGGACAAGGCCGAGGCCGTGCTGCAGCGCCTCGACTCGCCCGGCGACGAGGCGCAGCGACCGTTGCACGTGGGTGATCGCATCGAGGCCTTTGTCCTGTCGACCAAAGACGGTACCATCGAGCTGTCCCAGACGCTGGACAAGCGCGCACAGACGCAAGAGCTGCTCATGGAGGCGTATCGCACCGGAGTGCCGGTCGAAGGCCGCGTGCTCGAGAGCGTCCGCGGCGGCTACCGCATCGGTCTGGGCGAGAGCCGCAAGGGCTTCTGTCCGCTATCGCAGATCGACATGGCGTTTACGCAGGACGCCGAGACGCACGTCGGCCAGACGTACACGTTTCGCATCGTCGAGGCCCGCAACGGCGGCAAGGACCTCGTGTTGAGCCGCCGGAAACTCCTCGAGGAAGAACGCGAGGTCAAGGCCGCCGCCCTGCGCGAACAGCTCGTGCCGGGGGCACGGCTCGTCGGTACGGTGCGCTCCATACAGCCGTTCGGCGCCTTCATCGACCTCGGCGGGCTGGACGGGCTGCTGCACGTCTCGGAGATGGGACACGAGAGAATCGAATCGCCGGCACAGGTTGTTTCCGTCGGGCAGCGACTCGAGGTCGTGGTCAAGGGTTTCGATACCAAGTCCGGCCGCATCGCCCTGACGCGAAAGCCGCTCCTTGAAGATCCCTGGTCGGGGATCGAGGAGCGCTACCCGGCGGGTCTCACGTGCGACGGCAGAGTCACGCGCCTGCTCGATTTCGGCGCTTTCGTCGAGCTGGAGCCCGGCGTGGAGGGGCTGCTGCACATCTCGGAGATTGCTCCCGGCAAGCGCTTGCGACACGCGTCCGAAGGCCTGTCGATCGGCGACGAGATCGCCGTGCGCATCCAATCGGTCGACCCACCGTCCCGGCGAATTTCGCTCGCTCGGAGTTTTGGCGAGGCCGGCGACGAGACGCTCGAGCTCGCGGTGGGTGTGACGTTCGAGGGAATCGTGGAAGGCCAGCTCCCGCACGGCGTCTTGGTGGGCTTGCCGGGAGGTCAGGGCCGCGGGCTGTTGCCGAACCGCCGCGCTGGCGAGGGTGAAGCGGCACGCGCTCCTGTCGAACCGTTGCCGGTGGGCAGCAAGGTCCGGGTCCAGGTAATCTATCTCAGCGAAGGTCCGAAGGGAAAACAGGTGCGCCTCGCGCTTCCGGACGCCGAGGGAACGGAGGAGCGCGATAGCGTGGCGCGCTTCAAGGAGCGGGCGAGGTCGGAGCGGGGGAACTGGAAAAAGAGCAGCTTCGCGCAGCTCGAGAGCCTGCGGCGGCGATCCTGACGGCCGGAGCATCTGGGAAATGCGCGCGCAAATGACCGGATGTGGGAGGTGGATCTTCGCGGCGCTGCTGGTGGCCGCGGCGGCTTCCGGGTGCTCACATCGAAGAAGCCCTGATCTGACGCGCTACGTGGGCACGGACGTCGCGTTCGAGAAGGGAGAGGCGTCCTGGTACGGGGAACCGTACCATGGTCGGGAATCTTCGAGCGGTGAAATATACGACATGTACGCGCTGACGGCGGCGCATCGGACGCTGCCGTTCGGCACCCGGGTGCGTGTCGTCAACGCGGACAACGACGCGGAGGTCGTCGTGCGCATCAACGATCGGGGACCGTTTGTCTCCGGGCGCATCATCGACGTTTCCCGGCGCGCGGCGGAAGCACTGGAGATGCTCGGTCCGGGTGTGGTTCCGGTACGTCTCTACTTGCTCGAGGCCGGGCAGGTCCCGGCGAGCGGGCAGGCATTCACCGTGCAGGCCGGATCGTTCCGCGATCGGCGCTATGCAGAGAGCCTCGTGCGGGCGCTGACCGCGGAGCGCTTCAGCGCCCGCATCGAGGAGGCGGCGATCCCCCAGGGAACCACGTATCGCGTGCGCGTGGGCCGATTCGCCACGCAGGAAGAGGCGGAGCGCGTGAGTCGAAACGTCCGCGGGCACCCTGACGTGGAGGACACTCTCGTGGTCAGCGCTGATTGACCACCGGTAGGACCCGTAACGAAATAACTGTGTCAAGCACCGAGGCCGAGCGAGAAGGCCGCTGGCGAGGAGCGACGACGAAGCGTATCAATGGAGCGATACGGTGAGGAGGAGAGACGAAGCCGGCGGCCTTCGCAGCCGGCCGAATGCAACAGTTATTTCGGTACGGGTCCCAAGCACGGGCTAGCGCCCCGCCACCGAGAAACTCCGCTCCCACGCCCCCCAGGATTCGGTCCGCACCCCATTGCGCTCGCTCCCCGGGAATTGCTCGCCGGGCCCCGCAATCACTACGGTGAGCGCGCCGCCATGCGCGGAGATCGCTCCCGCATGCAGTGCGGCGGTGCATACGCTCGAATCGTCCGTATACATGTCCGTGCCCCAGGCCCGCGACAAGTCGCAGTCGGCAGGGCACACCGCGAGGTAGGATTTTCCTTCGGCCCCTGCCAGCGTCTTGCCCGTCTGCTCACACCCCAGCACGACTTCGTCAGAGGACACGCTGAAGCTCCTGTCCCAGCTCTCCCACGGCTCGGAGGTGACGCCGTTTTGCTGGGACCCCGCATAGGTCGACTGGCCCGGCAGGATCGTTACGGTAATTTCCCCGCCGAAAGCGGGGCTCGACACACCCGCGTGAGCTGCCGCGAGGCAGATCGCCGAATCATCGGTGTATATCCCCGTCCCCCAGAGCGCTCCAGTGACGCAGCCGCGCGGGCAGGTGACGCGAATCGCCGTGCCGGGGCCGCCTTCGAGTGCCTTGCCCGGGTGGTCGCACGCGATCTCTCGGCGCAGCGCCGCGAAGGTGAAGCTCGTGCCCCAGGGTCCCCAGGCCTCGCTGCTGACGCCGTTGGCCACGGTGCCGGTGTAGCTGGCGCGGCCCGCGGCGGCGACAACGTGGACGTCACCTCCCTGCGAGGCAAGGACGCCCGCGTGAATCGCGGCCGCGCAGATAGCGGAGTCGTCCGTGTACACCTCGGTGCCCCAGACGCGCTGCTCGCCGCATCCCGCCGGGCACCGGACAGTCACCGCGTCCCCGCCGCGCAGCTTGACGTCCTTGCCCGCAGTCGCGCACTCGGCCGCAACGCCGCCGGCGCCGGTGTCCGCCGGCGAAGGAACCGGCCACCCCAGCGCGAGAAGCGAAGCGATGCCGGCCATCAGGCTGATTCCAATACCAGGGCGCCTTCCCATGGTGCACGGTCTCCCAAAGCTCAGTATGGGACATTGCTTGCTCCTTGACAAGCGCGCCGATGCCCCGTAGGGATATGCACATGTCGACCCGAGCCAGTCAAGCCCTGCTGTCCCCCCGGTCCGCACCAATCCCCTCCGACTCCGCGCCGCCGACCGCGCGGCGGTCTGGTGTCGCCGGTTCCGGTGGCTCCGCCCTCGCGCCGGCCGCGCTCACGCAAGCCGCCGATCCCACCGGCGCTCGCCTGGACGAGCGGGCTCGCGACTACTGCCGCGCGAATGCGGCGGATTTTTCCCGTGAGGTCAACACGGTAGTGTTGCTACTTCTCACGCGCAAGGCACCCGTCATCTTCCTGATCACTATCGGCGTCGGCCTCCTCAACGCCGAAAAGGCAGGGGGAGCGGCACTGTTGTACCTGCTTCCCGCAGCCACCCTCACCATCTTGTGCTCCTTGGCGGCCTGGACAGGTCTGGCGCTCGATACGCTCGCCCGCACCGCCCGGTATTACCTTGACCTGATCCTCGGCGTTGGTCTGCTTGGCCTTTCCCTGACGTGGATGCACGTCATCGATCGCGGCGAAACACCTAGCAATGGTCCCGTTCAAGCCGCCCTGATCGTGGTCGGCGCGCTGCCGTTTCACGCCAGTTTCCGTTGGATCTGTGCCCGCAACGTCCTGTATGCGGTAACTGTGGCCGGCGTCGTGGCCGCGACGCACCCAAGTTTCCTACTGGAGGCCCGGGGTCAATTTCTTGGCGGCCTCCTCCTCGGTACCTGGATCGCATATTACTTCTTCAAGAATCAGCAGATCCGCTTCTATCTTGAAAGTATTGAGAGACGCCTGAATCTACATTTCTTGGAGCAGATGGAGCTAGGGTTCTACCCCCATCAAAAGGAGATTTTGCAAACGAAAGGCCAGCTCTTGGAGACAATGCCCCTTGGCCACAAGCGCGCGGTCGTCGGGGAGATCGACGTCATCGGCAGCAGCGCTTTGCAGGGACCAACTTTCGAGAGCGGGCTCGACGAGGTCTTCGCCCAATGCTACGGGTACATGTACCAAAATTATGCCATGAATGTCGGCCGCCCACAGGAACCCTATTGCGACGGACACCTGCACAAGGAATCCGGCGACGGCTTTCGCTTCACCGTCGACCACCCCTTTCCCGTGCCACCGGGAAAGCAGCCGGCCGCAGTGGCGCTTGACCTCGCCGAGCATTTCATTGCCATTTTTCACGACGGGCTCAGCAGCGTGCTGGGACGGCCTGCATACGCCGCTGTCGTGCTCACAGTGGATGAGCTGGAGGGCTACTGGAGCCGGGGGCCGGTCAAGACCTATGATTTCAAGTACTCCGGAATTCTTCGTAATAGCCGTCTTGCGGACGCCCGCAAGGCCCTCATGAAGACCTGTCCGCAGCGGTTTCCCGCTGGCAACCTCATTCTCCTCGAGGAAAGTGTGTGGCGCATGCTTCCCCACGAACGACAGGCGGAGCTGGAGATGCTCGAGCTTGCCACCATGGGCATGACCGTGACGGGATGCCCGGACATGGATCGTGTCTACTATCGGTACGTTCAGCGAAAGGCGACATGAGTATCATGAGAGAGAGAGAGAGAGAGAGAGAGAGCAAAGATGATGCCGTCACCGTGCGCGAAATCACGCACGACCCCGTCGAGCTCGAGCGCTATCGCGAGCGCGGAGCGGCACTCTGGGGCGGCATTCGACTGCCAATCGAATACCTCCAGCAGGGGAGAGTCTTCGCTCTCTATCGAGGCGTGCCCGGTTCGCCGCAACTCGGCGGCTTCGCCCTCATCCTCCGCCCGCCGCTGCGCACGGTGCGCCTGCTGCCGGCGGAGGTGCGGTCGGCCGATCCCGTGCTTGGCGCCCTCGGTGAAGAGGCCATTCTGGAGATCACGGGCGTGTGGATCGATCCCGAGACACGCGATCGCAGAGTGAGCTGGCTTCTCTGGCGGCATCTGACGCAAACGGCGCTGAAGGCGCGAAAGCCGTACTCGATCTACGGCTACGACGGTTCCGTTGCCGGGCTCCGGCGACTCTACGAACCGCTGCGCGGGCGGAGGTTGTTCGCGGGCGACGCCAGCGGGCGCGCGGACGTCTCCGGGGGCCCAAGCCACCGGTCTCTGGAGCTCTACATCTTCCCCACCGCGCGGCTGCGGTGGGCGTTTTGGGTAACCGCGTGGCGCGGCTGGTGGAAAGGCAAGCGCAGCGGGGGTTTCACACGGCCGGGCGCCGCGGCGAGGAATGCCGCCGGCAACAGCGCCGAGTAGGGTGGTGGTGAGGAGTTTCGCGACGGTGGGGACGGTTGATTTCATGCGCGAATGCGTCTACTGCTCCGGCCCCTTGTTCTGCCCGGAGGAGGTGGCGGCGATGACAGCAATCGCCGAAAGCCTGGAGGCGGGGGGCTTCGCGACGTTTCTGCCACATCGGGACGGGATCGAAGCGCACGTCATCCCGTATGCGTCCGGGCTAGGAGGCTTGCTCCCGGCGCCGCTGAGGCGGCGGATCGACAGGGCCATCTTTGCGCTCGACGTGTTTCAGATCGTCGAGCGGTGCGATTACCTGGTCTTCAACATGAACGGCAGAGCCCCGGATGAAGGTGCAGCCGTGGAGGCCGGCATCGCATTTGCCTGTGGAAAACCGGTCGTGGTTTTCAAGAGCGATGTGCGCTCGGCCTTTGGCGGTGCGGACAACTCCATGATCGTCGGCCTGTCTCCGGTGCCACCCGTTGACGAGGTGCGTAAGCTCCCGCGGGCCATCCTGGCGGTGGCAAGCGCCCGGCGACCCTCGCCCGAAATCGCGGCGCTGCCCCCCAATGTAGCGCACGTCGTGGCTTCGGGAAGGCGCATCGCGCGTCTCCTGGCCCGGCTCCCTGCGCCGGCTCCCCTGCCGAATGCGGAGCTCGTCGAACGAATCGTCCGCCTTTGTGAGGAGGACGGGATCTCGGACCCCACAGCGCAGAGCTGAGCGCGCGCCGGCGACGCCTGCCGCCGAGATCGGGCGCTCGCGCTACGAACCGCCAGCCGCTGGCGCTCCCCCCGCCGACGCGATCCAGGCGTCGACCTCGCGCTCGAGAAGCGCAAGCGGCAGCGCACCGTTCCCCAGGACGGCCTGGTGGAAGCGGCGCAGCTCGAAGCGGTCGCCAAGCGCCTGCCGCGCCCGTTCCCGGAGCTCGACGATCTTCAGCTCCCCGATCTTGTAGGCGCATGCTTGCCCCGGTGTGACGATGTAGCGCTCGATCTCGCGGACGACATCGCCCCGGGGCATGCCGGTGTTCGCGACCATGTACTCGATCGCCTGCTCGCGCGTCCACGCGTGCGCGTGGATGCCGGTGTCGACGACCAGTCGAACCGCCCGAAATGCCTGCGACACCAAGTAACCGAGGCGGTCGAACGGGTCCTTGAAGAAGCCTTGCTCGTCGGCCAGGCGCTCCGCATACAAGGCCCACCCCTCCGAGTACGCCGTGAACGGCACCAGCCGCCGGAAGAAGGCGACGTCGCGCAGCTCCTGCGCGATCGCGATCTGCAGATGGTGGCCCGGCACCGCCTCGTGGTAGGCCAGCGTCCTCATTCCGAACTTCGGGACGTCCCCCATTTTGCCGAGATTGGCGTAGAAAATCCCCGGTTTGGAGCCGTCGAGCGGCGGTGGATTGTAATAGGCCCCCGGGGCCGACGACTCCTTGAATGCCGGCATCCGCTCCACCGTAACCGGTGCCGCCGGCAAGACCCTGAACAGCTCGGCCAGATGCCCGCTCATGTCGTCGACGATGTGCTGGTAGTCCGCCAGCGCCTGTTTACGTCCTTCGTCCGTGCCGGGATACAGAAAGCGCGGATCGCTGTTGAGCTGTTGGAGCGTGTCGTTGAGGTTCTGCGACACGATCCCCTGGCCTTCGAGAATCTTCCGCAGCTCCTGTTGGATGCGCTCCACCTCCCGCTTTCCGAGCTCGTGAACCGCGTCCGGCGTCAGCTCAGTCGTGGTATGAGAGCGCAGTCGGTACGCGTAATAGGCCGCGCCGTCAGGAAGGTGCCAGACGCCGTCCTCCGAACCAGTAGCGGCGCGCTGCCGCTCGACCTCGGCGATTAGCGATCGGTACGCCGGATAGACCACGTCGGCGACCGCTGCGCGGCAGCTCTCGCGCAGCGAGGATTTACTCGCGTCCGGCAGCTCCGCGAGCTTGTCGAGTGACCGGGAGAATCCGCGAAAGATCTCGTTTTCCTCGGGTTTCGGTTTCAGGAACGCGCCGGTGTCGGCGATGACGCGGTCGTAGACGAAGCGCGGCGGCGCGATTCCGAGCGCGGCGCGGTGGCGCATACCTGCCGCGAGCTGATCCAGCGCTGTGGCGAGCTTCGAAAGTCGCGTGATGAAATCCTCCGCGTCTCCCTCATCGCGCACCTGGTGGACGTTGATCATGAAGTCCGCGAGCCCGCTCTGCAGGCCAAACACGTGGTTGACCGGATAGTCGTGAAAGCGGAAAGGCCGTCTCCGGTTCAGATCATCGAGGAACCACTCGAGCACGTCACGGGAGAGGCGCTGGGATGGCGAGAGCGCGGCCTGATCATAGCTCCGCAGGGTCGCGAGATTGTCGGCGACTTCCTGCGCCTCCCGCTCGGTTCTCGCCACTGAAAAGTCGTCGAGGTCGTCGTTGTGAGACTCGATTCCATACTGCTCGAGAATGCGGAGCTGCGACAGGAGCATCGGCCTCTCGAGGACATACTGCAGGAACACCCGGGCATAAAAATGGTCGATCGACCACGGTTTGAACCAGATCGTCGGTACGAGAAAAAGTGCCGCGGCCGTCACCAACACTACGAGGGTGATAATCGCAATCCTTTTCATGACGCATCACCCCCCGCCGACTGACCTGGTCCGCGCTCGCGGTAGAGCTGCCGCCTGGAGGGATCGAGGCCGAGCTCGCAGATCTGCTCCAGCAGGGCGCCGAAGCGCGGATCTTTTTTGATTGCGAGGACTCTCGGGTGCGGGAACGGCACCCTTTCATCGAGGAGAAAGCGCGAGCCGTTCGCGGCGCCGGAATCGGTGACGTAGTATGGCGACAGCACGAGAATGCGGTCGGCCAGAAACACCGCCTCCTCCAGATCATGGGTGATGAAAAGCACCGTCATGCGCGTCTGGTAGAAGTTGTCGAGCAGATAGAGCTGCAGATCGTAGCGCGTGGTGTAGTCGAGCGCTCCGAATGGCTCGTCCATCATGAGCAGCCGGGGGCGCATGATCATGGCCTGGGCAATAGCGACCCGCTGCCGCATACCGCCGGAGAGCTCGAAGGGGTACTTGTGGGCATGCTCGGCAAGCCGCATCTTCTCCAGGGCGTGCATTGCCTCGCTGCGAAACGTCTTGCGCCGCCGCCGATAGCGGGGATAGCGAACCCACTTGCCGAGCAGCGTGAACTCCTCGAGCTCGAGCCCATAGGTGACGTTGTCCAGGACAGTTAGGTTAGGAAACAGCGAGTAGTGCTGAAAGACGATTCCGCGCTCCCGGGACGGACCGACGACGTGCTTGCCGTCGACCAGCACCTCGCCCGTCCGCGGCAACTCCATCCCGAGGAGTAGCCGCAGCAGGGTCGACTTTCCGCAGCCACTTGGCCCAACCAGGGCGACGAGCTCTCCGGCCGGCACGCGCAGGTCCAGGGAATCGAGAACGCGCTTCCAGCCGGCACCTTTGACGGGATATTCCTGAACGACCTGTTTCAGCTCGAGTTGCCACGGGCCCGATGGCTCGGTCGCGCTCATTTCTCCCCCTCCCCAACCCAGCGGAAGCCCCACCGCATCCAAAGGCGTAGGGCGAGGTCCATGAGATAGCCCAGAAATGTGATCCAGAAGACGTATGGAATGATCACGTCCATTGCCATGTAGCGGCGGACGACGAAGATGCGGTAGCCGAGCCCGACGTCAGCGGCGATGGACTCCGCGGCGATGAGAAAGAGCCACGCAGGCCCGAGGCTGAGGCGCACCGCGCTGAGCAGCTTGGGGAAAATCTGGGGAAGCACGACCTTGTAGATGACTTCGGGCTGAGAGGCGCCCAGGGTCAACGCCTTGACGACTTGCTCGTAGGGGATCTCGCGCGCCCGCAGATACATGTCGATCGCGATCACCGGCGCCACGCCAACGAAGATCAGGATGATCTTTGCTTTCTCCTCGACGCCGAACAGAATGAAGAGAATTGGGAGCAGCGCCAGCGGTGGGATCTTTGCGAAAAAAATCAGAAACGGATAGGTAGCCGCGCGGGCGATCGGGAGGACGCCGATATTGAGGCCCACGGCCAGCCCGACGAGCGCCGCCAGGCCGAGGCCGATCGCGAGCCGACGGAGCGATGCCTTCGTATCGACCCAGAGCCGATACTCCCCCTTGCGATCGGCTTCGAAGGCGGCGCGCCAGATGCCGTCGGCAAGCTGCCCCACTGTCGGCATGACCTTGTCGTCCGGGTTTTCCGCGTGGCGCGCCGCCGAGCCGTACAGGTAGATGGCAGCCAGCAGCGCGAAGGGAAGCACCGCCAACACGAGCGAGGCACGCCCCGACATCGCAGCGAGAATGCCGTACCAGCGGCGCGTGTGCCGGCCGTGCCCGGGCATCTACAGCTCTCCGCGCGCCGCCATTTCGGTAAATGAGGAATCGAAGCGCAGCCGCACCTTCCCCTTGTCTCCGAGCACATTGCCGTCCGGGAGCTCAATTCCAACCGCATCGACCGACGTCACTCCCTCGCCGAGCAGGCCATGCCCGAAACAGAACTGACGCACGTACTCCATCGTTTCCTTGATCTTGGCACCTTTGAAGAAATCGGCGGCATCGGCTGCCTTGTAAAACATCGCCGTGGTCTTGAGCTGTTGCTTGAGCTCGGCGACCGTCGAGCCCGCCTTTTCCGCCATTGCGGCGGTGGCCTTGGTGCCCGCGGCGCCGCGCCCTGACATGGTGCTCATCGCTTCGTACCAGGCGCCTGTCAACGCCTTGCCGAGCTCCGGATGCTCCTTGAGCTTCTTGGTGTTGACCACCATCATGTCGATAATTTCGCCCGGAATGCTGGAGGAGTCGAAGACCAGCGTCGCCCCCTTGGCCTGACGCGCCTGGATGAGCTGGGGATTCCAGGTCACGATGGATTCGACACTTTCATTGGTGAGAAAAGTCGGCGCGATGTCCGAATCCGACGTGTTGACGATCTTGATGTCCTTCTCCGCCAGGCCGTTCATCTCCAGGGCGCGCGCCAGCAGATAGTGCGACACCGAAAGCTCCACGAGCTGTACGGTCTTTCCTTTGAGGTCCACGACCTTTGCGCCATGGCGCAGCAAGATGCCATCATTGCCGTTGGAGAAGTCGCCGATGATGAGCGCGGTCGAATCCACGCCGCTGGCGGCGGGCATGTCCAGCGCTTCCATGTTGGTCATTGCACAGGCATCGACCTCGCCCGCGACAAACTGCTCGATGGTCGCCAGATAGTCGCCCTGGATGAGCTTGATCTCGATTCCGTACTTGTCGGCCCACTTCTTCAGGATGCCGTCCTCGTCCGCGTACGGCCATGGCATCCACCCCACGTAGATTGACCATGCAACCTTGAAGCTGGGCTTGGCGGTTGCGGAGGACAGGCCGCTGCCGATGACGAGAGCGAGTGCGACCACGGCAACGAGGGGGTGGAAACCGAACGCGGCAAGCCGCCGACAAAAACGCATGTTCATCCTCCAGCGCATGTGACCCAGGCCCACGCGAGAGCCGACAAGGCATTGCCGCTGCGCATGGCCCGCGCCGCGACCGGCTCCCGCACTCAACTCGGCGAATGAGAATGGCACCGGCCGAGCTTGTTTTCAACCACCGCGCTATGCTGGCGCCGGCGTAAGGAGTACCGAGCATGCCATCCTTGTTTCCGGAAGCGTCGACACCCGAGGAGTATGACGAGGTCTGCGCGGACGAGCGCCGCCTGCGGCCGGGAGTGCGCGCGATCGGCGCGGAGCTGGACCTCGGAGAGCGCGAGATGGTGCGCTTTCCGAACGGCTCGGTGCCGGTCTATGCCATTGGCGAGGATCTCGTCCTGAAGATCTATCCGCCCCTCGATCGCGCCGAGCACAGCCTCGAGGCCGGCGTCCTCCGCTCGCTCGAAAGGCGGCTGCCGATACCGACACCCGCTGTCCACGCGGTCGGGGAGCTGGAGGGTTGGACTTACCTCCTGATGGACCGGCTACGCGGGCAGAGCCTCGTTACCGCCTGGCCGCGTCTTTCGGAGGTGGACCGATCCGGCCTCGCCACGCAGCTCGGAGAGGCGCTCGCCGCCCTGCATGCGCTGGAGCCACCGCAGCTCGAAGGCCTCTGCATCGACTGGCCGGGATTCGTCGCGGAACAGCACCGGACGGCGGCGGAGCGGCAACGTCGCTGGGGACTTTCCGAGGCATGGCGGGAGCAGATTCCGGAGTTTCTCGACGGCGTCGAGCTCGGCGACGGAGGGGCCAGAGCGCTGCTGCACACCGAGGTGATGCGGGAGCATCTTCTGGTGGACCAGAGCGGCTCCAGATGGGTGTTTTCCGGCCTCTTCGACTTCGAGCCCGCCATGGTCGGGGCGCCTGAATACGAGTTTGCTGCGGTCGGCCTCTTCTTTTCATGCGGCGAGGCGCGGCTGCTTCGGCGCGTGCTGCTGGCCTACGGATATCGCGCCGCGGCGCTCGACGGCGCACTCGAGCGCCGACTGCTCGCCTACGCGCTCCTGCATCGGTATAGCCATCTGCCCTGGTACCTGAAGCGCCTGCCGCCGCCGCCGGGGACCACCAACCTGGCGGCGCTGGCAGGCCTGTGGTGGGGCGTGAGCGCGACCGGCCACTGAGGCCATCACCGCCGCTGCCCGCTGCGGCGGTAAAACCGGGGGCGGGAGGTGGCGGGAACCGCCAGGGCGCGGCCCTTTCCCGAGGCGACGACGATTACACTGCCGCAGCAGAGCAGTGATGCCAGCACCGCGCCCGAACCGGGACCTACCGTCGGCGGCGACGCACACGTCTCTCCCTGCCGCTGCTCGTGCGCGCCCGGATCGAACAGCCCCGACGCCGATGGCACCGGGTTACCGAAGAAGTCCCACTGGCCAACGTCGAGACCGAATCTGGTCCCCAGGTCGAGCCCGGCGTCGACGACCGGCGATGCCGCAGCCAGTCGGTGGTCGGCCGCTTCCGCCCCGCCCGCCTGGCAAAGCGCATCCACGCCCGCGACCGTCGCCACCAGCGCCTGGTCCAGAGTCTCCTGGCCCGTCGCCGATGCCCAGGCCGAAACGTCGGCGTAGACTGTCTCGCCCCACACCACGGGGCGCGTCTCGCCGCCCAGGTAGGCGTTGCCCTCGATCCGCAGGCCCGTGCCGCCGGCGGGGCGGGGGACCTCGACGAACGCCACGTCGCCGTCGACCACCAGGACGTTGTTGCGCAGGTGGATGTCAGACCAGGTGTCGCCGAGTCCCGGAACGTCGACCAGGTAGAACAGTCCCTGGACGGCTTCCGGGATTGGGACGTCGGCGACGAAGGGAGCGAAGATCGTATTGTTGTAGATCTCGAAGCGCTTGGGGGCGCCGAACATCAGCACGGCGGCAAAGCAATGTGGCACCATCTCGGCCGGCCGGTCGGGGAGCAACTGGCCATTCCGCAGCAGCACGTTGAAGCGGACAACGTTGTCGTGGCTCGGCCAGTTCGCACCCGCGCCCCCGGTTTCCGGATCGCCGGCGCCAAGGGTGAACCCCCACCCTTCGTTGTCGTGGACAAAGTTGTGCTGAATGGTCGAGCTCGTTCCCCAGAAGTCGATACCTCCGTTATCAGTCTGGTTCTGGAGCGCGTACCGCTGATGATCGACCTCGTTGTGCTGCACGAGGAAATTGTGGCCGTCGTAGACGGTAATCGCGCACGGGCCGTTGGGCTCGAGCTCGGGGTTGTTGCCGCCGTTATCGTGGATGTGATTGTATTCGATGACCGCGTCGCGCGCGTTCATCAGGACCAGGCCCGCGCCAAATCCTCCCATGAGGCCCGCACCGGTGTTGTTCCAGAGCTCCGAGCGCTCGACGCGGACGTTCGCGATTCCGTAGTGGTCGCCGCTCACCGCGGCGGGCAGCAGGTAGTGGCCGAAGAACGACGGACCGGCGGCGTTGTCGTGGGCGTTCACCTCGCTGAGGACGATGTCGCGGATCTCGGAGGGGGGATCTGCGGTGGCCGCGTAGAGCGCGTACGTGTGGTGGTAAATCTCGACCCCGGTGACCCTGATGCCGGCGAGGCTCAGCGCGGTTTCGTTGAGCACCATGATGCCGCTGCCGCCGCCCGCGGCATCCGCGCCGGCGAGCACGACGTTGGCAAGGGCGAACGCCGCGACGCCCGCGGCGACCACGCCGGAATCCCCGGCAGCGCTCGCGATCGTCGCCCGGCCGGCCCCGTAGGACGTTATCTGCAGCGGCTGCGCAGCCGTCGCCTGGTTGTTGTCGGGGCTCAGGAGCAGCGGTCCGGCAAAGGTACTGCCGCCTTCGAGCAGAATGGCGTCGCCGGGCCCGTAGGTGCCGGTGTTGACGCGGCCGATCGTCTTCCAGGCGGTGCCGGGGGTAATCCCGTCAGCCTCGTCGCTCCCGCCGGCACTCACGTAGTATGTCGCCGCGCCGGCGCACGCCGGGACGAGCAACAGGTCGCCGCCAAGCACAGTGGCCGCCACGGCCAGCGCCAGGCTACCGGCAGCCAACCGCGCGACCATGCCCTGAGGGACGCGTGATGCACCTTGCTTCGTCACTCCGGGCCCCGGCTTTCGCCGGGCCGGGGTCGCCGGGGTCCACGGGCTGCTGACTTTTGCCGGCATGACGATAATGACGCCCGCACGCTGCATCGCTTCAGCGTCTCTGGCAATGTGCATCACGCGCCTTCGCGGCGGAGCCGAGTGAAGGGCGGAAGAGAGTGCGGATTCAGGAATCGCCTGCGACCTTATATTGTTCATCGGTTCCGCTCCATGAGTTTCGGCGTCGGCCGAATGTGCCTTGCACCATCATTCGGCCGACGCCTGAATTTCCGAGATGAAGTGGTGGTGCCAGCTCCCGATCGGGAGCTGCGCTCGCCGCCGATGTCTTGCAACCGACGCGCCAATCCTGAATCCACCGCCTGTCTGACATCGACGCGACAGCGCCCCCTCCGTCGGTCCCCCCGCTTCCGGGGGGAAGTGAGGTGAGAGGTCTTCGTGACGCGCTTTCCGCAATCGCGGCGCGAACGGCGCGAGACGATCGACGCGACCGCCGCGGTGCGGGCGCGCTCGCGAGCCGCAGCGTTTTCGGCGCAGGCACGTCACGATTCGGGACACCGCGCCATAATTTCTGCGCCCGCTCAGAGATTACGCCGGCGCCTGTGACCACCGTTTCGCGCCAGTTCTTGAACGGTCTTCAGGACCTCGTCGAGCTCGGAAGTCGCACCTGAGCCCCACGGGCGGCACGGTCCATCATGTGCCTCGCCGACGGGAATGCGCAAAGCGATGTAAAGGATCCGCATCCACCGACAGCACCCCCCTCCGTCTCTCCGCCCGCTCGCGGGGGGAGGTGGGGTGGGGGGTCTTCGTGGTGCGCTTTCCACTCAGCTTGCCGTGGAGGGGGCGCTGCCGCGCTACACGGGCTGTTTCGCCGCGGCGGCCGCGGCCGGCGCCGTGCCCGCCAGCGCCGCGAGCTTGTCGAGGCCGATTGCGGAGAGCAGTTGCTTGAGGTTCTCCATTGACAGCCCCCGACCCTTCACCTCGACCAGAAACCTGCTTGCCACGAAGACCTGCACGTTTCCAGACTGACTTCCATTCTCGAAGCGCTCGAAGCCCTTGTGGCCGCCGATCGTGGTCGTTCGCTCATAGCCCGTCTCGGTCTCACGATCGATGTCGACCATCGTCCAGGCCATGGCGCCGACGGCCGCAAAGCCGCTCGCGGTGCCCATGTCCGTGACCGTCACCTCAGCGGACCCGCCGCCTTGAGCCTGGTACGCGGCGTCGACCTTCGAAATCTTCATGCCGAACGCCGCGCTCTTCTCCCCGGTAGCACTCCGGCGGGTCAGGCCGGCCGCCGTTTCGGGCATCAGGGCCTTGAGCTCGCGAAAGTCCACCGGCTCCACAGCGGCTGCCTGACCTATGGCCTGATTCATCTGCTGCATGGCCTGGGCAAGCGCCTGTCCGCCCTGCTCGAGGCCCTGAGCGACCGTCTGTGGGTCAACGCCGGCAGGGGAGCCCGGCGCGGCGGCCTGGCCGGCTCCCGTGGCGGCGGAGGGCGGCGGCACCTCGCCGGGGTGCCCGCTGCCGCCCTCTGTTGCAGGGGAGCTAACAGCGCTCCTCTCGTCCTGAGCGCCACTGCCACCACAGCTCGTGCCAGCCAGAAGAATCACCAATGTTACGACAACAAACGCATACGTCCTCATGCTCATTCCTCGACCCTAAGAAGCGATAACTCCGCGCCACAGCGCTGATCTGGTGACTACTATACATGGCTGCGGCGGGACCCACACGGGGCAGCGTCTGTTCTCCGCGCCGTCCCTTCGAGCGAATGGCGTTGACGCCTGGGGAGGCTGGGAAGATCGGAGGGGCCCTTTTGCGTCAGGCGGAAGCCGTCTTCGATCGGTGGCACCGGTTCCGCGACGGCGCCGTCCAGGATGGCACCTTTCGGCGGTACATGCGGCCGATCATGGCCAGAGTCGGCGCGCCGCTGCGCGAAGGGGGACAATGTGCTCACGCCAGGACGCAAGGGACGTGTGCGGAGATCTTGTCGCTGGAGCCGGCGCTGTGGACGTTCGTCTTCCACTACCGCGAAGGCGTCGAGCCCACCAACAACGCGAGCGAGCGCGCCATCCGGCCAGCGGTCCAGATGAGAAAGACCAGCTTCGGTACCCGGAGCGAAGGCGGCTGGCGGTTCATCGAGCGCATGCTCACGGTCGTCATGACCCTCAGGCAGCAGCAGAGGAGCGTCTTCGAGTACCTGACCGAAGCCGCTCAGGCACGCCTCGAGGGGCGATCCGCTCCTCTTGTCCTACCGGGCGCTCGCGTGCCTCTCTGCCTGGCGGGGGCATGATGAGGTGAACGCTTACTCCAGGAGCCTGAACCCTGCACCCAGTACCGTATCGCTCCATTGATACGCTTCGTCGTCGCTTCTCGCCAGCGGCCTTCACGCTCGACCGCGGTGCTGACACAGATGTTTCGTTACGGGTCCTTACCTCCGCATGCCCACGAAAATCCCTCTGCATTGGAAGAGTCAAGAGGCGCAGCAATTTCTGTCGACCAGAGACCTGCCCTCGCGACCAATCTTTCCGAACTCATGACGAAGGCCTGCGGCGATGCGGTTGACCAAGCGGGACACACCTCGAATTTCGTGAATAGGGTACCGCGGTTTCCCGCCCTCACGTATCTCGATCGCGAGATGCCATGCGGGGAGTCCCTGGCGCGATCTTCCCTTCGCGATGGGGCATCCGGCATTCCGCTGCCTCTCGTGCGCGTTCGTGAAATGGCGTCAGCGGCTTGCCGTGATCCGTAGACATGTCGCGCAACGGCGCCAGCGGTTCCACGCGCGTGATGGCGAGAAATGGCTACGGTGGCGCTGGATTCCCTGACGTCATTCTCACTTACTGATCGCACAGCATTGTGCAAGAAATAGCGTTCGGCGTTCTTCTTGCCGAACCGTTCGACGAGGGCGCCATAGTTGCGCTCGTACATCCGGTCCCAGTCCATCCGCGCCAGTGCTTCGTGCGTGCGCGCACGGCCGGTCGCTTCGAGCCCCGCGCTCAGCGCCGCAATGGCTTCATCCAGGCTCGCCAGCGCTGCTTTCAACACCGGCTCATGCCGTTTGCGCAATGCGTCTTCCTCGGCAGGCGACGCGAGGCGATCGAGTAGCTTCGTGCCGCGCGCGACCTGCTCCAGAATCGGCGTGTCGATCTCGTGCTCAAGGCCCTGTGGGAGGACGCGCGCGCAAGGCTCCGCGGCTCGGTCGTTGCCCGAAGCGCCGAGCAGATCGCGGCTCAGAGCCCGGACGCCGTCGTCGAATGCCTGGTTGGCGATGTCACGCGCCGCCATCCCGTCGATCTCCGCCCAGGCCGTCTCTTCCCCAGCCCGTGCCGCGCTCAGCAACGCCTGTTGCGCGCCGTTGAACCGGTCGACGAGATCCGCCAAGCCCAACCCTGACTTCGCCCTTACCCAAGCGAGGTGATATCGCCCGTGTCCCAGACGCGGCGCACTGCCGGCAGATCGTCCCGCCTTGCGCATTCGGTGTCAACCCTCCTGATCGGCGGTATTCCGGCGCCACCGGCCCCGTCACGCTGAACAGCGGCCAGGCAGGCGGGCGCGTGAACATGAAGCGCATTTTAGTTTTCCACCGGCTCCGCCGACCCGCGCCGGATGAAACGGAGGACCTCGTAACCTGAGTTTCCTACTAGAGCAGATCGCAGGATCCTGAAACCTCGCGCGGCCCCGGGGTCACAGCCAACCCGCCATCAGGTAACCTACCTTTGCTCTTCGGGCCTCGTCAAGCGTTTCCTCTGGTCCTGGCCGCCTGGGCCGTGCCAAAGTCATGAGCTTCGGTGGAGGCTGTTGGCGGACGCGCAAGCGGCAACCCCATGGTGCATTCCCGTCGTCTGGTTCGGCGACGTCCATGGCGCCGCCGTAGCCCCAGACAGAAAGGAAGCCCGACCCGCCATGCTCGACCGCGCCGCCTGCTCGCCGATCTCAGGAAGCTCGTGATCACCCCTCGAAGACGACCCGCGCAAGCGCTGTCGGGAACTGCCCGAGGCCGATCGGCCGCTGCAGATCGAATACGCCGAGGCAAGACCCGCAGGCTGCACCGCCTCGGCCTACGAGGACTGGCGCGACGAGCGTCTGGCCCAAGTCGCGGTGGCCTGGGTGCTCGCCTGCGTCGTCGTGCGCTTCATCGAAGACAACGAGCTCATCGAGCGGCTGTACTTGTCGGGCCCCGGCGACCGCCTGATCGACCTGTTGCTCGCACCGACTGACGATCCGACGTGGCGCACGATCGAAGTCGCGGTTACGATCTGAGATCGGAGGCGATCCGCCTCGATTCCACCAGCCTGTCGACCTTCCGCGGGGGCAAATACGGCGAGCTCTTCAAACTTCAAATGGGCTACCGCGAGGAGTAAAGGCCACACCTCGCGCAACTGAAGATCATGCTCGGAGCCCTGGGTCCGCTGGGTTGTCTGCCGGTGACCGAAGCACTGCCGCGAAACTGCGCCGCCGACTCGCTGTACGTTCCTGTCGACCGAAACGTGAGAAAGCTGCCTTATGATTCGTCGCGCACGGTACCCGCCGGCCGCCTCTCCCCTTGCGTCGCACCGTCGATTGGGCCTAGCCTTCGGGGCAGTGTGGTCCCCGCTCTCGCCGGAGGTAGGCATGTGGTGGCGCGTCCCTTCTTTTTCTCTCTCTCTCTCTCTCTCTCTGTGTGAATCTGGCGGCGACCACCTGCCTGTTCGTGCTGATCGCCCTCCCCAGCCCGGCGCGCGCCGCGGGCGACTCCTTCGAATCCGGCACCTTCGCCGCGCTGCCGTGGGAAATCAGCCCGGTGGACGCGTGGCAGGTGGTCGCGGGTGACGCGGCCGATGGCGCCTCCGCGGCCCGCACCGCGCCGCTCGCGGACGGTGGCACGGCGGTGCTCGAAGTCACCCTGGCGGTTTCCTCGCCAGGCGAGGTCGCCTTCTGGGTGAAGACCTCGACTGCGGCGCCGGCCGACGCCCTGGTATTCGCGATCGCGGGGGCTTCGGGGACCTTCTACGACAAGGACCGCTGGTCGGGGGAGCAGCCCTGGACCCGCGCTTCCTACGCGCTGGCCGCCGGC
>JACPHN010000233.1 GCA_016188575.1 Candidatus Schekmanbacteria bacterium
CGATCGTGATGGGACCGCGCGCCATTCTTGCGGATGAGCCGACCGGAAACCTCGACAGTCGGACTTCCGGCGAGGTTCATGACGTCATGCGTTGGATCAACCGTACTCTCGGTGTAACCTTTATCATAGCGACGCACGACGAGAGGCTCGCCGGCAAGGCGGACCGGATCGTGCGGATCGCCGACGGATTGATCGTCCAATAGCGCCTGGGAGAGGCAAGAGATATGGAAGAGGAGGGCAGCCGCATGTTTGAGAAGTTCACGGAAGGGGCTCGCCGCGCAATCCTCGCAGGGAAAAAAGAAGCCGAGCGACTTCGGCACAGCTACGTGGGAACCGAGCATTTGCTCCTGGGACTGTTGAAGGAAGGCAGTGGCGGCTCCGGAGCGATTCTACGCAAGCTGGACGTCGATATCGATGAGTTTCGCCTGCAACTGGAGCGCAAGCTGATCAAGGGATTTCAGCGGCAGGCGGCGGAGGAAATACCGTTCACCACGCAGTCCAAGGACACGCTGCGGCTGGCGATCGACGAGGCAAAGCTGCTCAACCACGATCTGGTGGGAACCGAGCATCTGCTGTTGGCGCTGGTCAAGGAAGGGGGCGGCATTCCGTCCGACCTCTTCAAGCACTATCGGATCAACCTGCTGCGCGCCCGGCAGTGCGTGCTCGACGCCGCGCCCGCGAAGGCCCCCGACAAGACCAGCACCCCGGTGCTCGACGCCTTCAGCAAGAACATTACCCAGCTCGCGCGCGAGAACAAGCTTGACCCCGTCATCGGTCGGGACGAGGAAATCGAACGCGTCATTCAGATCCTGTCGCGGCGAACCAAGAATAACCCTGTGCTCATCGGCGAACCCGGCGTCGGCAAGACGGCGATCGTCGAGGGGCTCGCCCAGCGCATCGTCGCCAATGACGTCCCGGAAAGCCTGAATGACCCGCGATTGCTGACTCTCGATCTCGCCGCGCTCGTCGCGGGCACCAAGTATCGAGGGCAATTCGAGGAGCGGCTTCAGGCCGTTATCAAGGAGCTGCGGGAAGTCGACAACACCATTATCTTCATCGACGAGCTGCACACGCTGGTGGGAGCAGGGGCGGCGGAAGGATCCATTGACGCCTCCAACATGCTCAAACCGGCCCTGGCACGCCGCGAGATCCAGTGCATCGGCGCGACATCGCTCGACGAATACCGCAAGTACATCGAAAAAGACGGCGCGCTCGAACGTCGCTTTCAGACCATTCGCGTCGACGAGCCTTCCGTCGAAGAGGCCATCGATATCATCCGGGGCCTGCGACCTCGATACGAGCTCCATCACAACGCGCGCATCGGTGACGACGCCGTGGTCGCCTCGGTGAAGCTATCGCTGCAGTACATTCCCGAGCGCAACCTCCCGGACAAGGCCATCGACGTTCTTGACGAGGCGGGGAGCCGCTCGCGCCTGCTGGCCATGACGCTGCCGGACGACATTCGCCAGCTCGAGGAGCGAATCCGCGAGATTACCCAGCGCAAGCTGGAAGCCTCGGCGAGGCAGCAACACGAGCTGGTCGCCGAGCTCCGGGACGAGGAGCAGCGGCTGACCACGCTGTTCGACGACCGCAAGGTCACCTGGAAAGACGCGGTTGCCAACGAGACGGTGTCCGTGTCCGCCAATGATGTCGCTCAGGTCATCTCCAAGTGGACGGGCGTGCCCCTGACCCGGCTGGAGGAACAGGAAACGGAGCGTCTGCAGCGCATGGAAGAGGAGCTTCACCAGCGCATCGTCGGCCAGGGCGAAGCGATCAGCGCCATTTCCAAGGCGATTCGGAGAAGCCGTGCCGGCCTCAAGAATCCCAAACGGCCAATCGGCTCGTTTATCTTCCTCGGACCTACGGGAGTCGGCAAGACGGAGCTCGCCAGGGCGCTCGCTGTATTCATGTTTGGTGACGCTGATGCGCTCATTCGCATTGACATGTCCGAATACATGGAACGACACACGGTCAGCCGACTCGTGGGATCACCGCCAGGTTACGTGGGCTATGGGGAAGGTGGTCAGCTCACCGAAAAAGTGCGGCGCCGGCCCTACGCCGTTGTCCTGCTCGACGAAATCGAAAAGGCGAGCTCGGAAGTATTCAACGTCCTGCTGCAGGTTCTGGAGGACGGGACGCTCACCGACAGCATGGGGCGCAAGGTCGACTTTCGAAACACCATCCTCATCATGACCTCGAACATCGGCAGCCGGGAAATCGGCAAGGGCACTGCGCTCGGCTTCACTCGCCAGGAGGAGTCGCTGTCTTTTGACGCCATGCGCAAGGTGGCGCTAGCGGAAGTGAAAAAAGCCTTCAGTGTCGAGTTCATCAACCGGGTCGATGAGCTCGTCGTCTTTCATTCACTCTCACGCCAGCAACTGCGCGAGATTATTGAGCTGCAGGTCCGGGAGATCAATGCTCAGGTCGCCCATTCAGGTCTCGAAATCCTCATGGCAGACGCAGCGAAGGACTGGATTGTTGAAAAAGCCTACCAGCCGGAATATGGTGCAAGGCCTATTCGCAGAACGCTTCAGCGGCACGTCGAGGATGAGCTGGCGGAGCGACTGTTGCGCGGCACGCTGGCGAAAGGCACAAAGGTTCGGGTCGATGTTGGAGAGGACGGCAATCTCGTCTTTTCGGGAGGTGACAGGCAACCGGAGCTCTGTTACGCCGCCTCCGCCTCCCACCGCTGACCGAGGGGACCGTGGGGAGATGCGCAAGATCACCGAGGAGGCGCTCAAGGTTCGCGAACGGTTTCGCAACCGCCCCGCGCCAGTCATCCCCGACAGCGCCAGAGGATCGCGCCGGGGAGAGGAGAGCTGCGCGGAGTGCGGCGGCAGCCGGTGGCGCGTCGTGCGCCGGCCGGAAGGGGATTTCGCCGAGCCGTGCGGGTGTGCGTTCGGCGACGAGCTTCGCGGTCAGCTCGCGTTGGCGCGAATTCCGAAGCGGTATCAGCAATGCTACCTCGACGCCTACCGGCCGCTGAACCCGAGCCAGAGGTCCGCGTTCCACCTCGCGCAGGCGTACGCGGGAAAGTACCCCCTCGTGGACGGCGGCCTGCTTTTCATCGGGCCTCCGGGCAGCGGCAAGACGCACCTGGCAGTAGGCGTTCTGGTCTCCCTGCTGCGAAAGGGCGCCGACTGCTTCTTTCTGAGCTCCGTCGAGCTCACCCAAGAGATCGCCGACAAGCCGATTTCTGAGCGGGATTGGGCGCTCGTCGATCGCGCGCGCGACGCCGAGGTGCTGCTGCTGGACAACATCGGTGGTCATCGCGCCACCACCGTCAGTCAGGACGCGCTCCTCAGCGTGCTCGATCGCCGCTACGGTGAGGAGCTCGTGACCATTGCCACATCGGGATTTCCAGACACCCGCACGGGGGAGGATGTGGCCGAATGGGAGCTGCACGGGACCTCGCCGGATACGCTGGCGGATCGCATCGGGCTGAGAACCCGATCGTTGCTGGCCCATATGTGCCAAACCATAAAAGTGCTCGGGCCCGACGGACGCCCGGACAGAGAACCGAACATGCTGAGGTAGGTAATGGGAAGGCTGATAAAAGTGTTCCTGGGTGTCGTGCTGCTGGCGTATTTGGGCGTCTTCATGTGGGCGAACAAGAACACCGTGTATGTGTACTACTGGCCCTCTCAGGATGCGATCATTCCGATCCTGTGGTATACGACCGCCGGGGCCGAAACGGCAGATGTCTCCCCGCCGCACGCCGAATCGCAGATGGAGGAGACCATGCCCACGAGCCACGCGGCCGATGCCAAGCCTACCTGGCAGCCGCGGCCCGTTCCTGTCTTTCTGCTCGTACTGCTCGCTCTGGCCGCGGGATATGCGCTGTGCTGGGCGCTCAGCGCGGCACTGCTCACCAGACAGGTGCTCGCCCGAAAGAGCCTACAGCGGAAAGTCAAAGAGCTGACCGAGCAGATCGACGCCATGCAAAAGGTGGCGCCGCCAAGCGACGACAAGCTGGTGGTTGCCGAGCTGGCTGCCAGCGGGACGCCCCGGTGACACTGACCGGCGCGACGGACAAGAAATGGGAAAAGCGGCCGGCACGGGACTCGGTCACATCGTTGGACGCACCGGCGCGGCGCTGGATTCGGCTGGTCGCAGCCGGTGTTCTCGCAACGGCTGCGATCGTCATGGCTGTGCTCGTGGCGGTGGCGGTTGCGGGCAGGGAGGAAGTGGAACGGTCCATCCTTGAATACGGGCTTGCCGCTGCCGTAGACGGGGCAACGCTACCTTTGCACGGCGCTTTTTCGCCCGAGCGCCTTCGCCATACCGCGTCGCAATTCGTGGAGGCCTATATTCACGGCGGCAGCGTCACGACGGAAGAGCTTCACGCGGTATATTCCGTGGTCGCCGCCGCGTGCGCCGACCGCTCGGTGACCGCAGCCGAGGCGCTATCCATGCAGCGGCAGATCGACGAGGCGCTGCTGCCCGCCGCGACCGACTCCGCGTCGCCGGCGGAGTGAGAGCCTCCTCCGGTGCGCATGCTTGATCGCTACATCTTGGCGGAGCTGTTCCGGTTCGGCGGGATGGGGTTTTTCGTCTTTACGTTTCTGCTTCTCACCAACGCCATCTTGCGCATGCTGGAGCGACTGGCAACCCGCGGTGTGCCGGTTTCGAGCATCCTGGAGCTGACGGGTCTCAGCCTTCCCTACATCACCGTTCTGACCATTCCGATGTCGGTTCTTGTTGGCGTTCTTCTGACGTTCGGGCGCCTCAGCTCCGACAGTGAGATCACGGCGATGAGGGCCTGCGGGGTCGGGCTCGGGGGGCTGGTGCGCCCGGTCCTGATCTATGCGATCGCAAACGGTTTGCTGTGTTCTTACATATTTGTAGAGATTCTACCGAGAAGCAACTTCTTGCTCCAGAATCTTCGATTCGAGATCATGCAGAGCAAGATAAACATTGGAATTGAGCCACGAACATTTACAGACGACTTTAACCACTTCGTGCTTTACGTGGACGATATTGATCAAAAAACATCCACATTGCACAAAGTATTTCTGGCGTCCGAGAAACCAGGCGAGCCGAAGCAAATCTATTTTGCTCAGCGCGGTTGGATATTGGCAGATGAAAGCAAACAGGTTCTTACTATTCGTCTTCAAAATGGCGTGCGCCACGAAGTCCCGAAGACGATGGATGCCTATATCGCCGACCAGTTTGATCGTCTGGAAAAGACGATCGACATGGGCTTCCTGCAGCAAGCTGTCAGCACCACCAAAGGCGATCGCGAGAAGACGATCACCGAGCTTCTGGAAACGATCGAGGCCAGGAAGGCTGAGGGTGCCTCTCCCAATCGCCACTGGGTAGAGATCCACAAGCGCTTCTCGATTCCGTTCGCGTGCGTGGTTTTCGGCTTGATTGGAGTGCCGCTGGGCATCGTCACGCGCCGCGGCGGCAAGTCGTCCGGGTTTGCGACCAGTCTGGCGCTCTTTCTCATTTACTGGATCTTCCTGCGCAACGGCGAGCAACTTGGGGACGAGGGGATTCTTCCGCCCTGGCTCGCAATGTGGATGCCGAACATGATCCTCGGAGGATTTGGCCTTTTCCTGCTGCGTCGAGCCGCGCGCGAGCGGGAGATCGCGGCCTTCAGGTGGCTCGGCGATGCGCTGTTCAGTGCGCGGGAGTGGCTCGTGCGACCTGGAAGGGGGCGCCGGCACCGGCAAGTGTACGATGTCCCGGCGCCACCGCGCGAGCTGGGTTTTGCGGATCGCCGCACCGCATCCGGGCCGCCGCGATTTCGGCGCGCCTTTGGGCTCTTCAGTTTCCCGGGATTGCTTGATCGTTACGTCGGGCGCCAGTATCTGAAGCTCCTCACTTATGTCATCGTTTCCTTCCTGTCGATCTCCGCGATTGTTGTGTTTTTCGAGCAGGCCGACGACTTTCTGAAGCATCAGACGCCAAGCCCGGTGATCCTCCGCTTCCTGGGGGCAGAGATGCCGCAGTACCTCTTTTACGCGCTACCGCTCGGAGTGCTCGTTGGCACCATGCTCTGCCTGAGCCTGCTGTCGCGATCCAGCGAGCTGACCGCCATCATGGCCTGCGGCATCAGCCTGCCCCGCGCGGTCCTGCCGGTGTTGCTCACGGGCCTGCTGCTGAGCGGTGGTGGCTTCGCCTTGAACGAGTACGTCCTGCCGCACACCAACGCGGAAGCCGAGCGGATTCTCTCCGAGGAAGTCAAGCACGTCAAGTTGCACGGCGCGTTTCGCGGCAACCGGCAGTGGCTGCGCGGGAAGGGGGGCGAAATCCTCTACTATCGGGTTTTTGACGAGGCCAAGACGGTGATGCACGGATTTACGGTGTTTCAGCTCTACGATACGGGGCTGCCGCGCCGTCGCATCGACGCGGAAAACGTGGCCTATGCGGGCGGCGGCTGGGGCTACGAACAAGGGCGCGTGCTTGATTTCGCGGTGGATGGCCGGCTCACCGCCAAGACCTCCCGCTCTTTTGCCCGCGCGGCCGCGGACCTTCAGGAAACGCCCGATGATTTTGTCCGCGAGCACGTGACGAGCCGAGAGATGGACTTTCGCCAACTCTCTGACTACATCTCATCGCTGCGGGAGCGGGGCTACAGTGTGCTGCGGTACGAAACCGATCTGCACGCAAAGCTCGCGCTGCCGCTGGTGAGCCTGGTCATGGCAATTCTCGGCGTGCCGTTTGCCGCGCGCTGGAGCCGGAGTGGGGTGCTTTCGGGCGTGGGCCTGAGCTTGGGGCTTGGCGTCATCTACATGATCCTGTTTCACGTCGGCATCTCGCTAGGCCACGCGGGACGGTTGCCTGCCGCCGTTGCCGCGTGGTTGCCCAACGCTACGTTTGGAGCGGTCGGACTGCTGCTGATGGGCCGACTCAGGACGTGACCGCTATTTGACCAGCCAGTCCCCAAGCATCGGATCTGCGGCAGTGGCGTCCTTGATCGCCTGGATTGTCCCGGCGCGTGCTTGCATCTTGACCCGCTCGTAAGCCAGGCGGGGGCTCAGCGCGAAATCTCGAGCCACCTCCACGGCCCTGCTCAGGATGCTGGCGGGGGGCTGCAGCTCATCGAGAAAGCCCCAGCTCAACGCCCGGTCGGCTCCGACGTTACGCCCCCCCAGCACCAAGTTGCGGACCACCGGCGGTGAGAGCTCCGCCGCAACCAGACACATGGGGCCTGCAGGGAACGGAATCCCCACTCGCACCTCGGTCAGCCCGAACTTCGCAGCAGGGTCCTCAGGGCCGACACGGTAGTCAGCCGCCAGCGCGACCACGAAGCCGCCGGCAATGGCGTGACCGCCGATCGCCGCAACCATGGGAAGCGGGCATGAGTAGAATGAAAGGATAAGCGAGTTGATGCGGCCCACCAACTCCCGCAACTGCTCTGGCGTGTACGCCGGAACTGCCTTGAGATCCAACCCTGCGGAGAAGATTCCCGATTTGCCGGTCAGGACAATGGCGTTCACCCCCGACTGCTGAACCGCGGATGAATAGGCTGTCTCGAGAGCGCGCACGAGCCCGAGATCGATGGCATTCACGGGTGGTCGATTGAAGGCGAGAATTGCCACGCCATGGTCCGTTGTGATGTCAACGAGATTGGCTGTCACGCTTGTGCTCCTGCGAGCCGCAATGCCGAGATGGGGCGATGTGCGGGGGTGACCGCGGTGTCCAGGTGGAGACGCGGCCAGGCCGCCTCACTCCTGAGCGTCAGGTGCTTTTTCCGGCGCTTCCGCCGCGGCGGCCTTCGCCGGCTTGTCCGCCGTGCTCCGCCGGCGGCGCCGCCGGGGGGCGGGAGTCTCGGCCGCGCTCAGCAAGCTCACCGCATTGCGACCGGCTTCCACCTCGGCGCTTGCGGCCGCGGCATCCCGCGGTCGGCCGACTCCGACACCCGTGATGACGTAGGTGCCGCTCTTGGGGTCTGTCCTGAGCCCGATGAGCCCAAAGCGCGCCGCGTCCTCCAGCACCTGGGAGAACGTCGTATAACCGAAGAAGCTCTCCGCGAAATCCGGCCGCTTTCGCTTCATCGCCTGCTTGACCATCGACCCCCACAGCACTTCGCGTCCTTCTCTCATCAGGGCCAGAGTGGCGTCGACGAGCAGCTCGAAACACAACACCTTATTATTGGGTATGTCAGGTCGCTCTACAACTTTGTGCTCTTCGCGAATGAGATCTTCGTAGTAGATAAATTCATCGCAATTTTCTACGAGGAGCGAGCTTACTGTATGCTTTACTCCCAATCCTATTACACGTTTGTCATTTTCCTTGAGCTTTGATACGAGCGGAGAAAAATCGCTGTCGCCGCTCGCGACTGCAAAGTAGTCAATATGAACCTTGGAATAGCAAAGGTCCATGGCGTCAACACACAGTCTAATGTCCGCGCTGTTTTTTCCCACCTGTCTCCGCTGTGGGATTTCGATGAGCTCAATTGCAGCATCATGAAGTATTAACTTTATGTCTTTGTATCGTTCCCAGTCTGCATAGGCGCGCTTTACTATCAGCTTCCCTTTTTCAAGAAGGCGTGCTAACACGAGCTGAACGTCAAAACGCTTGTAGCCGGATTCTTTGATACCCAGGGCAATGTTCTCATAATCTATAAACAAGGCCAGGTTGTTTTCCCGTTCCACGCTTGGCAACTCCAGGTCTCCTGAGGAGTGTATCGATCTGCGGCGTAGACTAGCAGCTTTTTCCCCGCGCCGAAAGTGTCTGCAACCGCGCTTCGGCGACCCGCGCCACTGCTGTCGGCTCCGCACTGTGGCTGGCAAAGCCGAATTAGCTCGTGATACGTATTGCTCTATGTTTTCTCGGTTTGTCCGGCAAGTCCTGAAGCTTCAAGCCGTCGTGTTCCTGGGGTTCGCGGTCCTGCTCGTCCTGGTGATGGCGGCGCTCCACCTGCCGGCCGTCCAGCAGTACCTGGCCGCGGAGATCTGTAGCGCGATCGGTGCAAAGCTCGATCGCGAGGTCCGCGTCTCGCGCCTGCGTTTTACGCTGGCAGGATGGGTATCTGTCGACGACTTTTATCTCGGTGGCCGCGCCGGCTTTCCTGGCCCCTTCATTCACGCTGGCCACGTCGAAGCCCGGGTGGACCCGCTGGCGCTGATTGCGGGCAAGGTCTGGGTCGTGCGTGCGCGCATCGAGCGGCCGACGGTCCGCGTGCTCTTCGACGAGACTGGGCGAAACAACGTTCCGGGCCCAGGAAACGGTGACAAGAATGAGCGGGAGCGTGCTTCCGACCCGATCGAGAAACTCTTCGGCTGGCTCTACCTCGATGCCGTAACGTTTCATGAGGGGGTCGTGCTTGTGGAGCATCGCAAGTCGGGAGTGCGCGTCGAGGCGGAAAACGTTGGCGGTCGGCTGGTCGGCAGCGCAGATCCGGTCGCCTACGATATCCAGCTCAGACCTTTCTCCGCGAGCGTCACCATCAAGGAGATCATCGTGATCCCGGCGGCCGTTGAGCATGCCGAAGGCACCTGGACAGCCGCCGGATTCGACTTTACCGCTGCCCGAGCAAGTGTCCTTGGCGGCAGCTCGGTGCTGATTGCCAATCGGGTGGCGATTCTGGATCTGCGGGACCCCAGCCTGGTGCTTGCGGGGGAACTCGACGCGGACCTGTCAGAAGTCGCACGCACCTTCAGGACTCAACCGATGCGGGGTCGAGCTCGATGCGACACTGCCGCTGCCGGCGTGCCATCGGAGCTGCTGTTTCAAGGCGCGATATCGGCGGACCTCGTGAATACTCTGGGCGCTACAATTCGAGCCGTCCGCGCCCGCTACGCGGTGGGAGGCGACGGGCTGCGCGTCAGCGACGTCACGGCGAGGCTTGCCGAGGGCGCGCTGGAAGCCGAGCTCGCCCTGCAATTCGGGCGGCCTGGACGCGTCCCCATCGTGCTCGATGCCGTGCTGAACGGTGCCAGGGTGAGCCAGCTCGCAGCCATGTATGGTTTGCCGAATGCGCTCACCGGGCTCGTCACCGGGCGTTTGCACCTGGAAGGCCCCGACGTGCGCTTTCCCTCTCTCGTCGCGAACGGTGAGCTCGCGGTGCTACCCGGCAACGATTCGCCTGGCGAGACCCACCTCCCGTCGAGCTCAGACCTCGACATTCCCGTCGCGGCGCGTGCTCCCTTCCGGCTCGAGAATGGCCGGCTGTCTATTCCCGACGTCTCTGTTGCAACCCCGATCGCCTCCTTGGGGGGAAGGGGTCATGTCGACGTTCGGGGAGATTCTCTCGACCTGTTTGCCGGCGCCCGCATTCTTGACGTAGGTCGCCTTCGCCGCGAGCTCGACCTTGCCCTGACCAAGGCGTCCTTGCCGACCATCCCCTGGCACGAGATGCGCGGCGCGGGGGCCGCGTCCGCTCACGTTTCCGGCAAACTCCGCGGCGCCCCGCTTGTCGACATCTCCGCGGAGCTTGTAGACGTTGCGTGGGGGACGCTGGAAGCAGGCCATCTGGCGGCCGATGTCCGCATCGATCCCGGCAAGCGCCTGCTCACGATCCATCGAGCTACCGCCGCTCGTCTCGCCGGTTCACCCGGGCTCGCGGGCTCGCTCGAGGCGTCCGGGACTGTGAGCCTTCGCGACTCACGGCCCTTGTCGGCTCTGATTTCCGGTGACCTCCCGGCGTCTGTTGGTCGGATCCGAGCTCCCCAGATGGCGTTGCGGGTGCGCTCCCACTTTCTTCCCTCCGAACGCCTGCTGGACCTGATCGGAGCGAACGTGCCCGTGCAAGGACTCGTCGACCTGGAGCTCGAGCTCACGGCGAATTCCGCAGCGGCGACGGGGAACGCGGAGATGACGCTGTCGCGCGGAACCATTGCCGGCTTGGAGGTCGATCGGCTCCTCGCGGTCATGCAGCTTCTCCCCGGCACGCTCCATGCCCAGGGCACGGCGCTGCACGGCGGCGAGCGGGTCGCGGCCGAGCTGACGTTGCATCACGATGGCGCATACCAGGTGTCCCTGTCGACTACGCCGCTGGAGCTTACCCTCGTCGAGCGGTTGCTGCGCCGGAGCCTGCCGGTTACGGGAATTCTCTCCCTTTCGGCCAGCGGTTCCGGCACCCTGGCTCACCCCGCCGCGTCGCTTACGATTCGCGGCGCGCATTTCCGCATCAAGGACAGCGAGGACGCCTGGGCAAACCTGGGCGGAAGCCACGCCGAGCTCGCAGTGGCAAACGGGGAGCTAAGCGCGAGGGTGACGTTTCTGGAGCTGGGCCACCGGGCGGAGGGGCGGCTCCACTTCGTGCCCGGCTATCCTGGTGAGCTGCGAGCGTTTTTTGCTGGACTGAGCGTGGAGCAGGTTCTGGCGCTTGCGGGGCAGCACAAGTGGACGCGCCTGTTCGGCGGTAACCTCGATGGCCAGGTCGCGATTCGGGGCCCATTTCAGAAGCCGGAGAAGCTCGTCGCCGAAGCCCGCATCGATCGCGCTGGAATCAAGGCCGCGGAGCTGCCCCTGCAACTGACCTCCGTGGCGCGACCGACGCTTCGAGATGGGCATCTGGACTTTGACCGCCTGCAGTTGGTCGGACCATCGACGGCGCTGGCGATCAGTGGTTTCCTGGATTTCTCGCCGCCGTGGAAAGTTGGGGTGCACCTGGAAGGCGATGCAAACCTGGCGGTGCTGCAGCACTTCGCCGCGGCTATCGACGAGGCTTCGGGGCGGGTCATCGCCGCGGTCGACCTGACAGGCAGCGCCGCCGGCGTCACCTTTGGCGGGCGGGCTTCGGTGCAGGATGGACGCCTCCATCTGCGATCACTCGGCGCTCCCATCGAACAGATCAGCGGCGCCGTCCTCTTCAACGGCGATCGCTTTCGCCTCGATGCCTTTTCCGCAACGCTTGGCGGAGGTACCCTGGACGCATCGGGGACGATCCTGTTGACCAAGTCCATCCCCGATCTGCAACTTGCGGTCAAGGCCTCCGGGGTCCAGTACCGCCACACTGATGGGGGCTTTGACGCCAAGCTGAGCGGTAGGATCTCGGTCGCTGGCCCGGCGCTCACGCCCGAGGTTTCGGGCGAAATTCAGATCGACGGCGGCTTGTATTCTCGCGATCTGAACTACCGCGGAATCCTGGGATCACGAGTTCTCCATTTGGTGCTTGGGTATCGCGAGGTGGCTCCCGCGGACGCCCCGGCGCCGCCTTTCGATCCGCGGTTTCGGCAGTTGCACGTCGCCACGGTTGGCAACCTGCGGGTTGAAAACAACATCGCCCAGATGAGCTTGCACGCTGATGTGTCGCTGCTTGGATCCTTCTCGCGTCCGGGGATTCTCGGGCACATAGAGGCAACGGAGGGCGCAATCATCTTCGAAGGACGGCGCTTCAAGCTGCTTTCCGGGACCTTTTTTTTCCGGAATCCCACGGAGATCAACCCCGAGGTCGACCTGGAAGCGGAAGCGTTGATCGATCAGACGCAGCTTACGATCCGCCTATCGGGCCAGGCGCCGCGAATCGCGCTGGAGATCGATTCCGATCCGCCACTCAGCCTCGGGGACAAGCTCGCCTTGATCACCCTCGGAAAGACCGGACAGCAGCTCGCCGGATCAACGGGGGCGGTGGCTGGGGCCGAGGCTGGTGCCTATTTGACCGGTGAGCTTCAGGAGCGGCTTGCCGAGCGCATGAAGGCAGTCTGGGGTTTCGATCGCTTCGGGGTGGACCCGATTTTTGCCTCGACGGAGCGGACTGCCGGGCTCCGCCTGACAGTTGGCAAGCAGGTCACCGAGGACCTCTACGTCACCTACTCTTTCGACGTTACCGGCGCCCAGAACCAGCTCGTCCTGCTCGAATACCGTCTAGGCGAGCATGCCTCGCTGGTGGGGGAACGGCTCGAGGATGGCTCATACGGCGCCAACATCAAGTTCTCGTTCCGCTATGAGTGAGCCGCTGTGGTGCCGCGGGTGCTACCTGGCCTTGGCGCTCACCGTGCTTCTCAGCCCCGTCTCGGCCAGCGATTCCAGCGTTGGGCCGCTTGCTCCCGCCATGTCGGCGGCCGGGCCTATCGCTCCAGGCGCCGGCCCGGCGCTCATGGCGAGTTATGCAGGAAGGGTTGTTGGTGCCGTAACTCTGCGCGGCGCGGAGGGAATCGATGAGCGTCTCGACGAGTATCTGCTGCAGCGGCCTGCAGACCGCCTGGACCCGGAGCTGCTGCGGCAAACGATGCGGCTGCTGCACCTGCTGGGCCGGTTCAGAAGCATCTCCGTCGCGCTGCACCCCGGCCACGGCGACACCGTAGACGTCACGTTTGACGTCATCGCCTTGCCTCTGGTGCGGGCGCTGAGGTTCAGCGGCGATGGCGCGTTGCTCAAGTGGCGCGGGCCCTGGGGCGTGCGCCGCCGTGACTTGGAGCGCGCCGCGGTGGACATTGCGGCGGGTCTTCCGTTCCGGCAGGCTGCGGCCGACGACGCGACTCATCGCGTGGCGGAAGTCTATCGCCGCCACGGGTACTGGGAGGCGAGCGTGAAGGCGATGGTAACCGAGGTCGCTGCTGGTGGCGACGTCGCGATCGAGATCCGCATTGACCGGGGCGAGCCGATGCGCGTCAGTCGCGTCGACCTTTCCGGTGCAGATGCCCTCGGTTTTGCTGACAAGCTCAAGAAGAGGCTGCACCACAAGCCGGGCCGGCGGCTCGTCATGGACGAGCTCGAGAAGGATCGGGAAAGACTGCTACGCGATCTCGCCCGCCGCGGTTTTCCTTTCGCGACCGCGGAGCTGACCGTTGGCAAACCTGCAGACGACGGCAGGAGCGTCCCAGTTGCGATCCGGATCGAACCCAAGCAGCGCCTGAATGTCGAGCTCACCGTGCCTCTGCACGCCTGGAACCTGCATTGGCTGCTCTTCAAGCTCGTGGGCAACTACCGCCTGGGGCGGGCCATGATCTCGGATGTCCTGCCGATCTGGGAGCGACGCAGCATGGACCCGACCACACTGCGCGAAGCGACCGAGAGTCTGCAGCGCTTGTGGCAGAGCCATGGCTATCCGGATGCGGATGTCCGGGTCACCGCTCAGAACGGCGAGGACATTCAGGACGATGCCCGCACACCCGCGGACCGTATCTCCTCGGCGAGCGTTTCTGTCGCCGTTTCCGAAGGTCACCGCATGCGCGTTGGGCGGATATCGTTCGCGGGGAACCGGCAGATCCTCTCGGCCGAGCTGCTTGGCGCGATGAATTTGCGCCCGCGCGGGTGGCGTTCACCCCTGTTCCGCAAGGAGGTGCTCGAGAGCGACGTCGCCGAGCTCGCGCGCCGGTATCGGGCGCGCGGGTTCCGCAATGTTTCCGTCCGTGTCGCGCAGGTTTCGTATCGGCGTGAGCGAATCGCCGACATTGACATCCAGATCGACGAGGGCCTCCGGTCCGTCGTGACCGCCGTCCACGTTATCGACCCGCGGCAAACGCGCAACACGGACGAGCTGGCCGGCGAGCTCCCGTTCGGCGTGGGAGATCCCTACGTTCAGGCGCTTGTGGACGCGGGCGCTGACCTCGTCCGCGAGCGCTACCACCAGCGCGGCTTTGCTTCAGTCTCCGTGGATCCCGAGGTCGAGCTGGTGGACTTCGGTCGCCAGGCGACCGTCCGGTATCACGTCGAGCCCGGCATGCAGTATTTGCTCGATCACATCGTCATCGCTGGCGCTCCGGGAACGAAGCGGCGCGTTATCCGCCGCGGCATCTCACTGCAATCTGGTGCACCGCTCAGCGTGGAAGGCATCTTCGCCATACGCCAGGAGCTGCAGCGCGCTCGCCTTTTCGATGTCGTCACGGTGGTGCCGAGCACAGTCGGCGAGGTGAAGCGGCAGCATACGACCCTGCGGAACCTCGTCGTGCGCCTCAAGGACCGCAAGGCCGGCCTGTTCGAATTCGGTTTCGGTTGGGCGACCGAGGATGGCGCGCGGACGTTTGGAACGATCGGGCACACCAATATCATGGGCAGCGCCCGCCGTATAACGCTCTCGGCGGATATCAGCGAGCGCCGCCAGAAGCTCCTGGCGCGCTACTCGGAGCCGTGGATCTGGGCAACCCGCATGGAGCTCTCCATTCGCACCTACATCGATCGGGAGAAGCTCACGGGCTTTTCGTTCGAGCGCTCCGGCGCCAGCGGGGTGCTGCTGCAGAAGGAGATGGTGCGCTTTTTGCAAGGGTCCGCCGAATATCGGCGCGAGTCGGTTCGCATTTTTGATCTCGGCCCGGGATCGTCGATTACCAGGGACTTCCATGGACGAGTAGACGTGGCCGAGGTCGTAGGCTCGATCACCCTGGATTCCCGAGACGACCCGTTCGCTCCGCGCCGCGGCACGCTGAGCTCCTTGAGCCTGCACTGGTCCACTCCCGCCCTCGGCGCCGAAGTGAGCTACCTGAAAGTCACTACGGGCGGCCGCTGGTATTTCCGCTTGCAGGACCAGGCGGTGGTCGCCGCCGCATTTCGCGCCGGGCTCAGTGACCGTGAGCTGCCCCTATCCGAGCGCTTCTTCATCGGGGGTGCGACCACTATGCGCGGCTTCTCCCGTTTTTCCGCCGGCCCATTTACCCGGCAGCTCCTCATTCACGCCGGCGAGACTGCGTCCCGGGAAAGCCGCAGCTTCGTCGGTGGCAATGCCATGCTGCTTTGCAACGTGGAGCTTCGCTTTCCCTTGCTATGGGGATTCAACGGCACGACGTTCGTCGACGTGGGAAATGCGTGGCGGAATCTCGAGGACGCCAGGCTCGACGACTTGCGCTATACCGCGGGAGCCGGTCTCAACTTCACGACACCAGTCGGGCCGGTGCGCTACGAGGTGGGGTGGAACCTCGATCCTCGCGATGGGGAAGAGGGGGTGGAGAGTCATCTGAGCGTCGGGTTCGCGTTCTAGGGATTCCCGAACGGGCGGAAGGCGGCGCCTGCGCACAGACCGTCGCGCACCGACTCCGCAATCCCTTGAAACTGCCACCGCGCGTAGCGACCGACCATGAGGATGCCGTTTTCCTCGAGCGCCGCAAGTGCTTCTTCGCGCCACTTTGAACCCGGCCGCCGCCAGGTGTACGCCACCTCGATCCAGGTCGGATGAACGACCTCAGGCGCGGCGAGGAAGCCCCAGCTCTGGAGCTCTGCGACTACCTGGCGACCATACCGTTCGATCTCCGGTGCGCTCGGGCGCTGCCCCCCAGGATATGCGCGTTCGACGTACATCGCGACGCGGCGCGGTAGCCCACTTCCACGAGGAAGGAAAGCGAGACTGACGTTGTCGTAGAATCCCACGCGGTGAAAGCCGCTCTGGCTATCCGGGACGTAAACCCAGTGATCCTCCGGGCACGACTCGCCGCGCGTACCGCCGACGTTCAGGACCAGGACTGACGTGTGCGGGTCGGGCGCTGACGACAGGTGCAGGTCGGCAAGGGACATGGTCTGGTTCAGAGGAAGCGTGCAGATCACCCGCGAATATGTGATTCGGGAACCTGTGCCAAGATGGATCCGCCTGTTTGCGGGGTCGATCGCGGTAACCGCCTGGCCACAACGCACGTCACAGGGCGCGGCCAGCTCCTTGATAAGAGCGTCCAGCCCATCACGCGGGTAGAGGTATGAGACATTGTAGCCGACGGCCGGCGAGCTCTCGATGAAGCCCTGGACCACGTTCTCCCGGTTGATTGGCGACTTGAATGGGTCCTGGGGGGCGATTTCCTTCCAGTATCCCGCGGTGTAGAGCTCGTGAAATGGGTCAAAGAAGAGCTCGCACAGAGTTGGACCGAAGTTGGCTCGAAGCCAGTCGCTCATGGTCACGGGCGGCGCGACTGCTGGTCTCAGGATTTCGGCGAGCGCTCTTGCGGCCAGGCGATGGTCGAGCGCGGCAAGGTGATTCTGAATCGGATACGGCAGATAACGCCCCTGGTGCGACAGGAAGACCGACGACTGGCGCACGTGCCGTTCCACGGGGGAGAGGCGTCCGATGAGATCGAGCACTGGCGGCTCGCCGCCAAAGATCCAGTGTCCGCCGCCGACCTCGAACCGATAGGCATCCCCGTCCGGTGGCCGCTCGTGCATCGGTATTTCGGAGTGTGGGTGCAGATAGTACGAAGAGCAGATTCCGCCGGGTCGCTCGGCGGCTTCGTATACCGGCAACCCCGAAGCCCGGCCGGCGGCGACTCCCGTGACGCCGCCGCCAAGAATGCAGACGCCGTGATCCGTCATGAACGCGGCACCCAGGCGCTTGCCCGGCAGTATGCCGCGAGCTCGGAAAGTTCGCCGGCGAACGGCTCGAAGTCTTCCAGGCGCATCTGACTGCCGGCATCGGAGAGCGCGCAGGCGGGGTCAGGGTGGGTCTCGCAAAACACGGCATCACAGCCCACGGCAACTGCGGCTCTGGCCAGCGGTGCGACGAATTCGCGCCGTCCCGAGCTCACGCCTGCCGCGCCCCCGGGAATCTGGACCGAATGCGTGCAGTCATAGACCACGGGGCAGGCGCACTGGCGCATGATGACGAGCGATCGCATATCCACCACGAGGTCGTGATACCCTAACATGGTGCCCCGCTCGGCAACCAGGATCGCTCCGCCTCCCGACGACTTTGCCTTCTGCACGATATGACTCATGTCGTCGGGGGCAAGGAACTGGCCCTTTTTTACGAGCACCGGCTTGCCGGTGCGCGTTGCCGCCAGCAGCAAGTCAGTTTGTCGGCACAGAAACGCCGGGATCTGGAGCAGGTCGACTACCGCTGCTGCCTTGTCGGCCTGTGCCGGCTCATGAATATCCGTGACTACCGGCAGCCCCGTCTCCTTGCGCACCGCATCGAGGATTCGCAGACCGGCCTCGAGCCCCGGGCCGCGGTAGGAGTCCACCCGTGTTCTGTTCGCCTTGTCGAATGATGCCTTGAAGACCAGCGGGATGTGCAGGCTCTCAGCGATTTTTCGCAGCGAGCGGGCGGCGCTCAGGGCGAAGTCCCTGCCCTCCAGCACGCATGGCCCCGCGATGAAGGCCAGTCGCCGTCCATCGCCGATTTCGACGTGGTCCGCCCCCGGCCCCCCGATGGCGACGTATGGGGGCCCGGATTGCTCGTCCGTGTCGACCACTGCCCGCACCTTTCCGGCCGTCGAAGCCGCTCGCTAGACCCGCGAAAAAACGCGATCACCGTCCATTGTTGACACCTGGTCAACCCAACTGTGCCACCCGGAGAACTTGTCATCAATGATCCGGCGACCCTCGCCGGGACAGGCGAGCCCCGCCAGCTCGAGATCGGCATCCACCATGATGCGCACAAGCTCTCGGAAGCGCACGCGCGGCAGCCAGCCGAGCTTCTCGCGGGCCTTGGCGGGGTCGGCGAGCAGGTAGTCGACCTCGGTAGGCCGGAACAGCTCGGGATCGATGCGCACGTAGTCATTCCAGTCCAGGTTGACGTAACCAAAGGCTTCGTCGAGGAATTCCCGCACCGTCCGCGCTTCTCCAGTGCCGATGACGTAGTCGTCGGCGCGGTCTTGCTGCAGCATCAACCACATGGCCTCGACATACTCCGGAGCGTAGCCCCAATCCCGCTTGGCGTCCAGGTTTCCGAGCGAGAGCACGGCTTCTCGCCCGGCCACGATACCGGCGAGTGTCCGGGTGATCTTGCGCGTGACGAATGCCTCACCGCGGCGGGGTGATTCGTGGTTGAACAGGATGCCATTGCAGGCAAACATGCCGTACCCTTCGCGATAGTTCCGGGTCAACCAGTACGAGTACACTTTTGCGGCCGCATACGGGCTTCGAGGTTGAAACGCGCTGTCCTCGCACTGGGGCGGCGACGCACCGCCGAACATCTCACTGGAAGACGCCTGGTAGAACTTGGCAGCGGGGCACGACTTGCGAATCGCTTCCAGGATGCGCGTTGTTCCGAGCCCGGTGATGTCGCCCGTGTAATCGGGGAGATCGAAGCTCACGCGCACATGGCTCTGGGCCGCCATGTTGTAGACCTCGTCGGGCCGGGTCGCGGCGAGAACGCCAAGCAGGCTGCCCTCGCTCGCGAGGTCGCCGACGTGCAGATGGAGCGCGCGCTCTGTGCGGTGGCGACTCGCCCGCGTCAGGTGATCGATGCGGCGCGAATTGCCGGAGCTGCTGCGACGAAGCAGCCCATGCACCTCGTAGCCCTTCGAGAGGAGGAGCTCGGCCAGATATGAGCCGTCCTGCCCCGTGATGCCAGTGATGAGTGCGCGTTTCATATTGTGACCTCCGGAGCGGCGGGGCTATTACCCCCCGCTCGCCCCTACCTGCTGGCGATGAACCCTTCTGCTTCCAGATGGAGCAGAATCTGCTGAGCGGCCTCGTGTGCCGTCATCTTCGACGTGTCGATCACGATCTCCGCTCCTTCCGGGGCCTCATAGGGGTCGTCCACGCCGGTGAATCCGGTGAGCAGCCCGGCGCGCGCCTTCGCGTATAGGCCTTTGCGGTCGCGCTCCTCGCACACCTCAATCGGCGTGTTAACGTAGACTTCAATGAAACCGCCGACCTCACCGACCATCTCCCTGACTTCGCGGCGGATCGATGTGTATGGAGCGATCGGAGCGCAGATTGCCACCCCTCTATTTTTCGTGATCTCGCTCGCGACAAATCCGATGCGGCGAATGTTGAGGTCCCTGTGCTCCTTGGAGAAGCCGAGCTCACTCGAAAGGTGCTTGCGCACGATGTCGCCATCCAGAAGGGTTACGGGACGCGTGCCGATTTCGAGCAGCTTGGCGAGGAGCACGTTGGCCACCGTGGACTTGCCGGATCCGGACAGGCCCGTGAAGAAGACTGTGAACCCCTGTGAGGCGCGCGGAGGGTACGAAGTCCGCAGCACTTCCACGACCTCGGGGTAGGAAAACCACGCGGGAACGTCGAGCCCTTCGCGCAGTCTTCGCCGCAGCTCGGTGCCGGAGATGCCCAGCACCTTGGCCCCCTGTGGCACCTCGTTCTTGGGCACGTACTGCGTCATCTGTTCGACGAAGACCATCTCCTCGAACGGCAACATCTCGATCCCGATCTCCCCGGCAAAGGAGCCGACGAGCTGCTGCGCCTCATACGGACCGTAGAACGGCCGTCCCTGGCGATCGTTACCGGGTCCTGCGTGGTCGCGGCCGACGATAAAGTGGCTGCAGCCGAAGTTCTTCCGAATGATGGCGTGCCAGAGCGCTTCGCGAGGGCCTCCCATACGCATCGCCAGCGGCAGGATGCTCAGCGCTGTCGTTTGCTCAGGGTAGTGACCGAGAATGGCCTGGTAGCAGCGAACGCGAGCAAAGTAGTCCACATCACCGGGGCGTGTGCGGCCGACGACAGGGTGCAGCAGGAGATTCGCTTTGGCCAGTGCCGCCGCCCGCTTGGTGAGCTCGACGTGCGCCCGGTGCATGGGGTTTCGGGTCTGAAACGCCACGATCTTGCGCCACCCGAGCTTGGCGAACACGCTGCGGAGCTCCGCCGGAGTGTGGCGCAGGTGCGTGTAGGTGTGGTGCGGCGGCATCTCGACACCGTCAACGGCACCGCCCAAATATACCGGGTTCATGCGGTGCAGGAGGTCGAATACGCCCGGGTGGGTATCGTCGAGCGAGCCGAACACCTTCTTGGCCTCGCTTTCCCGGTCCGGAACCCACTTGTCGGAGACGGTGATAATCGCCAGCACCATGCCTTCGGGGTGCCGCAGCGCGAGGCGATCCCCGCAGCTAATGGTCGCGGCGAAAGCGGCGGTCACGTCCAGGCAAATGGGCATCGGCCACGGCATGCCGTCGGCCAGCCGCATGTCATCGCAGACCGCGGCGTAGTCTTGCGCGGAAAGGAAGCCGCGCAGCGGCGAAAAGGCGCCGCACATGAGCAGCTCGAGGTCGCTCACCTGCCTGGGGGTCAGGTCCCAGGAGGGCAGGTGAACCGCCTCCGTTCTGAGGTCGCGAATCTGTGGGTCGTTGGCCAAAAGGCGCTGTAGGGTGCCGCCATGAGGTTCGATGAGGTCCATGTTTCTAGCGTCCGGTGATGGGTACACTCAACATGGCGTGGTCCTTGCCACGCCCCAGAAGCGAGGTGCCGTGAGGCAACGCGAGCGGCGGCCTACAGACGATGAAAATGACGGTGGCGAAGTGTAGCCCTGCTCGGAGCAAGGTGCAATAGGAGGCAGGCCCTCCGGATCCACCACCGGTTCGACGTCGACGCGACGGCGCCTCCCTCCATCCCTTCCCCAGACGCGCTCGGACAAGACGGATGCCGCTTCTGGTCCGCCTCCCCCCGCTTGCAGGGGGAGGGACGGAGGGGGGTATTCGCGATGCGCTTTTCGCTCAGCTTGCAAGCGCCGAGGCGAGGGATTCAGGGCGGCGCCTGTTCTTGCCAACAGACGCATAGACTCACTATCATATCTCATGATGCGGCTCGGACTCGCTTACCGGACTATTCGGTCCGGCGAACACGCAACGGGGATCACTCAGGCGTTGGAACTTACAGAAGAGGAGGTCCGACCTTAGGACCCGTAACGAAATAACTGTTGCATTCGGCCGGCTGCGAAGGCCGCCGGCTTCGTCTCTCCTCCTCACCGTATCGCTCCATTGATACGCTTCGTCGTCGTTCCTCGCCAGCGGCCTTCTCGCTCGGCCTCGGTGCCTGGGAACCACAGCCAATATATCTCGAAGCCGCACGGAAGCTCCTCCAACCAGGTCTATTGTAACATGCCGGTGAATCTCTCGCTGTTCGAAAACGCTCCTGCTTCTCGACGCGCCGCTCTTGGTCCAAATGATTTCCCTGATGGAATTCGGCATTTTCGAGACCACGGGAGCGCCACGCTGGAGACTGCGGCGCACGTGGAGAGCGCCGGTGGCACGCTCATTTATGTACCGATATTCATCAATGAGTTTTGGACGTCCAAACAGCGGGCCGCACACTCTATCCACGAGATCTCATATAGAGCTTGCTTCAAACCGCAACTACCCGCATTCTTCATTGATCGCCTCACGAAACATGGCGACAGAGTTTACGATCCATTCATGGGCCGTGGAACAACCCTGATCGAATCAGCGCTTCGCAGCCGCATACCAATAGGTTGCGACGTGAATCCCCTTTCTTCCGTTCTCGTCAGGCCGAGACTGAATCCCCCAACGTTACTCGATATAAAGAGACGTCTATCTTCCATAAGGCTGGATCAGGTTTGCACGATGCCAGAAGACTTGCTAGTATTCTATCATCCCGAGACCCTTGCACAGATTTGTGCGCTCAGAGAGTACTTCCTTGAGAAGGAGGCCGCAAATGGCATGGATTCTGTGGATCAATGGATCAGGATGGTGGCCATAAACCGCCTGACCGGACATTCCTCCGGCTTCTTCTCGGTATATACCATGCCGCCAAACCAGGCCGTTTCCATTGTATCTCAGCGAAAGATCAATGAGAAAAGAAAACAGATTCCACAAGTACGCAACATTACCGACATCATATTGAAAAAATCGAAGTCTCTTGTCAAGGATCTCTGTCCATCAGATACTGAGAATCTCAGGAAAACGTCGCGGCATGCAACCTTGCTCACCAGAGATTCGCGACGCACGCCTGAAATAGAGAGTCAATCGGTTTCACTTGTTGTAACATCGCCCCCTTTCCTCGATATTGTGGACTACGCGACCGACAATTGGCTTCGTTGCTGGTTTATTGGGATTGATGCTACATCAGTTCCCATCGCCATTCTCAAACATCTCAGTGACTGGAAGCAGCACATGTTTGAAGCTTTCCAGGAGCTGGCCCGGGTGCTCCGAATCGGTGGATATATTGCTTTCGAAGTCGGTGAGGTTCGCGGCGGAAAGATCAAGCTGGAGGAAGCAGTAATTCCATGCGCTGTAAATGCAGGTCTAGAACCTGTGCTCGTCTTGATCAACCAACAAGAATTCACGAAGACGGCCAATTGCTGGGGTGTCGAAAATAACAGCAAGGGCACGAACACGAACCGGATCGTATTGGCGAAACGCTGCTCCTGACGTAGACCCCGCCCTCACCTCGCCCCACAAACGGGGGAACGGAGGGGGGCGCCTACGACACTTCGAAAGGAGCATCGCAAGCCCTTCGGCCGACGCCGTATTCTTGACCGCAACGCCAGCCAACCGCCGAACGGCAATGCCAGGAGCAGGGTCGCAAGCGGCGAGATCGCCGGGACTGGGCGGTCATCGTCGGCGTTGATCACCAGCACACTGGTCGTCTTCAGCCCCGCGTAGCGGGGATCCGTACTGGTGCTTGCGCCGAGACGCACGCGGTACACCACATCGCCGTCCACCTCCTTGTCGTCAACTCCCGATACCGTAACGGTTTGCACAGTGCTCCAGTTGCTGGGGTCAAACACCAGCCTGTCCGGCGCGACGAGCCCCTCCGACGGGTCGCTCGCGCTCACCTCGATCTCTACCGAGGCAGCAGGCGCAATCCTGAGCGCCACCCCAAAGCTGGCCGATCCCGCTGCCGACTCGGACGTGGTGAGGCTGGCTCCAGCGAAGACGTTGATCAATGGGCGGTTCAGCGAAAATGCACCCCCGCCGGCTGTCCCCGCGTAGATCGGCGCGTCAGGATCAGGCGCCAGCATGAGGGCACGCACATCGGCAATCCGCAACCCCACATTGAGCTCGCCGAGTGAGACGGCAAAGGGGTTGTCTACCGGCCTGAAAACGCCGCGGCTCGTGCCGACATAAACCGCCTGCGGCGAGGTCGGATCCGGAGCCACGGTCCAGACGGCCGCATCGATCGGGTTCAGGAATGGTGCCCAGCTCTCGCCGCCATTTGTGCTCTTGAATACCTCGCCCCAGATACCCGCGTACACAATCCGCGGCTCTTGAGAATCGACTGCCACCGCGTAGACGGCACCCGGCGTCATGCCGTCGCTCGCCATTACCCACGTACGGCCTCCATCCGTCGTCTTGGCTACGCCTTCGGTCGAACCCGCAAACAGCGTTTGCGGCGCCAGTGGGTCGAGCGCGAGCGCAAAGATGCCCGAGCTCGTCAGCCCGCTTCCGGTCGGTGCCCAGCCCTGGCCCCCGTCGGTCGTCTGAAATACGCCGCCGTCCATCGTGCCCGCATAGATCGTCGACGGCGCGGTTGGATCGAGGGCCAGGGCGCGCACATCAGTGCCCAACAGACCGGTGTTGGCCGCCTGCCAACTGCTACCGCCGTTGCTGCTCGCGAACACGCCGCCACCAAGACTGCCCGCGAAGATCGTCTGGGGCGAGGTCGGGTCCACGGCGAGGGCGCAGACGCTCAGACTTCCCAGATCCGCGCTCTCGTTTCCCCAGGTTGCACCACCGTCGCTGCTCTTGACAACACCGCCCGAGAGCCTTCCAGCGTACAAGGTCGCCGCTGACGTTGGGTCCAGGGCCAGGGCGCACACCCTGGAGCTGGTTATGCCCTCGCTCGCGGGTTCCCAGCGAGAACCGCCGTCCGTGCTCTTGAACACGGCGGCATCCTCCGTGCCGGCGTACACGGTCTCCAGCGACCCGGGATCCACGGCAAGTGCGCGCACCGTTGACGCCTCGATGCCGGTGCTCGCGGCGCTCCAGGTCGCGGCGCCATCGTCGCTGCGGAACACTCCGGTCCCCCACGTCCCCGCATAAACCACGCCCGAATCCCCCGCCAGCGCCAGGATGTCGAGGTTGGTCAGCCCGGCTCCTGCCTGGCCCCAGGTGGTCCCCGTGTCCGTGCTCTTGAAGACGCCCCCCTCGACCGAACCCGCGTAGAGCGTGTCTGGTGCAGCGCTGTCGATGGTCAGCGCCCGCACATCCAGGCTGGAGAGCCCGGCGCTTGCCGCCGTCCAGCTTCCGCCGTCGTCGAGGCTCTTGAAGACGCCGCCGCCTGCGGTGGCCGCGTACAGCGTCCCGGTGACCCTGGGATCCACTGCCAGAGCCGTCACCGACGAGTGGGTCAACCCGGAAGAGCTGGATGACCAGTTGGCGGCCTCGTCTCTGCTGACGAAGATGCCCATTCCCCAGGTACCCGCGTAGACGGCGGTAGGGGAGTAAGCGGAGATGACCAGCGCGTTGATGAAGGGGGAGGTCAGGCCGTCGTTGGTCGAGGCCCACTGACTCCCGCCGTCGGTCGATTTGGCAACGCCGCCACCCCAGCTTGCAGCATAGAGGACCTGGGGGGAGCTGGGATCGACCGCCAGGGCACGGACCCGGAAGTCGTCGAGCCCGGTGTTGATCGCAATCCAGCTCAGGCCACCGTCGGTGCTCTTGAACACGCCGCCGCCCTCGGTGCCCACGTAGATCGTCTCTGGGGACGTGGGATCGATGGCCAGGCAGATCGCGCTGCCTCCCACCGGCCCGATGCTTGTCCACGCTTCGGTCGCGCCCAGATCGCCCTGGGGTCGGAGCAGTGCGAGAGCGAGGGCAAGGCCTGACGCGAGGAGCAGCCGCGCTGTTGGGGCACGTCTTGTTGCCGTGCTCCAGGCGGAGGTTCGTTGTCGAAAAAGGGACAGGTTCGGAGTACGGCCGGCGATCGGTCGAGAAAACATGGTCTTGGCTCCGTGGCACCTAGACACCATACCGCCTTCGGGCGCGGCGGGCGCGCAGCAACGCCGTGCCCACGCCGAGCAGCGCGGCAACCAGCAAGGCGAGCGACGATTCCAGGGGCACGTCCGGATCCCCACCGATGACCGCAAGCTCCGGACCCTCGACGGGGGCGCCGAGCACTCTGAGCGAGCTGCCGCCCATGGCCTGTATCACCACCGCCGAGTCATCTGGCACGGTGGCCTGGAGCGTGGCACCGATCGCGGTGCTCGCGCGAACCCTGACGACTACCAGCAGCGTGGTCTGCGTTCCCGGCGCCAGCTCACAAAGGCCAACGTTGTCGAAGAGCAGATTGCCAGCGCCATCCTGAATGGCACGCGCCAGGTAGGAATCCCCCTCATCGAGCACCCCGTCGCCGTCGCGATCGTAGGCGAGCCAGGCAAACGAAACGGTCTTGCGAGCCGCCCCCGCCAGGGCGATCCGCAGAGATCTCAGGCACGAGCTGGGTGCGGCCTTGGACACCCGCAGGTTGATGCCGAGAAGCACGGAGGGCTTCCCCCCGGCGCCGATCAGCCGGTACTGGGTCCCCTGGTTCGCGCTCACCGCCACCCCGTCGAAGACCCGTATCCCATTGCTACCGCCGATCTCACTCCACACACCCGCATTGTTGCGCGCCCGCGCCCAGATGAAGTACCGCTCCCCTGCGCTCAGCGACAGACCTGCCATCAGCTCGGTGCGCTGAGCCGTGTCAGTCCATGGCACCACATCGCAGCCTCCGCCGCTCGTGCCGGCGCAGTACTGGTAGCCGACGACACCGGAGTCGGGATCCTCGGCCCTCCACACGCCCAGCAGCGGCTCGCCGGACGCCAGCCAGTCCCCGTTGTCGTAGACCCGGGGCGTCGAAGGCGGCGTCCCGTCAATCGACACCACCGGTAACTCGACCACGAGCTGCGGGCTACGCAACCCGCTGGTCAGGTCGCCGCCGTACGCGGCCACAGCCACCCGGTAACGCCGGCCCCTGGTCAGCTCGGTGTCGAGCAGCACGCTCGTCTCTCCGATGACGGGCACAACGTCTTCGAGGCGCTCGGTAGACCGCATTCCCTGGCAGTAGACGCGGTATCCGACCGCCCCCGGCACGGCGCTCCAGCTCAGCAGGACCGCGTTTCCCGACGGAGTGGCGTCTACCCACGCGGGTGCTGCCAGGATCGACTCCGGCTTGACCAGCACGGAACCGCTGGCGTACGCGACCCGAGGTACGTTCTCGCCATCGTCCGCCACCGCGTAGATGCGATACTGCCCGGGCGGCACGGCCGAAGTGTCCCATTCGAGCTTCCCATCCCGGGCCGGCAGGCCGGTGGCGATGGTGGTTCCATCCAACGCCTCCGCGCCAGTGCCATAGTAGACAGACACCTGCGCGTCACCATCGGCGTCCGTCGCCGCGTAGGCGATGGTCACTTTGCTCTGGGCCGAGACATCCACCGCCGGCGCCGTCACGTGAATCGTTGGGGGCGAGTTTGGAACCACCAGCTCGACCACGTACTCGGATGCCGTCGGATTGCTCAAGGCCAGCGACCACGGCCCGGCCTCCGGTGCCACCACCCGGTACCACGCATCGATCGTCCCGCGGCGGTAGAAAATGCGCGGGTCGTCCGTGTCCGGGCTGATGAGCCCCCCCGTCGGCGTGTGCAGCGTGAAGTCGGTCGCCTCACTCGCCTCGCTCCAGCCGACGCGGACCAGGAGCTGCTCTACCCCCGGCGGCACCGTCCAGAGCTGCTCGTACCGCGCCGGCAGCAGACCGGCGGGTTGCGCGACGTCCAGTGTTCGGTAGCGCCAGGGCGCCCAGCCGGGCTTTCTCAGATTGACCCCGAAGCTCACGTCAGCGAAATTCGCCGACTTGAAGAACGTCCATTTCACGCTCATGACGAAGGCAACGTCCGCGATGCCGGCCGGGATCACGAGCTCGGCGCGGAACCTCTCGTTGTCGGCCGTCGCCTCGATGCTCGCAAGGCTTGTGCCGCCTACCCAGGGGACGAAGTCCGGGATCTTCATGTCGCCTCGCATCCGTGCCCTGAGCTCGGGCGGAAAATACGAGATGACGAGCGTGCCGGTGTAGAAACCGCCGGGCCACGCGACCCAGCCTTCCGCCTTTGCCCCCGCCTTCGGCGCCCACACGACCTGCAACTTCGCGGCGCCGATTTGCACGATGCCGAGCAGCTTCGCCGTTCCCTGCACCGTCGCGGAGCCGTCGAGTCTGATCTCGAGCTCGCCGTCGTAGCTCATGAGCGCGATATCATCCAGAAACTTCTTGCCCTGCGTCAGGCCCACCCCCCCCAGGATGACCAGGTTCGTTTTGGAAAAAGGCCGGTATCCGAGACCCTCGATACCGGCTTCGATGCTCTGCAAGTAGACCCCCGTCGACCCGATCGGCTTTTCGATATCCTCGAGCCACAGCACGACCGTGTCGAGGCGGCCCTCGATGATCCCTACCGTGGCGCCGGCCCACATCTCCTTTACCTTGAAGCCGCCTCCTATCTTGAGGGACTCGGTCCTGCCGTTCCAGCCGAGCTCACTGAGCTTGAAGATGCCATCCTCATCGGGAATGACGACCTCCCCACTCACCGAGAACCCCCCGAACATGACTTCCTTTCCGGGGCAGAGCCGCGCGTCCTCCAGCTCGAGCTCGGCTTTACCGCCGCTGGCGAAGTACATCAGCGGGATGTTGAAGCTGCCGTTCACCGTAACGCAGTTGTCCTCGAGGTCAAGCTCGCTCACATCCACGTTGAGGCCGAGGAGGAGCGGGTGAATCTCCGCGGGCACAGGAACGAACATCGGCTCCTCGGCGGCGAGCACCGTTCCGTCTACGGTGAATCGCGCGCTTCTATCGGTCACCTCGACTCGCTTCCGCAATAATCCGACCCCGTCGGCATAGAGTCGGTCGTTGGTTTGGAAATCCTTTGGGCCTGGACGGACAGTGATCATCTGATCCGTCCCGAGCACGCCGTTGAACCGGACGTTTTTTTCCATGAACACCGTATCGTCGCTCCCCCAGCGCCGAATGGCGCTGATGACGATGTCGTCGATCTGAAGTGCCCCAAGGACGACGACCCCGTCCGAGCTGACCGGCTCGCTCACATTGCCCCAGGCGTCGGTCGCTCTGACCCAGACGAAGTGGGTAAGGCCCGATGTGGCCTGAGAGGAGGAAGTCCAGCTCGTCGCCATCCCTACGTTCTGCCAGACGGTAGGGATGGGGCTCCGGGCCAGCTCTTCGCTGGTGCCGACCTCGTAGTAGGCGATCACGCCATTGTCGTGGAATCCCGACCAGTTCGCCGAGAGGGTGCCGTGGTCCTGTTCGTCGATGTCCGCCCCGGTTCCATCGTTCACCGACCCGGACATCTCGGGTGGGCTGTCGTCGGTCTTCGCGCCGTCGGACCACGCCAGGGCTGACCAGTTGCCGGCGACGTCCTGTACAGTCACGCTGGCGTAGTAGGTCTCGCCCTTTTTCAAAGCGAGCACCGGTGCAACCATCGCAGTGGCCTGGACGGCTACGGGGCCCCAGAGATAGCTAGCAGAGCTCCGTGTCGTGGCCAGCCCCACATGGTAGGCAGGTCGCAGACCGCTGTGCACGTCGCGGAATCCTTCCCAGTGGGCGCTGAGCGGTGTTTCCTTCGTTGGCAGGAGATCGATGTCGGCGCCCCCACCGCCGTCGCTCACGGTCCCGGCGATGGGCGGAACGGAATCGACCATGACGCCGTCGGAAACCGCCGGATCGCTCAAGTTGCCCAGCGCGTTGGTGGCCCGGACCCCAACGTAGTAGGTCGTTCCGTCGTGGAGCGCGAGACCTCCAACTGTGGCTTGCGTGACCACGCCCACGTACGTCCAGCCCTGGACATCGGTAGCGGCAAGCGCCGACCCGATCGAAAACTCGTAGGCGGTGATCGTCGAGCTCGCATCGGTGAAACCCGACCACCGAGCCGAGATCGTAGTCCGCGACTGCTGGACGTCTTGGTCCACCGCCCCGTTGCCGTCGAGGACCGTGCCTGGCTGTGGTCCGTCCAAGCGGATCACTACGCCATCGGATGCTGCCGCGTCGCCGCGGTTTCCAATCGCGTCCACGGCCCGGACGCCGACGTAGTAGGAGACCAGATGTTGCAGAGAGAGGGCCGAGTTGCTGGCCTCGGTTCCGTCGACGCGCGTCCAGTCCTGGACCATTGTCCCGGATTGCGTGGCAATCATCCACTCATAGTAGGCGAGCTGGGCCCCGTCGGCAGTGAATCCCGACCAGCGAGCGGAGATCGTTGTAGCCGATCCTTGCATGTCGATGTCCACGGGCCCCAGGCCGTCCCAAACGGTTCCGGGCGAGGGCCCCGTCAAGTCGACGGCAACGCCGTCCGAGGTGGCAATGCCGCCGGTGTTGCCGAGCATGTCGTAGCCGCGGACGGAGACGAAGTAGGTGGTGCCGGCCGCGAGCGCCAGCGCCGCGTTCGTCGCAGACGAGACGTTGCCGAGGCTGGTCCATCCCTGCAGCTCGGTCCCGCCGGCGGTGCGGCCGATCGCCCACTGGTAGCCGGCGAGGCCACTCCCCGCACTGGCGAAGCCGCTCCAGTTGGCCCAGATGGTGGTGGTAGCGGTTTGAAAATCCACATCCGCCCCCGTCCCGTCGTTTACCGAGCCCGCGGTCGGCCCGGTCAGGTCAATGGTCACGCCGTCCGTGGTTGCGGCCGCGCCGACATTGCCGGCGCCGTCGACGCCCCGCACCGCGACGTAGATGGTCATCCCGTCTGCCAGCGTCAGCCCGCTCCTGGTCGCGGACGACACGTTGCCCACGCGGGTCCACCCCTGGAGCTGCGTACCGCCCGCGGTCGTGCCGATGGCCCAGTCGTAGGCGGCGACGCCGACACCGACGTCGGCGAACCCACTCCAGTTGGCCGCAATCGTCGTCGCCGACGCCTGGAAGTCGATGTCCGTGCTGCTCCCGTCATTCACCGTTCCCGCTGTCGGCGGCGTTCCGTCCACGGTCACCCCGTCGGACGACGCCGCGCCGCCCACATTTCCCACGGCGTCGACGGCGCGCACCGACACCCAGTAGGTGCTCCCCAACGCCAGGGTCAGGCCACCGGTGGTCGCCGCGGTGACATTGCCGGCGCTCGTCCAGCCCCGGACTTGGGTTCCGCCCGGGCTCGTGCCGATCGCCCAGTCGTAGGAGGCAATCCCGCTGAGCGCGTCGCTGAAGCCCGACCAGTTGGCGTCGATGACGGTCGCCGAACCCTGATAATCCACGTCGGCGCCCGTGCCATCCCGAACCGTTCCCCCGGTTGGCGCCACGAGGTCAGCCATGACCCCGTCGGAAGATACCGGGTTTCCTACGTTCCCCACGGCGTCGACGGCGCGCACCGACACCCAGTAGGTGCTCCCCGACGCCAGGGACAGGCCACTGGCGGTCGCCGCGGTGACGTTGCCGGCGCTCGTCCAGGCCCGGATCTGGGTTCCGCCGAGGCTCGTGCCGATCGCCCAGTCGTAAGAGGCAATCCCGCTGAGCGCATCGGCGAAGCCCGACCAGTTGGCGACGATGACAGTCCCTGAGCCCTGATAGTCCACATCGGCTCCAGCACCGTCCAGGACTGTTCCCGCCGTTGGCGCCACGAGGTCGACGATGACCCCGTCGGACGACGCCGGGCTCCCTACGTTTCCCATGGCGTCGACGGCCCGCACCGACACCCAGTAGGTGCGCCCCGACGCCAGGGACAGGCCACTGGCGGTCGCCGCGGTGACATTGCCGGCGCTCGTCCAGGCCCGGATCTGGGTTCCGCCGAGGCTCGTGCCGATCGCCCAGTCGTAGGAGGCAATCCCGCTGAGCGCATCGGCGAACCCTGACCAGTTGGCGTTGATGACGGTCGACGAGCCCTGATAATCCACATCGGCACCGGCGCCGTCCAGCACCGTCCCCCCGGTTGGCGCCGCGAGATCGACGGTGACCCCGTCGGACGTCGCCACCGACCCCACGTTGCCGGCGACGTCCGAGGCGCGCACGGAGACGTAGTAGGACCCTCCGGCCTGGAGCGCGAGCGCCGCGTTGGTGACACTCGTCAAGAGTGCCACATTCGTCCACGCCTGAACCTCCGTTCCGCCCGGAGAGGTTCCGATCGCCCACTCGTAGGCGGCGATCCCGCTGCCGCCCTCGGCGAACCCCGACCAGTTGGCCGAGAGCGTCGTGAGCGACGTCCGATAGTCGATGTCCGCACCGTCCCCGTCGTTGACGGTTCCGGCCGCCGGGGACGTGGCGTCGACGGTCACGCCGTCGGAGCTCTTTGGCGAGCCGACGTTGCCCACGCCGTCGATCGCGCGCAAGGAGACGTAGTAAGTCGTCGCGTCGGCGAGGGCCAGCGACGCGTTGGTGGCTGCGAGGACGTCCCCGACGTTCGCCCAACTCTGCACCTCGGTGCCCCCGGGCGTGGTGCCGATCGCCCATTCGTATGAGGCGACCCCGCTCGCCGCGTCCGCGAAGCCCGACCACGTCGCCGAAATCGTCGTCGTGTCGGTCTGCCATGTGAGCTCTGCCCCTGCGCCGTCGCTGACCGCGCCACCCGCCGGCGGCGTGACGTCCACCCGAACGCCATCGGAGATTGCCGCCGGTCCGGTATTGCCGACGTTATCCGTGGCGCGAACGGAGACATAGTGGTCGACCTCGGCCAGTGCCAACCCGGATGCCGTAGCGCTGACGTCGCTACCGGCGCCCGTCCATCCGCGCACTTCCGTTCCGCCGGGCGTCGTGCCGATCGCCCATTCGTAGGAGGCGACCCCGCTCGCCGCATCGGCGAAACCCGTCCAGTTGGCCGAGATCGTCGTGGAGGATTGCTGAAAGTCGACGTCCGCACCCGTGCCATCGGCGACCGACCCCGCGGCCGGTCCGCTGGAGTCCACCCGGACTCCATCGGAGACGGCGGCCGTTCCGGCGTTGCCGACGTTGTCGGTGGCGCGCACCGACACATAGTAAGGCGCCTCCGGCAGCGTGAGCCCGCTGTTGCTGGCACTCACGGCCAGACCCACATCCGTCCACGCCTGCACGTCACTTCCACCGGGCGTCGTCCCGACCGCCCACTCGTAGGAGGCGATGCCGCTGGCGGCATCGGAGAAGCCGGACCAGTTGGCCGAGATCGTGGTCGTCGATTGCTGAAAGTCCCCGTCCGCGCCCGCTCCGTCGGCGACCGTCCCGGGCGAGGGCCCGGCCGTATCCACCGTGATGCCGTCGGACACGGCCGGGGTGCTCGCGTTGGAGACGTTGTCGAGCGCCCGCACCGCCACGTAGTAGGTTCCCTCGGCCAGGCTCAACGACGGGTTGGTCGCGCTCACCGCCATGCCCACGCCGGTCCAGCTCTGGATCTCCGTTCCGCCGGCCGTGGCCCCAATCGCCCACTCGTAGCTGCGAAGCCCCGTTTCCCCATCGCCGAAGCCCGACCAGTTGGCCGAAATCGTCGTGGTCGAGACCTGGAAGTCGATATCCGCCCCTGCACCGTCGTCGACGCTGCCCGCCGTGGGTGCAGTCGCGTCCACCATGACCCCGTCGGAAACGGCCGCGGATCCCACCTGACCGAGGTTGTCCGTCGCTCGCACGCTCACGTAGTAGGTGCCATCGGCGAGGCTCAAGCCGGTGGTGCTGGCGCTGGTTGCGACGCCAACGCCCGTGAAGCCCTGGACCTCGCTGCCCCCCGGCGTACTGCCGATCGCCCACTCGTAGGAGGCGACGCCGCTGCCGCCGTCGGAGAAGCCCGCCCAGTTGGTTGCAAGGGTCGTCTTGGAGCTCTGGGCGTCGATGTCGGCGTCCGTCCCATCGCTGACCGTGCCGGCCGCGGGCGGCGTGGCGTCGGCGGCGACGCCGTCGGAAGTGCCCGCCGGTCCGGGGGTGGCGAGGTCGTCGACGGCCCGCACGGAGACGTAGTAGGCGGTCCCCTCCGACAGGCTCAGGCTGCTATTGGTGGCATTGGTTACCAGGCCGACGTTGGTCCAGCCCTGGAGCTCCACGCCGCCACGGGTCGTGCCGATCGCCCACTCGTAGGAGGCGATCGCGCGTCCAACGGGCGGCGTGAATCCGGACCAGTTGGCCGCCATGGTGTCCAGGGAGGTCTGGAAGTCGACGTCGCTCCCCGCCCCGTCGTCGATGCTTCCGGCGCTGCCCAGAGCGGTGTCGGGGGTCACGCCGTCAGAGGTCGCCGCGGAGCCGGTGTTCCCGGCGTTGTCCAGCGCCCGAGCCGAAACGTAGTAGCTCGTCGCGGGGTTCAGACTCAGGCCGCCGTTCGTCGCCACGGTGGCCGTGCCCACCCCGGTCCAGGTCTGAACGTCGGTCCCACCGGGCGATGTTCCGATTGCCCACTCGTAGGACGCGATTCCGCTCACGCCGTCGGTGAATCCCGACCAGTTGGCGGAAAGGCTCGCCGTGGACCCCTGGACATCGATGTCGGCAGCGGTCCCGTCGGAGACGACCCCGGCTGCGGGGCCATCAGTATCCACCGTGACGCCATCGGAGACCGCCGCTGCGCGTACGTTGTCCAGGTTGTCATGGCCGCGTACCGTCACGTAGTAGGTCGTGCCGTCGCTCAGGCTCAGCCCCGACTGCGTGGCGGAGGTGCTCAGGCCAATGTTCGTGAAGGCCTGCACCTCGGTCCCACCGTCCGTGGTGCCGATTGCCCACTCGTAGTACGCGACGCCGCTGCCCTGATCCGGGAAGGCGGACCAGTTGGTGGAAAGTGTCGTCGTCGAGCTCTGGTAGTCGATGTCCGCCGCCGGGCCGTCATTGATCGTAGTTGGATCGGGCCCCGCCGTGTCCACCTGGACGCCGTCGGAGAGCGCCGCGGAACCGACGCTTCCGACGCCGTTCACGGCCCGCACCGCCGTGTAGTAGGTGCCGAGGTGAGCAAGGCTCAGGCCACTCTGCGTCGCCGTCTGGGTGAATCCCGCCGAGGCCCACGCCATGATCTCCTGACCCCCGGGCGTGCTCCCGATCGCCCACTCGTAGGAGGCGATCCCGCTGGTCGCGTCGGCGAAGCCCCACCAGTTGGCCGAGATCGTCGTGAGGGAGGTCTGGAAGGCGATGTCGCTCACCGGGCCGTCCCCGGCGGAGCCGGCCGCCGGTGGCGTCGTGTCGACCGTCACGCCGTCGGACGTCGCCGGCGCGCCCGAATTGCCCACGGCGTCGGTCGCGCGAACGGAGACGAAGTAGGTGGTGGCGTGGGCCAAGGTCAGGCCGGCGTTGCTCGCCGAGGTCGACAGCCCGGCGCTGGTCCAGCCCTGGACCTCTGTACCGCCGGAGGTGGTCCCGATCGCCCACTCGTAGGAGGCGATGCCGCTGCCCCCATCGTTGAAACCGCTCCAGCTCGCGGCGATGGTGGTCGTCGAGAGCTGGTAGTCCACATCCGCGCCCGCCCCGTCATCCACCGCACCGGCCCCGGGCCCCGCCGTGTCCACCGTCACACCGTCGCTGGTCGCGACGTCCCCGGTGTTGCCGGCCCCGTCGATCGCCCGCACGGAGACGTAGTACGTGGTCCCGTCGAAAAGCGTCAAAGACGAGCTCGTACCACTGAGGACGTCGCCAACGCTCGTCCACCCCTGCACCTCGGTTCCTCCCGAGCTGGTGCCGATCGCCCACTCGTAATCCGCAATGCCCGTGCCGCCGTCGGAGAATCCGGTCCAGTTGGCGACGATCGTGTCCACCGACACCTGGAAATCGATGTCCGCACCGCCGCCGTCACGGACCGTCCCGGCGGCCGGCGGCGTGCCGTCCACGGTGACTCCGTCGGTCGATGCGACGTCGCCGACGTTCCCGACCGCGTCGACGGCCCGAATCGATACCCAGTAGGTCGTCCCCTCGCTCAAGGTGAGGTCAGTCCGGTTCGTCGAGGTTACGTCGCCGACGTTGACCCACCCCTGCACCTCGGTTCCACCCGACGTGGTGCCAATCGCCCACTCGTAGGAGGCGATCCCGCTCAGGGGGTCGTTGAAGCCTGACCAGTTGGCCTGGATGGTCGTCGTTGACGCCTGATAGTCGACATCCGCCCCCGACCCGTCGGCGACTGTCCCGGCCGTCGGCCCCGTCGTGTCCACCCGTACCCCGTCGGAGACCGCCGCCGTGCCCGTGTTGCCGGCAACGTCGATTCCCCGCACGGAAACGTAGCACAGGGTGCCGTTTGCCAGGCTGAGCGACCCATTTGTGGCGCCTGTGCTGGCGCCCACGTTGGTGAACCCCTGCACGTCGATTCCTCCAGGGCTCGTCCCGATCGCCCACTCGTAGGAGCCGATCCCGCTCCCGACATCGCTGAAACCGCTCCAGTTTGCGTTGATTGTCGAGATCGACGACTGGAAGTCGAGGTCCGCGTCGGCCCCGTCGTTGACGGCCCCCCCCGTTGGTGGACTGGCATCGACCAGCACGCCGTCCGAGCTGACAGGGGTGCTCGGCAGCGAGTCCTCATCGACGGCGCGAACGGAGACGTAGTAGGTGGTGCCGCTGCTGAGCGACAGCGAGCCGTTGCTGCCGCTCGTGGTCAACCCGACATTGGTAAAGCCCTGCACCTCCGTGCCCCCCGCGGTCGTACCGATGGCCCACTCGTAGCTGCCGATCCCGCAGCCGTCGTCCGTGAAGCTGTTCCAATTGGCCACAATGCTCGTGGTGGAGGTCTGGATGTCGATGTCCGCGCCAGCGCCGTCGTTGACCGCTCCAGCGGCTGGGGGTGTCGAGTTGCAGAGGCCGGATGAGAACCTCCCGAGGAGCAGATCGCTATTGTTGGAATCAATCCACTGGGCGCCCACCATAAAGACCGACCCGTCCGGGCCGACAGTCACTTGCCGGGCCGAGTCAGACCAGGAGAAGGTGCCGCCCAGGTAGGTGGTCTGCTGAAGCGTGGTAAGCGCCGGATCGAGCCGCGCGACATAGGCATCCCCCCCGCCCTGCATCGTATCCACAGCGCTACCCGTAGTCCCGGGGAAGCTCGCGGACTCCGTAAATCCGGCCACGTAGAGGGCGCCGTTGCCGAGTGCACACCCGGCGTCGCTGTCGCCGTCATTGCCTGTTCCACCCAGGTAGGTTGCATTGGTCCGAGACAGAAGGTCCAGGGAAAAGAGTGCCACGATCACATCTCTTACTCCCGCAAAAGTTGGCTGTGCGCCTCCGCTCGTCCCCGGAACGCCGCTGCCGGCTGTTACCCCGCAGAGGTAGACCCCACTGCCGCCAAGCGCCAGGTCCCAGCCATATTCACCCGCCGGGCCGCCGAAGTAGGTTGCCCGGGCGCCCGAGATAAGGTCACGGTCCAACCGTGCAAGGAAGGCGTCCAAGCTGCCGCCCGGAGAGCTCTGCGCAGCCCCGGATACCCAGGGCCAAGAGGTCGCGTTGGTGTCACCCGCAACGAAAACGCCGCTGGCGCTGACCCGGACGGCCCGGACTGAATCGTCATTGTTACCGCCAACGTAGGTGGCCCGAACGAGGGAGCTCAGGTCGGTGTTGAAACGAGCGGCGAAACCGTCGCTTGCGCCCTCGAAGCTGCTGTCGGCGCTTCCCGAAACTCCGGGTAGGGCCGAGGACGTGGTCGTCCCAACCAGGTACACGTCACTGTCGATCGCCGCCACGCGAGCCGTGGTCTCGTCGCCAGCCGTCCCGAAGTAGCTCGATTTTTCGAGGGTCTTCAGGTCCGAGCTGAGGCGCGCGACGAAAGCATCGTATCCACCTTGCCAGGTGGCCTGGTAGCCCCCGCTCGTGGGGAAATTGCCTGAATTGGTGACCCCCGACACGAAGACCTTGTTGGTGAGCAACGCCACGCCCACGCCGTCTTCAGAACCACCGCCGCCCAAGTAGGTCGCCTGGTACAATGTCCCCAGCGTCAAGTCAAGACGCAGCGCGACCGCGTCATACTGGCCCGCGTTACTCGGTTGCGCCCCACCGGTCGTTCCCGGAAACTGGTCCCCCGGGTTTTCATAGTAGCTTTTTCCCACCACGTAGACGTCAGTGCCGGTTATGGCAATGTCGGTTGCGAGGTCATAACGGTTCCCACCGCGGTAGCTGTAATGGAGCAGCGGATCGATGACGAGCGGGTAGTCCGGGTCGTAGCCGTCGCCGATCTCGAACCCGTAGACCTGCCCGTCCAGGCGATACGCCACCGTGACCGGCGCGCGGCCGCTTTCCCGCTCTTGGTAGGCGACCGGCCTGGTGAAGGCGAGGTCGCCGTTGCCAGTCGTCGCAACGAGCGTCCCGTCGTCGCCGGCGCGCAGCGAGGCGCCCTCCATCTCGAGCCGGATCCGATCCGGCTGGGCCCCTTTGGCGACTCGGAAGATCTTCTCGACGTTCTTTCCCCTCGCCACGAGCTCCACGTCGATCCCCTTCCAGACCTCGCCGAGCTCGACGGCTCGACGCGTCTTGACCTCCGGTCGCCAGCGGTCGGGATCGTTGCCGATAAAGAAGCTGAGATTGGTCGGTGACACCTCGCCTCCCGCCGGCGACGGCGTGCCGCCGGCGAAGCGCTCGACAATCGCCCAGCCCGAGCCGCTTGCGGCCTCCGGCTCGCCGGCGCCCATCGCCGCATGGGCAACCCCGCCCTGGAGCTCCTCGCCCCGTTCGGGCCGCGGTGGCAATGCGTAGACCAGCTCCCCCTCGTGGGTTACAAAGACCGCACCGGCGAACGTCTGGGCGTAGTAGGCCACACGCTCGTCCACCTGGCCCTCGTTGTCGATGAAGGGAACGACGACCTGCGCCAGCCGCTCCGCGACCTCTTCGGAAGTCGGGGCCGCTTGTTCATTCGGATCGTGGAAGTGGAACCAGAGAGCGAAACCGGCGATCAGCGCCGCGGCGACGGCGGCACCTCGACACACACGTGACGGCAATCCGCGGACGCTACGCAGAATGAACATACGCCCCCTCTCCGATTGATATTGCTGGACAGAGCCCTCCGTCTCGAACAACCAGGATTGAAGATTCATTCTGGGTGGGTTCTCCTCCAATTGCAATGGGCGGCTGCTGGACCTGAACCCGCCGCCAACGCGCCGCAAGCTGCGCGGGAAGCGCATCACGGAGCCCCCCTCCGTTCCTTCCTCGGCTTGCGGGGAGGACGGCAGGAGGCGCTGTCGCGTCGACGTCAAACCGCCGGTGGAATTGGGGATGACTCCTGTAGGCGCTCGGCGTGCGCAGTGCGCGTGACGCGTAGCCGCTGGAAGAGAGCTATCCGGTCAGCGTGCGCCTGCGCGGTCTCGATACCAGCGCGAGCGCCCCGAGACCCGAGCCGAGCAGAAGCGACATCGCGCTGCTCGCGGAGACGTCGTCCGCGAGCTCACCCGCGGCCCACAGGATCGCGGCGCGCAACAGCTCGACGTCGTCGAGCCCCGCGGTCGGTCCATACACGTTGAAGCCGATGAATGCGACGCTCCCTTCACCGTAGCGGTTCGCGGCAATGCCGCGCGGGATTCCATCGGCGCTCGCGAGATCCAACCCGGCGGTTGCCCAGGCGACGGCCGGTGCCACCTCCCCGTACTGTCCCGCCGGCCTTGCTGGCCATTGTGGTCCAAGGCCGGACGTGATCGCGTGCGGCGTCTGCAGCGCCACCTCGACGGCGTCGGATTTGCCGGCGGCGAGCGCCGTGTTGGCGATCAGGTCGGGTCCCCAATCGCCGATTTGCACCACGCCGTGGCCGCTCTCGACCCACGACATCAGGCCTCCCGGTGCGTCGGGTCCCGGTCCCTGGCCGGGATGACTGACATACACCTTGCAGTCCGAGGACCGCGGCGCGTTCGTCAGCCGGAGCACGAACCCGAGGCCGTCCAGCGTGTTGCGGAGATAAGCCTCCTCGCCCCCGTCTCCGCCTTGCGGCACGCACACGATGGCCGCCGCGCCCGGTTGCGGGCCCGCGCGCAGCGGCGCCGCGGCGACCGCGAGGAGCAGCGCGAGCGCCACGACGCTCGCCACGCGCTTGTTCGCTCCCCCCCCCCGCCAGCAGCGGGAAGATGACCAGTTACCCCAGTAGATCATCAGCCACTCACTGGTTGCCCGCCTCGACTGAGCGCCTCATCGTCGCCCGGCTCGGCGGCGGGAGCCGGCGAGAACAGCGCCGCCAGCGAAAGGCGGCCACCGAAGAGCTCGGTGCGAATGCGGTCCTTCTCCCGATCGATCTGCTCTGCCGTGGCGCCAAGCTGACGCATGAGAAACTCGGTCATGCTGAGAGCCAGCTCCCCCTCCCCAGAAAAGACCACGTCGGCGCCCGCGTGGCGCAAGGCCGGCACCTCCCTGAGATGGGTCGCGCGCGCGAAGACCCGGATCTTGGGATTGGCCTCCCGCGCCAGCCGGATCGCCTCGCCGCTGCCGTGCATGCCCGAGCCGCTGAGGATGAAGACCATGGCGCGCTCCGTCTCGGCTTCCGCGAGCGTCGCTTTGTGAGTGGCGTCTCCGTAGACCGCCCTGAAGCCGCCGGCACGCAGGCTGCGGACCGTGTCGAGATTGAGCTCGATGATCGTCGGCTCGATTCCGTTGTCCCGCAGCAGGCGGACCAGAGTGCGTCCAACCGGTCCGTAGCCCACAATCACGGCGTCGGTGCGCCGTCCGGAGGAATCTGGCGCCGTAGCCCCCAGGCTGCGCGCGGCCGGCGCCAACGCACGTTGGCTCAACCAGCTCCACAGGCGGTCCCAGCGCTTCGCCTGCGCCGCGAAAACGTCGATCAGGCGGTAGAACACGGGATTGAGGCTGATCGAGACGATGGCTGCGGCAATGACCGCGTTGGTCGCCTGGTCGGAGAGGATACCGAGCTGCCTGCCGAGAGCGGCCAGAATGAAGGAAAACTCACCGATCTGCGCCAGGGCCACGGCTACCGCCAGGGCGGTGCGCGGCGGATGGCGTAACACGAGCATGATCAAGAGCGCCGCCAGGGGCTTCCCCACGAGGATGATGCCGAGCGTCGCCGCCACGAGCCGAGGCGCCGCCACCAGGTGATCGGGGCTGAAGAGCATGCCCACCGAGACAAAAAACAAGACGGCAAACGCGTCGCGCATGGGCATCGCCTCGGCCGCCGCCCGAGAGCTGAAGTCCGAGCGGCCCACGACCATCCCTGCGAGGAAGGCCCCGAGAGCCATCGAAGCGTCGAAGAGCCTCGCCGCCCCGAGCGCAATGCCAAGCGCCAGCACCAGGACGCTCAACGTGAAGAGCTCGCGAGAGCGAGTTGCGGCCATCCCGGCCAGCAGCCGGGGGAGAAGCCGCCCACCCACGAGCACGATGAAGACCACGAGCAGGCCCATCTTCAGCAACGCTGACCCCACCGCAAGCGCGACCGCGGCCGCCCCCGGCGAGTCGGTTCGGGCCACGACCGGCAAGAGCACCAGCACGAAAACCGTAAACAAGTCCTCGACCACCAACCAGCCGACGGCGATGTGACCGGCAGGGGTGTGCAAGTCGTTGTTGTCGACGAGAATGCGCAGCAGCACGACGGTGCTCGCGACGGAAATCGCCAGACCGAACATCAGGCCGGCCGGCCAGCCCCAGCCGAAGCGCACGGCCACGATACTGCCCAATACCGTCGTGACGAGGCTCTGCACGAGGGCCCCGGGAACTGCGACGCGGCGGACCGCCATCAACTCCTTGAAGTGAAAGTTGAGACCAACGCCGAACATGAGGAGAATGACCCCGATTTCGGCGAGCTGGCCCGCAAGCTCCTTGTTTGCCACGAAGCCTGGCGTATTTGGCCCGACCGCGACTCCCGCCAGCAGGTACCCGACAATCGGCGACAGTCCAAGCCGGTGAGTGAGGTAGCCCAAGAACAGGGCCGCTCCCAGCCCGATGGTCAGGGTCAAGATCAGGTCGGACTCGTGCATGGGGCCATGGTAGCGCGGAAGCATGGGCGCCGCTACCGTCGCGCCGGCATCTGCAGGCCGCCTGCGCCAGCGTGGCGAACAACGAGCCGCACCAGTAACAGAAACCGTCATCGCGACGAAATCTGTCGTCGCGCCCCGCCACAAAGGTGAGCAAGATCTGGAGCGCCAGTCACCCGGTGCGGCCCTATCGCTGGTCCCGATCTTGCAACTATGGAGAGCGACATCACCGCCCACGGGGTTCGCCCATTCGCAGCACGCTCCGTACATCACCTACCAGGAGAGACGAAAAATGCAGAACGCGTTGTCGAGTCAGCCCAACCGCCGCGCCGGGCTTGCCTGTTCCAGCCTGTTGCTCCTGATTTTCGCGGCGCCTGGGCCCGCTCCGGCGGCGGCAGCGGGTGGCGTCGCCGTTTCCGGGACCGAAATTCTGATTTGCGGTGCTGACACGCTCCGCTTCTATCTCTTCGATGCCGACCACTGGACTGTCGCCGAATACTGGCGCGGCCCCTATGTGTTCCCCGACCACAGTACCGGTGACCGCGTCGTGCACGAGCGGCGATCGAACATGCTCACCGCGATCTGCAACCGCCACGCCGCGGCGTTCGAAACGAGTCGCAACCTGAAGGTGGGTGCGAAGCCACTCCCCGGTTCCGCCGAGCTCTTTGCGCTGTATGACAGCCGCACCGGCAATCGCCTGGGTACCGTATGGATCGACATGAAGCCGCCCTTCGCGGATCAAGGCACGGTGGGATTTCAGCGCTTCTACGCCTGCCCGGACGGCGGCTATGTGCACAATGTTGCGGCCTTCTACACCGGGCTGGACGCCGCGGCCATCGCTGCCGACCCCGCCACGCGCGAAAACGAATACATCGGCCTGTTTCGTTCGCGGCTCGAACGCTCGCTGGAGGCGCACATGACCTCCGAGGAGGGCTGCAAGCGCATCACCAAGCAAGACTTCGCGTGGGAATTCCCGAGCGGCCACGGCGTCCATTACGATGTCATCGATCCTCCGGCACTCTTGCTGGCCATGGACGAGTAAGAACAGGTCGGGAGCACTCCAGCGGAAAGCCTTGCCGGCGCGCGGTGGCGGCTCACGGAAGCGCGGGCAGCGTGGCGGCGCCGAGGGCGGAATCTCTCGAGACCGTGTCCGCGGACAGCGTGTCGCCGCCATCCGCGCCCGCGCCGGTTCCGGCAGGCATGGTGCGAGCGAGCTCGTCGAGCTGCCTGGCGGCCGCGACCTCCTCGGGGCATCCAAGCGCGGCGCCAAGGCGGAGCCGGCGCCACCGCGCCCCCTGATTGTCGCCGAGCGCCGCGGCAGCCGGACACATGGTGAGCGCTTCTTTGGCAAGCGCGGTGAACCCCGCTGCGAGCAGCGCCTCGGCGGTCGCGAGCAGCAGGGTGTCGGTGGCCTCGCGCACGAGCTGATAGCGCCGATGGGCTGCGCGCAGCTCGGTATCGGCGAGCGCGCTGCGTAGCCGGTCTAGCAACGCGGTCCAGGGGCCGGTCGCCGCCGAGAATCTCGCCTCATGGAGGCCCAGTCGCAACTCTGCAAGCATGGCGTGGGAGGACAATCCCGCGCGACGCGCCTCGTCAGCCGCTGCCAGGCCGGCCACCGCCGCCTCCACGGGGGCGGCGATGTCGTGATCGGCGAGCTCCAGTAGCAGCATGGCGACCTTCCAGCGATCCCTGGCGGTACCGCCCCGGGCCGCCACGAAGTGGGCCTCATGCGCGGCCTCGCCGGCGCCGCTTCTGTCGCCGAGCACCGCAGCGGCGCGCGCCGCCCACACGAGGCACTCCACGTGCCAGCGTGTCTCCCCGCCCTGCGCGAACGACTGTCGCGCCGCCCGCAGCCGCTCTCGCGCGCTTGCCGTCTGGCCCAGGCGCAGCTCGCATCCCGCGAGCTGCACGGCCGCGGGTAGCGCGTAGGCGGCGCGATGGTGGCGCTGGGCAGTCTCAGTCATCTCCGCAAACCAGTTGCAGGCGGCCCCATACCGGCCCTGCTCCTTGAGGAGCTGACCGATTTCGTTGAGGCAAACGAGCTCCTCTTGCAGGGCGCCACATGCGCGGAACCCCTGCTTCGCCTCCTGCAGCATCGCGAGTGCTGCGCTGCTCTCGCCTTTGGCACGGCGCACCCTGCCGACGGCGGCGCACCACTGGGCTTCCTGGTACGCCAAACCGCGCGCCCGGGAGCGGGATTTCAGCTCGTTCAGGATCCCCTCCGCGCGCTCCAGATCACCCCGGAGCTCACAGGCGTTGGCGAGGCGCATGAGGCAGCCGTCGCGGATCGGGCTGTCGGCCTCGCGGAGATCAGCGGAAACCGCCGCCTGCAGCTCCCGCAGGCCCTCATCCCATTGCCCCAGACCCATGAGCGCCCACCCTCGCCAGCTCCACGCCTCGCGGTGCCACAGCGCCACCTGCCAGGAGGCGTCGGGAACAGGCCGCGCCAGCAAGGTCACGGCCCGAGTGAGCTCCGCGAGGGCGTCGGCGAAGCGGTTTTCACCGATCCAGGCCAGACCCTGGAAGTAGTGGCCGCGCCCCTCGTAGCGCGCCACGTCCGCGCCGCCCAGAGCGAGCCCGGCCATGCTCCGGGCGTCCTGCAGGATGGCGTCGGAGCGGCCCAACTGGTCGGAGATGACGCAGCGGAGATCGAGAACCTCGAGCAGGCGCGGAGTGTCCGCGCCCGGCCCGGAGGCGTCCGCGGAGAAGGCTTCCGCGGCGCGCGTGAGCCACGTCCAGGCTTCGCCCGCCGCGTGAGCGCCGGCCGCCTTGCGCCCCGCAATCGCCCAGGCGCGCGCCGCCCGGCGCCGTTCACCGGCCGCCGCCCAGTGATCCCCGAGGGCACCGGCAAGTTGCTCTCTCTCCTCCTCGGGCAAGGTCTCCAGCGCGCCCGCCGCGGCTCGATGCAGGCCGGCGCGCCGCCCCTCGCCGATCCGCGCGTACGCCGCCTCCCGCAGCTTGTCGTGCACGAACGCGAAGCGGTCCGGCGAAAGCTCGCGGATCACGTGCTTGCGAAGAGTCTCCTGCAGGGCCGCGAAGAGAACCTCCCCGGCAAGTCCCGAGACGGCCGCCAGGAGCGCCCCCGTCGACTCGCGCCCGAGGACCGCGGCGGCCTCCACGAGCTCCAGCGCGGCGCCGCCCAGTCCGCGCAGCCGGTGCTCGACGAGATCGCGCAGCGCCCTGGGAAGCGGGAGCAGCGCCGCCGAATCGCCCGGCGCTTCGCTCAGGACGCGCGCTGCGGCTGGTGAGAGCCGCCATCGTCCCGCCAGGTCGCGATGCAGGAGCCCCTCTTCGACGCTGGCGCGCAGCAGCTCCGCCACAAATAGCGGATTGCCTGCGGAGTGGCGCGCGAACAGCTCAACAAGGCCGGCGGGCACCTGGCGCAGCGACAGCATGCTGCGGACCATCTTGTCCACGTCCGCCGCCGTGAGTCGGTCGACCACCCGCGCGGACAGGAAAGGAAGCTGCGCGAGGTCCAGGAGCGCCTGTGGGGCGGCCTCCGTGCGATAGGCTGCCAGCACCAGCACCGGCACCGGCCGATCGGCCAGGCGATGTAGCCAATGTTCCAGCCACGCCAGCGTCAGCTCATCGGCCCAGTGAAGGTCGTCTAGCACGAGCAGGACCGGGCACTCCGCCGCCATCTGCCCAAGCGTCTCTCCGAGCGCCGCAAACAGCCGGAGTCGCCCTTCGTCGCGGGCGAGCACCACCGGCTCCGGATAGGCATCCTGCCCGGGAAGATGGCGCAGTGACGGTTCGAAGGCGGCCAGCAGGCGGGCGCGCGCCCCGAAGAGGCGATCCGTTTCCTCCTGGCCCCATTCCCGGCAGCGGTCGGCCAGCTTTCGCAGCGGACCGCGAAGAGCCTGCAGCGGCACGTCGCCGCGACCCTCGCTCCACAGGTGTCCGGCGGTCGGCGGCAGGCAGTTGCCGGTGAGGACGACGAGGTCGCGAGCGGCGGCGCGGCGCCCTGCCTCCACCACCAGGCGCGTCTTGCCGACGCCGCTCTCGCCGCCCAGAAACAAGGCACCACCGCTGCCGGCGCCGCGCAGCGCCGCGAGTCGCTCCTCTATCTCCGCCAGGATCGCCGCCCGGCCAACGAAGGGCGGCCGGTACAGGTAGGGTCTGGGTTTCGGGTGGCCGTTTCGCGGTTCGGCGCCCGTGTCGGCCGCTACGCCGCCAGCGCTCTCCGGGACCTGAGCCCACTGGCTGCTCGGCGTCGCTGCGACCGCGCCGCTCTCTATCCCTCCCTGTTCGTGCGGGCGGAGCTGACGTGGGGGGTTTTCCCGCAGTCGCACGGGCGGTGGATTCAGCAGCACGCGCGGGCGCCCCGCCAGCAGCACCCGCGCCACGTCGCTCGCATAGCCGAGGCGATCATCCGGATGCTTTTCGAGCAGCCGGTGGACGAGCTCATCCAGCTCCGCCGAGACCTGCGGGTTCACTGTGCGGAGCCGCTCTGCCTGCCCCTCCAGGTGCCCCCGCACCAGCGCCCGCACGGTTGCCCCGGCGAACGGCGGCCGCCCGGCCAGGTACTCGTAAACCATGCAGCCGAGCGCATACAGATCCGCCCGCGCATCCGTCAGCTCACCGCGAATCCGCTCGGGCGCCATGTACAGCAGCGAGCCGGCAGTCTGCTCTTCCACCTCCAGTCGCTCGCGAATTACGTCCCCGCCGAACTCCGCCGCCAGTCCGAAGTCCACGAGCAGCGGCGCCCCATCCTCCCGGACCAGGACGTTCTCCGGCTTCAGGTCATGATGGACGATGCCTTCGCCATGCACATAAGCCAGCGCGCCGCAAAGCTGCGCCATGAGGTCCAATACCGCCTCGCCCGGCCGCCGCCAATACGCGCGCAGCTCGACGCCCTTGACGAGCTCCATGGCGAACCACGGCAGCCCCTTGTCCAGGCCGCTCTCCACGATACGCACGACGTACGGATGCCGAAGGCGCTCCAGGGCAGCGATCTCCCTGCGAATTGTCGGCACGACCGCGGCGGTCGCTGTCCGCACGGCCTTGACCGCAACCTCGACGCCGGACTGCGGATGGCGCGCCCGGTACACCGCACCCATCCCGCCTCGCCCGATGAGCCCCAGCACCTCATACGGCCCAATCTGCTGTGTGTTCTCTTCCGCCATCGTGCTTTGAGCCTACCCGGCTCGACGGAACCATGCAACGGCGGCCATTCCAACTCGCGCCTCGGCAGGTTCGAGTTGACAGGCCGCCCGACATTGAAGAGGATCGCAAGCGGCGCGCGTGAGCCGCACCGCGGCTTCCTGTCTTTGGGCATCGGCAAAATGCGGGTGGTGATGCTTTACACCTGAGCACAAGAGGGACTTGCGCAAGATGCGAGCGGGCAGCACGATATCTCCGACTTTTCACCTGATAGGAGGGCCTCGTTCATCGTTTCGGCCACGGCAAAGGTCATGCGGCGTGCCAATAGGCGCATGAGCTGCCCGCGCCGGTCGGGCGGGAACTTCGAGGCCGTCCAGCAGCCAGTCAAAGAGGTCGCGGGGCCTCGACCCAAAAAATCTCTCGGCAGCAGTGGTTCCGTCCGAACGGCGGAGGAAGTAGTTGTGGATCGTGGTCAGCAC
>JACPHN010000241.1 GCA_016188575.1 Candidatus Schekmanbacteria bacterium
CAAGAAAGCCGGTATGTACGTAGGGCGCGTCGCCGTAAGGGCCTCGGGTAGCTTCAACGTTCAAACAGACGCGGGTACGGTTCAAGGCATTTCGCACAAACACTGTCGTCTGCTCCAGCGAGCGGATGGCTACACCTACAGTCAGAGAAAGAGGCGCTTCCTCCACCGGCTGAACCCGGTGGTTTCCGCGCCGGAGATCGGATGATTCGCGCTCGCTCTCGCCTGCTGCTGAAACTTCTCTTGCTCGTCGCGAGCCTGCCCGGCGCGCTGTCCGGCACCGCCGCGGCGCAAACGTCGGAGAAGCTCGCCTTTCACGGTTATGGCTCCTGGGGATATGGGCGGACGGACGGCAACGCGGTTTCCATCGGCACCGAGGAAGGCAGCTACGAGAACCTGACGGTCGCGCTCAGCGTCACGGGCCAGCCGACCGAACGCCTCACCGTGCACATGCAGCCGCACTTCTTGCAGACGCCCACCAGCAGCGAGATCGAGATCGACTACGCCTTCGGGGAGTGGGCGTTCAGCGACCAGCTCCGCTTTCGCCTCGGCAAGATTCGGCATTCCTTCGGCAACTACGCGGACGTCTACGAGATTGGCACACTGCGGCCGTTCTTCGACCTGCCGACCTCCGTCTACGGACCGGCGGGTATCATCGCGCCGGCATACACGGGTATCAATCTGACGGGGATCATCCTTCCCGAAGATTTCGAGCTGAGCTACGACCTGCTCGCCGGCCACATGGTGCTCGAAGTCGGCGACGGACTGCGGCTCGCCGAGGGGCTCGACCTCGAGGAAGATGGCGACGCGGCGAGAAAGCAAAAGGTGCGAAACCTTATCGGCACCTACCTGCGGCTGGCCACGCCGCTGCCGGGGCTGGCCGTGGGCACGGCAGCGTTCGCGGGAGACGATCCCTACGACGGGCAGCGAAACTCCACCTGGGGTGCCTTCATCGACTACGGCACCCCGCGCATCACGGCTCGCCTCGAAATCGTGCGCCACGAGAAGCATCTCAAGCTGCGCATGAACGCGGCCTACGCGGAGCTCGCCTACAAGCTCGGCGGGCACTGGGAGCTGGCCACGCGCTACGAGAGCTTTGAAGCGTCCTCGCGGCTCACGGACCGCACGCTACCGCGTTCCCTGAGCGAGCATCGCGCGCTGGCCCTGGGGATCAACTACTGGCTCAGTCCCAACTTTGTGCTGCGCGCCTCGGTGCACCGCATTCGCGGCAACTTCTTTGCGTTTCCGGCGGACCGGGAAGCGCCGATCGAGGACACGACGCGCCTGGTCGTGCTTGGTGGACAGTTTTCGTTCTGACGAGGAAGCGATGGAGCGAAGCGTGGCAAGCAGTCTGGTGGCGCTGCTCGCGGCGGTCGGGGCGGCGGTGGGGGGCCTGAGCCCGAGCGCTCACTCCGCCGCGCCCGAGGCGACGGCGGCGCCGCCGTTTGTGGTCATTGCCAATCCCTCCGTGCCGGATACCGCGCTCACGCCCAAGGAGCTCGCGGTGCTCTTTCTGAAGAAGCGCACCAAGTGGTCCGACGGCAGCGTGGTCGTGCCGCTCGATCTCGACTCCACGGCGGCGGCACGGCTGGCGTTCAGCGACCGGATCCTCGACAAGAGCATTCCGCAGATCAAGGCATACTGGCAGCAGCGAGCGTTCTCGGGACGCGCCGTGCCGCCGCCGGAGCTGGACACCGAGAACGAGCTGTTGCGCCGCGTCGAGTCCAGCCCGGGTGCGATCGGCTACGTCTCGGGTGCCGCGGAGCTAGCTGCCTTCAAGATCAAGATCATCTCCATCATCCCGGACCCTTGACCCGGTGAGACCGGGAAGGATCGCGACGTGCTTACTCTGAACAATCTCGCTTTCAGGCACAAGCTGCGGCTGGTTTCCGCTCTGGTCGCCGCCGCGTTTGCCGCCGTGCTCGCGGTGTACCTCTACGTGAACGCGTACAACTCGCGGTTGCTGTCGCCCGTCGAGAACGGCTATGCGCCGGCGCTGGTGATGACCCGCGATCTCGAGGCGATCCTCGATCGGGTGCACCTCAATATTCGGGATGCGCGCTCCGGCAGTGACGAGATTTTTCTCGACGAGGCCCAGGAAGCGGTGAAGGAGTTTCACGAGCTGCTGGACAAGCTCGCCGTGAACTCGGTCGTGCCGGCGCGGCAGGTGTCGGAGCGGCGGGAAGAGCTCGAGCGCTACTACCAGCACGCCCGGACGGCGGCGATGGAGTACATCGACCTGGGCAAGAACACCCCCAAGGTCATGCAGGACCTCGAGCAGACGCAGTCCAACTACGCCGCGCTGCGAACCAAGCTGCAGGGCGATACGGCGCGGTCTCGGGAGCTCATGTCCCATTCCCTCCGGGAGCTCGAAAAGAGCAACCGCATCTCGCTGGTCATCCTGAGCGTCATCATTGTCGGCGCGCTCGTATTCGTCATGGTGTTGACGCACATGTTGAACCGCTCGCTCACGCGCACGATCGCGGACGCCGTGAACGTCGCGGGCAAGTTCGGCGAGGGCAGCCGGGAGGTGCGCATGCGCGTCCGCGGCTCCGACGAGATGGGCCGACTGGCGCGCGCCTTCAACAGCATGATGGCCGAGATCCAGGAGGCGATCGAGCGGAACGAGCGGGATTCGTGGCTGAAGACCGGGCAGACCGAAATCGGCGCGGTGTTGCGCGGCGAGCGGCCGCAGGCGGAGCTGGCCGCAGCGATCGTCCGCTATCTGGCGACCTACCTCGGAGCGCAAGTCGGCGCGCTGTACGTCGCCGGCGAGACGGAGCTGCGCCTCGTTGGGTCCTACGCGTTTTCCCATCGCAAGAGTGCGCAAACGACGATCGCATTCGGCGAGGGCGTCGCCGGGCAAGCGGCGTTGGAGCGGACGACCATCGTGCTCACCGAGGTCCCGGAGGGATACCTGCAGGTGCGCTCGGCGCTCGGCGATGCCCCGCCGCGGCACATCGCCGTGGTGCCGCTGATCTACAACGACCTCCTCATCGGGGTCGTGGAGATCGCGGCCTTCCGACCGTTCTCGGAGCTCATGCTCGCCTTTCTCGAGTCCGTCGCCGAATCGGTTGCCGTCAGCCTCCATTCGGCCTCGTCGCGCATCAAGATGCAACAGCTTCTCGAGAAAACGCAGCAGCAGTCAGAGGAGCTTCAGGCACAGCAAGAGGAGCTGCGGCAGACCAACGAGGAGCTCGAGGAGCAAACGCGCTCGCTCATTGCCTCGCAAGAAGAGCTCAAACGCGGCCGCAGGCAGCTCGAGCGCGCCAACAGCGACCTCGAGGTCAAGACCCAGACCCTGGAGCGACAACGCGACGACATCCGCCGCAGCAACGAGGAGCTCGAGCAAATCCGCCGCTTGCTGGAGCAGAAGGCCCGGGAGCTGGAGGCCGCGAGCCGTTACAAGTCCGAGTTTCTCGCCAACATGTCGCACGAGCTGCGCACCCCGCTCAACAGCCTGCTGATTCTCGCCCGCATCCTCGCCGACAACCCGGAGAAGAACTTGACGGCGAAACAGGTGCAGTACGCCCGGACCATCCACGCGGGAGGCACGGAGCTGTTGGAGCTGATCAACGACGTTCTCGACCTGTCCAAGATCGAGGCCGGGCGGATGACGGTAACCGTCGAGCCCGTCGAAACCGCGGCCATCGCCAGCTACATCGAGGAGAACTTTCGCCACATTGCGGATAACCAGGGGCTCTACCTGCGGGTGAGCGTCGGCGAAGGCGCGGTTACCAGCATCGACAGCGATCGCCAGAAGGTGGAGCAAATCGTCAAGAACCTGCTCGCGAACGCCTTCAAGTTCACCTCGCAGGGTGGCGTGGAGGTGCGCATCGAGACGCCGCCGGAGAGCGGTGGGCGTGCGGCCCGTAATGAAAGCACCGGCAGCGGTGGCAACGGCGCTCCGGCGCGCGACTGCCCCGCGCCGCGGGGGCTGCTGATCCGCGTTGCGGATTCTGGGGTGGGCATTCCCAAGGACAAGCAGAACCTGATTTTCGAAGCCTTCCAGCAAGCGGACGGCTCGACGCAGCGGCGATTCGGCGGCACTGGGCTCGGTCTGTCGATCTCCATGCAGCTCGCGCGGCTGCTCGGCGGGCGGATCGATCTGGAGAGCGAGGTCGGTAGCGGCAGCGTGTTCTCCTTGCTGATACCGGACTACGCGCAGCGGCAAGCAGCGGCGATCGCGGCAGGCGCGTCCACGGCGCCGGACGGCGCCGCAGTGGCGCCGGCGACGCGGCCGGCAGAGCTCGCGGCGCTCAGCGCGCCCCACCTGGCTGCCGAAACCCCGGCCTACGACGCCGCGCGGCGCGTGCTGGTCGTCGATGATGACGCCGCGTGCCGAAATCTGCTCGTGGAAAAGATCGGCGACTCCGAAGATGTCGGCGTCACCGCCGTTGCGACCGGGCGAGAAGCGCTCGGACTCTTGCGCCAGGAGCGGTTCAATGGGATTGTCATCGACCTCGGGCTCGACGACATGTCTGGCTTCGAGCTGCTGGAAAAACTGCAGGGGGATGACGAGCTCGCGCGAATTCCCAAGATCGTGTACACGGGGCGCGCGCTGAGCCGCGACGAGGAGCGGCGGCTCCGGCAGGTCGCCAATAGCATCGTGATCAAGGGCGAGCGGTCGATGGAGCGTCTCAGCGACGAGATCTCCTTGTGGGTCAGCGACTCCACCCGAGGAGGCCGCGGTCAGTCAGAGGCCGAGAAGCCTGCCGCGGCTGCGGCCGTGGCGCCGGCGCCGCCACCCTCGGCCGTGCTCAAGGCGCGGCCCGGCGGCGGGGGAGACGCCAGGCCCGAAGTGCCGCGGGGCAGAACCATCCTGCTCGTGGATGACGACATGCGCAACCTCTTTGCTCTGTCGGCGGTCATCGAAGGCAAGGAGCTGCGCGTGCTGACCGCCGAAAACGGCCGCGAGGCGCTCGAACGGCTCGCCGAGCATCCCGAGGTCGACCTCGTGCTGATGGACATCATGATGCCGGAGATGGACGGCTACGAAGCGATGCACCAGATCCGCGCCCAGGGCCGCTTTGCTCGCCTGCCCATCATTGCGCTGACCGCCAAGGCCATGAAGGGCGACCGCGCCAAGTGCATCGAAGCGGGAGCCAACGATTACTTATCCAAGCCGGTCGACACCGATCGGCTGCTTTCCCTGATTCGCGTGTGGCTGAACTGACTGCAAACCGAACGTTCGAAGAGCGAGGCGAGACCGAGCGCATCGAGATCGAGCTGCTGCTCGAGGCGGTCTACCGAAAATACGGCTACGACTACCGCGACTATTCGCGCGCCTCGCTGCGCCGTCGCCTGCGCCGCCGTCTCGGCCTGGATGGCTGGGAGAGTTTCTCGCAGATGCAGCATCGCGTGCTGCGCGACTCTGACTATTTCGCCGGGCTGTTGCGCGATCTCAGCGTCTCCGTCACGGAGATGTTCCGCGACCCCGAGGTCTATGCCGTGTTGCGCCGCGAGGTGGTGCCGCTGCTCAAGACCTACCCGTTCGTGCGCATCTGGCACGCTGGCTGCTGTACGGGCGAGGAAGTCTATTCGATGGCGATCATGCTCATCGAGGAGGGCCTCTACGACCGCACGCGGATCTACGCCACCGACATCAGCGACAGCGTCATCGCGCAGGCGCGGGAGGGCCGCATCGCGCTCGAAAAGGTCAAGGACTTCACGACCAACTATCACCGGGCCGGTGGGGAGGAGGAGTTTTCGGACTACTACAGCGTTTCCGGCCAGTACGCCACCATCGCGAACGAAATCAAGCGCAACGTGGTGTTTTCGACGCACAACCTCGTGACCGATGGCGTCTTCAATGAGATGAACATGGTGGTTTGCCGCAACGTCCTGATCTACTTCAACCGCCGCCTGCAGGGGCGCGTGCTCGGCCTGTTCGCGCGCACGCTGTGCCGGAATGGGTTTCTGTGCCTGGGCACCAAGGAAACCTTGGAGTTTGCGGAATGTCGGGCGGATTTCGAGCCGATCTCGCTCAAGAACAAGGTGTACCGCCGCATTCGGTAGCGGGGAGCGTTACTTGCCGAAGCGCAGCACCGCCCAGGCCAGGCGCCAGCGGCGCGCGTGCGCGAAGGCCGCGGCCAACAACAGACGGCGCCAGCGCCACCACCTCTGCTTGCGCGCCAGAAAGGCGACGACGCGCCGCAGCCGGCGGAGCCTTCGCAGCCGTTTTCGGGTCCGCCTGGCGAGGCGCTGCACGATTGCTGCTGCGGATTTCATGACGACGGGAGCAGGGTGGTTGCCGCATGTCTGCACACGCGAGTGATCGGCGCGGGCCCGGCTTGCGAGTGCCGGCGCGCCTTGTCGTTATCGGCGCTTCCGCCGGTGGGCTGAAGGCGCTCGAGGTGATTCTCGGGGCGTTGCCGCCCGATTTCCCGTTGCCGATCGTCATCGTGCAGCACCAGCACGCTTCCTCGGGTGACTTGCTCGCGCAGATCCTCGGCGGCAGGACCGGGTTGCGCGTCAAGCAGGCCGATGAAAAGGAGGAGATTTCGCCGGGAGTCGTCTACATTGCGCCGGCGAGCTATCACCTGTTCATCGAGGACGATCACACGTTCTCGCTGTCCGTTGGCCCGCCGGTGAGCTACGCGCGGCCTTCGATCGACGTGCTGTTCGAGTCAGCGGCGGATGCCTATGGCGCCGCGGTTGTGGGTGTCGTGCTCACCGGTGCCAACCGCGACGGGGCGGAGGGTATGAGGAAGATCCGGGAGGCAGGCGGCACCACGGTCGTGGAAGATCCCGCGACGGCGGAGGTGGCGTCGATGCCGCTTTCGGTGCTGGAAAAGACCGCGGTTGACGAGGTGGCGCCGCTCACGCGCATCGCGGAGATCCTCGTGGACATGGCGGCGGACTGAGGGACAGACGGCGCCCCCTTCTGCTTCCCGCTCTACGGGGTTCGCGAGGGCGTGACGGGGAACGCTGCGAGTCGCTCGTAGGCGCGAATCATGGCTTGGGTGCCGAGCTCGCCGCCACCCGGCTCCGCTTGCACCGCGCGCAGTAACTGATTGGCCAGAGCCGTGCCGGGGAGCGGGGCATCGAGCTCCCGCGCAAGCTCGAGCACAAGGTGCAGATCCTTCTGCATCAGTCGCACCATGAATGCCGGCGCGAGGTCACCGTGAACGACCTTGCGACCCAGCACGTCCAGGGCCCAGGATGAAGCGGCGCCGGAGGTCGTGACCTCGAGCATCGTTTCGAGGTCGATGCCGGCCTTGGCGGCAAGCAGCAACGCCTCGCTCACCGCGATCTGGTTGACGGCGCCGAGAATCTGGTTGCACAGCTTGACGGTCTGGCCGGCGCCGGCGGGACCGCAATGAACGATCTTCCGGCTGATGGCCGACAGCACCGGTCGCACGCGCTCGAGGGCGTTCGCCGGCCCACCGACCATGACCGTCAACGTCCCCGCGACGGCGCCGACCTGGCCTCCCGTTACCGGGGCGTCGAGGAATGTCATCTCCAGCGCAGTCAGGCGGTGCGCAATCGCTCGGGAAGCTGCGGGCGAAATCGTGGAACAATCGACGACGACCAGCCCCGGGTGCGGCAAGGACAGCACTCCGTCTGCCGCGAACAGGACGGCTTCAACGTCTGGCGTATCGGTGACACAGAGCATGACCACGTCGCTGGCGTCCGCCACCTCGGCGGGCGAGCAGGCGATCGTGGCGCCGGCTTCCTCAAGCGGCGCGGCTTTCAGGCGGGTGCGCGTAAAGACGGTGAGGTGATACCCCGCCTTGGCCACATTCAGCGCCATCGGCGCGCCCATGATGCCGAGCCCGATGAATCCGACGCGATCTTTCATCCCCTTTGGTGATCCCAAACTATGTGCATAACGCGTCAAAGGGCGGCATCCTTGTTGGTCAACGCTCACGAGTATCTCCGGAGACCTGCCTGAACGCGCTGGCGGTAGGCCACTACCAGCTCGTACACCTCCTCCGGCGTCTCGCGCACCATGAGTCGAGTACGCGTGACCAGGGTGACGAGCGTATCGGGCGTCGCCTCGACGCTCTCGATCAGCTCGGCGTTCAGCAGAATTTGCGTGCCGTCCAGACGCGTGACGCGAATCATGAGCGAGCTCCTGTCGTCAGCAAGAGACCATACACGATCGAGGCATCGATGCGCCAGAGGGCGATCCATCCTAAATCGACCGGCCCGCGGGCGACTTTGCTCGGCTGCGTCCAGCTTGTGCCAAACGCATCCCTGGGACACGCCTGTGAGGGGTAGCCAGACGTTATGGTGGAGGGTCTCTGCCGCTTTTCATGTCATTTAGGATCCGCGCGGAAATAATTTCACATTTTGGGGCGTCGGCCGAATGTCCTGGTATCAAGCCTGCACCCGAAGCCGTCCCAGTTGCCCAAAAGCCGCCTGGGATGCGAGTTGTGCAAGGATGGGCGCAGCAAGAGTGTAAACCACATTCGGCCGACGCCCATTTTGGCATGTCGTATCCGGTGCGTTTTCGGGGAAAGAGGGGTCATCGGGGCGACGAGAGGAAGCGTGCTCGGAGACCGGTAAGGATGTCGTAGAGACGGAATGGCCATCCTGAGGAGCGGTGGGTGCGACTTTCGGACGTCCCCGACTCTTCGCGCGGAGACCTGTTATGTGTAGCGTCAGCGAGGGGCGGAAGCGGCACCTGCCCGGCTCCGCTTGGCCTGTCGCACGTACTGCATTGTGGACTATCTGCTTGAGCGTGATTGGCAGGCTGGCCGTCAAGTGGCTGTAACTTCTGCGCTGCCCGGCTCGGAGGATGCTTCGTGGATCGGGTAGACGAGGGTTTACGCTGTGCAGTATTACGCGGCTTGGCTGCGGGTTCGGATGCCACGGCCTCTTGATGGGGCCTCGGCTCGATCGTGTAGCTCCACTTTCCGAGCTCGTCGCCTCTGGTGATGGCGATATCGTCCATTTCCTTGTCTGTCACTTTCCTTCCCTTCTCATGGACACTTCCGTCGCGATAGGCCTCGATGCGCAGTCCGGCTCTGGTGTTGGTCCTCCTGGCGAAGTTGACTGCGATATTGTTCAAGTTATTTTTGCTCGCCTCCTTAGTTTTTCAGGAATCTCTCGGCCTCAGGCCCGAGAGGATCTCAAAAGCGGCGCACTACAGCGTCGAGCGCTTGAGCTCAGCATGTGCACACGCAGAGCAGTCAGATCCCGCACCGGGTACGCCAGGCCGGCGAAGGAGCGAATGTATCGCAGTCACGCGCTCGACGCAGTAACTATGAAAACCTACAAGCGACACGAGAGTCGGCCTCAGCGAGGGGCGCATGCGACGTAAACTCCGGTTGACGGCGGGCAACCGGAGTTGACGGCGACAGGACGGCGGGTGCAATCGGACCGCCGCATCGCGCGCTTCTCGGTCACGGCGGCCGCCCGAAGTTGGAACGCGGTTTGCTTTCCTCACATCCATCATGCAACAACCGCACAGGATTGAGCTTTGCAGTGAAGGAAACTATCATGCCTGTCGAACGTACGTCTTTGCAAGCTGATTGTGCTGTCCGCGTCGAGCCGGGGAATGCAGGGGAGCTGCTCGTGTACGTGGCGTATCAACCGGAGCGAGTCCGAAAGATCCGGACCATTGCCGATGCGCGGTGGGACCCGCGGAGCACGTGTTGGCGGGTTCCCGATCGTCCGGAAACGCTCCACCGTTTGCGGGATCTGTTCCGGGACGACGGGGTTCACGTCGACCGACGACTGCAGGCGGCCTCTTCACCGAGGCAACCCCGTCGATCGCCTGTCGCTGTGACTGATTTCGTGCCGGAAATCTCACACGCGCCAGCGGCGGGCACTGCTCTGGCAAACTCTGCGTCTGATGGAGTTGACGACGCCATTCGTTCTCTCGAGGCGCTCGAGGAAGCGCTCCGCGTTCGGCACTACAGTATTCGCACGATGCGCGCCTACCGAGGGTGGGTACACCGGTTCCTTGCCGGTCGGCCGGTGATTGACCCGATGGACGCCGCGGCTTCCCGGGTCGAGGCGTTCCTCAGCGGCCTCGCCCTCGACAGAAAGGTAAGCGCCTCGACCCAGACCCAGGCGCTGTGCGCCTTGCTGTTCTTCTTCCGAGTCGTCTTGGGCATCGACATCGGGCACCTCGATGCGGTACGCGCACGCCGTACACGGCCCCTGCCGGTGGTGCTGACCGTCGCCGAGGTGCGCTCGCTCCTGTCCCACCTCGAGGGGACCCCAAGTCTGTGCGCTAATCTGATGTACGGAAGCGGCCTGCGCTTGTCGGAGTGCCTGAACCTACGGATCCAGGATATCGACTTCGGAGGGCGCCAGATCCTGGTCCGCCAAGGGAAGGGCGCCAAGGACAGGGTCACCATGCTGCCTGAGGTCCTCGTCATCTCGCTGTCTCGCCACCTCGAGATCGTGAGATCCGTCCACGCTGCCGACCTCTCCGCCGGCCATGGCCGTGTCGTGCTGCCCGACGCGCTGGCCCGGAAGTACCCGGGAGCGCCCACCGATTGGCGGTGGCAGTTTGCATTTCCGCAGCAACGGCGCTGGCGAAACGAGGAAACCGGTGAGGAAGGTCGTCACCATGTTCACGAGACGGTCATTGAACGCGCCGTAAAGCAAGCCGTGACGGCGGCGGGTCTGAGCAAGCGGGCCAGCTGCCACACCTTGCGCCACAGCTTCGCAACCCATCTGTTGATGGCTGGATACGACATCCGCACGGTGCAGGAACTGCTCGGCCACAAGGACGTCTCCACGACCATGATCTACACGCACGTGCTGAACCGCGGTGGCATGGCCGTTCGCAGCCCGGCCGATGTGCTTGGGTAGCCGGCGAGGAGGTTGTTATGCAGATCTTGATAAACGACTTATCCAGCAACGCGACCCCGGGCAAAACCGCGCAATCGCGGGATTCTTGCCGTAAGCTGTCCGCGATGGAGCCCGAATTAGCAAGCCAGGGACGCTGGGCGAACAGGATATCACGGACTGGATAATTGCAAGTTAGGCGGACCAGGCGAATACGACCATAACATAAGGAGAACTCCATGTCTGACGTGTCCACGTTCCGCCTGTACCTATTGAGAGCCACATACCTGTTGATGGCCATCGGGCTGGCAATGATGATCTGGCCGCGAGTGGTTGCTGCTCAGGACTTCAACGAGGTGCACAAGATCCTGATCACCGACCTCAGCGGCAAGACGGAAGCGCTCACGCATGCGCGCCTGGTCCATTCAGATGCCCACGAGAACGTCATGGGTGACGAGTTTGGGCACTATTTCGCCGAGATCGGCTATCTTCAGGTCATGCTCGACGGATCGCCGAGACGGAGCAAGTGGATTCACTACTCGGGGCTCAAGAGCGCGGTATTCAGTCGTCTAGGATCGAGCATCGAAATCAAGGCAACAGGTGAGGCCGGAGAGTCTACTTTCTCTGGCAGCTTTCCGGATCCGGAGGCCTTCCTCACGGGCGACGGGGATCTGGGTGAGGTCACCTATCCAATCAAGAAGGTGCGCTCGCTCGAAGTGCTTGAATACTGCGACTATCCCGAGCACGACAGCACCGGCAAAGCCATCCACAGACCCCTGGCAAGATCGGAGGCGGCACGCCGATGGCAACGGCGGGCGAAGCGACCCGCTACGGAATCCTGGACGCTTACGGACGGGGCCAGCACTACCCAAGTGTCACGAATCTGCTTCATGGACTCCTACAGTACGAACGAGTCCGGTAACACCATCTACTTCAACCGCTCGTGGCGTAAGAGCTCGCTGCGCTGCACGGGTGATAGCACGTTTGGAACGTTGGAGCTGGACAGGGGCGACTCACGCGTCACCGTGAAAGTCGACGAGCTGACGCTGGTCGAGTTTACAGGCCGCAGTCTTGGCACGGGCAAGGAGGGCCGACCAGAGGTCACGGTCCAGCGACGTGGAGGCAGCCCGGTGACTGCAGGCCTCGTCCTTGCCGGCCTCGACGCCGACGATGCCCTCGTATGGCACTCATCCTTGGGGTACGAGGGCGTCTCGCTTCTACCATTGCGTCGAATCACTCTGCGACGGTGATCACAGAACCGAGGAGATCATGCTCCAGCACCGACGGGCGCACCGCCGGCCGCCGAACAACTGGATGCACCTGACAAGGTCTGCGACGGCCAGGCGGCGCAGCCCTTGCAGGTGATCCAGGTGACTACTCAAGTGCCCGCGTTCGCCGGCGAAACAGTTTGGTCGGAGCCATCAGTGCTCCGGGCGCCGGCCGCACGCGCCTCAGGAGTCGTTCGGCCTCTCGCTTTTTCTCGCGCCGGTGAGTGCAAGAGGCAAGGAGTTCTTTGATCCCGGACTCGTTAAGCAGGAGCGGGCCGCGGATCTTGCCTCGTTGAGGCGTAGCTACCAAACATTCTGCCGGCCGGCCGCCTAACCCGTCGTTGCAGGCGACAACACCCGGGCGTTCGCCCGGCTGTTGCGCCTGAACTCCAGCTCCGTTAGACGGCCACAGAGCGACGAACGAGTCCAACTCAGGACGAGGAGTTGACAAGATGGATTCAGAGGAGGTTCGATCGATAGTCCTGCGAAACACCGCCGAGCTATCCGAACTTCGGCACCAGGTAGCTGATCTCGTGTCCAAGGAGAAGCGTGTCAACGCGGCCCTCGAGTCCCTCGGAAGGCGGCTGATAGCCTGTTTGGAGGCGTTTCATCGAGATAAGTACAAGTCCACCGATCAGCGCCTTCACATTCGTGCCCTCGCCGAGGAGATTCAAATCTTCGATAAGCTCGGCTATGACATCGGCGTATCCGGTGCTCGATTCCTCTTGGGGGTGTCTGCTCTGCTTGATGGACGCAACCAGACGGCCGCCGATCATTTTCAGCGCTTCATAGACGAGGCTGATCCGGACGATCTGAATCTGAAGAGCGCGCACTACCTGTCGGCAATGATCTCCTACAACCGCCGGGACTATGCGCGCGCAATCAATCATTTCGAGGCTTCGTTCAGACTCTCGCCGAAGGAACAACCCGACTGGCAGTCCAAGACTTCGCCGCTGGCGAAAATCAGGCCATCTGTGCCGGCCAGAAGTCGACCAGGGTGCGAATCCGAAATTTCAACCGGGTCGCGGTTTCACGGGAGCATCAGGCAATCAAGAGCGACGGGAAAGGGCCTTGGTAACGGTCCGCTTTGCGTATGCGAAGGCGCCCCGGCCGCGCCGGACCAGGGCCCGCTCAGTGAGGCGGGCAACGACCTCGACCGGCGGCATGCCGGCGTCGAGCGCACCACAGGTCCAGCCCCATTCTTTGCCGGATTCGC
>JACPHN010000234.1 GCA_016188575.1 Candidatus Schekmanbacteria bacterium
GACCAGAACGTCGGCGGTGAGCGAATCCGGCAACAGCTCCACGCCGATCTGCACCGTGGCGCAGCCGGCGAGGACGGCACGGCTCATCAGCTTGGCGAGTCGGTCATAGTGCAGGCGAATCGGGTCGTGGGTCGTGGGGTCATCGGACATGGCAAGCAGCGCATGCTACCATTGCGGCCGGTCGATTGCGAGCAAGCATGCGTCTCCATGCTCAGATCCACAGGTCGGGGCGGGTTCCAAACCCGCCCCGGCCGAGGTGGCGCCACGCGGTGGGAGCATGCTAACCTTGGTGTCGTGTGCGCACCGCTCACGACCGGCTCGCCAAGCAGATGCTGCGCACGCTCCTCGCCTCCGTAGGTGCCGTCCGCGTCGAGGAGGAGGTCGCCGCCGAGGTGCTGCGCATCGACGTCTGGTTCACCCCCGACCCCGGCGCGCGATATAGCGCGCGCCTACGCTCTTCGCGAGGCGTAGCGGCGCGATTCATCGCACCACAATACGGGTGCTAGCACGACAATGTGCATCACGCGTTGAAGGCCGGCATCCCCGGAACAGAAGCCGAAAGCCCGGAAGTGGGGTTGCCCTCCTTGCCGGAACGAGCTGGGGTGGAAGCACAACATTTGCTTGCGGGGCCTGCACCAACTGCTTGCACCTTGCGAAAATCGACAGTGACCGTAAGATCATGAAATGCCTTTGCCGGGGCAACGAGCGGCTCGGTGAGAAGCCCGGGCCGCATGCCCGAGCAGCAAGCACAAGCGAGAGGCGATGGTGAATGAGATTGTGAGCGCGGCGCTCGCGCTGCTTCGCCTAAAGTGGCTCGTGGGCGGTCTCGACGTTCCCGCCTTCGCGCTCATCGCCAGTGGTTTCCTGCTCGCGTTCACGTTCGGCATCTGGCTGTGGCTGCGAGTGCGCGTATTTCGAGATAGGCGGCGCCACCAGAGCGCGGTTCGCCTGCTCAAGGGCATCCGCGACAGCCATCCGGCCACGCCCCGAGAGGGACTGCCCGGAGCCGCCTATGAGGACATTCGGCGCGTCTTCGAGAAGTCGAAGACTCTGAAGGACTGTTGGGAAGATTTCGACTCGCGGATCCTCGTCCGGCGAAGCCGCTCTGGAGGAGAAGACCAGAGGTGGGCCTCGGAGAGCGCCGAGGCGGCATTCGGCGAGACCGCGGTGATCGACGCCCACTTGAACCGAACGTTCTACTCGGCCATTCCCGGCATCGTGACCGGCATTGGCCTCTCGGTGACCTTCCTCGCGATCCTCGTCGCGCTCCTCGACGTACGGCTCGTCGAGAACCGGGTCCAGGGGCTCGACCAACTGATCCAGGGGCTGTCGGGCAAATTCGTGTCCTCGATCGCGGCGCTCCTGGCCGCGACGCTTTACCTGTTCTCCGAGCGATCGCTTTTCCATCGCCTCGACCGCAGCCGCCGACAGCTCGTCCGCGGCCTCGACAAGCTCATTCCCCGCCTGTCCCCCGGCCACCTGCTCGTCGACCTTCAAGGGGATGCCCACGAGCAGGCGCTCGCCTCGCGCCACTTCAGCGCTGACCTTGCCACCAAGGTCAGCACGGGGTTTCACGAGGGCCTCCGGCCAACGTTGGAGCGGATGATCGAGACCATCGACGGGCTCGACCGGTCGATCCGCGCCGCCGAGGCCGCGAACCAGGAATCGATGCGAGGTTCGCTCGAGAACTTGCTGCAAGATCTCTCGCGCCGCCTGACCGAGTCGATCGACGGCATGGCGACCCAGTTCAGGGAGCAACTGTCCGGGTCAGCGCTGAGACAGCTCGACCGAGTCGTCGAATCGTTGGCGGCAACCAGCAGCGTGGTGGAGAAGATGAACGAGCAATCCACGACCTCGCAGGCCGCCTTGGAGAGGCTCATCGACCAGGCCCGCCGCTCGACCGAGGAACAGCTCACGACGGGTCGAGAGCAGGTGGACGCGATCACCTCCGCCATCTACCAGATGATGGACCGCATGAGCCAGACCACGGACGCGTCGGTGGGCCGAATGGCCTCGGATCTGCGCGCCCTCCTCGACGACCTCGCCCGGCACAGTCGGGAGAGCGCCGAGGAGCAACGGACCGCGGGGCGCAAGCACGCCGAGGAGCTGGCCGGTATCTTGCGAGAGATCATGGCGAACGTGAGGGAGTCGACCGCCGCCTCGGTGAGCGAGCTCATCGCGTCGCTCGGTCAGTCGGTTCAGGGTTTCACGGCACAGGGCGCGGCGATGGCGCAGCGCATGGAGGCGCTGGTCGAGCAGGTGAAGGCGAGCACGGAAGAGCAGCGGTCGCTCGGTGCTCGGCACGTGGAGGATCTCGGCCAACGGTTCGAGCAGCTCATGGCGCGCGTCGCCCGGTCGACGGCCGACTCGGTCGATGACGTTGCTGGGCGGCTCGCGCACGCGATCTCCGAGCTTTCGGCCCAGATGCAGGAAGCGACCGGCAGCTCGATGGTCCAGATGACGCGAGAGGTCCAGGAGATGCTCGAGGCGCTCGCGCGGCACGCCCGCGAAAGTGCGGAGGCAGAGCGGGCGCGAGGGCGAAAGATCGCCGAAGACCTCGGCGGCGTCTCGGAAGACCTCATGGCTCGGCTCCAGGGCACGACCGCGACATCGGTCGAGCGCGTGGGGTCGTCGCTGGCCGAGGCGGCGGAGAGGTTCAAGGCGGAGGCCGCGGAGATGGCCGACCTCATGAAGACGTCTTTGCTGGAGAGCGGCACCAAGGTCATCGGCGCCGCGGATCGAGTCGTCGACCGCGTCGAGACCTGGTCGACGCAGTCACATTCGCAGCTCGCGCGCGTTTTCGGGCAGCAGGAGTCGCAGCTCGGCCGCATCGAGGAGGTGCGAAAAACGCTCGACGACCTGCTCCACCGGTTCCCGCACGCCATCGAGCAACATGGGCGGCTCGCCTCCGAGCTCGTCCGAGTCGCGGCCCTGGTGAAGGAAGCTGCGGAGACCGCGGCGCAGGCTGCGGCGCTCATGAGGGAGGCTCAACCCTCCTTCCAGCAGGTCTCCGTAGCGGCCGCCTCACAAGTCCGCGATCTCGCTGCGGCAAACGGGCAGCAGCAGGAGACGTGGATGAGAATCGAAGCGAGCATGGGCCGGTACCAGGTCGTCTTCGGAGAGGTGGAGGCGAAGGCCGGGGCGATCATCGGCCAGATCAATCAGGGCCTGCGAGACTACATGGAGGCGTCACGGGATGGGTTCGACCAGCTCGTGAGGATCTCGGACGAGCACCTCAAGAACGCGGTATCGCGGCTCGGGCAATCCGTCGGGGAGCTCGACGACCACCTCCAAGATCTGAACGAGGCGCTCGACCGCATACCGAAGCAACCGGTGAGGGGGTAAGCGCCGTTGGCAGCGAGCGGAGATGGCACGGGAGCGCTTTCGAGCTCGATCACCGACCTGATGACGTCGCTCGCGGTCATTTTCATCCTGCTGCTGGTGGCCTCGCTCAACAACGCCCAGCAAGAAGGTGAGCAGACGCGAAACGCCATCGTGGCGGCGCTGCTCCGGGAGCTGCAGAGCTTCGTGGTGCGCGGCGTCGAGGTGGAGACCGACCCCAAGGACCCGCTCAGCCTCCTCGTCCTCGTCCCCGAGGGGTTGCTCGAGTTCGCGCTCAATGACGATCGCATCCCCAGCGGGGGGGTCGATTTTCTCGGCGACTTCATTCCGCAGCTCGCGAGCGCCACCTGCTCGCCGCGGTTTCGCCAGGAGCTGAGCTCGATCGTGGTCGAGGGGCACACCGACTCGACAGGTGGACCGGCGATCAACTTACCGCTCAGCCAGCGGCGGTCGATGTCCGTCTCCAAGGAGAGCCTGAGGATTCTGAGCATGCCCGGCGCCGAATCGGCGGCCGATCTGAGCACCTGTTTTCTGGAGCTGCTCTCGGCGAGCGGGCGGGGCAGCGTCGAGCCGATTCTCGACGCCAACGGCCAGGAAGACTGTGCCCGGAGCCGGCGCGTCGTCTTCAAGATCCGGGTCCGCTCGATCGAGCAAAAGGAGCTGAAGGAGATCCTGGGTGGGCCCGCGCCCGCGCTTGCCCGCGGAGATGGAGATGAACGAGACCGCCATTGACCTGGCCGACGCGCTCCGCGGCTTGGAGGTCGCCGTCCGGGAGCTCCGTCAGGAGACCGCGCGTTTCCAGGCTCGCTTGCCCGCCCGGCTCGAGCGCCTCGATAAAAGTCTCACGGCCGCGGTCGCCGCGATCCCGGCGGCATCCTGTCGGCGGCTCACCTGTCCCCCGGACTACACCCGACAGTGGGAGGACTGGCTCGCCAGACGGCGGCCGAACCTCGACCCCCGCGCCATCCGCTACCTGTGCTGGGAACCGAGCGTGGCGATATCACCGCGCTTCCAGGATGTTCTCGACCACGCGGAGGCCGACTTGTCGGCGCGAGCGCTCCACGGTCTGGTGCATTCGTGTCACGCCCGCTGGTGCGGGGACCTCGCCGGTGGGTCGATCGTCCGGCGAATTCGCGGGCGGCTCGAAGCGTACCGCGGAAAGAATCGCGTGATCGGAAAGTGGCGGGCGAGCTCGCGCTACCTGCTTGGGCCGGATGCCCCGGGAGCGCTAGGAACACGGCTCGTCGGCGAGCGTGGGAAGGTCGAGGCGCTCTGCAAGGATTGGGGCCTCGATCCCGGCTCGCCCTTCGTGGCCGCAGTCGTTCGCGATGCCGCTGCGATGATTCGGGCCTCGGGTCAGGCGGAGCCGACGCGCTACCTGATCGACGAGCTCCTGCCCTGGCCCGGGCTCGGGATCGAGGACTTCAAGGCGGAGGTCGCGGCGACCATCCTACATGCCGCCGGCGAACCCTCGGCGGGACCGCGCGAGGCGCTCAAGGTATTCATCCTACGAGAACCCCGCCTCGGTGACCCCCGTCTGCCGCGAAACCGGGCGAAATGGCACGCTGTCCCCGAGAACGCGCAACGCCGCTTTGTTGAGTGGATGTCGGCGGCGGACATCCGATTCTTCTTCGACCACGTCCTGCCGGACGGACTCGACTGGCACGGGCGCAAGGCATTCTGGCTACAGTACGTCGACGGCAACGCGCTTCTCTCTCGGCCGCTGCTGTGCGAGAGCGACCGGCGTCGGCTCATGCCCGAGCTCGGGAAGAATGAAGAGGCAATCGGGCACTTCGGCCGGATAAGGGGCCAACAGGGTGTCAGCGCGTTCGTGCTCGACTTCGGATCCGTAGTCGCGATCGAGTTCAGCAAGATGGGCCGATGCTACTTTTATGACCACGCCACGCTGGTGAAGCTCGTCGGGGACGTCTGGGCGGACCATCCGTTCGCCGCGTCGGAGCTGAAGCACACGAGAACTTGCCTGGACTCCGTCGCGCATTTGCATGGCTGGGAAGATAGGATGTCGGACATCCTGGCGGGCCATGGCGTGCACCGCGGCCGCTTGTCGTCGCCATCGCCCGGGCTCAGGGCCGGCGAATCGGGCATGCGCGAACCGCGAGATCCGCGAATCGACGCGATAGACCCCATGGCGGGGCAGATGCGGCACTTCGAGCTGACGCCCGGAGTGTCGGTCCAGATGGTATGGGTGCCGCCAGGAAAGTTCTGGATGGGAGCGGATCGGGAGCTGGACTCCATGGCGTACGCTAATGAGCGACCGCGACACGAGATCGAAATTACGCAAGGCTTCTGGCTGGGCGCGTTCCCGGTTACGCAGGGACAATGGCAGGGGGTCGTGGGGTTACACCCGAGCAGCTTCAAGGGAGCCAACTTCCCCGTGGAAAGCGTATCGTGGGAAAATGTCCGATGGTTCATGACGCGCGTGAACAGTGGGGGAGCTTCGACCTATCGCCTACCGACCGAGGCGGAGTGGGAATACGCCTGTCGCGCGGGAACAATGACGAGCTACTCTTTTGGGAAAGACAGCGTGGTGAATGACCATGCATGGTACGAGAGCAACTCCCGAGGCGCGACGCACCCCGTAGGTGCGAAGCGGCCCAACGCGTGGGGTCTGTACGACATGCTGGGTAACGTGTTCGAGTGGGTGGAGGATAGCTATGACGAGTTTGCTTATTCCAGGCACGCTCCGCAGAATCCGATCAATCACTCTCCTGATTCCAGACGTGTAGCTCGCGGCGGTTGTTACCACAGTGGCTTCGTCCAGCTCCGGGTGACTCATCGCCTTGGCGTTGACCAATGGACGAGGTTCAGAGACGTCGGTTTCCGCCTGGTGAGGAGTGGCGCATGACGAATTCGTGGCAACCCTCCCCCGCATTCTGGTCCGTGTGACGTGGCTCGACCGCGGCAAGGACCGGAGGACGAGTGGCTGCTCCAGGAGCCGGCGCAGGGACTTCGGCTCCTGGGCGAGGCCGATTCTGTCCGCCTCCGAGGCGCCGAGCTCGACTCCGGCGAGCTTCGCGAGCTCCGTGCCGCGGAGCCCCGCACGCGCCTCGGCCGGCTCCTCCCGATTCTCGTGCCGCAGCTCCTGGAGCTCGCCGCGGCCTACGCGGAGCCCGGCGCCATCCGGATCCCGTACGATACTTTCGTGGACCTGGAGGCCCGCGGCATAGACGCCTTCGCCGACGTGGCTCCGTGGGCACCGTTCGCGCTCGAAGTCGAGTCCCGCGGATCGCTCGGCCGAGCGGAGCTCGCCTTCTTCCCTCGCTTCTACCTCGGAGCCCGCGTCGTCCACCTTGAACGCCGCGGGTGTTTTGTCCGCCATGCGGGCGCGATCCACCGCCTCGACCCTCGCGCCTTCGCGCTGCTCGACGCGGTCGACGCCTTCAATCAGACGGCCGAGGAGCGGCGGGCGTCTCCGGAGGCCCTGCGTCTCTTTGTCTCCATCCGCCGGCTAGCCGAGGCGGCCGACATTCGGTTGGACGAGTACCTCGCGAGCGAGCGCGTGCTGATCCCGGCGCGAATCGGTCTCGAGGTGTGCCACGAAGAGGGGGGCCGCGCTTCCTTCGCGCCGCGGATCGAGGGCGCGCCTGCCATCGCCATGCGACAGGCGTTCCTCGCGTCGAACGACGCGCAACCGGTCTACTCGCTCGACGCCGGGAACGGGCGCATCAGGGTCGTGCTCGATGACACCCAGCGGGAGGTGCTCCGCCGGATGCAACGCGTTCGGCACGTCGGCGGCGAAGCGCGAGCCGCGGTCCTCCGCGACCCGGACGCGGTGTTCGATGGGGTGGCAGCAGCCGTGGAGGTCCCCGTCGAGCGTTCCGACGCCGGGCGGGCGCCAGAGCTGGACCCGAACGGCGATCGAGAGGGCCAGCACGCCGCGGGGGAGATGCCGCCTGCGATCGGCCAGGAACCCGAGCGGGATGAAGACTCCGCGCCGCGCGTTGAGCGCGACTTCCAGAGTCGGAAACCTCGGCCCTTGGGAGAAATCCCCGCCACGGAATGCGAAACGGACGCCCCCGACCTGCCTCGGGCGCTCGCTCCCGGCGTCCGACTGAAAGACCATCAACGCGACGGAATCGCGTGGCTCCAAAGAAGCTTCCGGCTCGAGCGCACGGGGTGCCTGCTGGCCGATGACATGGGTCTGGGCAAGACCCTCCAAGTGCTCGTCTTCCTGGCGTGGCTCATCGAGCGCGGCGAGCTCGGGGGGCCAGGACCAGCGTCCGACGCGGGTCCATGGGACCCGATCCTGATCGTGGCGCCGCTCATGCTGCTCGACAGCGCCACCTGGGTTGGCGACATGCGGAAGTTCTTCGAGCACGGCGGAGCGGTGTTCGAGCCCTGTCTCACGCTGCACGGTATGGCGCTCGCGGAGATGCGCCACGACCACGCGGCGGGGCGGGAGGCGCTCGTCGGGCGGCCCGTGCTCGACCTCGAACGCCTCCGCCGGCACCGCGTCGTCCTCACCAACTACGAGACGATCACCAACTATCGCCATTCTTTCGCCACGATGCCGTGGACGGTCATCGTAACCGACGAGGCACAGGAGCATAAGACGCCCGAGACGAAGGTGTCCCGGGCGCTGAAGAGCCTGCGGGCGCGCTTCCGGATCGCGGCCACCGGGACGCCGGTGGAGACACGGCTGCGCGACGTGTGGAACCTGTTCGACTTCTTGCAGCCTGGCCGGCGGCTGCTCGGGGACGTCGCGCAGTTTTGTCGGGACTACGAGGCTCCCGGCGCAGTCGGCGCGCTCAAGGCTCGGCTCGGGTTCGGCCGGCTCGACGCGCTGCTCCTCCGGCGAGAAAAGTCGATGCTCGCCGACCTGCCGGCCAAACGGACCCACGTGCTGGACGCCGACCTCTCATCGCGCCAACGCGACTGGCACCTGGACCTGGTGAACCGGGCGCGCACCGGGCAGCCCGGCCTTCACCCGCTCGCGCTCGTCCAGCACCTGATGCGGCTCTACCAGCATCCCGCGCTCTTCCCCACCTACGATCCGCCGCGGACCGCGCGGGAAGCGGTCGCGTCGTGCCCGAAGCTCGCCCGGGTCGTCGATCGCCTCCGGGAGATCCGGGCGCTGGGCGAGAAGGCGCTGGTGTTCACGCGCATTCTCGACATGCAGCACCTCCTGTCGGTGGTGCTCCAGGCCGAGCTCGGGATCGACGCGGAGATCGTGAACGGCGCGACGCCGCGCCAGGGCGGGGAAAACCGGACGCGAGAGGCGATCGTGCGGCGGTTTCGGGAAAAACCTGGCTTCGAGGTACTGATCCTGTCGCCGGATGTCGCCGGGATCGGGCTGACGCTCGTCGAGGCCAACCACGTGATTCATTACGGCCGCTGGTGGAACCCGGCGCGGGAGTCGCAGGCAACCGACCGAGTCCACCGAATTGGGCAGGACCGGGAGGTGCACGTCTATTTTCCGATCGCCCGCGACCCGGCACGCAACCTGTCTACGTTCGACGAGCGGTTGGACGCTCTGCTGAAGCGGCGGAGCGCGTTGGCGGCGGAGTTCCTGGTGTCGATGCCGAGCGAGGAAAACCTCGAGAAGGAACTGTTGGGCGACCTGCTGGCAGGCGACCCGGCGGCGGAGGCAGAACCGGCGAGCGGCGCGCTCGAGCCACTCACCCTGGAGGATGCACGCGGCCTCGCCGAGGATCGGTTCGAGGCGCTGATCGCGGCGCTGGAGGAGAGGCAGGGAGCTTGCGCCGTCCTCGGGCCCCGCGCGGGAAGCGGAGGAATCGACGTTGTCGCGATTCGTACGGGTGGGCCGGCCAGACCCGGGGAGGTCCGGCTGGTGCATGTCCCGAAGGCGAGCTCGGGGTTCGACCTGGAAGCGGCGATCTCCACGGCCCGCGACGCTGCGGAGGCGTTTCAGCGGCGGCTCCACGAAACCGACGGGGCGCGGACGGTGCTTGTCACGGCAGCGTCGCTGGGATGGTGGTCGCGCCGGCGGGCGGCGCGCCGAAACGAGGTGGAGGTCGTCGACGGGGGGGCGCTCCGGGAGCTGCTCGCGCGATTCCCGTGCAGCCTGGGGGACGTCGAAGCGATGGAGGGTCGACGGTGCCGCTCGCTGCGGGAGATGCAGTCCGAGCTGGTCCGGATTGGGGTGGCAAAGCGCGAGGCGGGGCAGCGCGACCTTTCGTCGCCTCACGGCCACGCCGAGATCTCGCGGCGCCTCGCCGCACGACTCGATCGCTTCTTTGCGGCGGCGGCCGAACGTAGCGCGGCCGGGACGCCGTCCGACGCCGAAGTGTGGAGCGCCGCGGTCGTCTGTTTGGATGCCGCGGCGGGCGGCCTTTGCCTGGAGGTGGGACCGCTTTCGGGCCTGCCTTCCTTCGTGAAGCGGATCGGCGTCGAGGGGCAGAGTTGGAGCTCGCACGTCCTCGCGTCCAACGTCCGGCAACGCGCCGTCCAAATCCCGGTGCCGCCCGCGAGCGGCCCATGGCGGTGGTCGGCGGTGGGATTCGAGGACGACGTCGACCTCGCGGCGCTCGCGCTCCCGCGCCTCCCGGATCGCCCCGCTCAGGTTTTCCGCGTGGATGCGGCGGGAGTGGGCCGAAGGATCGAGAGCGCCTCGCTTTCGCCCGGCGATCGGTATCGGGTGTTGGTGCCGAGTTGGGCAGCCGACCCGAACGGGTTCCTGTGCCCGCTCGCAGCGGGGTGGCGCCTTTGGGAGCTGGAGGTGTCGCGACCCATGCCGCCGGCGGCTGCGGACCTTGCGCGGCGCCTCGGCCTCGAGATCGGAGAGCCGCAACCTCGCCTCGATTGGGTGCTCACGCCGCCCGCCGCCTGGCGAAGAACCGTACGAGGCGAGGTCTATGCGTGCTTCGTGGCGGGGGAGAGCCCGGTCATGGAGCTGAGGGCTGGTCACCTCGAGGCGGATGGCGAAGTGGTGGCCTTTCTGCATGGAATCGACGGCACGATCTCGCGCGACCTCCCTGCGGGGCAGCGCCACCTCCTGCGGCTCGCCGGTCTCGGGCCGGGGCGCTATGCAGCGATGGTGATCCATCAGCGGACGGCGTTTCCCCCGGCGGAGCTCGTGTTCGAGATCATCGCCGAACCGCCCGCGTCCCCGAGGGCCGCCGCGAGGCTCGCGATCGGCGTCGAAGTCTACGAGGCGCATCCCGGAAAGGTGGTCGCGACGCCGGCTCGGGATCTCGCCGAGCAGTCGCTGCTGAATGACCTGGCGATCGAGGCCACGCCGGGGTGGCCCGTGAGGATTTCGTGGAGAGAGGTCGCCGACGAGTTGCTGGTGCGGCGCTCGGTCGACGCGGGCGGTCGGTTGGATGACCTCGAGTCGGTCGCGGACCGCATCCGCGAACGCCTCCGGCGCCGGCCGATCGGCGATGTCATGATCGATTTCGGCGAGCTTGGTAGGATCGTCCTTCGGCACGAACGCCGCCAGGACCCAGATACCCTCAGAAAGCGCCTGGCAGAGCTGGTCGCGAGCCGGGGGCGGGCCGTCTCGAATCAGCCCGGCGCCTGGGCGAGCCTGCTTCGGATCTGGTTCGAACCCGTGTTGGCAATCCTCGGCTTCGATGTCGCGCCCATCGCCGAGGGGGAGCTGCCCGGGCCGGCCGCCGAGGCCGCAGTCTTTCGACTCCTCCACGTCGAGCGCCGCGGGAGTCGCATCGAGGGCGGTGTCGTGCGCATCCTCATCCTGCTCGGCGACCTCGCGCCGGCCCTGCCGCCACCGCTGGCCGCGTGGATCGATGAGGCGTGCGCGCAGTCAGGGGTGCGAGAAGCCGTGCTCACGGACGGCTGGCGATGGGCGACGCGCCGCCGGGCCTCGAGACTCGACTTGCGCATCTGGGACCTGGCCCTGGCCGTGAAAGATGAGGAGACGTTCCGGGAGTTTCTGCGCGAGGCGTCGGAGGGGGTGTGATGGAGATTCAGATGCTCGATCTGGAAGAGGCTCGCCAGCTTCTGGACGAGGGCGCGGACGGCGCGCGGCCGGAACGGGACGCGATCGCCGAGCTGCTGCGGCAGGAGGTCTTCGCGCGCGGGAGCTGTGCGCGCCACCTGGCTAGCGCCCGGGTGGTCAGTATGGCGCGGCCGGCCAGGGAGCTCGACCCCGAGCAGGTCGACGAGGTCTGCGAGGAGCTCGAGAGGGACGGAGACCTGGTTCTCGCCGAGGGCGCCATCCTCTACCCGGCACCCGTACGCATCGTGGACCTGGGCGACGGGGTTTTCCGCTTCGCGGCGGGGCTCCCGAGCCGGGCGCTGTGCGCTGCGGTCACCGGTGACTGGGTGCGGCAAGGAACCCGCAGGGAATGCCGGACGACGTCGCCGATCGCGGACGTTGCCGTTTCCTTGGGCGGGATTGTCTTGACGCCCAGCGCGTGGGCGGGGCTCGACCGGGCACCGGTGGCCGACGCGCTCTTCCTCGGCGAGCTAGACGCCCGGCTGGAAGCGGCACCCGAGCCGACCGGGAGTCGCGAATGCGGCGATGGGCTCGACTGGTCGAGCTGCGAAATCGCGGCGGACGGAGCCCGATGGCGCCGGGCGGTGGCCCAGGGAACCGCGAGCCGGTTGTGGCGGGCGCATCAGCCGTGGCGCCGTTGGGTGCACGCGTGGACGGGAGGCGAGTCGCCCGCCCGCCAGACGTTCACGCCTCTACATGGGGACGAGGCCGCGCGGGCCGTCCATGCGCTCGCCGTCGCGGCCGGCACGCCGCTGCGGGCGGTGCCAGAGCGCCGGCGAGACGTCGTCGTGGTCACCTTTCCGGAGCGGCTTCCGCTTGCCGAGCACCGCTACCTCGCCGTCTCGGCGCAGCGCGAGCCGTCGGCCCGCGGGTGCCGCTGGACGATTCCCGCGGCGAGGTTCGACGCGGTGAGCGCCACGCTCGCGACCCGCCTCGGGATGGTTTTCGAACCGAGCGGCAAGAAGCCATGAGGTACCGTCAGCGCCGCCGGCACACTTTGTCGACCGGTTTCTCAGACTCGCCGGCCCACCGCCCCGTTCCAGCCGGAGTCGATTTCTTCCGCCGTTTTCGGGGTTCGGCGTTTCCCGCGCTGCTCTGGCCGGCTTCGAGGTGGCGCAACGCCTCTTTCGTGCGGTCAATCCCGAAAGCTTCGATGAACGGCGCGATGACGACACGGGCGATCCCGATTTCCTCGACGACGCGTCTGATGCCGATTTCCTCGATAGCGCCCTTGATGTCGATCATCATCCGGCTCATGTCGATTCCAAGCTCCCTTGCGACTTGCTGCAATACCGACCTCCGGTACATGTACAGCGGGGTTACGTAGCGGTTCAAGCGACCCGCGAGCACGGTTCGCGCGAGATCCTTGACGCGCCGGTCGCTGGCGAAGCACAGGATGATGGGCAGGTTGGGCTCCTCGATGGGGAGCTCATCGGCGAGCACGAGGAAGATCGGCGGGCGCGACGGCAGGCGCAGGATACCGGGACGGATGACAGCCGGCGCAGAGGGCTAGCGGCGTACCTCGCGGGTGACGCGCGCGGCCAGGACGAGCCCCGCGGCATGGCGATCGGAACGGACGTCCTTCCAGTGGCCGACGAGTCCCAGGCAGACCTTGCCGAGAAAATGCACGAGATCAAAGTCCATCGCCCATTCGCCGCCGGCGCGACAGTGCCCCCCTCCGCCCCTCGCCCCGCTTGCGGGGGGGGGCGGAGGGGGGTCTTCGTGATGCGCATTCCGCGCAGCCTGCGGTCGACTAGCCGGTGGATTCGGGAAAATAACCCCAGGGCGTGCCTTGACCGACAAGTTGAGTGTAGAAGGAGCCGAACGATTCAGACAGGAGCCGTGCGGTAGCCAGACCTGAGATGTACGTCCTCAAGCTCGCCAAATATGCTGACGAAGACGGCCAGCTCAACGATCCTGACGACGCCCGGTTTCTCCGCCAGCGCAAATGGACTTCCGAGACAATCCTCGACTTCACGGGCGTCGAGGTCGTGGGTGAGCAATTCCTGAATGCGCTTCTCGAGGGCGAGGGCGCCGAGACGATCCGCGGACGGATCACCGGCGTCGGCCCGTCGGTGGAAGTCGCGGTGGCGAGGTGGGCGGACAGCCGCGGGCGCTCGCGGGAGCGAGTTTGTCATCCGGCGCCGACCCCCGCTTCGCCAGGCGTACCGACAGCGCCGCCCGCCGATCACCGCTACACTGCCATGCGACTGGTCAGGCGGCTCGAGGAAACGCTCCGAAGCTACCTCGAAGGCGCCTTCCCGCTCGCGGACCCGATCCTGGTGCGAGCGCGCCGGCTGCTCCTCGAACAGGAGGCCGGAGGTCGGCTCCTCGCACAGCAACCCTTCGTCGAGACGAATGCTCGCTTCGCGACCTCGGCGCGCTCCTACGACGAGCTCGGCTTGCCTCCTCGGGTCGCCGGTCTCTTCACGCGCCTCGCGGCCACGCCGAGCGGCGACGCGGAGTCGAATCGAACCGTTCTCTTCCCCCGGTTCTACGTCCATCAAGAAGAGGCGTTCCGCCGGCTTCTGGTGGAGAAAAGGGACCTGGTTGTCGCGGCGGGAACGGGATCCGGAAAGACGGAATGCTTCCTCGTGCCGATTCTCGGGGCGCTCTACGACGAGGCCACGGCGAGGCCGGAGTCGTTCGCCATGCCCGCGGTCCGGGCGCTCGTCCTCTACCCGATGAACGCGCTCGTGAACGACCAGCTCGCTCGCCTTCGCCTGCTATTCGGCGATCCCGCGGTGGCCGCAGCGTTCCGGGAAGCTGGCGCCGGGCGCGTGCCGCGCTTCGGGATGTACACCGGCCGCACTCCCTACCCCGGCCCGCGGACGGCGGCGAAGGATGCAGATCGGGTCGCGCCGCTCCTCGAGCACTATCTCGGCCTCCACGAGGAGGTCGAGCGGCGACTCCGCCTCCTCGGGCGCTACCCCGCCAAGGACCTCCGCAGGTTCTACGGCGAGCACGAATGCCGGCGGGAACCCTGCCGGTCGGGCCCAAGCGCCGGCCAGGAGCGCACGCGACACCACTGGGACCGGCGCCTGCACACCGGCGAGGACGACCGCGAGCTCGTGACGCGGCACGAGATGGTTCACGGAACCGGATCGTTGCCGGGCGGCTCGCCAGACATTCTGATCACGAGCTACTCCATGCTCGAGTACATGCTCATGCGCCCGTTCGAGCGGCCGATCTTCGAGCAGACTCGGGCGTGGCTGGCGCGCGAAGAGAGCCGCCTGTACCTCGTGGTCGACGAAGCCCATACCTATGGCGGCGCTCGGGGAGCGGAGGTGGCGTTCCTGCTTCGGCGTCTATGCGCCCGCCTTGGCCTCCGCGAGCAACCGGGGCGCCTTCGCGTGGTCATCGCCAGCGCCTCGCTCGGCGATGGGACCGACGCCGCCCTGGCCGCCAGACGATTTGCCGCCGACCTCTCCGGGAAGGCCCCAGATGATTTCGCCGTCGTCAACGGAAAGCCCGAGATGCCTGCGCCGGCGCAACCCGGGACTCGGGTCGAGGCGGATGCGCTCGCCAGGCTCGAGCTCGATCGGCTCCACGAGCCGCGGGATGGGGCCGATCTGCTCGATTGCCTGCAGCCGCTCTTCCGGTGCTACGGGGTGAAATGCCCGTCCGCGGAGGAATCCGAGGTGGTGCGGACCCTTTACGGGGTGCTCGACGGCCGGCCGATGGTCGGTCAATTCCTCCGTGAGACGGCCGGCTGCGCGCTACCCATCGAGCCGCTTGCTGCCAAGGTTTTCCCGGGCCACCCGCAGGCGCTGCAGGCGCTCGAGTCCTTGATCGTGCTCGGGACACTCGCCCGGTCGCGCCAGGATTCACCCAGTCTGATGCCGGTCCGCGTCCACGCGATGTTTCGCGCTCTCGACGGCCTTCATGCCTGCATCAACCCGTGCTGCTCGGGGAGGCAGGCCGAGCCGGGGAAACGTGCCGCCGTCGGGCGCCTCTACACCGCACCGCGGGTGCAATGCGAGTCCTGCGAGGCGCGGGTGTTCGAGCTGGCGTCGTGCCGGAGCTGCGGCAGCGCCTACCTCATGGCCTACGTCGAGCCGGGCCGCGCGGGTCAGCCCGATTTTCTGTGGGGCGAGATAGAGGGCGGACTGGAGCGCGTGTACGTGCTGCCGTCGGAGCCGCGCTACCCCGACCAGATGGAGGAGGTTCGCGTCCATCTCCGCACGGGTTATCTCGACCCCGGCTGCCGCTTCCCGGACCAGCACGTCGGCCGATTCTTCCTCGGCCCGAGGGGCGAGCTGCCGCGGTGCGCGATGTGCCAGACGAGAGGGAGCGGCCGGATCTTCGATTTCCGCACGCAGGGCGAGGGACCGTTTACGGCGCTCGTCGAAACGCAGCTCGCGGAGCAGCCGCCGCAGAGCCGCGATGAGTCCCTTCCCAATCGCGGCCGGAAGGTCCTTGTCTTTAGCGATGGACGCCAGCGGGCGGCGCGCCTCGCCCCTGCCATCGAGTCGACCCACGCCCGCCACCTCTTTCGGCAGGTCCTCGCGCTCGCCGCCCGAGAGCTCGCCAAAGAGCAGCGGTCGGGTATGCACTTGTTGTATCCAGCCGTCGCCTGGCTCGGCGGCAATCGGGGATGCGACCTCTTTCCGTCCGTGGACGAAGTGGAATGGGCAAGACACCTTCGCTGCGTCGAAAATCGAACGCTCGGCGAAGCCATCGAGCTTTTCAACCGCGGCAGGCTCCGGCCCACGACCTCCTTTGCAAAGAGCCTCTTCGACGAGCTGACGGACCGCTACTACTCGATGCCCGCCCTCGGGCTGGCGACCATCGAGGAGGATGGGGACCTGGCGAACGACCTCCGCATCTTCGACGGTTTCCCCGACGTCGGGCTCGATGGGGAGGCGATCCGAGCGCTGCTGCACGCCTGGATCAGACTCCACTTCGAGCGGCGCACGTTCAGGCCGGATGGCGCCGAGCTCGGTCAGCTCGGCGAAGGTTGGGCGGTCCCGGTGGGGATCCGGGCCGAGAATGTGAGGCACGTGCTCCCGGGTAGATTTCCGGACTACCTCCGGCGGGCATTGGCGGGAGACGAGACGGCGGTGGGCAGGGTGGAGACCTGGTTCCAGTGGCTGGTCCGCCAATCGGATCTCCTTCTCTTCACAGGGGACCGGTACTACCTGCAGCCGGAGGGGCTTTCGGTGAAGCTTCGCATCGACCAAGGATGGCTCCGGTGCCAGGATTGCGGACGCCTGTACGCCGAGGGTCTCGATAGCGTGTGTCCGGCGTGCCTCGGGGGGCTCGTGGTGGCCGATTCGAGCTACCTGTCCGCTCGAACCGGGTTTTATCGCTCACAGGTGCAGCGGGCACTCGAGGGTCGCGGGCTGGAGCCGTTCGGACTGTCGACGGCCGAGCACACTGCGCAGCTCACGGGCCGTTCGGCCGACGGCGCCTTCAACAAGGTGGAGGAGTACGAGCTGCGCTTCCAGGACCTACCGATCGGGCGTCCCATCGACGTCTTGAGCTGTACGACGACGATGGAGGTAGGCGTGGACATCGGAGCGCTCGCGGGCGTCGCCCTGCGCAACGTCCCGCCGCACCCGGCGAGCTACCAGCAGCGAGCCGGCCGCGCGGGACGCCGGGGTCGCTCCATCGCGTCCGTCGTCACCTATGCCCACGGGACCTCGCACGACGCCCAGTTTTTCGAACATCCGGAGGACATGATCGGCGGACCGGTTCGCCCCCCGATCGTGTATGTGGAAAACCAGCACGTGCTCGCTCGCCACGTCCGGGCGTACCTGTTGCAGCGCTTCTTTCACGAGCAAGTTCCGGCCGATGCAGGATCCAGGACGTGGGTGCTGTTCGAGTCCCTGGGGACGGTGGAACAGTTTCTGTCGGGCGAGTATCCGTGCGCGCTCGGCCGCCTGGAAGCCTGGCTCGGCCAAAACGAAACCCGCCTGCGAGAGGAGCTTCGCGGCTGGGTGCCGACTTTCAGTTTCGGCTCCGAGATGGTCATTGGTGGAGTGGCCGGGACGATAGAGCGGGCGACGCAAGAGCTCATGGGCCAGCTTCGGGCGGCCTTGCCCGTGGAGGAGGCGACACGACGAGACGCGCTGGCGGGACTCGAGCGCGAAACGCTCGAACGCAGGCTCGAGGAGCTCCTGCTCGAGTCGTTGATGAGTCGAGCGATCCTGCCTCGTTACGCCTTCCCGATGGATGTCGTCGGCTTCTGGGTGTCGCGACCGCGCCGTCCCGGTGATCCGCTCTGGCGCCGGACCTTCGAGTACGAGCCGCAGCGCGAGCTGCAGCTCGCGCTGACAGAGTATGCACCCGGTCGAACGCTGACGATCGACAAGCGGCGCTTCGAATCCGCGGCGATCTACTCTCCGTACGCGCCGAGTCTCCGTCCGATGCTCGAACGCCGGCAGCCCTACGCGATGTGCCCCGCCTGCCCCTTCGTCAGCTTGAAGAGCAGCACGGGGAGCCTGGAGCGATGCCCGTGCTGTGGCAGCGGCGGGCTTGCGCGCGGGTGGTTCGTGACACCGCCGGGGTTCGCCCCCGATATCCACGCGAGGCCCGAGCTCGACCGCGGCGGGACGATCACCGATTCAGGGCGCGCGGATCGGGCGCGGCTCGAGGTCGAGGACCCTCCCACCCGGTGGGACGCCGTCCTGTACGCTGGCCGGCTGCGCCTGTGGAACGGGCCGCAGGCGCTTTGCGCCATCAACCGAGGGCCGCACGGCGCGGGTTTTCGAATCTGTCCGGAATGCGGTCGGGCCGAGCCCGAGCGGGCGTCGACCCTACTGCGGAAAGGAAGGTCGGTCGAGCACCGCCACCCGCTCGAGCAGGGCGTCATCTGCCGCGGGGTAGCTTGCGGCCCGTTCTACCTCGGCTATCGATTCCCGACGGATGTGCTGCTGCTCCGGCTCGAAGTTACACCTCCCGTGACCCTGTGGACGCCCGGGCGGCCGGGCTTCCTCGGACGTGCCGCCAGGGTTGCCCTCACGTCGCTCGTCGAAGCCGTCGCCATCGCCGCATCGCGCGAGCTTCAAATCGGCGAGGGAGAGCTCTCGGGCTGGTGGGCTCCTCTCCCTACCCACAGCGCCGGACAGGCTCAGCTCTACTTCTACGACCTCCTGCCCGGCGGCGCGGGCTACGCGCGCGCCCTGGGCCGGGCGGCAGGGGCGGTGCTCGCCGCCACGGAACTGTTGCTCGACGCCTGCGACTGTATTTCGTCCTGCTACCGCTGCATCCGAAGCTACGCGAACCACGGCCTGCACGCATCGCTCGACCGGCACCTCGCGCTCGGGCTGCTGCGGTACATCCGGGCGGGAGTGGTGCCCTCGGTCAGGCCGGCGGAAGGCCGAGCGGCGCTCCGCCCGCTGGTCGAGGTGCTGCGCGTTCGCGGGTGGACAGGGCCGCGCGAGGAAGCGTTCGACGGGGTTGACGTTCCGTTGTCGGTCATGCGGCCGGATGGGCAGGAAGCGCGGATCGGTGTTCACCATCCGCTCGTGGCCCCGCTCTCCGCGCGCCGCGCGACCGCCCCGGCCGGGCGGAGCGAGCACAACGAAATTGACACCTTCGCGCTCGCGCACGACCTACCGTCCGCCGTCCGCAGCTTGGAGCCGCACCTGAGCGGCGAGCCGGCTCATGAGTAGTGTGCCGCCCGCCTGTGCCTGAATCCACCGCCGGTGCGACTGATGCGTTGCACGCCCCCAGATGAGCTTCGTTGCAGATAGCGTGACAGTGGCCGGGCCGCGGGGCGGTAGCCACCCCCTGCATGCCCGCTCGGTAGCTCGCCACGTTGGACATTCGGCGACGCTGGGCGGCAATTATCCGTGCCATCCTGTCTATGCACGTCGGTCGAACCGACAACACGCGGCGCCTCGATGTCACCGTTACGCTGGACCTGCAAGAGCACGCATCGATTGGCGCAGGAACTGAAGCGACGGGGGCATCAGGTCAGTCAACGGACGGTTTGCAATCTGCTGGGCCAGATGGGCGATAGCCTGCAATCCACGCGCAAGGTGCGAGAGGGTGGTCAGCATCAAGATCGGGATGGCCAGCTCGAGCACACTGCCAGGGCGGTGGCGGAGCTCCAGGCGTCGGGCGATCCGGTAGTCTCGGTTGACACCAAGAAGAAGGAGCTGATCGGCGATTTCGAGAACGGCGGAAAAGAGTGGCAGCCACGAGGCAGCCCGGAAATGGTCCGGGTTCATGACTTCATCGACTGCAAGCTGGGCAAGGTCGCATCTTATGGCGTCTCCGACTTGACGATGAACACGGGCTGAGTGAGCGTCGGGATCGACCACGACGCTGCCGTGTTTGCCGTGGAGAGCATGCGGCGCTGGTGGCGGGAAATGGGTGAGGCAGCCTACCTGTAGGCCATTCGTTTGCTGATCACCGCCGACTGCGGTGGGAGTCACGGACACCACGTACGCCGGTGGCGGTGGGTGCTCCAGAACCTTGCCGATGAGCTGCATCTGACAGTCCAGGTCTGTCATTGCCCTCCAGGCGCCAGCAAGTGGAACAAGATCGACCACCGCCGGAAAGGCCAGCAACAGCGCCGGCTCCCGTTCCGGAGAACGTCGCCGTCTGTTTTCCGGTCGCCCAGCTCGTGTCACTGTGGGTCTGGCACACCCCCTCGAGACGGCCTCCCCCGCAGGATTTTCCCTCTTTGTCGGTACCGACCGCGCTCCAACACGGGTCGCAAGCAGGCCGCTCACCATCCCGGCGGCGCGGCCCGACGCACGTCAGGTTCGGCATGACGAAGTGGATGTGGGTCACCGCCGGGGAGGAGTCCGGAACGGTGAAGTCATCGTTGCCGTAGCTGACAAAGTCAGGATCTGCAACTATCGAGTGGGTGTCGAAGCCGAGGCTTCGCCACGCTGACCACTCCGGTTCGAGACTCGGTGACTGGGTAGAGAAAAAGAGGTTGTGGTCGGAGCTGCCGATGGCTTCGGCGCTGTTGACGCCAAAAATGGGCGCTTTCCCCGTTGTGAATACGATGTTCCGCTCGAAGCGATCCGCTGACGCATAATTGAGATAGACCTGGTAGGAGACACCGTCCACGAGGATATTGTTTGTCACATAGTTGTTTCGGTTGCCGTAAGTGGCCGCGTTGAGCATGATGGCACCCCAGGCAGTCCGGTAGATCAGATTGTCCCGCACCAGCATCTGCGCCGACGTGCCATCAAGGTAGATCCCCCAGATGAAGGTCCCTACCGGATCCATGTCCAGGGGATGTTCTCTTGTGGCGACAACGTCGTGGATCACGTTGTTGCGGATAAGAGTTCCCGGCTGGGTGCCGGTCAAATAGATGCCGCCGCCGTCATTCAGGGTTCGCATCACATCGAAGATCTCGTTGTACGCGACGAGGTTGCCGCCGGAAAACGATCCCCAGTCGGGTGGCGACCACCATCCGGCGGCGATGCCGGTGTACGGACCGTGGGCGACCCGGTTATGGGTGATTCGATTGCCGGATCCCACGAATTGGGTAATACCCGTGCTCCCACGAAACACCTGTCCAAACAAGCGGACAAGATTGTCCTCGATGCGATTGTCGCTGGCAAGACTCGCCACGAGCTTGTAGTTGTACTCTGTCGACGAGGGCGAACCCAGGACGATGCCCGTGGCGCCAATGTCGCTGATTGTTGAGCCGCTGACGGTAACTCTGCGGCCGAAAACCCGGACCGCATCCATCCCGGTATGCCAGATGCGGCAGTTCTTGATCGCGACGTCGGTACCGGCAACAGCCACAGCCGCGAGGTTGTTCTTTAGCAGGTAGTTGAATTGCGAACCGCCGTCGCCGGTCGCGCTCAGCGTCCAGTCGGTGTGCGCCAACTCGAGGCCGGAAAGCGTCAGGTCGTGGACCAAGGCCGCGTGGTTGGTGATCGGCTCGCCACCGGGAGAGCTAAAGTTGAGCCCTTGCCCGAAGGGAGCAGCGACGTAAATCTCCTGGACGTACCAACTGCCGACGGAGGGATCAGGCGCGGTGTTCACCAGATTCCCGTCAAAGGAGAGCTCGAGAACTGGAGCCGCGCCGCCATAGCTGTTTTCCGCGAAGAGTGTCTGCACCTCCTCGGGAGCGAGAACGCGAGCGAAGAGCCTCAGCTCGTCCATCGCCCCAGCGAAGTCTGGAGAAACCACGTAGCCCCCGATCTTGAGTGGAAAATTCGCACCGATGCCGCCGAAGGTCGGTGGGAGGTCGAGAGTGCCAGCGAAGATGCCGTCCTTGTATGCGATAACAACGCCATTGGCGCGATCCACGGTCCAGACGAAATGGCCCCATTGGCCGCGGGCGTGGCTTCCCGCCGACACTCCCAGCGGCCCGCTGCCATCATTGATGAAGAGATCGACGGAAGGAATCGGATCGCTGCCGTCTTCGACCCAGTTGGCTACGCCCCAGCCACTCGTAAAATACACGTCTCCCTTGGTCAGCGCCCACGCGGGGTTCGCGTCCCCTGTGGGAAAGTACAGCCACACCGAGATCGAAAAGTCGCCTTCCTCGAAACCGAATCGGGGATCGTCATACTCGCCATAGTTCCCGCGGATAAGATTCTCGATCGCCGGGACGTCTCCGAGTTGCAGCAACTGGCCAACCACCGGAGCGATAAACTCGCTCGACTCGATAGGTTGGCCCGGCATGGGCCAGTAATAGAGGTCCCCCGTCGTGCGGTCGAGGTACCATTCCCCGGGAGAATCGAGGCCTTCGAGGAAATTCTCGACGTAGTAGCGATCTGTCCCGTCATAGTCGAAGCCAAAAGAGAACCCATCACCATTGTTCCTGGTGACGAAGGCGAGTTGACCGAGGTCGTCAACGTGATCCAGGCGAAAGCGAGGCTGAATCCAGCGCGCGAGCGAAACAACTTCGATGTCTTGAAGGTGCTGCCATGTTGACGACAGCTCTCGGCTCCGAAAGGGAAAGCGGTCGTAGCATTCGGTCGGCAAGAGCAGTGTCTCCGAATAGAGGCACTCCGCGCGCCGAGCGATACGATAATACGGGATCGCGTCTTTCTGATCGGGCTCCCGGGCCCGCACGGCTCGCCGGTTGTTCACAAACAGAGAGTTGAAGCGCCGCGTCCCGACGTTGGTGACGGAAACCTGGGCTGAATGGGCGCGCCATGGGCCAGAAATTGGCTCGCCGCCACTGATAATCGCCGTTTCGTTGCCATAGGATTGGTACCGGACGGGCGTTGCCGGTGTTCCGGAATCTTGGGCCTCGAATCTGAGTGGCTCTTTGAGCCGATACGTGCCGCCGCGCAGAAAAACGGTGATCGGCTGGGCCATGGGACCGGCCGCCCGGATTTCCCGAATGAGGTCTCGCGCCCGCCCGAGTGAGGCAACGGGCGCCGCAAACGTTCCCGGGGCTGAGTCACTGCCTTGAGGCGAAACGTAAATGGCCATACCCGAGCCTGGCATGCTCAATTTTTTTCCTGATGCCGGCGCGGTGCTGGCAGCGTCACCTTCCTGCACGTGCGGGATCTGGCGACATCCTACGATGGCCTTGTTGTCGGTCGTCGGCCGATCTGCCCCTTGGCTGAGCACGGGTGCGGAAAGCAGCGCGATCAATGAGCAACCGGCAATCAATCCTCTTGCGCGTTTTCTCATTGCACTGCTTCTTTCCCCAGTCAAGCACGCCGCCGTGTGCTCGCGGCGCAACCATAACGTGCCATTACTGTCGTATCTTACCACCGGGGCGGTCGCTTCTGCAGTCCGACAAGCAGCCGCGGCGGGTCTCGTGCGATCGTGTTGTGCGGGCAGGGTGGTCCCGGCGAGCTCGGGATCGACTGCAGCCGCTCGTCATTGTACCCGGCACCGCCCGCCCTGAGCCCCGGAATCGCCGCGGAATCCCGGGCGGAGGCGGCAGCGAGCAGTGCCGGCCGGACCGCTCCTGCCTCAGGGCGCGGCAGCGGGCTTGACGCGCGCGGGCGGCGGTGCCATGAAAGAGAAAACCGCTTTAACCAGGAGGATGCGATGAGAGGTGGAGCGGAGTCGTATAGCTTCAGGGCCGTGGCGCTCGGATTTGCTGTGGACGTTGCCTTGACCACGGCGCTTGGTCTCGGGTTGGTGCTCGCCGTGAGCGCAGTGCTCGTCGGCGCGCCCGCTGTGCTCGGTCGCGCGCTGATAGCACCGTACCAGGTGGCGCGCACGATCGAGATTCCCTTCTTCCTGATCGGACTGTTTGGCACCGCCATGGGGGCCTACGCGGCCGCCCGTGTCGCGGGCTGTTTTTGCGTGCTGCATGCGCTCTCTGTCGGCCTCGTGTCGACGGCCTTCAGCATCGCCCTCATGTTCGGCCTGCCGAGCCCGGCCGTTCTCACTGTTGGAGATTGGGCTTCGCTGCTTCTGCTCATGCCGTTTGCGCTCATTGGCGGGTACATCGCCAAGTGCAGGGCGTGACGCGCGGCGGCGGCGCCGGAGCGCGCGCGCGTGAGCCCGCGCGTGCCGTGCTCCGGAGGCGGTGGGGGCGCGCGGCCGGGAAAATCGCCGTGCTGCCCGCCGCGACCCTTTTCTGGGGAGGAACGATCGCGGCGCCGCTGTTCGACGCGGCGCATGACGCTGGCGGGGTGCTGCTGCGCCTGTTCTATTCCGCGCTGTGCCACCAGATCCCGGCCCGCAGCCTTGCCGTCGGCGATTTCCCGATGGCGGTGTGCGCGCGGTGCGAGGGCCTCTATTTCGGAGCGCTCGCCGGCCTCGCGGTGACCCTCCTGGCCCACTCTTGTCGGCCCCCCAGTGCGGCGCTGTTCGCAGCGTGCGTCGCGGCGAACGCTGCCGATGCGCTGCTCGCGTCACTGGCGTTACCGAGCGCCGGCAATGTCCTGCGCCTCTTGCTCGGACTCGCGGCAGGGATCGCAGCCGGCTGCCACCTTGGCGCGGCGCTGCGGGACCTCGACCTGACCCTCGTTCGGACGGCCGTGTCTGGCCGCGGCAGGCGTGTCGCCTGCGCGGACCCTTGATCTCACCTCGACCAGGAGCACTCCATGGCTGATAACGCACCTTCCATGCTCAAACCGGCCCTCATCGCGGGTTGCGCCTGTGGCGTCGCGAGCGCGGTCCCTTTGGTTGGTCTGCTCAACTGCGCTTGCTGTGCGCTGATCATCGGCTGCGGCTTACTCGGAGCGTATCTTCACGCCAGATCCTGCCGCGAAGTCGGTGCCCCGTTTGGCCCGAGTGATGGGGCGCTCGTCGGTCTGTTGTCGGGTGTCGTGTACGGGGTGACCGGAGGGCTCGCCAGCAGCCTGATCCAACAGGCGTTCGGCGGCCTGCAGGCGCAGCTCGACCAGGGAATCGAGCAACTGCGGGCCGCCGCACAAGGGGACAGTGCGGAATTTCTCAATCAGCTCGCCGCGGCGCTACAAGAGATCGGGCTGGGCACGATGATCGCCGGCGCGGTGGTGATCAATCTCGTCCTCGGCGCGATCTTCGGGACGATTGGCGGATTGATCGGCGGCTCCGTGTTCAAGATCGAGGAGCCGGCGGCGGACAGCGGCGGGTACCGCGACGTGCTCCGGTAGCGCGGCAGGTCACCGCCCGGAACGTCCGGCGCGGGGAAAATCACTCCGGCTCGCCGGCAGGCGGATCGCTGCCGGCCTGCGGCTCGGCCTCGGCAGGAGGCGCGGCCCCGGCCGCAGTGACCTCTTCCGTACGGCGCTTGGCGCGCAGCTCCTGGAGGCGGTCGATGAGCCCCAGGTCGCGAAGCCGAAGCCACAAGTGGGCTTTGGGCATGGGGCCCGACGTATAGCCGAGCGCCTTGGCTACGTCGCGATCCGACGCCATCACTGCGATCGCGCCGCCGAACACCCGCAGCTTGGCCTCGAGGAGCTCGCGGAGCGACGCTCTCACGGCGGCGCTCGCGGATACGGCCAATGCCGGCCCATGGCGGTCCAGCCGGGCCGTCGGCGTGTCGAGGTGCTCGGCCGGGGCCGGTAGGTGCGAGCTGACCGGGGAGTAGGAGAAAATCTCCGCGAAGCGCAGGTCGGCGACATCGAGGGTGCTACGGCCGGGTGGCAACGCCGCGGCGGAGCGGCTCAGCACGTGTTCGAGGCCGTCGGCATTGCCGTGCTGCGACCAGTCGTACGTCATGAGCGCCCGCACGGCGTCGCTTGTGAGCTCGACGGGTTGCGCCTGCGTGGAGCGCCGCTCGCCGCGGCGGAGCAACTCACGGGCGAGCCGCGGGATATCGGCGCGGCGTTGCGACAGCGGCGGCAACGTCACGGAGAGCTCGCTGACGCGCCAGTACAGCTCCTCCAGAAAGCGACCGGAATGAACCATGCTGATGAGGTCGTGGCGAGTTGAGGCGAGGACCTGAACGTCCAGAGGATCGCCCGCGCCACCCGCGGCGACATCCGAGCCGGAGCCGTGTTTCAACAGGCGCAACAACCGCGCCTGGACCTCGTGAGGCAAGTTGGCGATCTCATCGACGTACAGAGTCCCGCCGGCAGCCAGGACCGCCTTCGGAATAGCGGGCTCGGGACCTCCTCCGGGAAGGTCTGACCGGCGGCCTCGCTCGTCGCCGAAGAGCTCCTGAGAGAGGATCTCGGCGGACTTCAGTGCCGTGCAATCCAGCACCAGAAACGGGCGGTCACGGCGCGGGCAAATGTCGTGGTACTGCCGCGCGAGGTGGCGCCGGCCGCTGCCGTCCGGCCCCATCAGCAAGATGCCGATGCTGCGGGCACTGGAAGCCCTGAGCAGGGGCGCCAGGACATTTCGGCTGAACGCCGGGTCATCCGAAACGAACGCGCCCGCGGCTTCGTCGCTCGTCGCGGCGTTGCCAAAAAAGTCCCCAAGCTCGGCGCGGGTCGCGGCGAGCTCGACCCTGGCGCCGACGAGAGCGCGCACCAGTGCGAGCAACGCCGCGGCCAGACTCGCGGTCGCCCGCAGCGCTTCCACTTCCTCGTCCGTGAACGACTGGGTGCTCGCCGCCCGCCACACGCGGAGCACACCGAGAGGCCGACCCGATGTCGCGTCCTCTGGCGCAGGCGCCGCGTGAGACCACAGAGGCAGCAGGAGCGCGTGGTCGCCTGACGCCGCCGTCTCGGCTTGTGGAGCATCCGCCGCGCCTCCGAGCCGCTCCAGCGAATCCGGGTCACAGAGCAGTTGCAGTCGTTCGCCGGGCAGCAAGTCACCGTTTTCGTCGTATCCGGTCCACGTGCCTGGGTCTCCTCCCCGTTCCGCCAGCACGTCGCCGTCACCTGCGGCGACTTCCCGCGCCAGGAGAATGAGCGAGCGGCGGAGCCGGCGGGGGGAGGTGGTGTCGAGCACACCGGTGCGCAACATCTCGCTGAGCTTGTGCAGAGCATGGCACGCTTCCATTTGGCCTCCGTTTGCCTGTGCCTGCCGCCTCGGAAGGTGCGCACCAAGCGCTTCTGCTGCGGTCGCGGCGGTTTCGCGCGTGATTATATCATGTGCGTGTAACCGCGAGCAAAACCCCGATCGCCGCTCTTCCCCTCGCCGCGACCCTGGTCCCGCGCGACGCGCGATGCACATCGTCCGTCACCCCGGCCCCCGGCTTCCACCGGGGCGGGAGCGCCGGGGTCCGTGCGCGGTTGCTCCAAGACCCGCTGCCGGTGCCTGCCCGGCGAAAGCGGGGTCCGCCGGCATGACGGGATTCACACTGCGCGCGGACTACGGTATGATACGACCCCTGGGCGCGGAGTCGGGTGGTGACGCGACCGGCCCACGAGCCCACGAGATCCGAGGCAACGACCCACGATGAAACGAGAGAAGGCAGCCGCTATTCCCGTCGACGGCGGCACCGCGCTGCGGTCAAGGCCGTTCGCGAAGCTCTCCGCTGCGGTAGACGCCGCGCCACCAGCGCTCCCGCCGAACGAATCACGGCTCGCACCGCTGCCCCCGGTCGACGCGCCAGCCGTGCCGTGGGGAGAAATCGCGCGCGCCACTGTGCACGTCGAGCGCCAGGGGCGTGGCGGCAAGACGGTCACCGTCGCGTGCCTGGAACCGTTGCCTCCCGAGGCGCTCGCGCCGGCGTTGGCGGCGCTGCAGAAGCTGCTCGGATGCGGCGGAGCTCTCGACGGAGGCCGGCTCATCCTGCAAGGCGATCAGCGGCGGCGTCTGGTAGACCTGCTCGAAAAGTCGGCACCGCGAGTGCGCGTTCGCTGAGGGGCGAGCGGCGCGGCGGACGCCGCGGGCCCGAACCCATCGCCGGCTAGACTGCGAGCTGGGCGAAAAGCGCCTCACCAAAACCCCCCCACCTCGTCCCTCTTTCATGGATAGGTATTTCAAGCGGCGGCTCCCTTCGGTTATTTGCCGTCGGCCGAATGAGCCTCACACCATGGCGAGCACAATGCGCGTGGCATGCGGCCCTCCACCGCGATGCGGTACGGCGCGCTGGCCCCCGGTGCGCCGGGGTTTGCCACGTCCCCGAACGATATGAAGTCCCCGGTGTGTCGTTGCGATACCGGAATTTCCAGCGCGTCCCCCCTCGGTGGCGTCCTGGGCCGTCTCGCCTGGTCGTTGGTCGCACTACCGTCGTCCGCTCAGTCCACGCTTCCCGGCCCGCCGCGCCGCGCGCCGCGCCGCCGGACGGCGCCACTGGAAACTCGAAGAAGGCGCCATGAGCCGCCAGCCAGTGAGGATCAGGCAAGCCTCCGGTGATCGAAATGCGAAGTTGACGACGCGCAACACTGCTGAGACGAAAAAAAGCCGCCCGCCGGGGAGCCGCTCGGGCTGCGAATCGGTCTTTTCCGTCACCAGCCAAGGGAGAGCCGCATTGGCGGTCGACTTGGGGTACTGCCGCTACTTGCGATAGGTGATGAGGAGCTTCGCCTTGGGTGGCTCGAAAGCGAAGAAGCCTGCTGCTTCGGCGCCTTCAGGAACCCGCGCGATGGCCTTCTCGATCTCAGACGCGTAGTTCTCGAGTATTTCCAGCTCGTGAGCGACCTCGGTGTAGATCCTGCCCCGACGCTCCGCAAGCGCGGCATTTGCCTCATCAAGAGCTTCTCGGAATTTTCCCAGATTCACGAGCTGGTGAATGGTGTAGTACCGGGTATAGTAGTTGGTTCGGTCAAGTTGTTGGAGGCGGGGAAGCGCCCATTCGAAAAAGCGCGGCCACGGCGGTGGTACCCCATAGCCGCGGTTCAACCCCTGCAGGATTGACTTCATTTCGGCCTCGGCGGTGTCGTAGGCGTCGCGAATGTCCACGATCATCTTGACGGGTGGCGGGAGACGCATCGCCGCCAGGCCATCGACGGGGCGGAGCGCCGCGGTGATCCGGTACTGACCCGGCGCCACGCCCTCCCGCAAGGTCATGTCGAGGGTCATCAGCCGCGGCGGCACCAGCGCCACGGAATCGGCCGCGCCGGTGCGGCGATGCGAGGACGCGAGGGTGAAGAGGTCGGCTGGCTGATAGCGCGCGCCTTCCCTCTCGATCGTGACGGCGAAGATA
>JACPHN010000235.1 GCA_016188575.1 Candidatus Schekmanbacteria bacterium
ACGCCGTCGGCATCGACGACCACCAGCCCACCGCCTCCTGCCCGGTCCCCCTGACCTGCGACGCGGTGCCGGTGGCGTCGCGCCGCCGGGCCGAGCTCGGGCAGGGCGAGATGTGCCTGCTCTGGGGGAAAGCCAGCGGCGATCCGTGTATCCAGCGGGACGTGGTGCTGCACTTCTACTGCGCCTACCAGCGAAACCCCAGTCTGCCCAACTACACCAACGCCATGAGTTTCATCACCGACAACCTCGTCTGCAACTCGGCGCAGGACCACTGTCGCGACGAGATCGACATCAGGAGCTGGTAGCATGAGCTGGCGCCAGAGAACGATATCCACCGTGATCGCGGCCATCATCATCTACTCGTCCGTCGCCGCAGCCGGCCCCCGCCCCCCCGAGCCCATCCGGGGACTGAGCTTTGGGATGGGTGCCGTCGCTGTGGCCGACGACATCGCGGGCTACACCAACTGGAAGAATAATCCGTATGCCGACATCTACGTGCGGGGCGGGCCTTTGGGCTTCGGGGTCGGTCTGTTGGGCTGGACCCCCGGCCGCGTGTCCGGAGACTGGATCCGCGGCATCCAGTGCCGGATCGTCGGCCCGGCCGGCGAGACCGTGCCTCTCGGGGAGTGGTTTCGCTGGACGACGCCGGCGGTGGCGGAGTCCTACCAGATGCCACCCGACAAGCCGCACTTCTGGGGATTGGTTCCACTCGACATCCTGCGGCAGCTTCCTGCCGGCCGTCTCGAGGTGATCTGTACCGCGGAATGGGATGGCCGCGAGGTCACGGACTTGCCGGAGAGCGCACACTTCGCCCGACTGGTGGAGCCGGACACGCCGGTGCATCGTGCCATCTACTATTACCAGTGGGCATACATTGTTAATGGACAGGCCACGGACGCGGAGCGCCCGAAAGCCAAGGAAGAAGCCTGGCGCCTGATGCAGGGCGCCATTCGGGAAAACGTGTCGCTCCCTTGCATCTGGGAGTGGGCAGCCGCCATGGCGCGCGACACCGGACGCAACCGGCGGGCGGCCGCGCTGTTCACCCGGTATCACCACGAGCTCACCGCCGCCGTCGATCGCCAGGATCCCGGCTATCGCCCCGAGGACACCACCAGCGTCGACCCCCGCGAGCGGCTGAAAGAGGCCCGCGCCGACATCATGAAGCAAATCGCGCACCTGCGGTCTCTTCCGGACGAGGATTAGTCTCGATGCGGGGCGATTGAGAACCTATCCCAGTAGTCCAGTGGCCCGCCAGGCAATTAGCCCCAGCGCGAATCGACCCGCGGATTGTGACCCCCGAGCGGATGCGGTTTGCGTGGAGGCGGATGCTGGTTTCCATTCCGGTATGGCCGTCGAGCTAATGTTGGAGAGCAGGACGCGCAAGTGTCGGGCTCCGTGCGCGGCGGGACTGTTCCGCAGCAAGCGGCGGCGGTCGATGGCGCTCGGCGTTCCCAGGATAGAACGTTGGCGCCATCGTACCGCCCTTGCGCTGGGCGCAGCAACCCCAAGCGCGCCGTGGCCTCACTTCGGCGTCACGGTCACGTCATCCAGGCGCAGGTAGGTGCTGCTGGGCGGCGTGTTGAACCCGACCTTGACGGCTACCGAGTAGCGATTTCCGGAATTGAGCTCCAGGCTGATCTCCGTGTAGCTTGACAGAGCACCGAACGTGGTTTGTGCCAGGAAGGTATCCGAGTATCGGTCGGAAGTGATGCCGATGGTCCCGGTGTTTGTGAAGGTGCTTTGCGTTTTTACGCGCGCCTTGAGAACATACGTAGTGTTCGGTTCAACCGTGATTGTCTGGAATATCTCGTTCCAGTCAGTATTTCCGCCTTCAGTCGTTATATACGCGTTATTTTGCCCTGAATGCGCGAGGCCCTTATTTCTGTCGATACCTCCGTTTGATGTGGATGATCCGGAAAATCCCCATGGGAAGTCAATATCATCTGATTGCTGCATCTCGAAATTGCCGTCCTCGACGGAGTCAATTGCATATAGGTAAACGTCATCCAGACGCATATACGCTTGCCCATTTGCCTCATATCCAACGTACACGTTAACTACGTCGCTGTCGCCACTATCAAACTGCAGCGTATAGTTTGCGTACTCTGATGATTTTGGGAAAGTCATGTTTTCTATGATGGTGTTATCAAATTCTCTGGCACCTATATATCCCGTTCCGAAAGAACTGGAAGTCTTGATCCACAGCGATATTTCGTAGCGCCGATACGGTTCGACGCGGGCCGACTGGTAGATGTAGTTCCAGCCCGTGCTGCCGCTCTTGGTGACGATGTAGGCATTCTTGGCGTCGGAGTGCGCGAGCCCTTTCCCGATGTCCGTCCCCACCGAGGCTGTGGTTCCCCACTTCCCCCACGGTGACTGAAGCGCATCAGCGACCGTCTGGTATTCGAAGCCCCGATCCTGGATCGGGCGTACCGCGGAAAGGCCCCAGATTCCGAAAATGGTTTCTTTCGTGATCCACTTGTCCTGGCTTTCCGACTCGTTCCAGTTGGGATGAATCCACAAGTAGGCGTCGCCTTCCCAGTCTGAGCTGTCCTCCGCGATGCCGAATGCGGTCGTGTAGTGCCAGTCCTCATAGTAACCGACTGTTACGGGGAGCTGCTTGTCAATCAGGTAGGACCGGGCGACTTCATAGACCCAATTTTCGTCCGTGTCGAACCAGTCCTGCCGATACGAGCCGCTTGGGTCGTGATCGAGGCGGTCGCGGATGAAGGAGTATCCGAGCTCCATGTCCGCAGGCCACAAGAAGCCGGCGTCCCAGTCGAACGGTGCCATGGCAACGCCGAGGTATTCACTCAGCTCCACTGTCATGTCATTGATGTAGCTGTCGTCTGGGCTGATGTTTTGCTCGTGTGCGCCCGTCAGGATGCCAGGCTTCCAGTGGAGATCGTACCAACCGATGAGGTTCATCCAGGAGGTTGCGCTGCATCCGGAATAGTAACTGTTTGGATTTGGATCGTGATCACCCGGAAGTTGTTTGAAGTAGGTGTGGTTTTGCTTTTGTGTTTCCTCGCTGATTGCCTTGTCGTAGTCGTAGTCCTGGGCAAAGTAATAATCAAAGCTCGCGGCTGGCGTCGAGGCGGTGGCTGCGACGGTTGCCGCGTTTCTGAGTCGGCTGGTGGGAGTCGTTGCTGCGGCGCGTGCAAAGGCTTGCTCGGCGAGCTGCCAGCGCGCGGCGAGCCGGCGCTCTCGATGCTGCCCTCCGCGGCGGTAGCGCTCGTCATATGCGTCGGCCAGCGCTGCGAACGAAGAATCATCGGAGGCGGCGGGGCGCGTTCGGCCAACAGATGATGAGCCCCCCGATTGGCTGTGGACATCCCGTCCCTCACCGACTCGGCCCTCCGAGCGGGAATGAACCCGCAGCTCCCCGGGAAGCACCTGAGGTCGCTGTCCGAGCTCGCCGCGGAGATTGCCGGCGGCGTCGATTGCCGCCGAGTAGCCGGGAGAGAAGTACACGAGGTAGAGGTCAGGCCTTCCGAGCCGCTCCTGAAGCTGCTCGCGCCTGCTCTTGCCGCGCGGTGCAAACTCGACGATCGGCGCATCACGTCGTGTCGCGCTCAGAACGATGGACCCGGCGGCTTCCGCATCGTCGGTCGCGAGATCGGCCTCGAAATACATCACCTGCCGAGTACGCGGATGCACGAGAGGCGTGAGGTGGCTGATGCGGCGGTTCTCGAAGCCACGGAAGCTGCCGATGTGGCGCTCGGCAAGAAACCGCGCGAGCGCGGCGGAGACGCTGTCCCTACCGGTGGCGGTGGGTGCTGCGTGGGCGGCCACCGCGCCGCTCAGGAGGAGCAGCATCGCGCTCGCCAGCGCCAGCGCGCCGCGGACCGGCCGCGCCGGGGGGGTGCGGGCGGCGGTTGTTATCGGGCGGCGCCGGGTGCGGCCAGTGCGCATCTCGGCTTTGCAGGGCGGGCGGCCGTGGAAGGAAGCCAGGTTGTCGAGAATCGCCTTGACTTGCATGGTTGTCCCCTGACTGGAGGTGGTTGTCGCCGGACTCGGCGAAATCGTTTTGCCCGGGGGAGCTGCAACTGACGTGCCGCGGTGGAACGGGTTGTACGGCGGGCCGGCCGGAGTCGCAAGCGATGCGAAGGGCAGCGGTGGAGCGGCAGGTGAAGCCCGGTCGAGAGGCCCACCGGCCTGTGACTTGGCGACACCGTGGTGCGGTTGCCGCGTGCCAGCGACACGACCCGTGCGCGCCGTTGTGTCGACTGCACGATCACCGCGTGACAGCGCGGGGCGCAGCGCCGGCTGCGCGGTTCGCGGGGCTTCCGCGCGGGGAACGATCATCTGGCACGCTGGCGGCGCCTGGACGCGACCGGGAAAGCCCGGCTCGCTGGGGTAACGCCGGTTTTGGATGCCGTGTACCAAGATGGCCGTGGCGCTTACGGGAAGTCAGCGCGGAGACCGGTGATCCGGCGCCGGCGATACCGGCCGCGCCTCGATCGGACGGGTGATCCGGGTGCCCGCGACCGTCCCTTGCACGACCCGCTCTTTTGCGGTACGACATGCGCTGCCGGAATGCTCGATTCCCGGTGTACCGATTCCGCGTGATCGCTCTCTGGAGGTAGGCCGATGTTGGACAACGGGTGCACGAGGCGGCGTTTTTCACCGCCCGACTTCGCGTTCGCTGACCTGAGCTTCGCATGCTGCGCGGTCGCCGCGCTGGCCTTTCTCGGCGCAGGCGCCGCGACGCCGCGCGCGTCTGCCGCCGATAGCGACGCTGCGGTCGCGGCGGAAGAGCTCATCGACTTTACCGGCCGCGAGATCCTCGAGGATCTTGTCGTCACTACAGCGAGCAAGCGCGAGCAGAAGTCCCGCCAGGCTCCCGCCGTCATCTTCGTGATTACCCGCGAGCGGATCGAGCGCCGCGGTTATCGCACCGTCCTCGAAGCGCTGCGCGACGTCGTCGGATTTGACATCAACGATTCCGGAAACTGGGCCGACATGGGATTTCGCGGGCTGAACGAAGGTGTGACCTACGGAAAGCACATTCAGTTTCTCGTCGACGGTCACGATATGAGCATGAAGCAGTTCTACCGAAACCTGATCGCACCCGATTGGGTTGCGATTGACGATATTGACCGCATCGAGATCATTCGCGGCCCTGGCTCGGCCGTCTGGGGAGCCAACGCGATGCTCGGCGTCGTCAATATCATCACGACCAAGCCGGGCGGAAAGGAGCACGCGGAGCTCGCCGGGACCGGCGGCAGCTACCAGACCGGCGTGCTCGGGTTACGGGGCGGCCACTCGTGGGACGGCGGCTACGTTCTCGCGTCCTCGTCCTACTACACCGATGACACGTCGGACTTTCGCAAGATCAAGGAATGGTCCGATACCTCCGGCAAGGAAATTTTCGTCGACAACGACAAGGAGTCGGACTGGAACGTCCGCCTCAAGGCCGGATTCAAGGACTTCGAGGTGCTCGGACACGTCTCCGAGGCGAATCGATATGCGCCGATCTCGACCTTCTCGGTCGGCGGCACGCAGACACGGTTCGATACCGAACGGAAAATCCTGCAGCTCGCCTGGAACCCGAGCTTCGGAGACGCCACGCTGCGCGCGGAAGCCAGCTACGACGACTACGCCTACGCCGACTCCGCCCAATACGAAGACAACCCGTATAACGGCACCCCGGTGACGCTGCCGCCGACATCCTCCACCGACCACTTCATCCGCCCCATGGCCGCTGCCGACAAGGTCTGGAGCCTCAACGCGCATCTCACCGCGCCCGTTGGTCCCGTCGTCGCCTCCCTCGGCGTGGAGCACATGAACCAGAGCTCCGAACGGTGGAATTTCCCCGACGTGCTGGCCTCCGACAACCTCCCCGTCCCCGAGTTCGACGTCAAGAACACCGCCGGGTACTTCATGGCCGATTACGCCCTCAAGGACCAGCTCACGCTGAACGCCGGTCTCCGCTACGACTACAACTCCGAGTTCGGCGGAGTCGCAAACGGCCGCCTGGGTACCACGTATGGCTTGCCCATGGGGCTCTATTTTAAGCTTCTCGTCGGCCAGGGCTACAAGGCTCCCTCGCTCCACGAGCTGTTCTACTATCGCAAGAACGCCTTCTACGGAAACCCGGACCTCGAACCGGAAAAATCGACGACCGGCGAGGTTCTCGTGGGCTACCAGCGCGAAAAGAAATTCTCCCTTTCCGCCAACTACTTCTACAGCGTGGTCAATGGTGTCATCGGGTATCAGGCCAAGCCGGCAGGCACTCCTCTCGACGGCGCGGATTCCTTCCCGGAGTCGCAGCTCCCCGATCCCAACCGCACCTATAACCAGCAGGAGAACATCGGCGACTACCGCCTGAGCGGCACGGAGCTCGAGGCGGCGATTTACCTGGTCGACAACCTCTCCATCACGCTGGGGGGGACGGCGCGTTCCGCGGAGAACAAGGACACGGGAAAGCGCCTCGATTTTACCTATGACAAGAGCTTTCACTATTCCGTGTCGTACTTCGCGGCCGATTTCGTGAACATCGAGCTGTGGGGGCGGTACGTGGGTGATCGCCCGGTGCCATTCCGGGCGTTTTCGGAGCCCGGGAATCCTGACAACCCGCCGAGCGGGTCCGATGCGACCCTGCAAGCAGATGCGAGCTTCGTGCACGATCTATCCGTACACGTGCCGCGGCTGTTGGCCGATCATCTCTCCCTGACCTTCAAGGTGGCGAACATCCTCGACGAGGAATGGTACGACGCGGGTCAGGAAGTGCTGTATGCGCAGAACGGCAGGAGCTATTTTGCGTCGCTCGGGGTACGATATTGAGCGGACTGCGGCGACGCGGCGTAGCCTTCCGCTCTTTGCGACAGGAGTCTTCACTCATGATCGTGTCGAATAAGAACCTCAGGATATTGCTCGTGTACCCCGAGCATCCGCGCACGACGTACTGGAGCTTCAGCCAGGTGCTTTCGCTGACCGGAAAGCGCTCGGCGATGCCGCCTCTCGGATTGGTGACGGTAGCGGCGCTGCTACCGGAGAAGTACGAGCTTCGGCTCGTCGACATGAACGTCGAGCCGTTGACGGACGAAGATATACTGTGGGCGGACGCCGTTTTCACGTCGACGATGATCGTTCAGGAGAAATCGCTCGACGAGGTAATCGCGCGCGCGCATCGGCTCAGGGTTCCCGTAGTCGCGGGGGGACCACACCCCACGGCGTGCCATGATCGCATCGATGGGGTCTCGCACCTGGTTCTCGGCGAGGCCGAGGACGTCATGGAGCGCTTTCTCGAGGATTTTGAGCACGGCTGCGCCGCGCCCGTGTACCGGGCGCAGGGCATGCCGGACGTAACGCGCACGCCGCAGCCGCGGTTCGATCTGCTGCGGCGCGACGCATACGCCTCAATGGCAGTTCAGTATTCCCGGGGCTGCCCGTATCACTGCGAGTTCTGCGACATCTGGAAGCTCTACGGCAATCGGCCACGCGTGAAGCAGCCGGAGCAGGTCGTCGCCGAGCTCGACGCGCTCTACGAGCTCGGGTGGCGCGGTGCCGTGTTCTTCGTCGACGACAACTTCATCGGCAACAAGAAGCTCGTCAAACAACTGCTTCCTCACATTGGATCGTGGCAGGCCGCGAAGGGCTATCCATTCTCCTTGTTCACCGAGGCTTCGGTCAACCTGGCGGGGGATGAGGAGCTGCTTATCGCGATGCGCGACGCCGGCTTCAGCATGGTCTTCCTGGGGATCGAGACCCCGTCTTCCGCAGCGCTCTCCGAAACCAAGAAGATGCAGAATATGCGCATGGACTTGCTCGCGAGCGTGCACGCGATCCAGGCAGCGGGCATGGAGGTGTCGGCGGGCTTCATCGTCGGGTTCGACAGCGACGAAGAAGATATCTTCGATCGGCAGATCGCCTTTATCGAGAAGGCCAGGATTCCCATGGCAATGGTCGGCGTGCTGACGGCGTTGCCAGGCACCGAGCTGTATGCGCGCCTGGCCGCGGAGGGCCGGCTCACGGGGGAAAGCGAAGGCAACAATACCCACACGATGGTGACGAACTTCAAGACGCGGCTGGAGCAGCAGGTGCTGGCCGACGGCTATGAACGGATCATCGCGACGCTCTACGACCTACCGTTGCGCAACTACTTCCGGAGATGCCGCGCGTTCCTGTCGGGTCTCGGGCCCAATCCTCATTTTGGCCGGCGGACCGATCGCAAGGACGTGAGGGCTCTGGGGCTGGCCTTGGTACGCGCGCCATGGACCCGGCACGGGCGGGCGTTCTTGCGCTTCCTGGCGTGGAGTCTCCTGGTGAACCGCCGCGGATTCCCGGAGGCGGCCCGCCTCGGCATCGTCGGGTTTCACTTTCGCGAGATCACGCGCGGCGCGGTCGGGTTGCGGGCCCTTGACGGTTTCTTACGCGAGAAGCTGGATGCCATGCGCGCGCTGCTGGCGCGAGCGGGACAGGGTAGCGGAGCGTCGAATCGGCTCGCCCACCTCGTGGTCAGAAAAACCCTGGCGCTGACGCGAAGTCATATCTCGCGCGAGGTTCGGCGGCGTTTGCGGAGCCTGCCGAGAGACTACCGGCCGCTGGCGGCGAGCTCGTTCGAGGCGTTTCTCGTTGCCGCGGACGCGCTTGTGATCGGCCGACACGAGGCGCCGTTTCCGGATCTGGAATGGGCGGCCCGACGCCTGCAGTTCCTGCGGACGTATCTGACCGCCGAGGCTGACACGTTCCTGCAGCACGTCGACGAGCTCAGGGACGCGGTGCAGCGGGGCTTCAGCGACCTCGATTCCACGGTCCGGCTGCTGCTGCGCGCGCGCCGGGCGTCGTTGCGGGAGGCGCGGCGCCGGATCAGGTTGTTGCCGGCGGAATATCGCTTGGTGGCGCGCTCGGAGTATCGGCGGTTTGCTTTGAGGATGGCGGAGCTCGGGCGGGAGCTGCAGGCGCTGGGGGCCTGGGAGCAACGCCCACGGGAATCGGGGGCATAAGCCCGGGGCATGGAGACCACTGCCGTCGCTACTGAGATCGCAAGAGCGCCGTGATCAAGAGCTCGCTGCGCGCGTTCGTCCAGACGTTTGGGTGCGCGGCGGCGGTGTTGTTGGCCGCGTGGACGAGCCTGAGCTACCTGCGTGGCGCCGCGCACTGGTCAGCGGCGGGGTACGCTGCCCAGATCGTGGCGATGACGGCTGCGGCGGCGCTCGGAACCGCGTTCGGCCGCTTTCGCGTCGCCCTCGCGGCCGCGCTGGTCGCTCTCGCCGACGCGATTTTCGTGCGCGACATTCTGGAGATCGGGGCCTCCACCGACGCCTACACGGTGCTTCTCGGGGCTTCGCTGCTGCTACCGCTGTCGCTGGCGGTGCTGGCGGTCGTCGGCGAGCGCAGCGCCCGGAGCGCCTCGGGGATGCTCCGCCTGGCCGCGGTCGCCCTGTTTCCGGGGGTGGCCTGGGCGCAGCGCGAGCGCTACCTCGTCTGGGACTTCGGTAACGCCGCCGGGCTGCTCGGCGACAGTGCGGCCGTCCTGCCGTTCGGCACGCTGACGCCCGCGGCGCTGATCGCCTTCGCCGCGGCGATCGCCGCCGCGCTCATCGTGGCGGTGCGCCGCCGATCCGCGGTCGCCGGCGGGTTCTCTGGCGCGTTGATCGCGGTGCTGGCCGCCCTGGCCGAGCTCCCCGGAAATCGCGCCGCGGCTGCCGCATGGTTCGCGGCGGCGGTACTTTCTCTGGGCGTGTCGGTGCTTCAAGAGTCGTACGGCATGGCCTATCTCGACGAGCTGACGCGCCTGCCCGGTCGCCGCGCCTTGAACGAGACGATTGCCCGCCTCGGGCGCCGCTACGCGATCGCGATGCTCGACGTCGACCATTTCAAGAAGTTCAACGACACCTACGGGCACGATGTCGGCGATCAGCTCCTACGGTTCCTGGCCGTGCGGCTCCGCACCGTTGGCGGTGGTGGCCGGGCGTTTCGCTACGGTGGGGAAGAGTTCACGGTCCTGTTTTTCGGAAAGACCGCCGATGAGGCGCGAGCGCCGCTGGAGTCTCTACGGCAGCACGTCGAGAGCTCGCGCATGACGGTGCGGTCAGCCTCTCGCCCGCGGCACCGGCCCGGAGGCAGCGCGCCGCGGCGTGGGGGCGGAGACCGTCAGGTGGCGGTCACGATTTCGATCGGCGTCGCCGATCGACGACCCGAGCGGCGGCGCGCGGCGCAGGTGATGGAAGCGGCCGACAAGGCGTTGTATAAGGCGAAGAAAGAAGGTCGAAATCGAGTTGTCTCGGCGGGGTCGGGGAGTCGCTAGACAGGAGCTCAGGTTGTCCCGCGTGCTCCTCGTTGCCGAGGCGGCCTGTGGGAGCGTACGGTCAACTACCCCGGCCTGAAGGCCGGAGCTTGCTCCGGAGGAAGGTCGCAAGTCGCAAGGCTTGCATGTTGGCCAGACCAAGTTGTTGAGATTGGCAATCGTTGAAACAGATGCGTTGGACAGAAAGCAAAAGTAACACTCCGAGGTACTTCCTCAGCCTCGGACTCTGTAAGTGCGCGTTGCAGACAAGCCGTAGGGTCGGCACGAAACGGTGTGCACAGAGGGCTGCTGTTCAACATGGTCGAGGGGAGACCGCCGAGCAAGCCAGCTTGGCGGCGTCACAAGCCCTTTACTGGGACCTCTTCGGAGGCATTGGAGGTAAGCCATGGTTTTCGTCTTAGACAAGCGTAAACGGCCGCTGATGCCGTGCACGGAGAAGCGAGCGCGCAAGCTGCTCGCGGCGGGCCGGGCAAGGGTGCATCGCCTGTACCCGTTCACGATCCGCTTGGTCGATCGTGTCCTCGAGCACCGCGTGGTCGCACCGCTGCGCCTGAAGCTGGATCCGGGGTCCAGGACGACGGGTGTCGCGATCGTCCGCGAGGATGGTCCGGCGCAACATGTTCTGCACCTGGCCGAGATTGAACATCGGGGCGAGACCGTGCGCAAGCACCTCGAGCAGCGGAGGAACTACCGTCGACGTCGTCGATCGACCAACCTTCGCTACCGAGCACCCCGGTTCGCCAATCGGCGACGGCGCGAGGGATGGTTGCCGCCAAGTCTTCGTTGCCGGCTCGACAACGTGCTCGCTTGGGTTGGCCGCTATCGAAAACTCTGCCCGATCGGCGCCGTGTCCGTCGAGACCGTGCGGTTCGATACCCAGGCGATGCAGAACCCCGAGATCGCTGGTATCGAGTACCAGCAGGGCGCGCTCGCGGGCTACGAGCTGCGTGAGTACCTGCTTGAGAAGTGGGGCCGACGTTGTGCCTACTGCGACGCCGAGAATGTGCCGCTAAAAATCGAGCACATCGTGCCCAAGGCGCGCGGGGGCAGCGATCGGGCGAGCAACCTCACGCTTGCCTGCCGGTCGTGTAACGAACGCAAAGGCAGTCGCGAGGTACGGGAGTTTCTTGGGCGCGACAGCAAGCGACTGGCTCATGTTCTGGCGGCCGCGACAGCGCCGCTGGCGGCCACGGCCGCAGTCAACGTCACCCGCCGAGTCCTCTGGCAAGCGCTCGAAAACACGGGTCTGGACCTCGAAGTCAGTAGCGGCGGTCGAACCAAGTGGAACCGCTCGCGGTTCGGCATTCCGAAGGCCCATGCCCTCGATGCCGTCTGCGTAGGGGCGGTCGAACACGTGTCAGGCTGGCAGAAGCCCGTGCTTGCCATCAAAGCCTGTGGCCGTGGCAGCTACCAACGGACGCGGGTCGACAAGTTCGGCTTCGCGCGCGGCTATTTGATGCGGCAGAAGCGTGTACACGGCTTTGCAACCGGCGACCTGGTGCAAGCCGTAGTAACGCAAGGCAAGAAGATCGGCACGTACACAGGGCGCGTTGCGATACGTGTTACGGGCAGCTTCAACATCCAGACGGCGGCTGGCACCGTCGAAGGCATTTCGTACAAATACTGCCGTCTGCTTCAGCGGGTGGATGGTTACACCTACAACCAAAGAAAGAGGCACTTCCTCCCCGTCCTAAAGGACGAGGTTTCCCTGCCGAGAGCCGGATGATTCTGATCCCAATCGGTCTGGACAACGCGTCGGTGCGACGCATGCCGTGGGTGACGATCGCGCTGATGTCGCTCAACGTCCTCGCATTCGTCGTGCTGGCGGCGATGCGCAGCGGCGTCGAGCGAGGTTTGCTGAGCCAGCAACGGGAAATCGTGGCCTACTGGCAGCGTCATCCCGAGGTCGAGCTCCCGGACGACGTCGCTCGCTACCTGCCGCGCGGCGCATTCGCCAACGCCCCATCCCGGAGCGCCGCCGCGCCGTCCGCGGGCTCGGCACAGGGTACCGCCGGCGACGAGCGCGTGCTGGCGGAAATGATCCGAAACTACAGGGACAAGCTGAGCCGCCATCCTTTTCAGCACCTCGGATTCGTGCCCGCGCGCCCGTCACCGATGGCGATCATTACCTCCATGTTTGTGCACGGAGGCCTGTTGCATCTGCTCGGGAATCTGCTGTTTTTCTACATCACCGCGCCCTTCCTCGAGGACGCGTACGGGCGCGCCGCGTTTGCGGTGCTGTATGGCACGGCCGGCATCGGCGGCCTGCTGCTGCACTGGCTCGCGTACGCTGACTCGGAGATTCCTCTGGTGGGCGCTTCGGGCGCCATCGCGGGTCTCATGGGGGCATTTGCGGTGCGCTTCGCCCGGCGTCGCCTCAAGATGCTGTACTGGATCTTCTTGTTCTTTCGCGGCACATTTTTTGCGCCCGCGTGGATCGTCTTCCCGGTCTGGGGGGTGTTGGAGCTGTTGAGCGCGCTGCTGATCGGGACGCAGAGCGGCGTCGGCCACCTGGTGCACGTCGGCGGTTTCGCCGTCGGCCTTGGCGGCGCGTATGCATTGCAGGCGACGAAGTTCGAGGAGAAGTATGTGGCGCCGGTCGCCATCGCGGCCGCGGACTGGCAGGTCAATCCTGTGGTGACCGAGGCCCGCTTCTTGCTTGAAAGCGGCCGGCCCGATCGCGCGCGTCAGATCTTGAACGCCGCGCTCGCCGTAACGCCCGCCGACCTTGACGTACATCACGCCCTGTGGGATGCGTACGTGCGACTCGGCGAGGCGAATGACGGCGCCAAGCATCTACAAAAAGTCATCGAACATGAGCTTTCCAGCGGATCGATCGATGTCGCGGTCGAGCTGTGGCGCGAGCTGTCCGCGGCGACGGGAAACGACGGCCCGCCCGTACTGCGGTGGCGCCTGGCCTCCGCGCTGCTCGAGTCGGCACCGACCTTTTCCCGGGACTTGCTCCGCCGCCTCGCCGCCGATTCCGAGGCCGGCCCGCTCGCCGCGAAGGCCGCGGGCAAGCTCGCTGCTCTCGCCGCCGACGAGGGCGAGCGCGCGCACTGGTCCCGAGTCGCCGAGGACGCGCGCGGCGATCCGGTGATCGCCGCCCTGCCGCCGTCTGAAGCGGTGAGCGGCCCGCCGCCGTTCCCACGTGAGATCAAGGAGCTCACGGTGTCGGCTGTCAGGCCCGACGGCCTTGTCATTCTCGACGAGTCCGGGGCTTCGGGCTTGCTGCGGTACGCTCGCGTCGAGGCCGTTGCTGGCGGCATCGTGACCGATGCCGCGCCACCCAGAGTGGTCGTCGACCTCGTGCTGAACTGGAGGGAGCGGCACATCGGAAGAGCGCTGCGCATCGTGCGCCTCGATGGCTGTCGCATCAACGCGCGGGCGTTGCTCGACCGGCTCGATTTGACGCCCTTGCAGGCATTCCGCGCGCTCGTCGAGCAGGTCGCGAGCCAGGCGGATGCGGTCGTGCTGCCGCGGGCGTTGGATGGCGAGGGCGGCTTGCCGATGTATGAGGATGTCGGGGAGCTGGAAGGCGACGCCTATGTGGACCGCCCAGCCGGAAGCGCATAGCGACGTTCCGCAGCGCCGCATCTTGCACTGTGACATGGACTGCTACTACGCGGCTGTGCACATGCGGGACCGGCCCGATCTGCGGGGCCGGCCGGTGGTCGTCGGTGGCAGCCCTGCCAGTCGCGCCGTGGTCTGCTCCGCCAGCTACGAAGCGCGAGCGCACGGCGTGCGCTCGGCCATGCCGTGCGCCCAGGCACTCCGTCGCTGTCCGCAGGCCGTTTTCCTGGCTCCCGATTTCCCGCGCTACAAGCAGGAATCCGCTCTCATCTTCGCGATCTATCGGACGTTTACCCCGATCGTCGAAACGGTCTCGCTGGACGAGGCCTACCTTGACGTGACCAACCACCTCGCCGCGCACGGCAGCGCCAGCGCGGTAGCCGCCGCCATCAAGCAGCGGGTGAAGAGCGAGCGCGGCCTCACCGTCAGCGTCGGCGTGGGACCCAGTCCGCTCGTCGCCAAGATCGCTTCGGACTACGGCAAGCCGGACGGGCTCACCATTGTCCCCCCGGCGCGGGTCGCCTCATTCCTGTCACCGCTGCCGGTGCGCCGCCTCCCTGGCATTGGCCCGGCCACGGAGCGCCGGCTGCGGGACCTCGGCCTCGACCGCATAGGCGAGCTGGCGGCGGCCGCGCCGGAGCTCTTGTTCGCACGCCTGGGCCGCTACGGCCTGGTCTTGAAGGAGCTCGCCGCCGGCGTCGACGACCGCGCGCTGACGACGCATTGGGAGGTGAAGAGTCTCAGCGCCGAAACGACGTTCGACCGCGACCTTCGCGACCCCCGCCGCCTCCGCGCGGAGCTCGCCGAGCTTTGCCACGAGGTGTGCCGGCGGTTGACGGCGAACCGCGTCCGGGCTTGCGGGGTAACCGTGAAAATTCGCTACGGTGATTTCGAAACGATCACGCGGTCCTGCACGTTCGCTTCGCCCACCCGGTTACCCGCGCGGCTGATCTGGGCGACGGCGGACCTCCTGCGCGGGACCGAAGCAGGGGCACGTCCTGTGCGTCTGCTCGGCGTCGGCGCCCAGCGCCTCTCGAGAAGCGGAATCGCGCAACGCGAGCTCTTTGCAGAGGCCTTTCGGATGGCGGGTGGCTCACCTTCACCCGGCGCGCCCGACGGCGTCGTCGCGGCGACGGCCGACCTCACGAGCGCTCTCGACCTCCCGCAGACCGTAGATGCCCAATAGCCCGTCCAGTCGCTACCCGACTGAGCCGAACCAGGATAACGGCGCCAAGCAGGATGGCCAAGGGGGCCAGCGCCCCGCCGCCGCCCAGTAGCGGCACCGGACCCAGCGGCGTCATTGTTGCCGTCGGCGGGGGAGTCTCCGTGGGCGTCGGCGTGGCGAGCCTCACGGTTTGCAGCGCATTGAAGGAAAACCAGGAGCGCCCGGCATCGTACGACGTGCCCGTGTACAGGTTGGTCCCCGCGAGAATCACCCGTTTCACCTGCTCCCACTCGGGAATCTCCAGGGTCCCATACCACGCCGCGTCGAGCGGCACCGCGCGTGCCTCATAGCGGTTTTCGCCAAAGTCCAGAATCGCCGTGGCGCCCCACCGCACGAGCCTGGCGCTCGTCGTCGTGTCTCGCTCGTAGCCATCGAAGGTCAGCGTGAGCGAATCCCATCCCTGGTCGGAGACGAAGACGATATAGGTGGTCCCGCCAGCGCGCGTCAGCGGGTGGCTGCCCGAGCTCGACTCTCCGCCCAGCGGGTAGACTTCATCCGGATCGTCGCCCAGGATTTGCTCGAGCTTGATGTGGCTGCCCGTTACCACCTGGCTCCACGCGGCGCCGTCCGAGTAGTGGGCGCCGTCGTCGTACTCTCCGGCGATGAGATTCCAGGCCGCCCAGACGGGCAGCTCCTTGTCGAGCGTGGTCGCCAGCTCCTGCTGGAGGACCGCATCGATGGCGCTGAAGGAGTTTCCGCCGGCCACGTCGCCGCACTTCTCCCAGATCTTCTTGAGGACGTTGACCTGCCCCGTGTGCCCTTCGACGAGAAACATGGGAAAGGTGACGTGACCGTATTCGATGTCGGGCGCATTGGAACCGACATATCCGAGCGGGTAATGAGGTCTCTGAAAGAAGGTATCGAGGTCTCCAAAGTAGGCGTTGACATCGTCCGCGACATTGTCGGACATCCAGGTCGCGGAGCTGTATATCCACCAGGGATCTTCGAGATAGTCGTAGGCCGCCTGGACGAGAAAGAAGATCGTCATCCCGAGCGCGGCGCGCACGGGGTAGGAAGCGTCGGGATACGTGGAGGGGACGCTGAACTGGTAGTCGTTGTCCAGGCCGATGTAGCCGGCAGCTCGTTGCGGGTACTCTGGGTCCGGAATGCACTCGACTCCGGCGTAGCCGGAGACACTTGCTTCAACGTGCAAGAGGTAGATGTCTATCTTGGGCTCGGCCTCCTCCGGAGAAAGGTCAGCGCACGGCGTATCGGAGAGCGGCGCTGGATAGCCGAGATCCGTGATGATCCCGTCGTATGTCGCCTCGGCCTGGCTTGCGACCATTTCGACGTAGTCCGGCACGCTGTTTTCGTTCGTGTCGGTGGCCGGGACAGTGTCGGTCGTCGACGTGACGTAGAAAACGCGAAACCGCGTCGAGGCGAAACTGAATACCTGCGCGCCGGCGTCATAGGAATGCCCGGGGCTGGTCTCACCGGGTTGTGTCGGGCGGCAAGTAGGGCAATCCTGAGTCGGTCGCTGCGCATTCAGCGCTCGCATCGCCCGCGCGGCATGGCCGACTTCCGGCGTCACGAGCACCAGGGCCATGGCCAGAACAAGACCGGCGGATGCGCCGCGGCGGCGCACCACCAGGGAGCTCGCGCCGGCTGATTGGGAACGCAGAAACGTCATGGCGGGAATCCCGGAAGGTTGTGATAGCGGTGGCGCCGCCGTCAGGTGACAGCGCCATCATAGTCGTCGCCCCCAGGTTTCTCAACGTCCGCTGCCGCCCCCCGCGCGCGGGGGGCGGGCGAAGGCATTCGTCTAAGACTCGAAGACCGCGTTGCAGGCGTCGTGCACGCCGTCCTGGTCGGCATCGATTTCCGCGGGCAGTTTGCCTTCCAGCGCCAGGCGGTACTCGATGATCATGTCGATGAAGCTTAGCTCGTTGTCGCAGTTCAGATCGGCGTCTGCTCGCGGCCCGGCCAGGCACGTTGGCGGAGGAACGTCGGCGAGACTCGCGTGCCAGAGGACGACCAGGTTGAGGCACTGCACATCAACGACGTTGACCTTGCCATCGTATCCGAGATCGCCGTAGAAGGTAGAGGAAGCGGCGGCGCAAAAGTCCGTGGCGGAAAAAGCGAGCAGTAGCGCGAGGGTGGCGGGGATAATGGCCTGGAAACAGGGTCTTGATGCGAGCGATGTCATGGGGGTCTCCTTATGGAGTGAGGGGGTGATCTTGCTTCGACAGACTGAGGTGCAGGGTATGTGCCAACGGTCGGAGTGCGTAGTTGATCGCAGGGTGCAGCGGTTTGCGGGCGGGGAAGCGCGGTGGAGGGGGGGAGTCGAGGCCGGCTGGCCGCATGCGCTCGTGTGCGCACGCATGCGCACGAACCGGCCGCCCCTCCCCGCGAGGTGCAACGCATGAGCCTGAGCTGGAACGATCTGCAAGACCTGCAGCGACTGGAGACCTCCGAACGGCACCTGCGCGCCATCCAGCGCTTGCTCCGCTGCGACTACCTCAACCACGCCGAGTGGGCCAGCGCCGCCCGCGACGTCGCTGCCATGGTTGCCGACGCCCTCAACGCGCCGCTCGCTCTCCTCGCTCTCTACCGGCAACCCGCCAACTCCTGGACGGCGTGCCTGAGCTCCGGCATCTGGCTCGCGGACGATGAGATCAGCGCCCACGCCTCCCGCTCCGCGCTCGAGCTCGTCCGCTGCCGCCGCGAACCGCTGCTCAACACCGCCGAGATGCCCCTCGAGATATCGTCTGACAGTATCGTCAGACATCGCGTGCGCAGCATCCTCGCGGTGCCCTTCTACGGGCTCAGGAGCACTCCCCGTCCCGGCGAGGAACGCCCGTTTGCGGGCTGTCTATACGCCCACCGTGACGGGGACGATGCTCCCTTTACCGACGCCGACGTGGCGCTGGTTCTGGACATCACAGAAATCGCCCAGCGAACGCTGAATGCCCTCCGCGCGCTCGAACAGACAGAGCAGGATCTCGCGGAGGTTCGGCAGGAGGTCGCGGAGCTGCGCCGCGTCACCGCCGGCGAATACTCGCTTGGGAACCTGACGAGCCGCGACCGCTGGTTTGACGATGCCGTGCTTGCGCCGCTGCGCCGCGCCGCGCGTGCCGATCGGGTCAACGTGCTCATCACCGGTCCCACGGGCGCAGGAAAGACACATCTGGCGCGGGCGTACCACTACGCCTGCCCGCGCCGCGAAGGGCCATTCGTGGTGCTCGACTGCGCTCAGGTTACCTCCAGCGAGACACTTGCCGCCGAGCTGTTCGGCTATGCGCCCCACTCGGGATTTGCGAACGCCCCTGCGAGAGGTCGCGCCGGGGCCGCGCGGTGTGCCCACGGTGGCACGCTCTTTATCGACGAGGTCGGTGCCCTGCCCGCGCCGCTGCAGCAGCGCCTCCTTCAGCTCATTCAGACAGGTTGTTTCTGCGCGCTCGGCGATAGCACGCCCATCGAGGTGGACATGCAGATACTCGCGGCGACCAACGAGGACCTCCCGGCGAGGATCGCCGCCGGCACCTTCCGCGAGGATCTGTACTGGCGCCTGAGCGAAATCGTGGTGAGGATGCCATCGCTCAGCAGCCGCCCGGCGGACATCGAGCCCCTGGCGACCGGCTTCGCTGCCGCCGCCTGTGCGCGCTTCAATCGCCGGCCGGCCGTGCGGCTGGACGCCTCGGCGATTCGCCGCTTGACGCTCGTGAACTGGTCCGTCGCGGGCAACCTCCGCGGGCTCATGCACACGATCAATCGCTCGGTTCTGCTCGCCCCTCCCGAGTCCTCTGCGCTCTCGGCAGAGGATCTTCACTTCGAGGAGGTGATTCCGCGGCCCGAACCCCCTGCGGCACCGTCGCTTGTCGTCGAGCCGCAACGACCCAGGGTGCAGGGCCGGCGCCCGCGAAGAACCCTACCCGACCTCCAAGCGATTGTCGCGGCCATCCGCGCGTGCGGGTCGGGAACGGATGCGGCGCAAAAACTGGGCATTTCACGGGATTGCCTGATCTGGCAACTGCGCAAATCGCAACTGACGATCGCCGGTGTGCTACGGCAGGAGGAGTGATTTGCGGGCGCAGGCTGCGGACTCCGAAGGCCCTTGCCGCGACTTCGGCCCGTACCGGGTCGAGAGGGCGCTTGGCCGAGGTGGCCTCGGCACTGTCCAGCTCGCAACCCATCGCACGTCCGGCGCCCAGGTCGCGCTGAAAATCGTCAACGCCCCGGCGACGATCGTCGCGACCGACTGTCTGCGCCGGGAGATCCGCGCGCTTTTCCGCCTTCGGCACCCGGGGATCGTTTCCCTCGTTGATCACGACCTCGAGCACTCCCCCCCGTGGTACGCCATGACCCTCCTGCGCGGTCCCGCGCTGTCTCACTGGGCTCAACCGCAGCCAAGCTTGGCCGCGGCCTTGCCGGCACTGCGCCACGTGCTCCGCCTCTGTGACACGCTGGCATACCTGCACGGTGAGGGGTTCGTGCACTGTGACCTGAAACCGCTCAACGTGATCGTCAGTGACGGAGACCCCATCCTCGTCGACTTCGGGCTGCAGGCCAAGGTTGGCGGGGATTCCGATCGCACGAGCGGATGGAGCAGGGAAACCGTCGAGCAAGGCAATGCGGTCGGGGGCACGGTCCTGTACATGGCGCCGGAGCAGATTCTGAACGAAGCGATCGACGCACGCGTCGACTTGTACGCGCTCGGCGGCCTCCTTTTTGAGCTGCTGACAGGCCTCCCGCCGTACGCGGGAACCAGCGCGGACGTCATGGCGGCCCACCTGCGCGCTCCGGTGCCACGCCTGTCGCTGCTTGCCCCGTCGTTGCCGAGCGAGCTTGACGAGCTCATCCAGTGCCTGATGGCCAAGGACCCGCGCGACCGCCTCGGACATGCGGGCTGCGCTGCTGCCGTCTTGCGAGGTCTCGGTGTGGACGCCGCTCCCTGGCCCGGGAGCGCGGCGCCGCGGAGCTATGTGTATCGGTCTCCTTACTGCGGGCGCGACGAGCTCCTCGACGAGCTCACCGGCCGGGTGCGCCGGCTCACCGCGGGCGGGGGCGGGATCGTGTTTGTTCGCGGGCCGAGTGGAAGCGGAAAGACACGTCTTCTCCTCGAGCTGCAGCGCCGGCTTTCCGCGCGGGGCATCCCCTGGACAGCCGGCGAGTGCGGCCCCACGGACGTCTTCGCTGCAGAGACCACCCCATTGCCCGCCGTGCCTCTGGCGCCCTTGCGACCGTTTCTCACGCGCGTCGTCGATCTGTGCCGCGCGGCGAGCACGACGCAGCGTGGCAGTCTGCTCGGTGACAGGGCCGGTGTCCTGGCGACGATCGACTCGCGCTTCGCGGCATTCGCGGGAGCCGCTGAGGGCACCACCGCGCCGGCCCGCGCGGCGCCAGATGGCCGGGCCCGTTTGTTGGTCGCTCTGGTGCGCACGCTCGCGGGTTGCGCGGCCCGCTCCCGTCTGGTCGTGATGATCGATGACCTGCAATGGGCCGACGACCTGACGCTCGCATTCGTCGATTTCTTGCTGGACGTTACGCGGCTTGATTGCTCCGGGATCCTCCTGATCGCTGCGGTTCGCTCGGAGGAGGCCGGTTACGAGCACCGCCGCCTGTGGTCTCACCCGTCGGCGACGCTCGCGGAGCTTCACCCCCTCACGCGCGCGGAAGTGTCCGAGATCACCGCCCACATGCTCTCGGTGACGCAGCTTCCGCAGACCTTTGTCGGCTTTCTGGCCCGCTACTCTGCAGGCAACCCGTTTTTCGTCGCGGAATACCTTCGGGGCGCCGTCGCGGAGGGCATCCTCCAGCGTGATGGGCACGGGAGGTGGCTGCTCTTGCCGCACCTGGCGGAGCGTGAGGCCAGGCCGCTGGATTGGCTCGAGCTCGAGGCACAACCGGCGGAGCTGTTTGCATCCGTGCCGCTACCGAGCTCCTTGCAAGCCTTGCTGGCTCGCCGGCTGGCCGGGCTCTCGGTGCCCGCCAGGGCGCTCGCCGAAGCCGCCGCTGTCCACGTCAGGGCAGTGGCCTCCTCGCTGCTCTCGGCCGCCACCGGGCTCGATGGCGCGGCGCTGCACGAGGGAATCGATGAGCTCCTGAGGCGCGAGGTTCTGGTCGACCTCGGCGAAAGCGGCCTGTGCCTCGTTCACGAAAAGCTCGGCGGAGCGGTCGTCGCCGGCCTGGACGCCGCGTCGCGCGTGGCTCTCCACGAGCGGTGGGCACGGTTACTGGAGTCGCAGCCGACGCCCGCGCGGCACGCGGCGGACATCGCGCGCCACTGGCGCGGTGCCGGCCGCGCCGACAGGGCCGCGCCTCAGGCGCTCCTCGCCGCGCGCCAGGCGTTGGCCGTATATGCGGCGCGAGACGCGCGTGCGGCTCTGGATCAGGCGATTTCGTTCCTCGATGCCGCGGATCGACCCGACGCCTGGCTTGCCGAGCTCCACGCGCAGGCGCTGGACCTGCGGTACCAGGCCCTCAGCCAGCTCGGCGACCTGCGCGAAGCGGAAGCGGACGCGAGCCGGCTCATGGCGTTGGCCAGCGAGATCGGCGATCGGGAAGCCCACGTGCGGGCGCTGCGCTACCTCGGTGAATGCCAATTCCATGGCGGAAACCTGGACGACGCTTCGCGCCTGTTTGCTGCGGCGCTGCACCTTGGACAATCCCTGTCGGCTCCCGAGCATGTCTGCGAGATCGGCCACAAGCTCGGCTGGATCCTGGCCTGCCAGGGCAAGTATGAAGAAGCCCACCGGCACTTCCAGAGCGCTCTGGGAATCCCCGGTCTGCCGGACGGGTGCGCGCGGTGGGGTGCGGAGCTGCATCTCGGCGAAACCTTTTTCTTGCAGGGCAAGCTCGCGGACGCGCTCGCGGTGCTGCATCACCTCGCGGAGGCGCCGGCGCTTGAAGCTGATCCCATTTTCATGGCCCGCGTGCAGGCGGCGCTCGCGGCAGTCCATCACAGCCTGGCCGATCGGCGCCAGGCGCTCGTTCTCTATGGTCGAGCGCTCGCCACGTTTCGCCATTATCGCCTCGCCCAGGACGCCTTGCTCGCCGAAAACAATCAGGCGGTGATTCTGATGGAAGACGGCGAATTTGCGGAGGCGGCGGCAACCTTCGCAGCCGTCCAACGGCACGCCGGCCGGATCGGCGACGAGCAATTATCCGCATTGGGGACGGTGCAGCTCGCTTCGTGTCTCCTTCGCCAGGCGCGCTTCAGCGAGGGGCGCCGGCTCGCGGCGATGGCGGAGGAGCAGTTTCGGAGCTTGCATGACCATCGCTGGCTGCTCGAGGCGCTCCGGTTCCGCGGGACAGCGGAGGCGGCGCTGGGCGACCACGACGCGGCTACGCGTTGTTTCGCGCAAGCGCGCGTGATCGCGCTCGCATCGGAGGTGCCTTTCGACCGATTCGCCGCCGCTGCTTCCGAGCTCATGGCGCTTGGCGGACCGCTGGGTCTGAGAATGGCCGATCGGCTGTGGGATCCGCTTATCGCGGCGCTGTCGTCGGCGGCGACGAGCATGGACGGCCCGGAATACGCCTTTGCGGTTCATTGTCTCGTGGCGGCCAGGGGCTTTGCGGCTGCAACCTGGGCGGAAAACGCATCACGAAGAACCCCCTCCTCACCTCCCCCCGCAAGCGTGGGGAGGGACGGAGAGGGGTGCTGTCCCGTCGACGTCGAACCGGCGGTGGGTTCAGCAAATCGCTTCGCCGAGCTTGCGGCGAGCCCCTCCTGGGAGGTCCATGCCAGCTCATCCCTCGCGGTCCGCGAGCTGCTTCAGTGGACCGCTCTCGCCGAGGTGGAAGCGGCACTCGTTTCCGAGAAGCCCCAAGACGCGGCGCGTGCAGCCGACCTGGGAATGTTGTTGTCCGCCTACCGCCGCATTGCCAGCGAGCATCACCTTGCCCATGAGCTCTGGGCCTGCTGCCTCTGCTGCCGGCTCGAAACCGCGGAACAAGGCAGTGCGTCCGGCGCCCATCGTGCGCTCGCCGGCGCGCTGAGTGGGTGGCGCCAGCGGCTCGCGGGGGACGAGGAACAGCGGCTCCAGGCGAGCCCGCTGATCCAGCGCGCCCTCGGACTGCTTAGCGGCTCTTGATGGCAACCCCGTAGAAGGGGTCGAACAGGTCGTAGTGGATGCGGAAATCGTCGCCGTGTTTGGCAACGAAGGTCTCGCCGTCGAGCTGGATGCACCCGTGGTCGAGCATGCGACCGGTCGTGATTGCCGCCAGCCGCTCCTTGACGCGCGACAGGTAGGTTGCGACCGCGGTTTCGCTGGCATTGATGGCTCGGCGGTCGAGTCCGCTATGCCAGGCACCGACATTGGCGAGCACCCCGGCGGGGTCCGCAGGGCATGTGAAGTAGAGCTGCAGACTGATGCTGTCGCTGAGCGCATAGGGCGGCTCGGTATCTTTCCACACTGTCCCGAGGCGCGCTCCTCGCGCATCGATCAGCGTCCAGAGCTCGCCATCGAGCGGCTCGCTGTCCTCGACTCCGCTTGCTTTCTCAAATGCTTCCGCGGTGTCGGGGCAAATTCCCACGACGTACTGCGCACGATGCTCTTCGGCCGAGCGGTAGCCGCGGACGAGCTCTTCCAGTGGAGCCTCGTCTGCCGCGTAGACGACCAGCGGCACCGAGTCCACGGCGGCGTCGAGCACGTAATAGTACGCGTGAGCATCACAGGTGATGACCTCGTCGGCGCGCGCCGAGACGGCAGCGGCGAGCGTGATCGCGGTGACCACGGCCGTGGCGAGCCGCAGTCGGGGCGCATGACCCGGCGTGCGCTCGCGGTTCCTGAGGCGCGGTGCCGGAGTCGTGACATCGAGAAGGGTGCGCGCCGCGGCGGGGCATGGGGTGTCATCGACGCGGAGACGGGGTGAGGCTTTCGTCGTTGGTTTCATGCTGACCTCTGGGTTGTCGCTGTTTCACGCTCCTCTAGTTGCAAAGTCCGGACCATGATTAGAGCAGGCGCGAGTCTGAACGACTTCCGCATGGTAGCGCCACGCGGCACGAAAAAACGGGTGTCGCCCGACCTCGTGGCGCCAACTGAAGTTGCGCAGTGCCAACGTCGGTTGCTGCCATCGAGAGCCCGTTCGAATCTCTGCGAAAACCTCGCAGCCACGCGTTTGCGGGCGGATATGGTGCCAGCGTCTCGCACGCCGGCCGTGAGGCCACCACGTGTTCGCCTCCGTCCCTCCTCCGGCAAGCAGGGGGAGGCGAGGTGGGGGGTCTTCTTGATGCGCTTTTCAGTCAGCTCGCAGTCGGACATGGGCTGGATTCAGGGTGCCGTTCGGGCTTGACAGGCGCGACTTGTATGGCTATACGGGGCGAGCGACAGGCGACTGACCCTGACGCGCGGGAGGTCCGAGACATGGCAAGGCGAATGACCGGCACGGCGATGGCCGTGGGAGCGATGGTGGCCGCGGGTCTATTCGGTGAGCCCGGACGCTGCCGTGGCCGGCGCGCCCCAGGGCGCGCCGGCGGACGAGCTCCCGGCGGCGGTGGCGCCGGCAGCCGCACCGCGCGGTGACGAAGCGCCGCGCGTGGCACTGCTACCCGAAGCATCCGGCATGGCGATCGCGCTGGCGGGAGCGGACGCAGGAGAGGCGGAGAGGGCGCCGGTGCGGTTTTCCAGTCGGGTGACGCGGCTGTCGATTGGCGGCGAGGTGATGCTGGGAGCCCGGCGCGGCGCGTTGACGTGGCGGCCGGTCGCGGGCGGGCTCGCGGCCGAGCATGGGCGCGGCGTGAGCGAGCGCTACGTGGTGGACGGCGGTCGCGTCGAGCAGGTCTTCGCGCTGGCCGAGCTGCCGGCTGTGGCCGGCGACGGCGAGCTGTCGCTCGCGCTGGACACCGAGACCAGCATGGCAGGGCCGGTGGTCCGGCGCCAGCGCGGGCGGGGCGGGTGGCACGAGATGCGCGGGCACTCGGATGCGCTGCTGTTCGCGGATCGCGGTGGGCGCGGCACGATCGCCTATTACGGAGCGCGCGCGGTAGACGCCGCGGGGCGCGTCGAGGAGATCGCACCCGAGTGGCACGCCGGGACCATCGTCCTGCGGGTTTCCGCGGCCTTCATGGCGACCGCGCGATTTCCGCTGGTGATCGATCCGTGGATCGAGCTCGCCGGATCGGCGCCGCGCGAGGCCGGCGTTAGCCACGGGTCCGGGGCGACGGATCAGCCGGTGGTCGCGCTGGACGCGAGCGACCGGCCGCTCGTCGCCTGGAGGCAGTACACGAGCGGCGCGGACCAGATTTTCCTGAAAGCGTGGAGCGGTGAGGACTGGAGCGAGCTCGGCGGGTCGGCGACCGGCGGTCTCGCCGGCGGCGAGGCCGACCAGGCGGAGGATCCGGCGATCGCGGTCGACAGCCGCGGATACCCCGTCGTCGCCTGGTCGGAGACCGACCTCGGCGCGGGGCGGATTCAGGTGCGCCGCTGGGATGGCGCCGCCTGGGAGGATCTCGGCAGCTCGCCCTCGTGGGGCGCGCGGGCGATCATCGCGATGTCGCTGACCCCGGCTGTGGCCGTCGATGGCGAGGATCGGCCGCTCGTCGCCTGGTCCGAGGACGCCGGCGGCAACAGGGAGATTTACGTGCGCCGCTGGAACGGCGCTGCCTGGGAAGAGCTCGGCGGCTCCGCGACAAGCGGCGGCATCAGCAATACCGCCGGCAGCTCCACGGCGCCGGCGATCGCGGTCGACGCCGATGGCGCGATCTCCGTGAGCTGGGACGAGAGCGACGACGGCGGCGGTCACGTCTACCTGAAAAGGTGGAACGGCGAGAGCTGGGAGGAGCTCGCGGGGTCGGCGTCCGGCGCCGGGGTTGGGCTCGGCTCCGCCGCGGCGTACCAGTCGACGACCTCCCGCGACGCTTCGGGAGCTCCGGTGGTCGCGTGGGTCGACTATGGCGCGGGTGCGGGGCAGGCGTACCTGTTGCGCTACAACGGCGCGAGCTGGGAGGAGCTCGCGGGCTCGGCGAGCGGCGGTGGAGTCTCAGGGGCGCCGTGGGGAGTCGACGACATGGCGATGACCGCGGGCAGCGGGGCGGGCGGGCCGACGGTGGCGTGGAGCGAGGACGTGGACGGCACGGAGCAGATTCACGCGCGGCAATGGGACGGGACGACCTGGCAGGAGCTCGGCGGCTCGGCCACAGGCGGCGGCATCAGCGACACGACCGAAGGTTCCTACGCGCCGGCGGTGGCTCACGATCGCGCGGGTCGCCCCGTGGTGGCGTGGACGACGCAGTGGGGACGCTACACGCGCACGTTTCTGGCGCGGTGGAACGGGGCGGCGTGGCAGGCGCTGGGCTCGTCGCAGCCGGGGCAGGGGATTTCGGCCGGGCTCGGGTCTCGCGAGGGCGCGATGGCGGTGGCCGCGGGCGACAGGCCGTTCGTGGCCTGGCGCACGGAGGCAGGCGGCTTCTTCAGCGTCTACCTGCGGCAATGGGACGGGGTCGAGTGGGCGGAGGTCGCGGGTTCGGCGAGCGGCGGTGGGATCAGCGGCGGCGCGAGCGCCGCGTACGCGCCCGCGGTGGCCGCGACGCGCGCCGGAGACCCGGTGGTCGCCTGGCAGGACACGCCTGGAGGCGTCGGGCAAATCTACCTGAAGGCGTTCATCGGCGGCGCGTGGGCGGAGCTCGGGGGCTCCGCGAGCGGCGGCGGGGTCAGCGCCACGGCGGGTGAAAGTTACGCGGCCGCGCTGGCGCTGGACGGCAGCGACCGGCCATGGGTCGCCTGGGAAGACCTGAGCTCCGGAAACGCTGAAATCTACCTCAAGATGTGGACGGGCGCGGCGTGGGCGGAGGTCGGCGGCTCGGCCACGGGCGGCGGCGTGAGCGACACCGCGGACAGCTCGACGGCGCCCGCAGTGGCGGTCGACGCGAGCGGCCAGGCGGTCGTGGCCTGGCAGGAAACTGTCTCCGGTGCCGGCGAGATCCACGTGCGCCGCTGGAACGGGACGAGCTGGGAGGAGCTCGCGGGCTCGGCGAGCGGCGGCGGGATCAGCGCGACGGCGGCGGAGTCGGCGGCGCCCGCGGTGGCGGTCGACGCGGCAGGGCAGGTCTTCGTCGCGTGGACGGAGACTGTGGGCGGCGACGAGGAGATCTACCTGCGCTCCTGGAACGGGGCGTCGTGGGCGGAGCTCGGCGGTTCCGCGAGCGCGGGAGGGATCAGCGCGGCGGCGGGATGGTCGGGCGAGGCGTCGCTGGCGCTCGATGGCGAGGGCCGCCCCGTAGTTTCGTGGTCGCAGTCGTGGCTGAACGATGGCGCGGCCGAGCTCGACATCTACTTGCGGCGCTGGAACGGCGCGACCTGGGTCGAGCTCGACGGCTCGGCGACGGGAGGCGGGGTGAGCGCGACCTATTCGCGCGACCCGAGCGTCGGCGATGGTCAATCGTACGGTTCGACCGTGGCGCTGCTCGCCGACGGCAGCCCCGCGGTGGCGTGGATGGACGAGATGTCGATGTCGTCGGGAGCAGCGGTCTACTTCCGCGCCCACCACAACCCGCCTGACGCGCACCGCGCGCTCGCGCAGCTCGAGGCGGACGGCGTGACCGTCATCCCCGCCGGCGGCGCGACGCGGAGCCCGAGCATCGTCTTCAAAGGCGCTTACGAGGCGGTGTCCTCGGGCGGCGACGATGGTGTGCGCATGGAGGTCGAGGTAGCCACGGTGGACGGGGCTTTCCTCGGAGCGGCGTCGGCCGCGTCACCGGCAGGTAGCGAGGGCGTGCCCGTCGCCGCGGCGGTGTCGGGGCTCGGCGAGGGCGGCTATCGGTGGCAGGCCCGCGCCGTGGACGCGCTCGGGTCGAGCAGCGCCTGGACGACGTTCGGAACGGATGCCGGGAGTGGCAGCGAGGAAGCGCACTTCGTAGTGGACGTGACCGCGCCGCCGGGTGTCGTGTTGGCGGCGCCCGCGGACGGCACCGCAACGCGCGACGCGACTCCGGGGCTGCGCTGCGAGGCGGCCACGGATGTGAACGGCGTGCTACTCTATGGATTTCAGCTCGCCGTGGCGGCGGACTCGGGCTTCGCGTCGCCGCTTCTGGACGCGTGGTCCACGTCGGCGACCTTTGTGCCGCCGAGCGCGCTCCCCGATGGGGCGTACCGGTGGCGGGCGCGCGCGGTCGACACCGCCGGGAATGCCGGGGACTGGAGTGCGGCCTGGACCGTCAGCGTGGACACGTCGGTGCCGGCGGCGGTGAGCCTGCTGGCCCCGGCGGACGGCGCCGTGACGAATGACCCGGCGCCCGCGCTCGAGTGGAGCGCCGAAAGTGCGAAATCCAGCTCCTCCCGCCACCTCAACCCGCCCCCCGCAAGCTGGGGGAGGGGGGAGGTCCGCGCGCCAGTGACGCTGACTCCGCGAGCGGAGGGAGTCAGCGAAACGGGAAATCGGCTCTATCGGGTGCAGCTCGCGAGCGACGCCGCGTTTGCGGTTCCGGTGGATTTCTACACCTCGGCCGCGAGCTTTGTCCCGGCCGAGCCGCTGAGTGACGGCACGTGGTACTGGCGGGTGGCCGCGGAAAGCGACGCCGGTCCGTGGAGCGAGTGGAGCGCGGCGTGGCGGTTTTTGGTCGACACGACTCCGCCCGAGGCGCGGCTCATCGAGCCCGCGGATGGGGCGAGCCGGCCCGCGGGCGGCACGGTCACGTTTGCCTGGGACGCGGCGGGGCACGACGCCGAGCGCTACGA
>JACPHN010000232.1 GCA_016188575.1 Candidatus Schekmanbacteria bacterium
CAAGGGCTTTCCATCTGATTCGGGATAAACGATTTGACTTCGAGCCGGTGACGCCACCGGCGCAGCTTGCTTGGTGAGCATCTACCCATCCCCTCCGAGTCGCCTCTGTGGCTACGCCTCCGTAGCCTATCTCGACCGTCATGGGTTTTCAACCATCGCGGTCCGCGCGTCGGCGCGCCTGGGGGGCGGATTTCTCCATCGCTTCGCAGCCAGCGGACGCGGGAGCTCAAGGGTGCGGGGAACACGGGACGCGGACACTTCTCCATCGGTGTCACGGGCGCGGGTGGGTCCAGCAGCGTAGCCGCGGTCGGTTGGAGCGATTGGAGAATGGCACGCAGCCGGTGCGATCAGCGCGCAACCCGGCCCGGCCAGCCGTCTGTCCACTCACGGCTGTTTCCGAGAGCTCCAGCCGGCGCCGCCAACCCCGCCGGTCCCCGAGCTCCTACGGTTTGGAGCCGGCAGCCGCTCGGGAAGGCAGGCCCCCAACGGAGCGACTGGTTGTTGAGGATGCGACTCGACGGCCGTTGATGCGATGCGCCATCACGACGTAGTGCCTCGCGCTCGCGGTTGGGGGGAGAAATTTCGGCTCGCCACCGCACGCGGCGGCGAGCCCCGGATCAGAAAAAGGCAAGGACAAAAGACTCGGGGGTGAGAATTTGAAGAATTAGGGAGACCAGGCGCAGCGGAACCCGAGGCTGGGGTTGGTCCAGTTCGTCGGGTAGTAAGCGCCGCGGTCGGCAGCGCGAATGTACGCGGCGGTACTGCCCCAAGACCCGCCCCGAATGACGCGCTGGGACCCGGACGCCGGGCCAGCCGGGTCTTGGTATGAGCTTTGCGCGTAGTAGTCATCGCCATACCAGTCACTCACCCACTCCAACACATTCCCCGCCATGTCGTACGCTCCATACGGCGACACCCCTGTCGGATAGCTTCCGACCGGCATCAGCCCGGCGGTGCAGTAGAAATAGCTAACACGCGTGCAGTCCGGGTCCGGATTCCCCCACGGGAAGATCCTCTGGTCCGTTCCGCGCGCCGCTTTCTCCCACTCCGCCTCCGTGGGTAGACGTTTCAGGATTGTGGCACAGAAAGCCGTCGCCTGGTCCCAATCCACGCAGTTGATCGGACGATCTTCCATGCCTGGGTCACCGTAAGTACACGGATACTCATGCAATGCGGTCGCCGTACACGCCCCCGCGTCCACGCACGACTGGTACTGCGCCGCCGTCACCTCATACTTGTCGATGAAATACGCATCGAGATACACCGCGTGCACCGGCGCCTCGTCGCCCTCGCAGGTAGAGCTCCCCTGCGTCCCCTCGCACCCCATGACAAATTCCCCCGCGGGCACCAGCACCATGTTCGAGGTGCCCACCGGCGCTTCGATCACAATCGGCGCCTCCTCTGTCCCGTTCGCCACGAGCCCGCCCTGCACCTCCAGTGACCAGGGGAACCCGGTCGAATCCCGCTCGAACCGCAGCGTCACCCCAGACTCGATCGTCAGCGTCGCGCCCGACATCACCAGCGTGTTGCCCACCACCTCGTAGGTCCGGCCCGACTGCAGCGTCCGATCCGTCGCGATCACCGCCGGCAGCGCTTCTCCGCCTCCCAGCACCAGGTCGAAACCCAGCGAGTCGCTCCAACTGCCTTCCCCAGAAAGCGCCAAGGTGAAGCTCGCCGTCACCCCACCCGTCCCCGACACCGCGATCGCGAAGGGGTCGCTGCCGTTGGTCATCTCCACCGTCGCCGCCAGCGTGCCGAAGCTCCCCGCTCCGTCCGTCACCGTCACGTCCGCGCTCGATTCCGCAAGCGTTCCCGTCACCGCGGACACGTCGCCGTAGCCGTTCCGCAACGTCACCTCGAGGGTCACGGTCTCCCCGGGATCCGCTTCACCATCCCCGTCTCCCCCCGACGAGTCGTCCACCGTCACCGACACCACGCTCACCTCCGGCACCGGTGTCACCGTCAACGTCCGCGCCGCGTTCAGCCGCCCCGTTCCCAGACTCGTGTCACCAAGGACATCCGTGGTTCGCCGCAACTGCTCTCGCACCAGGCCCTCCGACCAGCTCGGGTTCCTCGACAGCAGCAACCCCGCCACGCCGCTCACAAACGGCGCCGCCATGCTCGTACCGTTCCACGACGCGTAGGTGTTGTCGAAGAGCGTCGACCAGATCGCCTTCCCGGGAGCTGCCAGGTCCACCCAATCGCCGTAATTGGACCACGTCCACCGCGCGTCCGCCTCGTCGGTCGCCGCCACCGCCAATACCCCCTCATACCCCGCGGGATAGAAGGTCGTCGTCGCGCCGTTGTTGCCCGCCGCTCCGATCAACACCGCTCCGCTCTCGCGCGCATAGCCCACCGCGGTGGCCACCGCCTGTGACGAAGACGTGCTCCCCAGGCTCAGGTTGATCACCCTGGCTCCACTGTCCGCCGCGAGCTGGATCGCGGTGGCGATCGTCGAGAAACTGCCGTACCCCGAGCTGTCCAGCGCCTTGATCGGCAGGATCCGGCAGCCCCAGCACACGCCTGCGCCGCCTTCCACGTTGTTCGCCGCCGCCGCCGCGATCCCCGCCACGTGCGTGCCGTGGCCGTTGTCGTCGGAAGGATCGCTGTCGCCGTTGACGAGATCCGCATTCGCCACCTGCACGATCTGGTCCGCCAAATCCGGATGGTCCAGATCCACCCCGGTGTCCACCACCGCGATCCACACCGACGAGTCCCCGGTTTCCGCATCCCAGGCCGCCGGCGATGCGATCTTTTCGAGGCCCCACTGGGTCCCGTAGTCCGGGTCGTTGGGGGAGTTTCGAGTTGCGAGTTTCGGGTTTCGAGTTTCGGGTTGGGAGAGCTCTTGACTTGGAGCTCGCAACTCGAAACCCGAAACTTGCAACTCAGAACTGGAATCTGCGATGCGCATCCAGCCATCCGCTTCCGCCCATTCGGCCAGCCCGCTTCCCGACAGACGGCGGGCCGCCGCCTCGGCATCCGCACCCGGGTCGAGGTCGAGCTTCCACACGCGGTCCAGCTCCCCGCGTGGCGAGCTGGCGAAAATCCGCCGCCCCTGGCGCACCCCCACCGCACGCCAGGCGGCTGGAAAGCCCGCCGTTCGGCCCGCCTCCAGCGCCGCCGCCAGCTCGGTCTCACCGCCGGCGAGCTTGACGATCACGCCC
>JACPHN010000236.1 GCA_016188575.1 Candidatus Schekmanbacteria bacterium
CGACCAGGCGAACGTGCAGCGACTTCATCGGCGGGGCTCCTTTCTCGTCACGCCGCCGCCGGCCACCGCCAGCGCCCAGGAGAGCGCGGCGGCAAGCGCCAGCAGCGGCTGCCAGGAGCCGCGACTGCCCGCGAGCCCCACGGCCGGAAACGGGGTGGCGGTCGGGGTCGAAACCACGGCCGGGGTGCGGGTAGGGGTGTGGGTCGCGCTGGGAGTGACGCTCGGGACTGGCGAAGCCGTCCGCGTCGGGGTAGCGGTCCAGCTCGGCGTGGCGTTCGCCGTGGCGCTCGGGGTCGTGCTGGGCTCGGGGTAGCCGTGAGCGTCGGACTGGCGGTTTCGGTGGGGGTCGGCGCCGGCGGCGCTGCGGCCTCGTACGCGCCGATGTCGCAGACCGCGGTGCCGTCCCCATCGCCGTCGGCGGGACGAGGGAAACCGCGCTGGTCGGTGGCGAGGCTTTCGTGGCCGGCGCACGCGGCCTCTCCGGCAGCGTCGATCGCCGGGCTGCCGGCCAGCAGCCCGTGGGTGCGTGTCGGGCCGCCGTTGTCCGCCAAGTCGCCGAGCCCCGGGTCGACGCCAAGTTGATCTCCGGCCGCTGGGGACCCGCAGCTCGTGTCGGTGAAGACGTTGAAGCCCCCGGAGCCACTCGATTCCGACATTCCCCAACAGCTCATCGCGCCATCGGCAGAGGCAATGATTGATCGCATCACCGCAAGGGAAGGGCCGACGTTTGTCAGCGCAAACGCCGTGCCGAAGTCCGCCGCGTTGTCCGCGATCGTCGCGTAGATGAGGTCCGCGGTACCGAGCGCCCCGCTGCTGGCCTCCACGTAGATCGCGCCGCCGTACCCGCGATTCCCCTCCGCGGCGGCGATGTTGCCGCTCAGCGTCGAATTGTCCACGGTCACGGTGCCGACGGCTGCTACGTAGATTCCCCCGCCCCGGAACTCGAGCGACTGCGCCGACGACGCCTCGTTTTCCGCGATCGCGCTCTCCGCAATTGCGATCGTGCCGCCCGCCACGTAGAGCCCGCCGCCCGACACCTGGCAAGTCGCCGTCGAGGTGCGCTGGCACCCCGCGGTGTTGCCCTCGATCTCGCTCGAGCGGATCGTGAACGTGTAAGGAGACCGGAAGCCCGCGTTGATCCACAGCCCGGCTCCCTGGGTGTTGCAGGCGCCGGTCGAGGAGACGTTGCAGGTGATGCGGTTGCCGGTGACCACCGAATCCGTCATGCTGCCCGTCATTACCCCGTAGATCCCTCCACCCATGACGCTTCGGGTCTTCCCGAGCAGCCCACCCCGTTGTCGCGTATCACCGACCCGGTGATCTCGACCGGTTTCCCGGCATACACCCGGATCCCGGCGCCCTGCCCCTCCTGGCCATCGCGGATGACGAGATCGTTCTCCACCACCTGCGAATCGGTGAGCCGCAGCCACCCGGAGCTCCCCGAAAAATAGATGCCGCCGCCAGCGACGTTGCTGGTGCCCGTCGCCCAGTTGCCGGTGACCAGCACGCCCGCCAGCGTTACCTGCGCGTTGTACACCGTGATGCCGGCTCCCGCCGAGGCCTTTCCATGCCGCACCGTGAGGTTTTCGAGGCGCACGCTTGGCGGAGAGGAACCCGTGCCGATGTCGAACACCCGGTCGATGCCGGTGCTCGCGGACGCGCCCGCCTCCAGGATGCACGGCTCCGCGCCGTCGCAGCGAATGGTCACGTGATCGGCGATGTCGAGGTCACCAGCCGCCGCGGTATCATCGGTCCCCTGGAGCTGCAGCCGGTAGGTGCCAGGAAGCACGTTGATCGTATCCGCCCCCGGTAGCGCGTTCGCCTCCTGCACGGCAGCCCGCAGCGTGCAGCCGATGTCGGCGGCGATGCCGTAACCGTCTCCAGGCACGACATCGACCGCGTCCGACAGAAATCGCACCCAGAATTGCGTCGCCTGCGCGTCGGCGGCCACGACCGCGCACCAGCCGATAGCTACGATCAAGGTCAACACACGGTGATTTCGCACGGATCGCCGCCTACCTGGTCACGAGCCTCGCCTCCTTTCCACGATAGCTCATGGCCGCGAGCGGCGCAAGACTCGCGCCTTGGCCCAGGACTTGCTGAAGACCGGCATCCCAATACGAAAATCTGGCTCTACACCCTCAAACGGGCACGGCCACGCCCATGGCTACGACACACACCTCCAAGCCATGGCGCTCGGAGAAAGCACAAAAGCGTCCGGGATTCTGCACCTGGCGGGTCTAGTGAGCCAGCCGCCGCTCGAAATACCTACCCCTGCAAGGGGAGGTGAGGTGGAGGGTCTTCGTGATGCGCTTTCCGCGCAGCTTGTGGTCGCACAGGCGGTGGCTTCAGGCCGGTCCAGGGAGCTGGGCCGCCTGCCAGGCCGGCGTCATTTCTTGGCTGTTCGTTGGCAGTTCTTTGTCTCCTCCTACCTCGCGGCACCGTTCTGGGCGCGGCAAGCCCCCGCCAAGCAGGTCAGGGCGGCCCGACACCAGCGCGCCAGCGCTGGCACACGCAGTGCATCGGTGACGGAGCAAGAACCCTGAACTGCCTGTGCCGACCTCAAGGAGCCCCAAGAATGACCCACCGCATCGCCGCTTCGCTCGCGGCTACCGCCGCCATCGCCGCGCTCTGCGCGACCCCGGGCCGCGCCGACTCGCTCGACGCCCTGTCGTTGTCGGCAGCCGCCTCATCGACCGTGGAGCTCTTCGCCGCCGCTGGCGCCGGCGTCGAAGCTGTGCGCGCCACTGCCGTCGCGGAAAGCCGGTTCACCTCCTTGGAAGCGATCCTCAACGACCTCGCCGCGATCTTCGGGACCCCTGCCCTGCCAACCGAGACCCCGGACTGCGTAACCATCGCGCGCACACCGGGATCGGGGCACACCGTCACTCTCGAGGACTGTCAGGTCGGTGATGTCACTGTCGATGCGCTAGGGGCGGTGAGCTACGGTGCAGGTGCCGCCAGCCTCGAGCTCGACGTTGACGCCACGGGCAGTAGCGGCACGCTGAGCTTCTCCGTCGCCATGGACTGGGCGGACATCCGCGCCGAGCCCCGACCCGAAGTCACCGTCTCGGAGCTCGCTGCCACAGCCGACAACCTGTCCGGTGACACGGGCACGGTTACGTTCACGGTTGACAGCCTGAGCATTTCGGTGGCCGGCGTGCCGGCCCGCGAAGCTCACGTTTCGATTCCTGACCGCGGCCTGCACGCCGTGTGGAACGCGGAACCGAAGTCCCTCGACCTCGGCCTGCAGCTCGACATCCTCGGCGGCGCCGCGGTGAGCGGCCGCGCCGAAGGTCACTATGAGGACACCAGCATCGGCCTCGATGTCGAGCTGACGGGCGCGACCCTCAGCGGCACCCCGGACGAGCTCGCGGTCATGGCCGAGCTCGGCGCTGCATCGCCGAAATACGTTGCTGACCTCGGTCAGGTTGCGGTGACGGTACGCGCCGATGGGACCTACGAAGGGACTCTTGCCGCCACGCTCAGTAGCGATGCCGCCACCGTGACCACCGGCGACGGCTTCTCCATCGCTGGTGACGACACGGAAACCAGCTTCATGGGCCCCATCGCGGTCGACATCTCCGCACTCTCGATCGCGGGGCAGGCGAACAAGGTCACGCTGCGGTACGCCGATGATTTGCCTCATGCCGGCGATCTGACACTGGCGGCGCTGGCAAGCTGGAAAGAGGCTACCCTTTACCGGGACCAGGAGGCAACGTTCTTCGCGGCGCACACCCCAGTTGACGGCTACGCGTCCGTGCATCACACCGAGGATATCGTCAGTGGCGACGACACCGTCATCTTCGGTGTCGAGGACGCCTGGTACTGCCGCGACCTGCGCAGTGGCGCTGAATACGAGAGCTCGGAAGACGATTCCTGCGAGCAATGATGTCCGCCGCAGACTAGCGGCGCGATGAATCGCGCCGCTACTCGCGCGCCAATGCCGGAACGACCTCCATCAGGCAGCCGGTTCGGCGTGGGGCGGGAAAACCTCCCCGATGAAAAAATCCCTTATCCAAAGTTGCGTCCTGGTCCCCCACGGACGATCTGCAGGAGCTCTTGGATAAGAGAGTTCGCTGCCCTCCAATCGTCATGACGCAGCACGACATGACTCCGTCTCATCTTAGTCGCGCGCGCGGTCTCGTCAAGGGGCAAGCACTTGTCGCGCCCGCGCCCGCAAGCGGCGCGCTCGGAAAGCGATCGCCCCGCCCTTTTTCGCTGTGGGCGCAAGCTCCTGTCGCTGGCGCCGTGATCAGCGATACCAGATCAATCGCCGGACCTCCGCCGCGTCCGCTTCGATTTGCTCCAAGCTCTCATGCACCAAATAGACCTCGTACGATTTCGTCCCCAGATCCACGGTCATGGGTAGCGGCGCCCCCGGAGGCACGAAGCGGCCGAGCATGTAGAATGACGGCAACTGCCCGACTTCATCCAGACCGTGCACTTCCGTCACCCGTTCCAGCGCCGTCGACTGGATGCCGCTGACGATACGCGCGTGCCGGCTATCGTAGCGCTCATACGAAATGTCGTCCGCCCGCAACGGCAGCTCGGCCAGGTAGTGGCACGCAGCCAGCTCGAACAGGCTTCGCCCGTGCAGCTCCGATGACAGCAGCGGTTGGTTTCCCCCGGCAAAACGCGCCCCCACCTCGATCAGGCAGGGACCATGCTCATCGAGCTTGAGCTCCATGTGGATCGGCGCCCGCCGCACTCCCAGCGCCTCCACCACGGCCGCAGCGTATTCCGCCAGCGGCCAGAACTGCTCCTCATAGCTGCCGACCTTGATGGTTTGATAGTACAGGTTCTCACACCCGTGGCTCGCGTGCTTCTCGTATCGCCAGACGTCGGTCACCAGCATGTTCTGTTCGGCGTCGACGATGCCGTTTACCACGTATTCGGTGCCAAACACGAATTCTTCCAGCAGCACCTGACCGTTGCCGCTGTCGAAGACCTGATAGCACCGCTGGACAAGCTCCTCTTCGTTACGCACGAAAAACACCGATCTGGCGCCGGCGCCCTCGGCCGGCTTGGCGACGACCGGCCACAGGCCAAGCTCGCGCACGAAGGCCAGCGCCTCTTCCTCGCTTTCGACGACGCGCGAGCGATTCACGCGCACCTCCGAGTGTTCGCGCAAATACGATTTCATCGCCCACTTGTTGCGAAACCGCCGAATCACCTCGCGCGAGTTCCACGCGACCCCTAGCGCTTCGCCCAGATGCGCTCCCAGGTTGATGGTCAGCTCGTCCCAGGGAATGATTCCCGTAAGCGGCGGCTCGGGCCATTCCTGGCGAATGCATTCGGCAAGTGCCTCCACGGATGGGTGCTCCGAAACCAGATACTCATCGTCGAAGCAATGGCCGATGTGCTCGACGAACAGGTGGTGGAAGGTGTAGACGTATGCCTCCTGCGAAAACACGGCGATGCCTTGCAAGCCGCGGCTGCAGAGGAATTCGATGATATGCTGGGCATAGTCGCTGACCGGGTCGACAATCACGTAGCGCATGGAGAGGCTGAACCTCATGGGAAGGAGTGCTGAAAGAGTGAGGCTATGGATGTAGAGCTAGCACGCGACCAATTCAACGGGGGCTGGCCGTTGTTCTCGAAGCCTCTTGGGAGTATCCTCGGGAGGCGCGCCCGACGCGGCACCGGCCGAGGTGAGCCGAGGTGTCCGGTCAGGCAAGGGGCGCCAGGACGGAACTTGCATGCACGAGCTCGAGCTCGCCTATCGCGACCTGTGCGCGGCGCGGCGCCCCGAAGACGTGTTCGGGTGGCTGGCCGCCGGCGAGACTGCAGTGCGGCTCCAGCAGCTCGATGGTGCCGCGGAGCGCCTTGCGGCAGTCGTTGACCCGAGCCGCTTCGACTGGGATCTCGACCTGCGCGAGATCGCCACGGCCGCTGCGACCCGCCTGGCTGATCTCCGGCGGCAGGCCCGGACCCGCATCGAGCTCGGGGTGTACGGTCGCGACGGCGACGATCCCGCCGCCGGTCTGCGCGTGGAGCTCCCCGACCGCGTGGTCGTGCTCGAGTCGACGATCGGCGCGGGGGATCTGGCGACCGTCTACGGTGGCCGCTGCGACGGACCCGAACCCGTGACGGTGGCGGTCAAGATCGCCAACGACCCCGCGGACCATGACCTCATGCAGCAGGAAGCGCGCGTGCTCCGCCGCTTTCAGGCCAATCCGGGCAGTCAGTCCAAACACCTGCCGGAGCTGCTCGCTACCTTCAAGACGGCGGACGGCCGCCTCGGCCTGGTCCTCCGGTATCTCGACGGCATCGATCTGGTGACGCTTCGCGAGCGATTTCCGGACGGGGTTCCCGCGATGCACGCCATTTGGATCTGTGCGCGCGTGCTGAGCGCGATCGGGTTTGCGCACCGCCTGGGGGTCGTGCACGGCAACGTCGAGCCCACCCACATTCTCGTCCGCCCGCGCGACCACAACGCATTTCTCATCGACTGGAGCTACGCGGCCATCGAACCGGACCGTTCCGGCGAGCGCTTCCGTGTGCGCAACGACGAATACAGTGCCCCCGAGGTGGGGCTCCCGGAGCCGCCCACGCCCGCTGCCGATATCTTTTCGATCGGCAAGTGCATGGTGTATATCCTCGGCGGCGACGTCGCGACCGGAGCGCTGCCGGCCGACGTCGATGCGCGTCTCCAGCGGTTCCTTCAAGCAATGATGCTGGCAAGCTCCCGGCAGCGGCCGCGCGACGCCTGGGAGCTGCACAGCGTGCTCAAATCGCTTCGCGGCGAGATTTTTGGACAGACTGGTTTTCTCGAGCTCAACGTGTGACCTCGAACAGGGAGACGTTTCATGGGTGGCGGACATTACGACGGTGACGTGGCGGAGCGAGCGCGGTCGGTGGAAACCGAGCATTTCGGATACTCGGGGGTCGTGGCCGGATCGGCAACCCGGCGCGTGCACCCCCTTCTCGATGTCAAGGGACCGCGGCTGCGCGAGTGCAGAGATTCGCCGGAACATCCGACGTCGACCCCGATCGTCGTCGCCATGGACGTGACCCGTTCGCGCGGCGACGATGCCAAGGTCGTCTTCGCCAAGCTCCCGATGCTCATCGGCCAGATCATCATGCGCGGCTACGTCCCCGATCCCACGATCAGCTTCGCGGCGATCGGCGACGCGACCGCGGACCGCGCGCCCATCCAGGTCGGGCAATTCGAGTCTGACAATCGTCTCGACGAAGAGCTGAGCAGTCTGTGGCTCGAGGAGGGCGGCGGCGGCACCGGCCAGGAGTCCTACGAGCTCACCGCGTACTACTACGGTCGTCACACCCGGCTCGACGCGACCGACCGCGGCAAGAAAGGCTTCTTCTTCTTTCTCGGCGACGAGTCTTTTTATCCGGTCGTTTCTGCGGCCCAGGTCAAGGAGTGGATCGGCGACGAGATCGCTGCTGACCTCCCCGCGGCCGACGCCTTCAGCGCGCTCGCGGACAAATTTCACGTTTTCTTGATCTACCCGCGCAAGAGCTGGCAAGAGCGCGTCGCCGACATTGATGCCGAGATTCGCGCGCGGCTCAAGGAGGCAGGCGGTCGCTTCCTCAACGTCGACATCCGCGCCTCGCTATTGTGGAATAACCGCAACGACCTGGATCTGCACGTGATGACGCCGAGCGGTTTTCACATCTACTACGGGGACAAGAGCTCGCCCTGCGGCGGCGAGCTCGACGTCGATCGCAACGTGTCGGGGAACACGACCAAGCCGGTGGAGAACATTCGTTGGCCGACGGGCGCGGCTCAGCCCGGCCACTACCAGGTCTTCGTCCGGAACTTCCGGTTTCACGAGAAGGACCATGGCGCTACCCCGTTTCGCGTCGAGCTGGAGGTCAACGGCGCCGTTCGCCACTTCGAGGGCGAAACAGGCGCCGGCAAGACGGGTGGCGCGAGCGAGGTCGTCGCCTTCGAGCTCGACTACGACCCGAGCGCGCGTGTGATCGACAAGAAGCTCTATGAGGGCTACGACGACGAGACCATCAAGCGGCAATGGACGAGCGTTCTCGCTCCCGATCACGTCCTCGAAATCGACGACCCCAATGCGATTGTGGATGTGCTGCTCGGGACGCTGGCCGTAGTCAGCGGCACTGCCGATCTCGACACGTATTCCCGCCACATGGTCGATCGCGGGCAGACTGAGGAGCGGGTGGGGCAGGTGGTCAGGACGTTGTCGCCGCTGGCGACGATGGCGACCGCCGCACCGGTTGCGGTGGCAGCGCCGCCGGCGAAGCGCGGCAAGAAACCGCGGTCGAGCTCGACCCGACGACTGTAGGCCGTGGAGCTACTCGCAACGCTGCCGGCCGTTCACCAGCGGGAGTTGCTCGCGCGCATCCTCGAGCATCCGCTGGTTGCGGGCGTCCGCTATAATACCGGTGTCAGCTCGGCGTTTTCTCCCGGAGAAACGCTCGCGCTGCTGGCGGAGGCGGCCGCCGCATCCGGAAAAGAGCTGTGGGTCGACCTCAAGTGCAGGCAGTTGCGCATCCACCACTGGGCCACTCCTGGCTACGGTCGCATCGTTCTCGATCACGAGGTCGAGGTCGAGCTGCCGGCGCGCGTCTATTTTCGTGGCGACGACTACAGCGAGCTGCGGGCGGTGCGCGGCGACACGCTCTACGTCGATCCACCGCCGCGCCACGCCGTGGGCGAAGGCCAGGCCGTCAATATCGTCGGAGCCGCGGTGCGCGTGCGCGGCTACCTCACCGAGAAGGACTGCGAGTATGCCGAAGCGGCCCGGCGTCTCGGGCTGCGGTCCTTCATGCTGTCGTTCGTGGAAGGAAGCGAAGATATCGCGGCGGCGCGCGATGTGCTCGGGGCGGATGCCCGGCTCGCCTTGAAGATCGAGAGCTGTGCCGGGTTGCGCTGGCTCGAGCAGGAAGTGCATCACGAAGCCCCGCCACCTCACCTCCCCCCGCTGGCGGGGGGAGGGGCGGAGGGGGGCGCTGCCGCGTTGGCGCCGAGCAGACGGCGGATACCCGAGACGCTGGTGGCCGCTTGCGATGACCTGGGGGTTCAGCTCGGCTCCACCGGGCCGCCCTTGCTGCGGGCCGTTGCCGCGATTGCGCGCCACGACCCGAACGCGATCCTGGCTTCGCGGCTGTTCGAAAGCCTCGAGCATGGCGTCGCGCCGACACTGGCGGATTTTTCGCATATTCAGCTTCACCGCCAGGTGGGCTTCCGCCGCTTCATGCTCTCCGACGGCATCTGCTGGCGGCATTTCGACCGCGCCATGGCCGCCTGGGCGAGCCTGGCGGGAAGTGACGACGATGTGCCGGGGGGGCTGCAGCCGTGAGCCGCGTCTTCGTCGTCGCCGGCCTCGGGTTCGGAGACGAAGGCAAGGGCGCCACTGTGGACTGGCTGGTGCGGCGACATGGCGGGGCGCTTGTCGTCCGGTACAATGGCGGTCCCCAAGCCGCCCACTTCGTCGTCGCTCCTGACGGAGCAACCCACTGCTTCTCGCAGCTCGGTTCCGGAATGTTCGTGACGGGGGCAGAAACGCTGCTCTCCCGGTTCATGCTCGTGGACCCGCTGGCGTTGGAGCTCGAGGCCGCGGCGATAGCCGAGCGCGGCGTGCGCGACGCTCTGGCGCGGTTGTGGATCGAGCGCGAATGTCTGATCGTGACCCCTTTCCACAAGATCCTCAACCGCATGCTGGAGAGATCGCGCGGGGAGGCACGCCACGGGAGCTGCGGTCGGGGAGTTGGGCAAGCGCTGGCCGATGCCGGCGACGCGCCCGCGGCAGCGCTGCTGGCCGGCGATCTTTCCGATCGCGCGACGCTGCGCCGCAAACTGCGCGCTCTGTGGCACGCCAAGCTGGAAGACGCGGCGCGGCTTGCTGCCCGGCATGCGGGCGCGGCCGGTCTCGACGAGCTCCTCGCGGGGCTGCAGCGCCCGGATTATGTAGAGGCGCTTGCGGACGCGTACGAGCGCTTCGCCGCCGGCCCCGTCCACCTCGTCGATCGGCGGTGGTTCGCCGGGGCTCTGGCGCGCTGGCATACCGTCGTTTTCGAGGGCGCGCAGGGGGCGCTTCTCGATGCCCATCACGGCTTCCTGCCGCACGTCACGGCAACCTCGACGACGCTCGACGCGGCCTTCGAGCTGCTGCGGGACGCCGGTGGCAGCGGGGCGCACGAAATTCATGCGCTTGGCGTCCTGAGGGCGTACGCGACGCGACACGGAGCGGGTCCGTTCGTCACCGAGGACGATGAGCTCGCGGCGCGCATGCCGGCGTGCGACAACGGCGCCAATGAGTGGCAGGGGAGGTTTCGAGTCGGCTGGTTTGACCTCGTGGCGACCCGCTATGCGCTGGACATCGCCGGCCCGATCGGCGCCCTGGCCATTACCAACGTCGATCGCCTCGCCGGGCTCCGCACCGCGAAGATCTGCACGGCCTACGCGTGCGGTGGAGCTCCCGAAAGCGATCTGTGCGAATGTCCCACACCGGGACGGATCAGCCGCCTCGTCGCCCGGCCGCAACCGGCCGGCGAGCGCCAGATGCGGCTGACAGCCCTGCTGCGGTCGTGCACGCCGATCTACGACGAGGTCGCGCTCGACCCGGCAGCCTACATCGCCAGAATCGAGCGCGAGCTGAATCGACCCGTGGCACTTGTAGCGACCGGACCCGGTGCCCAGCAGCGATCATGGATAATCAGGAGACAGTGAAATGAGCGAAATCGAGTGGAGAGCAGAGTGGGATCGCCGCACTACCGAGTTCGCCGCCGCCGTTGGCAGAGGCGCGGCTGACATCACCGCGGGGCTCGAGGGCGTGGTCGGGACGCCGAGTGCGGAGGCGCTGTCCGCACTCGCGGAGGGATTCGCCACCGACGACGACCTGGTGGCGGCGCTGGTTCACGCCGGCCCCCGCATACCCGTCGCCATCTTCCGCAAGCACGTCCCGATTCTGCGCGGCCCGTCCTCGCGGGCGGCGACCGCGGGGGGGGCCGCCATGGGCAGTGGTCCAGCGCTCGACGTCTTGCCTTCGGTTCCCGACGACGAGAGCTTCCTTGCCGCTCTCAAGGTCGGCGGCGAGCTGAAGATCGGCACGACCGAGGTCATCGCGGCAATGAAGGCGGCGCTGGCCAACCGCGTCGGCCTGTACGACTTGCCACAGCGGCTGCGAGCGGCGATGGAGAGCTTTGCGCTGGCCAACGACGAACCGTGCGCGCCGTCGTTCTACGAGATCGAGCGCCTGGTGGCGCGCAGGTCTTACGCCGAGGTGCTCGGCGCGCTCGGCCTCGAAGGCACGTTTGTCACGGTGGCGCGGATGAACCAGCTCCTGGGCCGGCTCGAGCGCGACCTGTGGCGCGTCTTGCACCAGTTTCAGGTGCGCCTGGTGGAGTGGCAAAAGAGCTGGGCGGCAGGTGCTTCCGGGCCGGGAATGATGGTCGCGGCGCTCGCGGCACTCGCCGGCGGCGGGCAACTTCCCGCGGGCATGCTGCAGCCGCCGGAGACGGCGAGCCTGAAGGACGCTGCCGAAGGCGTCATCAACGCCATCAACAAGGTGTTTGCCGGTCCCGGCATCCCGGTCGCTCGCGCGCTCGCCCACGATGCAGGGCGTATCAAACAGCTCCTCGAGGACGAACGCCTGCCGCGCCTGATCGGCGCGAGTAACCGCGAGCAAATGCTGCGCATGCTCGAGGCCGACGTTACCGCCGACTACGTTCGCCTCGAGCGCAACGTCGTGCGTTTTGCGCTCGCGATCATGGAGCTCCCCAAAGTGACCTCGGGGCAGTCCGAGCTCGCCTACCTCACCGCCCTCCTCCAGCTCGGCATCGCCATTCCCTGGGAGAAGCTGGTGCCGAAGGCGTAGGCGCACGAAGCTCCGCCGCTTACGTGCTCGGACGGCTCCATTGCCTAGCGACGCGATGCGGCTGCGGCCAGGTTGCAGGAGGGAGACTTACCTCGCGGGCATCGACTTCGTGGGCGAGAAGATCGTCGCGGTCAACACCTTCAGCACGCGGGGGCTGCGGGACGCCGAGCGCTTCGGCGGTGCTGACTTTTGCGCGGAAATCATCGCGGCGGCAGTGCGGCGCGCGGGAGCGATTGAAGGGGAGATCGGCTTTGTCCCCTGAACGGTGAACGCGCCGGCAGGCCTATTGCCCCAAAGCCAACGAGGCATACGGCACCACCGCCTTCAACTGGAAGCCGAGCCTCTCGTAGTACTGCCGAGCGGTTTCGTTCGTGCGGGTCACCGTAAGACGCACGGATTCGCCGCCCGCCTCCGCAATGGTGCGGAGCGCGCCGTGCATGAGGAAGCGGCCGCAGCCGAGAGCACGGTGCGTGGGGGCCACGCATAGCTCCTGCACGATGAAGTCGTCTTCCCAGGTCTCGATCATGATGGCGGCAACCAGGCGAAAGCTCTCGGTGGTGAGGACCTGAGAGAACCGCGCGTCGTGTCCCTCGATCAGCTCCCGCGCCCGTCGTGTGACGTTTCCGGCGGGCTGCCGGTCCTCAGCATTGGGGTGCCCTCCGTCTCGGGCGTATGTCGTGAGAAGCAACGATTCGAGTGCTTCGGCGAAGTCTGGAGCCCACGGGCGAGCCGACGTGCCATCGGGGCACGGCAGTGTAGCGAACGTGCGGCCCCGAAGCGGCATGGACAGGTTCAGTCGCTGCACGACCCGGAACCCGAGGTGAGTGAGCGGCTCGTTGATGTAGTCGTCAGGCCACACGTAGAACCAGTTCTCGATCTCGCGGCACGGCGCCATTGCGGCGAGCGCGCGCACCGCTTCCTCGAGCAACATCTTCGCTACGGCCTGCCGATCCTCCCCGTCGTGGACGTAGAGAGCGTCCAGCACGTCCACGGGTCCGTCTGAGTGGTAGACCACGAAGCCCACGGGGGTGGTGCCTCTGTTTGCGACCAGCGCACGGCTAGCTCCCGTGCATCTGGCCAGCCTCTCCAGGTACCAAGAGCGTTCCGCGGGTCCGGCGCCGTCCCGGCCCCAATGGCGAACAGCGGCTTTCTCCAAGTTGTCCAGAAGAGCGTCGATGGGTGTAATGCCGGGTCCGTAAGCTGCGACGGTGCAGTCAGTGGTAAACTTTCGCATTTTCCGTGTGTTGTGGAACGGTTCAGTGGTGCCGGCTACTGAGAAGCACGATGACCGGCGCCGAGCGACTTCTCTGGACGAGATTGCGGGCCGGACAGCAGCGCATCTCATCATTACTATTGAGACCGATACGTTGCTCCCTCCGCAGTCCCCAAGGCCTCCACATGTCCATTTTAACAGGAGAATTCGATTGCGCCCGCCGGGATCGCCGTCGCCGCAGTCCTCGCCCCACTCCTCACTTCGCGGTATGGGCCGGCGACGTGTTGGGGCGGGGTTTCGGACCGGCTGACGTATGGACAACAGGATCTCCAGACTCGACGGTGATACCGGTACTTGCGCGTGCCAAATCGCGCGCCTACACTCTTGGCGAAGCATGAGCGGCGCGTTTCATCGCGCCGAAACACAGGCGCGGGTGCGTCTGTGTGCATCACGCACCCGCCGGAGAAAGCGGGTAGGGACTGGCACCACGCCATCAGGAGCCGCGGCGAAAATGCTCCCGTGTCGAATCCTTCGTCAGCTCGAGCGCCCGGCATCCACATCCTGCGCGGGAAACCACCGCAAAGCCCCGCGCTGGGACGCCGCGGCGATGTGGGCAGTCATCGCCGCCGCGCTGTGGGTCAGTTGCGACGGCGGCGCGTCCAGCCCAAGCCCTGACTCGTTTCCGCTGGTCTGGCGCATGGATCGAGACGTTCGCATCCCAAACGAGATCAACGGCCAGATCGTCAATCCTCTGGCCCCTGATGTCGTCGTCCTTCCGGATCGGCGCTTTCGCATGTACTACAACGTGACCGCCACCGGTATCGGCAGCGCCACTTCCAGCGACGGCATGGAGTGGACCCCGGAACCCGGCCTGCGCGTCACCTCGCGACGCATCGAGGGGCAAGACGATTTCGATCTGGGTCATCCCACTGTCCTACGACTTTCCGACAACACCTGGCGCCTGTATTGTCAGTCTACGACGGGGATAGACACACCCCCAAGGTGGCGCTCATTTGCTTCGACGGATGGCTTGACATTCACGCCTGAAAGTGGTTTCCCACTTTCTCTCGGCGGAGGTAATGATCTGTCCTTCGCAGGTCACGGCCGTGTATGGATTGGCAAGGACTCCTTGATACACGGACTCTATTCAGGCAACACTAGTGATGACTCCGGCCCTAGCGACATCGGAACCATTCTCTTAGGACCAAATAATACTTTTGACGTAATCGATCCCCATGTGTTCATAGATGGCCATGATCCTGCCGCATGGAAGGAATCCGATAACTCGATCACTGTCGTCTACGCCTATCTTCAAAGCGCATTCTACTTCTCCAGGTCGACCGATGACGGAGCAACCTGGTACTCTCCCGTAGCTCTCACGCTCGTCGATCCGGACGGCGCGCCTCTCAAGTATGCCGACCTTGGCGACGTGGCCCTGTTCCGCAGACCGGATACCTCGTATCTACTGATGTCCAACTATTTCGATGGACTACGAAGCTTCCAGCCCATGGCCCCCTAGAGGGGGGCTACGGGCTCATCAAGGCGTCAAGGATCGAGACCTGCGAGGCATCGGCGCATTAGTCCTATTGCCTTTCTGCTCTCGTGGTCGATCTTTTTTTCCGTGGACGCCTGCCTCCTTCCCGATTTCTTCCAACGCGGGGAGCTGGGAGCTGGTTATCTGACACCGGCTTTCGGGCACATGACGGCATTGGCCGGCCCCGGTCTCGCCGCGTGCCTGGTTTGGCGACGGTTTCACCGCGAGCCCATGCCGCGCGGGAGCTGGAGCCGCCTTCGGTATGAAGAAGGAGCCAACCTGTGGACACTCTCGCCCCGCGCCGCGCGTAGGGCTCCCTGAGGAGCCGCGCCCCCCTGCAGGGAAAAACGGTATCTCAGGCGTTTGGACTGTCATGCGAGGCGATGTTCGGCGGCATCGCGCGGCTGAGGACGCGCGGTGCCCGTTTCTCTCAGCGGCCTTACTCCACTCACGGCGAGCTGTCGGGGGCGCGGGGCTGGACAGCGGCGCGGCACCATGATACGCAACGGAATATGCTCGGTGCGATGCCCTCCTCGAGATCGAGGGTGAGATACACTCTCACCACGTCCGCCTCGAGTCGGTCCGCACTCATCAGCGTCCGAGACCGCAATCGGCCTGCTGTGTCCCTCCCCGCGCTCCCCGCCCTGCCGAACAAGCCGGGGTCTCGAACCGGCCGAAAACCAGGATGACGCAAGTCAGGAGGCAACCATGCACACGACTTTCTCGGGCGCGACGGAGCTGACCACCTCCGCCCCTGTCGGCCCTCAAAGAAGCTGGCTCCCCATGGCGGCAATCGGCCTGTTGGTAGGGCTGACTGCCGTTGCGCCACTCGCACCTCCCGCCAGCGCTGGACAATGGCTCATCGAAGTCCGGCCGGCGTGGATGGACGCCTACGGTCATGACCAACACGTCATGACGATTCACGAAGTCGACTCCCAAGCGGGCCCGACCACCGACCGCCGAACGGGCGTTGCCCTGAATACCGACGCTGGTTTCGCATACGGCCTGCAGGCGTCGTACCAGCAGGATGACTGGGGAATCGGGCTGGAGCTCATCCGTTTCCTCAACTCGCAGGTGGTTCCGTCCGAGCGCCGTGCCGCCAACGGCGCTCCCGGAAGCCGCGTGTCCTTCGAGGTGGCCAACCGCACCTACACCTCTTCGAGCCCAAGTGAGGTCCTGTACTACGGGACAGTTGCCGACACGGAGTTCCAAACCTGGACACTCGATCTTTATGGAACGGTTCGGTTGGCAACCCGCGCGCACAGCCGCGCAGACCTACGACTCGGCGTCACGACCGGAGATCTGGACAACGACTACCGGGCGCTCGTGGGCATCGACGACGTCGCAGGCACCCGCCTGGACGCCCCCGCGAACTACGACCGCATGATCGGCCCGCTCGTCGGCTTGTCCGGCGAGGCGCCACTGGACCGCCACACGCTTCGCGGCGGCATGGCACTGGCAACGCTGTTCGGCGACAACGAGCTGACCACCTCGACGCGAGACTTCCGCGGCGATCCCGCGGCCTGTCAGTACGAGGCAGAAGGCTGTCCTTCCACCGCGTATGGGGCACAAGAATCGTTCAAGAAGGAGCTCGATGTCGCTATTCCGGTGTCAAAGCTGCAGGCATGGTACTCCCTCCGGCTGAGCAGCATGATTTCGCTCGGAGTAGGTCTGGATGCGACGACCTGGTGGGATGTGCCCGTGCAGCCCGGCATGGTCCCCGAAGAGGACGGCAACGACGCCTTGCAAGAGAACACCATTGTTTACTGGGGTCACTTGGGGGGGCTGACGTTCGCGTTCTGATACCGGATTTCCGCGCCGCCGCCATGCCGTCATCCGGGAGGCATCCCGCCGAGAAGGGCCGCAATACGAGGATGGCTGCCCCGCGCCCGGTGGGCGGACGTTCTGGGATCGGCCGCCGCGCTTGACAGCAGGATTCCCGACCCATACGCTGGCGGCTCATGGCGCAGCGCATGAGCTTTCACCTGTGGTTGATCCCGTTAGTCGTTCTTGTCGAGTCCGCCGTCGCCGGGGGCCACGAAGTCGACTCTGGGCTCCGCGTCCCGAAGGTCGGCCTCACGGCGGCTGCGCGGTGGGAGCCTGCCGACGCGCCGTCGGGTGGATTGGTCACGGCGCTCGTGGTCGACCCGTCGCAGATAACATCGTTTATGCGGGCACCTACCATGGCGGCCTTCATCGGTCGACGGACGGCGGCGCCTCGTGGACCGAAATCGGCTACTCCGCGTCTCCCGGAATTCCTTCCACGGTTATCGGCGCCCTGCTCATCGATCCCCAGGATCCCAACGTCCTCTTTGCCGCGGCCGGAAACCGCAAGGGAATCTATCGCACCTCCGATGGTGGCGCAAGTTGGAGCCACCTGGGCGCGTCTCTCCCCGAGTACCCCGGAGATCCTGCCGGCCTACGGGTGCGTGCAGTCGCCGTGGACAGCTCACGCGACAGGATTCTTGTCGGGACGGATCGAGCCGCGCCGCTGCCCGATTTCTACCTCGAGGGCGCGGGGTTGTACCACACGGACGACGACGGCGCCACCTGGACGCTCTCTGCCGAGGTGCGCAACGTGATCGTCTACGATCTTCTGGTCACTACCTCGCGCCTATTCGTGGCGACCCAGACCGGCCTGGTCGTCTCGGACGACGGCGGGGCGACATGGATGCCGAGAGATCAGGGGCTGCCGCGCGCGGCCGACATCGTGAACGCCAGCAGCGACCTCGCTCAGAACGGCTTGTATGGCGAGGACCCTGCTCCGGTCTGCGACCTCGCTCCCGTGCCCGGAGATCCCTCGCACCTGTTCCTGTTGACTGGAGTCAAGCATCCGGGCGGAGCCGTCAGCTTCGGGCGCATCTACGAGTCGACCGATGGCGGCGAGAGCTGGATGGACGTGTGGGCGGGCTATCCTGCCCAGGGAACTGGGGTCAGCGCGCTCGCTGTCAGCCCTGGGGCGAATCCGACTCTGGACGCCGGCCTGAGTTGCGGAGTGCTTTACCGTTCGCACGACTGGGGCGCCACCTGGGAGCTTGCGGCGAACAATCCCTACGATCACCGCCTCCCGTCCGAGATCCCCTCCGAGGAGGTGCTCGCGTTCGTGGGCCCCATTCTGTTTCACCCATATTCGCCGGACGTCATCTGGTTTGCGGTCGGCGGCGAGGTGCAGGGGGAGGGAGCCGGCAGTCTCCTGAAGACCACGGATGGGGGCGGCACATGGCACGAGCAGCTCGCTGCCATGGTGGCCCAGGGTGTTGTGGGCTTCGCCCGCTCACCCGCGGCGGACGAGACCGTTCTGATGACGACAGGAAATGCGATCTGGACCAGCACCGACGGCGGACTGGGCTGGCAACGCCTGGCGCTGTGGGGCGAGGGCATGGGTGTTTATGCCGGTCTGGAGACAATCGCGCCGGACCCGCTCGACGCCCGCCGGCTGTTCGTGGGAACGGTCGTGCGCGGGGCCGTGCGCTCGACGGACGGTGGCACCACCTGGGCGCACATCGGTCCGCCGGCCTCGGGGCGCTTACCCGTCTTGAGCATTGCAGTGAATCCGGTTGACCCCGAGATCGTGTTCCTGGGCACGGGTGGCCGCTACTCCTCGGGCGTGGCGCAGCTCGCCCTCGGCGACGGCACGCGCCTGGGGGTTTACCGCAGCAGCGACAGTGGCGATTCCTGGGAGCTCCTTGCCGGCGTTGCGGAAGGTCGTCCGGCATACCGCGTCGCCATCGATCCCCGCAACCCGCAGGTCGTCTACGCAGCAGCAATGGGGGTCGGCGTCTTCAAATCGACGGACTCCGGTGACACGTGGACCGCGGCCGGCGCGGGGATGGAGCAGAAGGAGCTGTACGTTCTGGCGCTCGACCCCGCCGATTCGCGCACGCTATACACTGCGACCAACAGGTTTTACGCCGATCAGGGCAATCCCGATGTCACCAACTACCTGTATCGCTCTCGCGACGGCGGGGACTCCTGGCAAGTTGTGCCGGCCGAGCCGCTGAGCAGCGGCTTTGAGGCCATCGCGTTCGACGAGCTTCGCCCGGGCCAGTTGTACCTGGCGGAGCACCGGTACGGGGTCATCGCGATCGACCCGCACGGAAGCTCCGTCTGGCTGCGCAACGGCCTGGTGGAGGACCCGGTAGTGGACCACAGCTATACGTTCGACCTTTCCTACGATCGTGCCCGGGATCGCCTGCTGGCGGGAAGCTGCGGTCGAGGCGTCCACTTCCTGGCGCTGAATACGGTGGATTTCGGCGCCGTACCGCTGTGGCGACCTGCGGTGACCCCGCTGCTCGCCGTCGCCGCCGGTGTGGGGCTGGCAGCCCTGGCGGCGTGGAAGCGGCACCTGTTCGAGCGGAGCTCGGGTATTGGCGCGCGATAAGGACCTGTTCGCTCTTCGTCTACGCTCGTTGTGATCGATGCCGGTGGGCGCCTGACGGAGGCCGAGGGGTTCGGGGCTGGAGCCCGAGTGACGGTCACAACAACCGCCCATCGCGAATGGCCACCACGCGTTGAACGCGGGCTATGACCGCGGAATCGTGGGTGCAAATGACGAAGGTCGTTCCGAGCTCGCGGTTGAGCTCGAGGAGCAGATCGATGATCCGGGCGCCGGTCTCGGAGTCGAGATTGGCGGTGGGCTCGTCGGCCAGCACCAGCACCGGACGGTGAACCAGCGCGCGGGCGATGGCAACACGCTGCTTTTCCCCGCCCGACAGATCGGCAGGGGCGCGGCGCCCCTTTTCGGCGAGACCGACGCGAGCCAGCGCCTCATCTACGCGTTGGCGGCGTTCGCGGCGGGGAATGCGCCCGAGCAGCAGCGGGTACTCCACGTTCTCGGCGGCGCTCAGCACCAGGAAAAGATTGAAGTCCTGGAAAACGAAGCCGAGATGCTTTGCACGATAGCGCGCGCGCTGCCGGGCCGAAAGGCGGTAGAGATCCTGGCCATCGATCGTGATGGCCCCGGACGTCGGCTGGTCGAGCCCCCCCAGCGCGTTGAGCAGAGTCGTCTTGCCGCTTCCCGACGGGCCAATCAGAGCGAGCAGCTCTCCGGGCTCGATCGCCAGGTCGATGCCGCGCAGCGCGGCGACGGAACTGGCGCCGCTGCCGTACACTTTCGTCAGTTGCTCGACGCGGATCATGGGTCGCTCCTGTCGGAAGCCGTGCTCGGCTCCGTGGTCGGCCCCGCGGGTGGTGCTGCCGGCGGGGTAGCGGGTTGGCCGAGAGCGCTCTTTTCGAACCAGGCATCGGCTGCGGGCGGCAGCGCCTCGATCGAAGTCACCTCCAGCCGCAGCTCGAGATCGTCATGCACGTGGTCGACGATGCGCATCCGCTCGGGCACCGGGCGGCCCTCCCACTGGCGGGTGGCCTCGATATACACACTCTTGAGATGCTTGCCGGACCGCGAACGGATCTCGCGCCGAATCGGGAGCAGACTGGATTTGTCGAAGAAGATGGTGCTGTGATTGCGCTTCTGGCCCTCCCTTGGTCGGAGCTCGAGCCCCACGGTGTCACCGAGATCGGTGACGCGAGCATCGTAGGCGGCGAGGTCCTCGGGAAACAGATCGCTGAACATGGCCCCGGCGAGCGGGCTCTGGCGCGGCGAGATCGCGATGGTTTTCTTCGCACGCGGCAGGAACAGCCAGGTCTTGTCGTCCCGCTGCAGGAGCGCCTTCCCCTGATCTTTGGGTGGGGACAGGAAATCGACGCGCAAGCGGTTGGGGGCGCCGCGCGACAGCAGCACCGCGAATGTCGACGGGGGGCGATCGCGCGGCAGCACGGCAAGCGTCGCCTGCATGCGGACGCGAAGCACATTCCACGCTTCGTCGACTCGTCGTAGCAGATCCTCGGCGGTCGGCAGGGGTGCCGCCTGGGCGCGAGCTGCCGCCGGTAACGCAGCGGGCAGCAGGAGGACGGCAGCGAGCGCTACGGCTGGCAAAGTGCGCGACCAGCGATTGCCGCGCCCGGGTCGTGACTGCAGCCGTGGTGGCATCCGCGCCGGCAGGCGGTTCGCCGTCATCGCACGCTCCGCCGCAGCGCCTCGATGGGATCAAGCTGCGCGGCGCGATGAGCGGGAATCAGGCTCGCCACCGCCGTTGCCAGGAGCAGTGCGCCGATTGCCACGGGCACGGCCAGCGGCTCGAGCCGCGGGAACAGCCGCGGCCCCGCATTCATCCACATCAACGCCTCGGAGGGGAGCGCGATACCGTGCTGCGCGAGCATCACGGTCGCCGCTGCTCCCGCCAGCGCGCCGAGCGCGCCGAACACCAGCGCCAGGAGCCCCCCTTCGACGAGGAAAATCCCGCGGACGGCGTTGCGCGGCGTCCCGAGCGCCAGCATCGTGCCGATTTCGCGCCGGCGCTCGTTGACCGAGAAGAGCTGCGCATTGGCCACCCCAAGCGCCACCGCGACCAGCAAGACCGCGTTCATCACCTGGAGAAAGATGCGATTGGCTGTCACGATGCCGAGAAAAAAGCTGCCGCTCTCCCAGTACGTCTGCACCTGCAGCTCCGGGTGCCGGTCCGCTACTGCGGCCGCGACCAGATCGCGCAGCGCGTCGAGATTGCCGGGCGCGGGATCGACAAAGATCTTCAGCTCTTGCGCCGCATCGCCGCATCCCATCAGTCGCTGCAGATCGCCCACCGGCAGGTACACGAAATAGTCCTGCCACGGCGCGCTCCGCTCCAACACGCCTTCCACCGTGAGCTCTTCGGCGGCAAGCTCGCCGTCCGCCGCGGGCACCGCGAGCGTCAGCGCCTCACCGCGCGTCGCACCGAGCCGCTGGCTGAGCTTGCGGCTGATGTAGGCCGTGCCCGGCTCCAGCGCGCCGAGCCCACCAATCGCGCGATCCCGAAACGAGCTCATGAGCAACGGCTCGCGGTCCGGCTCGAGCCCCCAAAGCGCAATTCTCGTCGACCCCTCGCGGGCACCCAGCGCCATGCCCAGAGTGCTCAGGCCCAGGCCAAGCTGCGCGCCGGGCAGCAACGGCTGCAGCGCCGCGCGCAGCTCCTCGGGTCGCACAAACAGGTCACCCCCGCCGGGCGATTCGCCTTCGTCGCCCGAGGCAGCGGGCCGCGGCGTGACGCGCAGATGTCCCATCTGTCCCACGACCAGATTCTCGATCAGTTGGTGGCTGACACCGCGAGCCACCCCGGCGTTGACCATGATCGCGGCCGCCCCCAGGGCCGCCGTGACGCCGACGAGCAGCGACCGTCGCGCGTGGCGCCGGACGTTGCGGGCGCCGCTCTTGACGACGAGCCCGAACATCACACGAACCTCAGGGCCCGGATCGGGTCGATGCGGCAGCCATGAATGGCCGGAACCAGAGCCGCCACGACCGCGAGCGCCACGAGCGCCGCGGCGCCCCCGGCCACGTGCGCGGGCACCAGCACCGGGTAGAAGCGCTCGGTACCCAGTGCGTACACCAGCGCCTGCGCCGTCACGGGTAGCCCGCGCACCGCCAGCACGCCGATCATGAGCGCCGCAAGCCCCGCCCCCAGACTGGCCGCCAGGCTGGCGATGATGGTGATCTCGAGCATCAGCGCGCCCAGCACCCGCGCCCGCGTAGTGCCCAGGGCCAGCATGGTGCCGATGTCGCGCGTGCGCTCGAAGACCACGATCAGCGTTGTGTTGGCGATCCCGAAACCAATGATCAGGGCCAACGACAGAAAACCGATCGCCAACCCCATCAGACTCGCCTGACTGAGGCGAAGCAAAGGCCCGCCGTACTCCTCCCAGGTCAGGATGCGCACCGCCGGATGACCGCCGGCGGCGAGTCGCCCCGCGATTCGCCCGCGCGCCGCGGCCGCATCCCCGCCATCGCGAAGCCGTATCTGCAGGCCGCTCAGGCCACCGTTCGCCGCCAGCAAGGGCTGCAAGGTGGCGAGCGGGAGGTGAGCGAACAGCTCACCGGCAAGCGGCACTCCCGCCGGCGCCTGAAGCCCTACGACCAGGAGCTCGTCCCCTTCGTACAACCCGTCGACCGTCGGAAGCAGGACGGTCACGAGCTGACCGGGGCGAAGGTTCAGCCGACGCGCCAGCCCCTCACCGAGCATGATCTCCTTCCCGACCTGCGGAAGCCGGCCGGCGCTCGCCCTGAGCATCGGGGTGACGAGCACCTCGCGGTTCGCATCGATGCCCGTGAGCACCACCGGGGCGGACTGTTCCCCCGCCATCACCAATCCCATCGCCGCCAGCCGCGGGGCCACTGCCAGAACTTCCGGGTCGGCAGCAAGCGCCGGCACCAGCGACTCGGGTTCCGGGAGCGGGGCGAAGTCCAACGGCACCTCCTCAGTCAGATCGCACACCGGGTTACTCGCCGCAAACACCTGGAGATCACCGATGAGCGCCTGGCGAAGACCGCGGACCATGTGCTGTTCGAGGCTGACCACGATGGCGCTGCCCACGACGAGCAGGAAGCCGCCGAGCGCCAGCGAGAGGCCGAGCAGGGCCGCGCGGCGACGGTGAGCGAAAGCGTGGCGCAGGGCAAATCTGAGCATGCCACCTATCCCTCAGCGGGCTCTACCGATTGTCTGCACCGAATCCTTCCTCACGACCTGTCTACTCCACTGGCCGCGCCGCCAGCGGCCTTCTCCGCATCGGCAACGCCGCGAGCCATCCTGGCGAGCCAACCTAGCATCGAAGCGCGCCCAAGACCATCCTGGCGGCGGTATCGGGTGGACATCCCCGCGAATGCGGGATGCGGAATCCAGAGCACTGGCCGCCAGCGTCGCCGACGTCGCGTTCATCCATGCGTCAACCGGTCCGAGTGACTCTGGGCGCCATGATCGTGCTGTCGATGTGGATCGTGATCCCATGATCCAGCGAGCCCGTTGTGATCCGTTGCCCAGCAAGCCGATGAGGCTGGCGGTCGCCTTCGGCGCCCGCAGCTCATCGGCAGGCCGTGCGGCGAGCACGTATTGGGGACGCGCGACCGATGTCAGGCAAGCGGGTCACGTGGGGCTGTGGCGAGCGGCGCGAAGCGTACCTCATCCCGGACCCCGCATTCGATGAGCCACATCCTGGGACTGTGTCGGCCTGCTCCCCAGCCGAACGTTTCGGTGGTAGAATCGATAACGATGCCAGTGTTGGCATCGAGACGGAGAGAGCAGACAGGGGTGTATTACACATCGATCTTCCGAAGAGAAAGAGGCGCTTCCTCCACCGGCTGAACCGGGTGGTTTCCGCGCCGGAGGCCGGATGACATGACCGATCGGATCACCGGACAGCAACCAGGGCAGCATGCCGCCTATCGGCAGATAGCGGACGAGCAGCCCGCCGAGGCGCAGCGCCGAGTGGCTCAACCCGCCCCCGCGCCGACAACCGTGCATCCCGACGGATACGAAGCGGTTGGCGACGTCAGAGCGCCGCACCAAACTCGGCTCGAGGGGGGCGTCGCCATGACGGATCCTGGCGACGCAGCAGGGATATCGCTGGCGGAAGCGAGGAAGGGGCTCGGGCTGGCCAAGAACCGCTTCGGCGCCGCCAAGTACGACGCCGCCGTCGCCAAGGAACGCGCCGCGGCGGCCGCGACGAGCCGGAAGCGGGCCGAAGGCAACGTTCGACAAGCCGAGGAGAACCTGCGAAAAGCACAAGAACAGTTGGCCAAGCACCCCGAAAGCGAGACGTGGCAGCGGCGTGTCGCCGGTAGGCAGGAGAAGCTCGAGGAAGAGCGGCGCTACCTCGCGAAGGTCGAGGCGAAGGTGGAGACGAGAGAACAGGAGGCTACGGCGCTCGCGAACGCGGTCCCACGGGCGGCCGAGGCGGTGCGGTGGGCCGAGCAGCTCGTCGAGTTTGCGCTGGAAGCGATCGCGGCCACCAGTGACCAGCCGGGTCACGGACCCGCCCAGGAAAATCAGCACGCCGCTCCCCCCAAGGTGTCGGGGCAGCCCGCGGCTGTCGGACCGGAGGAAGGCCAACCGGCGACACCGGCTCCCGGTGAAGTCTTTCCCAAGCCGAGTACTGCCGAGGCCAGGGCCATTGCCGAGATCGAGGCCCTCTCTCCAGGACCGCGGAACGCCGAGCTCACCGTCGGCGTCATGAACGCGCTGCAGGCCTTGTCGGCGAATGGACACGATGCTGCCCAGCTCACCGAGGCGGCCCACCGTCTGGCGGTCGAGCAGGTACGAGACGAGTATCCGGACATTCCGGTGACGGAGCGCATGGATACGGCCATGGCCGTCGCGACCTATGCTCTCAATGGCCCTGGCGTTATCGGATGGCTCGAACAAACCGACAACGGGTCGACCAAGGTCTTGGAAAAGATGCGGGAGATCCAGCAGACGGGTATGGTGAGCTGGCAGGCGGGCGTCAACGCCGATCTCGACACGACGAAAGGGGGCGGGACGTTTCACCGGGGGTACGCTGACGGCACGCCGAATCAGGCGTTTCACACCAACTTCTTCATGGCGGCCGGATACGTCGCGGGCGGGGACCCTGCCCGGCTTCTGCTCGCACAGGCGGGGAACTATTACCACGAGCTCGATCCCGTGGAGCGGACGTTCGGCGGCAGCAGCTATGCCGATTTTTCCG
>JACPHN010000237.1 GCA_016188575.1 Candidatus Schekmanbacteria bacterium
CCGCGCGGTCCTCGATGCGCGCCAGCAGCACGTCCTCGAGGAAGTCAGCGGCGGCGCGGGTGGCCAGGGCGGCGCCGGCGAAAACGGCGGGAAATCGACGGCATCGAGCCCCACCCGATCCGCGCCCGACGCCCCGGCAGCGTCCTTGACGTAGCCCCAGCGGCAGGTCCACACCCCGGCTGATACCCGGAACGCCACTTGCTCCCATGGGCGCTCCCCCGACCAGCGGCCCTTCTCGTACGCCTGCCCGGAGCTGCCGACGATCCAGAACACGAGCTCGTCGCGGTCGCTCTCGCTGGAGGTCGTCATCCAGAACGACACCTCGCCGGTGGTCTCGATCTCCAGCGTCACCTCGAGGATGGCGGTGGCGCTGTCGGCGAGCGGCGCGGTGCGGGCGGCGTAAGTGCCCTCGGCGGCGTCCCCCGCTTCGACCCGCCACCCGTCCGGCGGGTCGCGGTGCCACGGCAGCGCCGTCGTGGTACCGCTCTCGAAGGAGTCACCCGCGGCGGCGGCCACGGTGGCGACCGCGACTAACAAGATAGAGAGAGAGAGAGAGAGAGAAGAGAAAAGCGCCGCGCTGCGTCATCGGCATCCTCCGGTTCGCCTCACCAGCCAGCATGCTGCGGGCGAACGCGCGGCGCAAGCCAGCGATTTTCCCTCCGCGCCATTGGAGCAGAGCCTGGAGGCCGGCGACCCCAGGCAGGAGAAACCAGAAAGAGCACTACGGGGCATCATGTGAAGCTGCGCGCCTGCTGGCTGGCGGACTCACCGGCGGTGCGAGTCTACGCAAGGCGGGCTGGGTCGCGAGCGACGTCGCCGAGCGCCGTGTCCTTTTCGCAGGCGCGCGCACGATTGACTCGAAGGGGCCCGTCCGTTCGTCCGGCCCTGCTGGCTCGAGCCGGGAGTGACACTTCCCGGGTGCGCGGACCTCCGGCCCGCATCATCGGTGCCAGGACGGCGGGCCAGAGGCCCGCGCAGCCAGGCGTGGCCGAAATCCGGGGCGACGTCACGCGAAGCGGAGCACGCCGGGCAAACCGGCGTACCGCAAAGACAGAAAGCCCGGAAAGCGCATTACGAAGACCCTCCACCCCACCTCCTCCCGCAAGCGGCGGGAAAGTGACCAATTAGGAGCCTATGCATAATAACGTGAACATTCGTACGATTCTCCGCAGGCAACCGCGGAGAACGCCGAGAACGCTGAGGAGGCGCGCAAATGGAGGTCAATGAGCTTACGGAACGCATCATTGGAGCCGCTGTTGAGGTTCACCGCGAGTTGGGCCCGGGCCTGTTGGAGTCGGCGTACGAAGCCTGTCTTGCCTTCGAGATCGCTGACTCAGGTCTTCGCGTTGAGCGGCAGGTACTGCTGCCCCTCAGGTATCGAGGCCGGTATCTGGATTGTGGCTACCGTCTGGACCTCTGGGTGGAGCGGTTGGTGGTCGTGGAAGCGAAGGCGGTGACCCGAATCGAACCCGTGCACGAGGCCCAGCTTCTGTCCTATCTCAAGCTGTCGAGCGCGAAGGTCGGCCTCATCATCAACTTCCATGTCCCTCTTCTCAAGGCCGGGATCAAGCGCATGGTCCTCGGGCTGGACGAATCGACGTAGGTATCTCCGCGGCCTCGGCGAGCTCCGCGGTGTTCTCGACTGCCCAACCCTGATGTGTTCAGGTTGTTGTGAATAGCGTCCTTACCGTTGCGGCTGTTTCTCCCTGGCGGCCCCGGCGGCGCGCGAGCGATCCCCCGGTGCGTACCGCCAACGCCTGGGGTGTCTATCCTGCCTTCCTTCTGCTATGCTGCAGAAGCAGAGCAAGCCGGTACTGACCCGGCGGACGCCGATCTCCGCGGAGGTGCCCATGATAAAGATCGAGCGAATCCTGGTTCCCATCGACTTTTCCGAGCACTCTTACGATGCGCTCTCGTATGCCGCAGAGCTGGCAAAGCTTTTTCAGGCCGAAATCCGCTTGTTCCACGCCATTGACGATGCGATATTTCTCGTTGGCGCCTCCCCCTATGCGACGCTCGCCGCAGCCAGCCACGAGAGCCTCCTTGAGGACTCGCGTGAAGCGCTGACAAGGTGCCAGCAAGCTCGCGTTCCAGAAGGCGTGAAGTCAAGCTGGGATGTCGCCTTTGGAGCCCCCGCCGAAGAGATCGTGCGGGCTGCTCAAGTTTTCGATTGCCAGTTGATCGTGATCTCGACCCACGGTCATACCGGGCTGGCGCACGTATTGCTTGGCAGCGTCGCGGAACGCGTCGTCCGGAAATCCGCCTGCCCCGTGCTTGTGGTCAAGCGACCCGTGTCGGCGTTCATGGCAAGTTGATCGCTTGCGTACATGTCCCGCACCGCCGCCGGAGGTTTCGCGAAGGAGGTCCGAGGCGCGCGAAATGGAGCTGATTGTCTGTCACACGACCGCCGATTTTGACGCCCTGGGCGCTGCTGTCGGCCTGGCGGCGCTGCGGCCCGGGGCCCGAATCGCCTTGTCCGGGAGCGCCGAACCGGTAGTTCGCGACTTCTTGGCCCTCTACCGAGGCGAGTTTCCGCTGGTTGATCTGAGATCCGTGGTACCGACGCAGCTCACGTGGATCGGCGTGGTAGATACGCAGCGGCGCGAGCGTCTCGGACCCGCCGCCGCGTGGCTCGACCTTCCCGGCGTAAGCGTTACCGTGTTTGACCATCATCCCGAGATGTATGATGATATTGGCCCGGCGGAATCCCAGGTTGAACGCGTCGGCGCCGTTGCGACCTTGATTGTGGAGCGCATCCGCGCCGCGCAGATTCGCCTGACGCCCGCGGCCGCAACGGTCATGGCGCTTGGCATTCACGCTGACACGGGATCTCTCGTCTTCGCTGACGCCACGCCGCGAGATGCGGCGGCCCTGGCCTGGCTCATGGAACAGGGCGTACGCCAAACCGTGCTATCCGACCACCTGGAGGCAGGGGTGTCTGCGGAACAGTCGCACCTTCTGGCGCAAGCGCTCGGCGCGGTCCAGGTTCACACGGTGCGCGGCAGAGCGATCGCGTGGGTGCTGGTGCGACCGCTGCGCTATGTCCCCGGTCTGGCGACCTTGGCCACCCAGCTCTTGCACCTGGTGGGCAGCGACGTCTTTCTACTCGGGTCGTGCGCCGGCGGCGACCGACTGACGCTTATTGCGCGTGCCCGCATCGGTGAAACGGGATTCTGCGAGCTGTTCAGTCGGCTCGGCGGAGGCGGCCATGTCCGCGCCGCGTTCGCCAGCCTGCGCACTCCCGAGCCGCTCGCGGTTATCCAGTCCGTGATCGATCAGCTCTCGCAAAACTTGCCATCGCTCCCCCTTGCCGGCGATCTCATGTCAACGCCGGTGCGCACCCTCCGTCCCGAGACGACCATTCGCGAGGCTCAGCGCTGCCTGCTCCGCTACGGACACAGCGGTTTCCCTGTCGTCAATGGCGCCGGAAACCTGATCGGTGTCATCTGCAGCAGGGAGGTTAACCTGGCGCTTCACCACGGATTCGGCCACGCACCAGTGCTCGCGTACATGAGCAAACCCGTGGTGACCGTGGACGTCTCGGCGACACTGAGTGATGTCGAACGGCTCATGGTCGACCACAATATCGGCCGCCTGCCGGTGATGGCATCTGGTGCCCTAGCGGGGATCGTGACTCGCAAGGATGTGCTGCGGCATCGCTTTCGTGAATCGGAGCGCGCCGGGAGCACCGCCGATCACGCGACTCCTGCGGCTCCTGCGGCCAGCCGACTGGAGCTCGACCTCCTCCGAGCGCTGCCACCGACGCTTGCGGAGGTCGTGCAGCGAGCCGCGACGGTGGCCGCGGAGAGGCAGTGGAAGCTCTATCTCGTTGGCGGCTGCCTGCGCGACCTGATGCTGCGGACCACGGGAGCGCAAGCAAGCCTGCACGACCTCGACCTGGTTGTTGAGGGAGCTCGCAACGGCGCCGGCGTCGAGCTGGCGCGCGTACTGCGGCCATCGTTTCCAGAGGCCGAGCTCCAAGTTCATGGCCGCTACCAAACCGCTGCCCTGGTTTGGCCGAGGTCGAGCGCCGGCGGACAGCGCTGCGTCGACTTCGCCACCGCCCGGTCGGAGTTTTATGCCTTTCCTGCCGCGCATCCGGAGGTTGAAGCGAGCTCCATCTATCAGGACTTGTACCGGCGGGACTTTACGGTCAACGCGATGGCACTTCGCCTCACTGAGCCGAATCGCGGGGAAGTCCTTGACTTCTTCGGTGGCCGAGATGATCTGCGAGCCGGTCGCATCAGGGTCTTGCACGCGAACAGCTTCGTCGAGGATCCAACGAGGATCTTCCGAGCGATCCGCTTCGCTGTTCGCTTTGGCTTTGTCGTCGACCCGCAAACCGATGATCTTATCGGCTATGCGCTGCGGACAGGATTTCATCAGCGCCTTGGGAGACTGAAAGGAAGACCTCATGCGCTCCAGACGCGCTTGAAGAAGGAGCTTCTCCTGATCGCAGCGACAAGCGATTGGCTGAGAGCCTTTCAGCGCCTGGGCGAGCTCGGGGCACTGGCGCTAATTCATCCTGCTTTCAAGTCTGACCGCGCGTTGTGGCGCCGGCTTCGGCTCGGTGACCGTCTGGTCGTGCGGACGCGCCTGACGGTTGATCGCCCCCTGTTTCGCCTCGAGCTGCTGTTGACTGGATTGGAGCCCGCATACCGCGCCGTCGTCTGTCAGAACCTGGACCTGCCCGACTCCGCAAGCCGCCGCCTCAAGGCGCTTGCAGACGTGGAGCAGCGCTTGGGCGAAGCGCTCCCGACATGCCAGATTGCAAGTCAGGTGGGGAAGGCGGTGGACGGAATCCCCGCCGAGCTGCTGCTGCTGGCCAGCACCGACGTGCAGCGCTCCGAGTTTCGCAAGCTCTGGGACTACTTCCGTCGCCTGGGGAGTGTCGTGATGCCGCTTCGCGGGCGCGATCTGTTGGCGCTCGGGTATCCCACCGGCAGACGAGTGGGCGAGATCCTTCACGGCCTTCGTGACGCCGTAATCGACGGCCTGGTAAGCTCGAAGGAAGAGGCGATTGCGCTTGTCCTTTCCCGGTATCCGCTCCCACCGCCCCAGGGGCGCGACGACAGTCTTCGCGATCGCGGCACTGGCGCCGGAAGCGGCAGCGACGCGCCGAGTCCCGATGGGGCGCTCTGAACCCCTTGCGCCCAGTCCCGAATAGCTGTATCGTCTGTCGGCGCAGTGCGTCAATTGGCGACAGGTGCGAGTTGGAACCGTTGCAGGAGTGGCTACCATGGCATTTAAGAAAGCGGACGCCCCAACACCGGCAGAGCAAAGCTCGGCAGACGAGAGTCCGAGAGACCCAGGAAGCCCGGCGCCCGGTACCACCGTTGCGTCCGCGCATGCCGCCGCCTGTGGGACCGTGGATATCCGACCGGACGGCATCGCTATCGTGACCCTCGACCAGCCGGACGCCAAGGTCAATACCCTGTCGCGGATGACCATGGAGTGGTTTGACAAGGTCATCAATGATCTCGCGGCGATGCCCGGACTCAATGGGGCAATCATTGCCAGCGCCAAGCAAGGAAACTTCATTGCCGGCGCCAACATCGAGGAAATGCGCGCCGTGCAAGATCGCGAAGAGCTGGTTGCCATGACTCACGGTGCTAACCGCATCCTCGACAAGCTGGAGGCACTTCCCGCTCCGGTCGTCGCGGCGATTCACGGTTCATGCCTGGGCGGTGGGTTGGAGCTGGCCATGGCGTGCCACTTCCGCATTGCTACTGACGACCGCGCCACCAAGCTCGGCTTTCCGGAGGTCCAGCTCGGACTCTTCCCCGCAGCCGGAGGGACCTATCGAGCCCCCAGACTCGCCGGCATTGAGAGGGCGCTTGAGCTCATTCTCACCGGGAAGCAGGTTGATGCCAACAAGGCAAGGCGAATGGGTTTGGTACATGAAGTCGTTCACCCGGCTGACCTGCTGAAAGTGTCCCTGGAGTATGCGCTACGGAATCCGCCACAGAAGAAGAAAGGCGGATGGCTAGGGAAACTACCCGCGCTGGGCTCCGTTCTGCCATCCTTCGCAGAGGTTAAGGAGTCCGTTCTAGAAAAGGGTCCAGTCCGAACATACATTCTCAAGCAAGCTCGCGAGTCTGTTCGGAAGAGTACCGGAGAACACTATCCCGCGCCCTATGTCGCGATCGACATGGTCGAAAAAGGCCTCGCTGTTTCACGCGAGGACAGCTTCGCAGCGGTTGAGCAGACTTTTGCAGACCTGGCGTTCACAGATGTCGCGCAAAACCTGATGTCCCTGTTTTTCTTGCGGCAGGGCGCGCTGAAAACCAAAGGCGGCATCAAGAGAGAGCTCAAGGCTCGTGAGATCCCCCGCATCGGCGTACTGGGAGCCGGGCTCATGGGCGCCGGGATCGCTCAGGCCTGCGCCTACAGCGGCATTCAGGTGCGGCTGAAGGACGTCGACATGAAGGCCGTCGGCCGCGGCTTGGCGTACTGCCGGGCCCGCTTCGACGAGATGGTAAAGCGCCAACGTCTGACTCCGGTGCAGCGAGATCTCTACATGGGGAATATCTCGGGCACCGCGGACTATGCGGGGTTCTCGCTGAACAAGCTCGTGGTCGAGGCGGTCTTTGAGGATCTCGACCTGAAACGGAGGGTTCTCCAAGAGGTGGAGAGCGCCTTGCCCGAGGATGCCATCTTTGCCTCAAATACCTCGTCTCTGCCGATTGCGGACATTGCAAAAGGGGCCAAGAGGCCGGAAAATGTCATCGGCATGCATTTTTTCAGCCCCGTTCACAAGATGCCGCTAGTCGAGATCATCCGCGCCCCGCTGACGAGCGATCAGGCAGTTGTGGACACGCTTGCTCTTACGCTGGCCATGGGGAAGGTTCCCATCGTCGTCCGCGACTGCGCCGGATTCTTTACTACGCGAGTCCTGGGACCCTACATGAATGAGGCCGCGTATTTGATCCAGGAGGGGGGCGACATTACCGACATCGACCGCGCTCTGGCCGAGTTCGGCTTTCCGGTTGGGCCGATTACGCTCATGGACGAGGTCGGAATCGATGTCGGCGCCAAAGTGTGCGAGATCCTCTGGAAGGCGTATGGCGATAGGATGAAGCCGCCGGCCTCGCTCGAACGAATCGTGCAGGACGGTCGCAAGGGACGAAAAAACGGACGGGGCTTTTTCCGGTACGATGGTGACAGGAAGGGGACGGCCGACGAGACAGTTTACGATCTGCTCCCCGGCGGCCGAAACCGCCGCTCGATACCCATTGAGGAAATCCAGGACCGCTGCTGGCTCGCCATGCTGAACGAGTGCGCGAGATCACTTGATGAGAACATCGTGTCCGACCCAGAAACCGTCGACGTCGGCGTGATCTTCGGATTCGGCTTTCCACCGTTTCGCGGCGGCATTCTCCGCTACGCGGATCGCGTGGGCGCTCGCACCGTGGTGGCCCGGCTAAGAGAGCTGGAGGATCGCTTTGGAAAGCGGTTCAAGCCGGCCGATTGCCTGCTCGAGATGGAAGCGACGGGGCGAGGTTTCTTCAAGTAGCGATACCCGAGCCTGCCGAGCTCTGCGTCGCGTGTGGCGTCATGCATTTGTTTCAAGTTGCCCGCCAGTTCGACCGCGAATGGCTCTGGAAGCGCACCGCCAAGACCTCCTACGTCGCCCCTCGCCGGGCCGGCGATCTACGTGCGTTGATCCCTGTTGACATTGTGGGCCTCCCCCTGTACCATGCTGCCGAAAATCTCCGCGCAGTAGTTTCTGCCGGATCAGCTCGTATGACGGGGAGGACCTCATGGAGCAGGAACAACTGGAGTTCTTCAGGGTAGAGCTGCTAAAGAAGCGCAAAGAGCTCCTCGACGCAGCCACGCGAACGATCGGCGATGGCGGTCTCACGCAGGCTCAGGAAAACCTGACAGACTTTGCCGACCTGGCCTATAACGAAGGGTACCGCAACTTCTTGCTGCGGCTGCGGGACAGGGAGCGCAAGCTCATTCTCAAGATTGAAGAGGCTATCGAGCGCATCGACAGCGGTGGCTTTGGCGTCTGTGAAGTCTGTGGCGAGGAAATCGGCTACAAGCGCTTGATGGCGCGACCCGTTACCACAATGTGCATTGCGTGCAAGACCGAAGAGGAGCGCATGGAGGCATAAGCGCGTCGCACCTCGTGGCGCGCGAGCCAGCGCACGCTCGAGGAGAAATCGCTCCGGGACCAACGGCCCCGGAAGCGATTAGCTGCCCTGCGGGCGGGGCGCTTTTGCAGCTTCCCATAGCGCATCGAGCTCGGCTGCATTCATCTCCGCCAGACTCCGCCCCGAAGCGACGGCGCGTTCCTCGGCGAATCTGAAGCGTTCGCCAAACTTGATGCACGCGGCGCGGAGGGCGCCCTCTGCATCGATGGCAATCTTGCGGGCGACGTTGACGACCGAAAAGAGCAGGTCGCCAACCTCTTCCTCCATTTCCTCGACAGTGCCAGCCCGCTGAATCGCGAGCCGCAGCTCGCCAAGCTCTTCCTCTACTTTGGCCAGCGGACCGTCCACGCTTGTCCAGTCGAACCCCACCCCGGCCGCGCGTTGCTGTACGCGTTGGGCTCGCGTCAGCGCCGGCAGTGCGGATGGGATTCCGTCAAGCAGAGAGTGCCTCTTTCCCCCTTCACTCGCCAGCTTGTCGCGCTCCCAATTCACCAAAACCTCATCAGCGCTCGTCACGCTGCGGGTCCCAAAGACGTGTGGGTGGCGGCGGATCATCTTGCTCGTGATGCCGTCCACGACGTCGTCCAGCGAGAAGACTCCGCGCTCTTCCGCAAAGATCGCCTGAAATACGACTTGCAGGAGGAGGTCGCCGAGCTCTTCGCGAATCTCTCCGGGCTGGCCGCCATCGATCGCCTCGACGAGCTCGTACGCCTCCTCCAGGACATAGGTCCGCAGCGACGCCGCATCTTGCTTCCGATCCCACGGGCAACCGCCAGGCGCGCGCAGGCGTTCGAGAACCCTTTTGAGCGGCATCAAGCTGCCGGTACGGTCAGGAGCAAGCTCGTCCATCACACTACAGCCTCTGCAAGCAAGGGGTCGGCGCCATTGCCGCTTCTGGTTCGCGCAAAAGCTCGTCGAGCGTGACGAGTGCGAACCCGCGACGAATAGCGCCGGCGATGATGATTTTTGTTGCCTCCACGGTGCGGCGCCGGTCCGGATCGCTCCATCTGCCGGGTTCTATCCCGTCGTGAAGGCCAACAATGTCGCCCGGCCTGATCCGATTCAGCACCCGCGCGGCGATCGCTTCGGCATTCCTGCCACGGCGTGTATCCCCGCTGATCACTGAGCTCACCACGACCGCGTGGTCCGTGTGCAGCGCGGCTTCGCCGATGATGTGGTTCTTGAAGTTCGCTGGTGGGCGGAAAAACCGGATCTTCGCGCCCGAAATTCGGGCGATCGTCGCAGACGCTTGCGCGCATTCCCGGCGCACCTTTCGGCGCGAGTACAGGAAAGTCATGCTCAGAAAATACGGATGCGTCATCGTGTGGTTTCCGAGCGTGTGCCCCTCAGCCTGAATTCTCTTCATCACATCCGGGTAGCGCTCTGCATTGACGCCGACAACGAAAAACGTTGCCTTGGCGTCGTGTCGCGCGAGGATGTCCAGAATTTCCCCGGTAAAAGTGGGATGCGGGCCGTCGTCAAAGGTCAAGGCCAGCATTGGCTTGGACCCGCCCGACGCCACCCGCGGGCCATGGCTGATGACGTCGACGAGTAACCGACTCCGCGGGGAAAAGATTCCCCACGTCATCAAGGCAATCTGCAGCACGATAACGACAATCAGGGTCTGTGTTACGGTGTCGCTGCCCAACAAGAATAGCGGGTACAGTGGGAACAGGACATAAGGTCCGCGGATCAAGCTCCTGAGAAAAGGCACTGGGACCAGCCTCCCGACAGATTATCAAGAGAGGATCAGCGCTGCCGCTTGATCACAACGAGCGTGATGTCATCGTCGAGCGGACCGCTGCCGACAAACTGCTTTGCGTCGTTCATCAGGACTTCTACGAGCTCGCTTGCAGGCTTGTCGATGTGATCTCTCAGCATCCCTTCGAAGCGATCGTAGTCGTACAGAGTGCCGTCCACAGCCTCGGCTTCGACTAGCCCATCGGTATAGAGAATGAGTGCGTCCCCTGGTTCCAGGCCCGTAGACATGTTGGCGTATGATACCGAACCATCGAATCCAAGTGGTTTGCCGCCGACATCCAGCTCTTCGAGAGATTTCCTGCTCGACCGATAAACGTACGGGAAGTTGTGGCCGGCGTTCGAATAATGAACGGTTCCTGTAGGCACGTCGAGCAGGGTGTAGAAAAACGTCATGAGCAGCCGGCGCTGCGCCGACTCGGAAATCACCTTGTTCAGGGTGCCAAGGACATTGTCGGGAAGGGCCGAGCCCACCCGCACCTGTGTGCGCAAGCATGCTTTTGCCACGGCCATGATCAGGCCGGCAGCGACTCCGTGGCCATTGACGTCGCCAATCGCTACCGCGAGCTGCTCGTTGTCGTCGGTGCCACAGGTCGCAAAGTCATAATAGTCACCGCCGACCTCGCTTGCCGTGACGCACGCTCCCGCGATATCGTATCCAGGAAGCACCGGATTCTGCTGCGGCATGAGCGTCATCTGTATGGTCTTGGCGGTCTGTAGCTCTGCCTCCAGCCGCTCCTTGAGCGAGAGCTGCTCCATCTGTTTGATCAGGCTCGCGCGCATTTCCTCGAACTTCGAGGCCAGCTTGAATACCTCATCGCGCGAGGTTGGAATGGCTACCGGGCACGTCAAATTGCCCTCAGCGATCTCTGTGGCATCGCGCACCAGCTCCTTGATTGGGTTGGTGATGCGCCGCGACAAGGCGATGGCGACGAGGAGGCCGAGCACCACCAGAGCGACAGATTGATAGAAATTCGTGCGGCGCGCCGTTGCTATTGCTTCGATTACGCGCGCCCGCGAGAGCCCAAAGCGCACGAGCCCCCACCGCTTGTCCGTCTCCCCTCCAGGGACGAGCACGGCAGTGGCGAGATCCAGGATTGGTTCCCCATCAAAAGAAACAACCTTGATGTTCTGCCTGACCTCGTCACGCGCGCCCTTGCGGAGTGTCTCGACCACAAATGGGATGTCGACGCGGATCGCGGAGTCCGCTGCAGTATCGTCCACGTGGAGATCGGTTTCTGTCTTTCCCTTGCGATCCGCATAAGCAATGATCTCGCCAGCTTCATTGAGAATCATACCAAAAACGACGTCTGGATCGGTCGCCGCTTGCTTGACCGTTCTGGCAAGAAAGACATAATCTCCGCCAGCGATCGCATTGGCGCTCGTCATGGAGACCAGTCGCGTCAGGAGCTTACCCTTTGCTTCCAGATTGAGGCTGAGAGTTTCCTGCTGCTTCATCGCGGCAACGTAGTTTGAGGTGGGGACGACGATGAGCGCCACCCCCAAGATGCCGATCGTGATCTTTGTGCGAATGCTCATTGCCGCTTACCTTTGACCATGTCACGCCTTTTCCGAGATGATAGGTCGTCACTTTGGTAGGCTAGTCGTAGCACGACGGCAACACGCCGTCAACCGACGATGCCCTGGCAGGATTGCTCCTCGGAGGAGCCGGCGGCGTACCGACGGCGTTTTGCGGAGGCGCGACGGTCGGTGTATGTTGGGAACATGGCGATGAGGAGCGTGTCCAACAAGGGAAGACTCCGGCATCAAGCGTGAAGACCCAGAGAGGCTCAGAAACAAGTGGCGAGCAGCGATGACTTGATCGAAATCGACTGGAGGGGAAGGCTCCTGGAAACTCTTGGCGTCAGCGCCGCGTCCGTTGCTGCGGCGCTCACGGCATCGGCGCTTGGGGCCGTGGCGGCGCTGGTTCTTGGACCAGGGGCGCTCGCTTCGATGGTGGGCGTGCTGGCGTACACGACCTGCTTGGGCTACCTGTGGGCGCGGCAAGAAAACAAAGAAGAACAGATCCACGGCACTGGTGTGGGCGTGCTGAGTGGAGCCGTGGCGTTGGCCGTGGCGGCGGTGAGCCCCGTGCTTGGCTATGCTTCCGGCTGTTTCATTCTGGGGGCATTCCTGCTCGGCAGGGGCCACCGGCGCGACTTGGAGCGCTTGCGCCGCTCGCTGGGGCCGATTCCGGCCGGCGTTGCCCGAGAGATTCGCCGGCACGCAGGGACGCCGCTCTTGCTGGCGCTTCGCCACGGGATGCTGGCAGGAGCGCTTGGTTCGCTGGGCATCTGGGTAGCGGCGGCCACGGCATTCCCGGCGGCGACAGCCGCGACGGGTTGGCTCAAGATGGCAGGCCTGGTCGAGCTCGGGGCAGTATTTGGGCTCCTCCTGGGATCCGCGGGGCTGATTGATGGCCTGCAGAGGCGAATCCACCCCGGCATTGCGGCGATGGAAGCCATCAGTGGCGCCTTGCTGGAGACTCAACGAGGTCTTGCGGAGGAGGCCTTGCTGCGGTATCGCGAGTTGCGTCGGTCGGCCCGCGAGCTGTGCCTCGCCGGTGCCTTCGGGCGCGTTGTGAACCCCGCGCTACTCGGTGAGGTGGAAAAGCTTGGGGACGCGGTTTTTGGCAGGCTAGTAGGGCTGATAAGTCGTGTGGCCGAGGTCGACCGCGCACTCACCATTCTTGTGCAGGCCGAGAGTGCCAGTCCCGGCGAGCTGCAGGCGCTGAGGCTGAAAGCGAACCGGGAGGCTGATGAGGCAGCGACGGTATCTATACAGCGCCGCCTGGCGTCCGGCGAAGCGCGTCAGCGAAGCATACAACGAGCTACTGCGAGGCGGGAGCAGTTACTGGATACCATCCGTCACCATCTTGACGCCCTGGATGGCGCGGTGTTGGCTCTTATCAACGCCAGCGTCGCGGAAAGTACCGGACCGCACGCCGAGCTCAACGACTCTGTCGAGGCGCTCAAGCAAGTCGGGCGCGAACTGTCGGACGGCGCCGACGCCTTTGGCGAGGTGGAGCTGTAGAAGCGGCGGCGCGCTTTGCTAGCGGCGCTCCGGCCCGCCTACTTTCTCGAGATCGTCCCTTCCTTGATGCCATCGAGAAAAAGCGTGGCAAGTTGCCCACCGTCGCCCGCGGGGTCAAGGCTGATCGCCTTCTGAAAATGGGCCGTCGCCTGCGCGTCGTCGCCATCTTCGTAGTAGAGCTCGCCAAGTTTCGCCATCGCCATGGCACTCTTTGGATTGACATCCAGAGCCCGCTTGAGGGCATCGAATGCAGCTTTGCGGTGTCCCTCGTACACCGCGACTTCACTCAGGCCGATAAGCGGAATATCCGATTCCGGACGGACCGCCGACACCCCTTCAAAGATCGTGCGGGCAGCCTCGAAGTTCTTGTTATAGGTTTCGCAATACCCGATCTCGAGAAGGAGTCGAAGGTCTTCGGCGGCGACTTGCGCCAACTCGCGTGCCATCTCAGCCATGCTGACGAAACTCCTGAGGCGATACTTGGAATAGAAAAAGCGGGAGAAGCCGGGTTTCGTCTTCTCCCGCACGGCCAGAACGTGCTGGTGCAGTGAAACAAACGGAAAAAACGTTACTTCATGTTCCGGATCGAGTTCATCACGTTGTCGTGTTTGGTCTTCATCACGTTCGACACCATGTTGTAGCGTCGAGATTCTTGCTGAACCATTTCCTGGTTCTGCAGCATCTCCATGTTTTGCTGCTGCATCTGTGAGAAGAAGTTTCCAAAATCGACACCCGTATTATCCGGCATGGTCGGGACGTGCGGATCGAGAACCGGATTATTGGGGTTTGCGCCACCAACGCCTGTGACTGCCATTGAGATCTCTCCTCAGGAGGGTTGTTGTTGCCGAGACGAACCAAGTAGCCCTGCAACCCTTATCGCGCGCGCGCGACGGATGTTGCGTACCGGTCGCGCATCCTACGAGTTGCCCGCCATGCCTTTGAGAAAGGAATGCCCGCGCGCATAGGCCTCCGCAGCCTTCGTGACCTGGTCTCGCTCCGGTCCCCGATAGTTGCGCGACGCCGCGCTCAGGGCCGTGGCGGTGCGATCGAGCTCATCTATCTTTTGCTGCGCGTTGGTGCTCGACAGCAGATCATTGATCGCCGGATAGGCGATCGCGGGCCCTTCGGAGCGCGGTGTCCCAGACCGGCTGCTGGGCGCCGCCGACCGCACGGCCATTCCGCCACCACGGCGAAGATCTCCGATCTTGAACGACTTCAATTCCTCACCGGACATCCGGACCTCCACGGGGATCGGGATGCGACAGCGTTCGCTGCCGGCTCCCACGACGTTTGCGGAAACACCACCGCTTTACCTAGCATTCACCGTTTCGTCTGTCAACTGGCCGAGGCCGCAACGAGTTGCCCGTCCGACCCGCCCGTGACCGCCACATCGAGACGGCTTCCGCCTCGCCTGCTTCGGCATTACGATAGGACACAGTGAGCGTTGCGCTCACGTGACCGAGTGTGCTCTGCCTCCCGGCGTCGCCTTGGGGCGCTACTCTTGATGCCATGCCTGAGCTATTAGCTCCCGCGGGGGGGCGCGAACAGTTTCTCGCGGCATTGACCGCTGGGGCCGACGCCGTCTATCTTGGCCTGCGGTCGTATAACGCGCGGGCGCGCGCGGAGAACTTCGCGCTGGCTGATCTTCTCGAGCTCGTACCCCTCGCACATTCGCGGCGGATGCGCGTCTACGTGACCGTCAACGTCGTCGTGAAGGAGCACGAGCTCGAGCCGCTTTGCCGCGTGCTCGCCGAGCTGACCGCACTGGCCGTGGACGCGATAATTGTCCAGGACCTGGGCGTCATGCGGCTGGCGCGACGGCACTTCCCGACACTACGTGTGCACGCTTCGACGCAGCTTGCCGTGCACAATGTCGAGGGCGCCCGTAAGGCGGCCGCACTTGGCTGCCGGCGCGTTGTCCTGGCTCGCGAGCTCACCGCTGCCGAAATCGCGCAGATTCGCACCGCGCTTCCTGCCGAGGAGTGCGAGCTCGAAGTTTTCTGCCACGGCAGCTTGTGCTACAGCTACTCCGGTCTGTGCCTGTTTAGTGGCGCCAACGACGCCCGCAGCGGAAATCGCGGCGAGTGTGCCTACACCTGCCGGCAACCTTTCCGGATCATCGGCGAGTCGAGCCAGAGCTTCCTGTTCAGTATGCGAGACCTCGACACCAGCGCTGATGTCGAGCTGCTGGTAAAGAGCGGCGCGGATGCGTTGAAGATCGAGGGAAGGAAGAAAGACGCCCAATACGTAGCAGTTGCGGTCGCTCGCTATCGGCGGAAGCTTGCCGAGCTTGCGCCGGAATCCTGGGAACGCCGCGTCGCTACCCCTACGGGCCAGGATATCCACACGCGCCGCAGCGAGGTGGGCGCAAAACCGCTGGGTGGCGGACTTGAGCCACGCGACCGCGGAACCGGGAGCCGGCGCGACAATATCGCTTGCCCGGTCGCGGCTCCGCCGCTGTTTACCGACGACGATGCCGCACTCACCTTCCAGCGGCGATCGACATCTCTGTTTGTCCGTGGAAGGCGCGGCGCAGCCGTAATTGATCTTGACAACCCCACCCATGTAGGTGTCCCCGTCGGGGTAATCGAAGGCACCACGCCGCGCTCAATTACTGTTCGCACCGCGGTTAGGCTCGAGCGCTTCGATGGCTTGCGCATCACGCCCGCGCCGGTGGTGACCGGCCAGCCTCGCGACGAAAACGCCGGAGACGAGTGCTCGGCGCGCGCTTGCGAAGACACCCTTGCGACCGAGGGGCTGCGCTTCTCACTTCGCTGCATGTGGGTTGGCGGCCGGCGCGTGGCCACGGCCGCGCCAGGTAGCCTGGCAGAGATCGAGCTGCCCACCCCTGCAGCGCCTCCGCCCAAGACTGGCGACTTGCTCTACAAATGCAGGTCAGCGGATCTGCTGCGGCGAACGGTGCAAGCTGCCGTGCTTCCCCACGACTATCGCCTGCGGCCGCTGCGGCCGGTGGCCATCGCCGTGGTGATCGAACAGCGCGATGGCGAGCTACGAATCTCCGCACGTTCCGCCCTGGGCGGTCGCACCCTCGCTGCGGCCGAGATCGCGACTGCGGCGCACCGGCCGCGCCATCCAGGCCGGCTTGCGAAAGACATTGGCGAGCTCTTCGATCTCTTTGGCGACTATGGTTTCTCGGCGAGCTCACTGGACCTGGTCGGGGATACCGCGTGGTTTGTCCCAATTTCGACCCTGAAGGCTTTGAAGCGGGAGCTTGGAGAGCGCACGCGAGCCGCTTGGCAGACATGGATTGACGAGATGGCCGAGGCGGCCCGAGGCGCGTTCACGGCTCCCTTCTCAGCTTCCGCGGGGGGCCCGCCGGCCACGGCCGACGCGGCTGGCCTCTGCGTGAAGATCGATCGCCTCGAGTACTTGGCAGTCCTGCGCCGCTTCTTGGGCGCACAGACGGGATGCCGAATCATCGAGGTGATTTTTGCGCCCAAACGCGGGCTCTTGAGCGGCGACTCCGTTCCGGCGGCGCTCGATCAGCTCGACGCATTCAGCCGCGAGCTCGGCACTCCGTACCGCCTCGCGTTGCCCAACGTTGTGCGCTCTTGGGATAGCGGCTACGTGAGATCCTGGGTGAGCATCGCCCAAGAACGCGGTTGCCGGCACTTCGAGGTCGGGAATCTGGGGAGCCTCGCGCTCTTGGAGAGCCGCGGCGCGCCTGCCGACAGCTACGACCTGAGCGCCGATTTCACTCTCTACGCGCTCAACAGCCAGGCGACGCACGAGCTTCGCGACCTGGGATTTCGAGCGGTTACTCTCAGCGTCGAGGACGATCTCGAAAACATTGCGGCACATCTCGAGCGCTGGCCGCGCGGGGTGAGACCCATCGTTATTGTATACACAGATACGCCGCTCTTCGTGGCCGAAGCGTGCACGCTCGCGGCGCTACACGGTGGGTGCGCGGGACCGCAAGTTTGCCGATACCGGGAGTTGGAGATCGAGAATCCCGCAGGCGAGTGCTTTGTCGTCGCGCACGAGCAATGTCGTTCGGTGGTCTACGCGCGCCGGCCGTACAGTATCGCGCATCGGCGTGCGGCCTGGCTGGCGCTTGGGGTGCGTGACTGCCGTGTGGACTTCCTAGTGCGGCGGTATGACGCTGATGAGGTTGGCGCGGTGCTGGGCGCGGTCCTGAGCGGGCGCATGGTTGCCGGCTCCCATGCCGCCAACTTTGATGGTCGCCTGAAATGACCCGGAAAGCGGCGCCGGCGTCTGCCGCGCGTTGACCGCATGCGCGCCTGGCACTAGACTGAATGGTACCTATTTCTCAAGGTGCTGCCGCCACCACGAAACTTCCGGCACGCGCTGTCGATAACCTTACTGAACGCAGGACGGATGGACCAGAAGGTCGGCTCACCTGTCCAGGCAAACGAAGTCGGGGAAAGCCGCAGCCAAACCAGGTTTGGAGAAACATGAAAATCGACTCAGGAAGCAGGATACCGCAGCTCCCGGAATGGCCCGAGCTGCCGAGCGCAGAGGAAGTGCAGCGGAAGTCGGTCGGGGGAAGTTTCTCAGCGGAGCTCGAGGCACTGTCGACGGCGGAAGAGATTGGGGCGAGCGCGAGCGCAAGCCCGGGCCCGGACTTGACGGCACTTCGTGCGAAACTGGCGGCAATCGATCCGACGGTCTGCGATACCCAAGACCAGGCCGTTCAGCTCGTCGTGGAATCTGCTCTGGAGGCGCACCGGGCGCTCAACGAGCTCTCACCAGAGCAACGCCAGGATCTTCGCGAAGCGCTTGTTGAGTTTCTCGACGCGGATCCGGACATGAAGCAGAGAATCCAGCGAGTCGTCGCACGAGTGGTGCAAGAGACTTGAAGCGCACGTGTTTGCTTAGCAACAAAGGCGGCGGTAAGACGCTGCCAGGAGCCGCCGGGAGGTGGCTCCGCGGCGGTGTGTGCCGCGCGCGGACAGACGGTGCGCCTCCGGTTGCACGCGATAGGAATGGTCGATACACTGTCACTGTGCGGAGGCGAACCGGATCAGGAGAGAGGCAAAGCGTGGCGTGGTAGGGGTAGCCTTGATCGACCGCGACAGAATGATTGAAGAATATGTGCCCTATGTGCGTGCAATCGCTGGAAAGGTGGCGAGCACCATATCTCGGTCAATCGACTTCGACGACTTGGTGGGATTTGGCAAGATCGGGTTGGTCGAGGCCGCGGATCGTTTTGATCCTCGCTATGGCGCCGATTTCAAGACCTTTGCCTACTATCGGATCCGGGGTGCCATCTATGACGGCCTGCGCGGCATGGGGTGGCTGCGCCCGACCGAATACGCGCGGTTCAAGTTTGAGCGCGGCGCAGGTAACCTCATGGGAAACCTTGCCGATCGCGGTATCTCCAGCGAGCGCGGAAGCCTTGGCGAGGAAGTTCAGGCGATCAGTGACGTCGTCCGGTCGCTTGCTTCGATCTTTGTGGTGTCGATGGAATCGGTTGGGTGCTACGATGCTCCCGACGTTCCTGAGGGCCGGCCGGATACCATCCTGTCACGGACCGAGCTGGTGGGCTTGGTTCGCAAGGCAATTGAGGAGCTGCCGGACAAAGAGAGAGAGCTTATTCGACTCTACTACTATGAAGAGAAAACCCTGCAGGAAGTGGGAGAGGAACTGGGGCTGAGTAAGTCCTGGGTTTCCCGGCTCCACAGCCGCGCTGTCGAACGGCTAACGGCAGTGCTGAGCCAAGCCGGCGTTTACGACGCCGAATGAAGAACGCTTGCGGGGCGAAACGCGTACGGGTAAATTGGGAAATAGCAGGTGGCTCGGCGCCGATCGCTGCCGAGCACAGGAAGGGAGGCCATCATGGTCGACATTAGTGCACTCGGCGGGCCGGCAGCGGCAGGCGTCGACATCGCGAAGCAGGCAAGCGAGCAGTCCGTCAAGGACCAATTTTCAAAGTTTGACGAGATGATGTTGCACCGGCAGGGCGAATCGCCTGAGGTCGACCAGATCCAGCAGGCGCAGCCGCAGCAGCAGAATGAGGCAGTCGCGGCGCCGGAGCGCATCGACCAGCCCGTCGAGGAGGTCCAGAAGACGAGCGAAGCGCAAATGCAGCGCATCTCGGACACGGCGAAGAAGGACCCGATCGCCCAGGTCTTGCAGGACCTTTCCTCCGGACACCGGAAACTGGACCGCCTCGTAGAGCTCGCGTCGAGCAATACGCAGCTCTCGCCCACGCAGATGATCGCAGTGCAGGCCGGTGTCAACAAGATCACGGAAGAGCTCGAGATGGCAAGCAAAGTCGTCGAAAACGCCGTCTCTGGCTTCAAACAGACGATGCAGCAGCAAATCTGATTGGTCGTATCCCAAGCGTGAGCGTCTACTCCGTCATCCCGTTGTCGTTGGGGGAAGATATGCATATGTGCCAGGGAGGCAGACTCCGCCGACAATGCGTATTGCTTGTCGTCGGATTGCTGCTGGTGGTGTCGTCGTCTGGTTGCAAGAAGACCATTCAGGAAGGACTGACGGAGGAAGAAGCAAACCTCATTTTGGTGAAGCTAAAAGAGAACAACGTTCTCGGCGAGAAGATTGCGGCAGGGGAGGAGGGCTTCGCTATTCAGGTGCCAAAGGACGACATCGCATCTGCATTGAGAATCATGGAAGATTCCAATCTCCCACGCAAACCATACCTGGGAATAGCGGACGTCTTTCCGGCAGGTGACCTCATCCCCACAGAAACCACAGAGAAGTTGCGCGCGCTGATGGCACTGCAAGGTGAGCTCGCCAACACCATCATGCGCATCGAGGGAGTGATTGACGCCAGAGTCCACGTGGCGCTGCCAGAAGCAGACCCGCTGGCTGACCCGGACAAACCTGCGTCGAAGCCGAAAGCTTCTGTTCTCGTCAAGATTCGCGAGGGAACGAGCGTGAAGGTCGACCAGATCCAGAAGATCGTCGCCAACGCCGTTGACGGTCTCGACAATGCCTCTGTGGACGTCATGCCGACAGAGATCACATCCGTGAAAGTCACGGATGGCTCGGCGGAGTCTGTTCGCGTGCTGACCATCGAAGTCTTGGTAGGGAGTGCTTCTCGCCTGCGCGTGGTGCTTATCTGTACCGCATTGCTCGTGCTTGTCGCCGGTGGTGTTGCCGTGTGGTCGGCCCTGATGATGGGAGGCGCGCGCCGCGAGGCGGCGCGGTTGCGCGCGGAACGTGAGGCGCTGCGCGCGAAAATGGGCAAGTATCTCAAGCGACCCGCTACGGAGCGCGTTTCCTGAGGTCGCCTACGAAACGAACAGGGTGCGTGGCTGGGGCGGTAGTTCTGCCCGGGCGCTCCGGCGCGGACCCGCTTGCCGGCTGATGCCGGCATGATAACGGGGATATTCGCGGAAGCGAGGTCCGGTGAGTCTCTATGGACTTTCCAGGCGGCGAGCAGCGACGCTGCTGTTCGCCGTCCTCTTTGAAGGCGATCGCGCCAAGTCACTGGTGGAGCTGCTTCCCGAACGGGAGGCGGCGATCGTCAAGGAACACGTCAAGCGCTTGCTTGACGTTCCCAAGGACCGCCGACCCTCAGTCCTGCTACAGGAAATCCGCCGCCTCGCAAATCCCGGCAGCCGTGCGTTCCTGGAAGAGTTCCACCCCTCATGGATTGCGCACCTGCTGCGCAGCGAACCGGACATGGTCCGCGCTGCTGTTCTCGCGGTGTTGCCCCACCTTGGCGGCAACGGCGAGCTTCCGCCCCCAGCGGTGTCCGTGGCCAATCTCCCGGCCGAGATCTGTGAGCTCATTCGCGGGGACTTCGCCGGCAAGTTCCCTACCTGGCTCAGCGAGCTGAGCACGACCAGCTTTGACTTCGATGCCATCATGGGCGTCAGCCTCTCCATGCGCGAGCGGTTGGTCACCGACGTTGGCATGCAGCACCTTGCCATCGCCCTGCGCGGCGTGGAAAAGGCCGATCTCGCGCGCTTCCTGCGGCGCCTCTCCGCCCCGGAGCAGCGGGATTTGCTGCAGGTGCTCCGCGAGCTCACCGACATCTCCCTGCCGCAAGTCAAGGCTGCCCAGCAAAGCCTCCTCAACATGAACCTGGACAGTCAGGCTCCCGACGACATCGTCTGGCACGTCGGACTCTACCAACTCGCCGTCTCGCTCAGCCAGTCGCCTGCGGGCTATCGGCTTGCGCTCGCTTTCCGTCTACCCTATCGATATGGAAGCCGCCTGCTCGAGCTGGGCGAGCAAATTCCGGTTCCCACCGGATTCGATCGCGCCACGGCCCGCAACGAGTTCGTCTCAGCGTTTCAGCGCCTCTTGCAGCGAGGCGCGGCTGACAAGGAGTGGGCGGCAGCCAAGGCCTCATTTGAAGCGATTCCCGATCCTCCCAAGGGCGACCCTGCCGGAGCAGGCTAGCCGGCGCCGGCCACACCATGGAACAGGCCCTCCAAAATAGCGAAAGAGCGATAAGCGATGAGTGGACGAATTCTTCGGGGTGATCAGGCAAACATCAAGCCTGCAAGTCGTGACCGCCTTTCTTCGCAGCCTGCGGGCCCGCTCACCAAAGGCGTCATCGATTCCGAGGTCTACAACGCCCTGACCGAGGCGCGAGGGATAATAGAGGAGGCTGAGCGCGAAAAGGCCGCCATTCTCAGTGAGGCGCAGAACGAGCTTACTCAGGCGAAGGCTGACGCGGAGGCGATTCGCAAGCAAGCCGAGAGCGATGGCGAAGCGCAGCGCAAGGCGGGCTTCGAAGCGGGCCGCGAGGAAGGGCTCGCGCAGGTTACTGACCTCATGTTGGCGGCACGTGAGGAGCGCGAGAAGTTCCTCAAGGAAGCTGAGGGCGACATCCTGGAGCTCTCGATGGGAGTCGCCCGCAAGATTATCGGCTATGCGATCCAACTCGAGCAGGCCGTGATCGTGGACATCGTCAGCCAGGCCATACAAACGGTCCGTCACCAGAAGGAGCTGGTGGTCCGCGTTCATCCGGAAGATCTCGCGGCCCTGGAGACCAGCCGACCGCGGCTCATGGGACTCCTGACGCGCGCACGGGACCTCGTCATCCGCGGCGATGAAGCGATCACCCGCGGAGGCTGCATGATCGATTCCGAGATCGGGACCATCGATGCCAGACTGTCCACACAGCTCGATGTACTCAAGAAGGTTCTCATGCGTCGCCACGCATAGCGGACTCGGGAGGTTAGGACCGTGGCTACAGGCCGCGTCATCAATATCCAGCAGTTTCTGGAGGCACTCGAACCCGCCTCCCCAGTCGCCGTCCGCGGCCGCGTAACCGAGGTCGTAGGACTCATCATCAAGGCCGCGGTTCCTGGCGTACGGATGGGAGAGGTGTGCCTCATTCACAATCACCACCAAAAAGAACCGCTGCGGGCCGAGGTGGTCGGCTTCAAGGATGAGCAGGCCCTGTTGATGCCGCTCGGAGAGCCGAAGGGCGTTGGTCTCGATTCAGAAGTCGTGCCGACAGGAAAACCGTTCTCCATCATTTGCGGCGACGCCATGCTTGGCCGGGTCGTCAACGGGCTCGGCGAGGCGATGGACGGGGGACCGCCACTGTTTGAGCTGCCCGGCATGGAGGAATGGGCGGTGGACCGACCCGCCCCCGACCCGATGACGCGAAAACGAGTAACCAAGCCACTTCCCATGGGCATCAGGGCCCTTGATGCCTGCCTCACGTTCGGCGAAGGTCAGCGCGTCGGACTGTTTGCGGGGTCAGGCGTAGGCAAGTCGACACTTATGGGCCAAATCGCTCGCAACGCTCTCTCCGAAGTGAATGTGATTTGCCTGGTGGGCGAGCGCGGCCGCGAGGTTCTCGACTTCATCGAGGAGTCGCTCGGCCCGGAAGGCATGAAGCGCTCGGTCGTCGTCTGTGCAACCAGCGACCGCCCAAGCCTGGAGCGGTCGAAGTGCTGCTTCGTCGCCACTGCCATCGCCGAGTACTTCCGCGATGTCAAATGCCGTAAGGTGCTCCTGATGATGGATTCGACCACACGGTTCGCTCGCGCCCAGCGCGAGATCGGGCTCGCCGTTGGGGAGCCTCCTGCGCGACAGGGATACCCGCCTTCGGTCTTCAGCGAGCTCCCCCGGCTGCTTGAGAGAACGGGCAACAGCGACAAGGGCTCCATTACGGCTCTCTACACCGTTCTCGTTGCCGGCGGCGATATGGAAGAACCAATCGCCGACGAAGTACGCGGCATTCTCGATGGCCACATCATTCTCGATCGCGCTCTGGGCGCGCGAAACCATTGGCCGGCGATCAGCGTTCCGCCAAGCTTGAGTCGCGTCATGAGCGGCATCGTTTCCGACAAGCACAAGAAGGCCAATGCCAAGATTCGCGAAGTGCTTGCCACGTACGATAAACAAAGAGATCTCATTCTGCTCGGCGCATATCAGAAAGGCAGCGACCCAAAAACCGACTGGGCGATCGCCAAGATTGAGGCAGTGGAGAAATTCTTACGTCAGGGAGGGTACGAAAAGGTGACGTTCCAGCAGGTCGTCGACGGGGCGTGCGCGCTGTTTCGCGGCGATCCGGACTGGAAGGAATGAGGTGACTCATGGCCAAGCCCACGTATCGACTGCAGGTTCTGCTCGACATGAAGGAGAAGGCGGAAGATCAGGCCAAAGAGGAGCTTGCAACCGCCCAGAGAAACCTGAATGATGAGATCAAGCGGCTCGAGGCGATGAAAGTCGAGCTCAAGCGCATGCAGGACCACCGGACCGCGAAACGTGCCGAATACGACATGAAGGTCCGTTCTCGGCAGCTCAAACCACAGCAGATGCCGCAGGTCGATCAATTTCTGCGAAAGCTAGGCGAGGAGGAGAGTGCCTTTCAGGAGACGATGAAAGACCAGGAACGGCGCATTCAGGCGGCCGAGGCGGTGGTCGAGCAGGCAAAGGAAAAGCTGGTCGAAGCCGCCAAGGAAAAGAAGGCCATGGAGAAGCACAAGGAATCCTTCATGAAGCAGGCGCTGAAGGAAATGGCCGACAAGGAAGCCGATGCCCAGGATGAGCTTGGGCAGATGATCTTCATGAGCGGCCGCAACCGTTGACGCGAATTCGCGATAATTGGCTAGTGGAGCGTCGTGGCTCACCCACCGCGGTTGCTCGGTTTCGCAAGGAAGGAAACGAACATGGAGACCAAAGGCGTATCGACGACAACTTCGTCGCTAGGCGCGGCCATGCAGGCCGCCAATGATAAGCTGAAAAAATCCAAGGAGCTTGGGAAGTCCTTCGGCGAGCTGATCGACGAAGGAGGCACCGAGGGAGCGCAAGGCCTTCCACGCGGTGGCGCGGCCGTCGGGCCCAAGCCCGGCCCGATGCGCGGGGAGTCGGGGCGCGCCACCGGGGAGACACCGGCGCCTCGTTCAACTCCCTTGTACGCGGAAGAGCCGCCGCGCCAGGGTCCTGGAGGCCCTTCCCATAGCCCCGGCAAGCCCAGCCGCGACATCGGCGCGGCAGGTCTGGATCGGTTCTTGGGGTTAGGGGGAAACAAGCAGGCTGAAGCGCCGCGAAAACCAAAAGGAGGTGGCGATCTGCCGGCGCGCGGTGAAGGAACCGGTGCGACTGGCGGGTCCGAGCTTCCTCGTCTCTCCACGGAAGGCGGCAAGGGAGCGGAAAGACTGGAAGGGAAGAAAGTCCGGGATGAGGCGAAGGATCACGGGTTCAGCGAAGAGGACAAGCTGCTCGGATTCGACAAGAAGACCGACTCTACTCGAGGCGACAGGACTGCGACCCTGAAAGATGAGGCCAGGCTGCCTGAGCAAGCCGGGCCGGCGCCCGTCGAAGCACAGCTACAGCCGCCTTTGATAAGGGAAGCTCCCCGCGTCGAGGCGGCCGAGGCCGCACATGCTGCGGGACGCACACTGCCGCCAGACGTGATTCGGCAGATGGTCGATCGCGCCCGGGTCCTCACGGACAGGCTGGGAAATCAGACCATGCAGATCGACCTCAGCTCGCACTTGCTCGGCGGCGGGCTGTCGCTTGACATCAAAATCGTAGACGGCGCGGTGCAGGCCACTTTCCGTGCCGAGACTGCGGAAATCGGAGCCATGATCGAGAACACGATCCCCGAGCTCGCCAAGCAGATGGAGGCGGGCGGCATGAAGCTCGGCGAGGCGTCGGTGGACGTGGGCGGAGGGTCGGGTGGTCGCCGTGGCGAAGAGGGCGGCGAGGCGGACAATGGGGCGGGCACCGGGCCAGGTGCAGGGCACGAGGCCTCGACGCCAACCGGCGCGACGGCGGCCGACGACACACGTGGCCGGCGCTCCCCGGATACCACGGATTACGTAATCTGACAAGCTGGTGCGTACCGGCGGTCGTGCCTCAGCTCTGCTCGCGCGCAACCACCGACAGGAATGCGAGAATGCGCGGCGCGACCACGGGCCACCGATAATGCCGGTCCACGTAACGCTGGCCAGCCTCACCCAGGCGGCGCCGCAATGGACGGTCGGCGAGCAGCCGGTCGAGGCACTCGGCGAATTCGCGAAAGCCCGTGTAATACAGACCTCCGCCCGACCGGATGCACTGGCCTCGGGTGACCGCGCACGCCGCGTTGACGAGGACCGGCGTTTCTGTCGACCACGCCTCGAGCAACACCATCGACAGGCTTTCGAGCTTGCTCGGCAGCACGAGAACGGAAGCGGCCGCCAGGGCGTCAAACTTTGACTTCTCCGCAAGAGGCCCGACATCGCGAATGTGTTCGTGTCGTGGCGGCGGCAGTACCGCGTGTCCTGCGAGGACGAGCGGCACGCTGGAGCTCATGAACGAGCAGAATTCCGGATAGTAGGCGAACAGCTCGCGACAGCCCTTGTTGACGTCGAATCGACCGACATACAAGCAAAAGGTCTCGGGGAGTCCATGCTCAGCGACGAAGTGTGCTGCCTCCAGGGGGGCTGGCGTCTCGACCGCGGCACCAGCGACCAGATGCCGCACGCCCTCATTGGCAGCTTGGCGGTGGACCAGGTCCCGCTCCTCCGGCGTCAGGTACAGGATTCCGCCCGGTGCGTTGAGGACTTCCCGGGTCAGAGCGAGCTCCAAGACCGGATCATCCTCGGCGGTCGGGCATAGTACACAGCGTCTCCCTAGCTTGCGGATGACTTCGAACGACGGCCAATAGCGAAAGCAATACAGCAACACCACGTCAAGATGGCGAGCCGCCGTGACTGCCTCAACAAGCTCAGGGCAATATGGGCCGTTCGCGCGAAACCACGCTTCCTCCTCCGCCCTTGAGCCTCCCTGCGCGAACAACCGATTTGATCGGTCCCCAAAGGCTACTGGATCGCGCTCCTCGGCGACTGGAAAGCGGTGAACTGTCAGGAGGCCGTCCGTGACCGTTCCTGCCTCGTAGTGGTTGCGCCAATGCAAGTACTCTTTGGCGCATGTCGTGAAGACCTCGACATCGGCGCTTGCGGCGAGACGCAGCGCCACGCTACGGCAAAGCACTTCCGCCCCGCCGATGATGTCGGGGCCGAATCGCTGAATGACGATGCCGATTTTCACTAGGCTGAAGGTGATTCGCAGAGTGGCGTTGTCAGGGCGCCGATTTGGCGGCCTGCGGGGATAGTGACGCACTCGGTCGGAAGGTCTTCCGTCCGATACTCAACCAGCTCCTCGAGCATCCGCTCGCGATCGACAAGTTGGGCCAACTGATCTTCGAGGACTTCGACCCGATGGCTGAGCCGCGCGCGCTCGACCTCAAGTTTGGTGACTTCACGCACCACATTATGCAATAGGTGAAGAGAGTAGAGGTTTAGCTGCGCCTGTCTATACAGGATGTGATCCGTGTACAGGCGAATGAGCGGCCGGACCACCTTCTTCAGGAGGACGATGAGCTGTCCGGCCAAGCCCGGACGGTGGGTGCGGATCGCGTAGTCCGGTGAGATGTTCCAGCCTTGCCCGGGCGCCCATATTCGGTCAAGCAGCTCGGCGCCGATTTCTCCAGGCTCGCAAAGGATCTGCAGCCGCTGCCGCGCGAGATCCTCGATTTCCGCATCCGTGTAGATACCGGCGGCGCGCTTGCGGCGAATCTCGGCGCGGATTTCCTCCATCACGGCCTCGACGTCGACGGGTTCGGCTCCGTCGTCCTCGTGTTCGCGTTGTCCGCAATCGCCTTCAGTGACAGTCGCCATCGGTGTTTACTCCCACACGCATTGACACGGCGCAAACGGGTCATTAGACTCAGCGCGGATTCTAGGAGGTGCGCGACTTGGTGTCAAAGGGAGATCTCGCGTGGGATTGTTCGATGTCGCCGTCAAGGCTGCGTCGCTTGGCGGACTAGTCCTCAGGCAGGAGTTCCGCAGGCCAGGCCTGCCAGTCGAGAAGAAAGGCGAGATTGACCTCGTGACGCTCGCCGATCGCCGCGCCGAGAGCGCAATCGTGGAGTGCATTGCGCAGGACTATCCGGAGCACCGCATTATTGCCGAGGAAGGTGGCAGCCGGGGTGGCCTGCGCGAGGACGAGCCGCTTTGGCTCGTGGATCCGCTGGACGGCACAGTGAACTTTGCTCACGGCTACCCGTGTTTCTGCGTATCAGTAGCATTGCGGGAGGGTGTGAGCACGGTCTTGGGTGTGGTCTTGGAGCCCATTCGCGGCATCTGGTTCTGGGCGGAAGCCGGCCAGCCGGCGTGGCGCGCTCATCTTCGGGCGGACCACTGGAGCCGCGAGACGTCGGGCGCCGAGATCACCGCGGAGCTGATCGCGCATTCCGAACCCATGCGCGTTTCCGGCGGCGAGCGGCTCGCAGGCAGCCTGATTGGCACGGGCTTTCCGTATCGCCTCCGCGAGAAGCCCGCACAGCTCGTCTATCGATTTGCGCGCGTGCTGCTCGGCAGCCGGGCGGTGCGCAGGGACGGGTCCGCGGCGCTTGACCTGTGTCAGGTTGCGAACGGTGTTTTTGACGGCTACTGGGAGCAGGACCTGTTCCCTTGGGATGTGGCGGCAGGAGCTCTGATCGTCGAGCGGGCAGGCGGTTTGGTGACGGACTTTTGCGGTGAGGCGTTCGACCCTTTTGGAGCGGAAATCCTGGCGTCCAACGGCACGATCCATCGCGAGCTGTCCGCGCTGCTTGTAGGCGACCCGGAGTGGGAGCGTATTGACAGGATGGTTGGACCACCGTAGCATAAAGTGGGAAAATTCGCCGCCGTTATTTTCACGAGTGATGCGATAAGAGGTTTATGCGGGCGGTGCCAGCGCGCAGTTGTTGAAGAACTCCATGTGAGTTGGGAGGAGTGGACATGAAAGAGCTTGTTGAGCTTATCGCGAAAGCCATCGTTGATTATCCAGAGCAAGTGAATGTGCGTGAGGTAGTTGGGCAACAGTCCACTGTTGTGGAGCTCGAGGTGGCGAAGAATGATCTTGGCAAGGTGATTGGTCGCGCCGGGCGCACGGCATCCGCAATCCGCACTATCCTCTTTGCGGCGGGGAGAAAGAACAACCGCCGAGTCGTTCTGGAGATCTTGGAGTAGGGGTGCGCTCGGGCTCTGTCGATAGAGCACGGCGCAATCCCCGCTACCTGTGGATCGCCTCCCGGTTCCGGTCGGTTTGCGGCCTGCCGATTGCGGAGCGCCAATGGACCACCGCAGCATCGCCAAATTTCTTGTCAACCTGCTGACCGCCTGCGGTGGCGGTGCTGCTGCCGCTTCCCTCGTCCCGTCGTTCTCCGGCCAGCCACGCGTCGCCCTGGTGCTGCTGTTCATTGCCACAGCCATCGACAGTGTGGACGGGACGCTGACGCGTGGCCTGAGGCTGAAAGGCGCGCTCCCTCAGTATGACGGCGGCAAGCTCGACGAGTACGCGGACCTCGTCACCTTTGTCGTCGGACCCCTGGGGTTCGCATGGGGGAGCGGGGTCCTTCCCACCGGGCCACTCGGACTGCTCGCCGGTGGCATGGTCTGCGCGGCGTCCTGCCTCGGCTTTTCATACGAATACGCCAAGACGGACTGCGCCTTTTGGGGATGGCCCTCGTACTGGAACATTCTCTTTCTGTACGCGTGGTTGCTCGAGCTCAGTCCGCGCGCCATGGTGGTGGCATGCGTGTTACTGAGCTTGGCCGTCTTCTTGCCGGTACCCTTTGCGTATCCCTCGCGCTTGCCCAGGCTCCGCGGCCTGACTTGGGGCCTCGGAGTATCCTGGTCCATCGTTCTCATCGCCGCAATCGTCTGCACGAGCGTGCCGCGCGCGATCGTCTGGGCTTCGCTCCTCTTCCCGGCCTACTACTTTTCGCTCACCGTCGTCCTTTGGGACACGTTAATACGCAAGCCAGCACCGCGCGCCGGAGGCTGAGGCAACCTCTCCTGCCCCTCACTCACCACTTCGCGCCTGCTCACAGGACGTAGCGACTGAGATCCTTGTTCTTGACGAGGTCCGCAAGCTTCTCGCGCACGTACTCGGCGGTTACCGTGATGCGCTTCGGTGCGATGTCCGGGGCATCGAAGGACACTTCTTCCAGCAGCTTTTCGAGAATCGTGTGCAACCTTCGCGCGCCGATGTTCTCGGTGGCCTCGTTGACTTCTGCCGCTAGGGAGGCAATCTCGTCGATCGCCGAATCGCAGAAATCGACATCTAGCCCTTCGGTCTGCAACAGCATCCGATACTGCAATGTAAGCGCGTTTCTGGGTTCTTTGAGGATGCGAACAAAGTCGTCTCGATCGAGGTTTTGTAGCTCAACGCGAATCGGGAAGCGACCCTGCAGCTCGGGAATCAGGTCCGAAGGCTTGGAGACGTGAAAGGCCCCGGCAGCAAGGAACAGGATGTGGTCGGTGCGGACCGGCCCGTACTTGGTGGTGACAGTCGAGCCCTCGACGATGGGCAGAATGTCTCTCTGCACTCCCTCGCGCGACACATCCGGGCCGTGGGTGGATTCCCGTCCGGCGATCTTGTCGATTTCGTCAAGGAAGATGATGCCGTCCTGCTCGACCCGCGCCAGTGCTTCTCGCACGACCTGGTCCATGTCGATCAGCTTCGCCGCCTCCTCGCCGGCGAGCTGCTTGAGCGCTTCCTTTACGTTCATCTTGCGTTTCTTACCGCCGCGGTTGCCGAACATTCCTGGCAGCATGTCTTTCATCTGCATACTGATTTCTTCGAGCCCGGACCCTGTGAAGATTTTCATCAGCGGCACGTTGCTCTCGGTGACCTCGAGCTCGACCAGACGGTCGTCGAAGCGGCCTTCCTTCAGGCGTGCGCGAAACTTCTCACGCGTGTTGGAGGCTTGGGGGTCGCGCGTGACTTCGATGCCCGCACTGGACAACTCCTCGGTGCCGGGGCGGCCCGGCGGCAAGAGCAGGTCGAGCAACCGCTCTTCCGCGAGCTCAGCGGCTTTGTCCGCGACTTCCTGCTGCTTCTCCTCCTTGACCATGTTCACGCCAAGCTCGCACAAGTCGCGAATCATGCTTTCCACGTCGCGGCCGACATAGCCGACCTCGGTGAACTTTGAGGCCTCGATCTTCAGGAACGGTGCCTTGACGAGGCGCGCCAGGCGGCGCGCGATCTCTGTCTTGCCGACACCTGTCGGTCCAATCAGGATGATGTTCTTCGGCAGAATTTCCTCGCGCATCTCCTCCGAGAGCTGTTGGCGACGCCAGCGATTGCGGATGGCGACGGCAACCGCGCGCTTTGCCGAGGATTGCCCGACGATATATCGGTCCAGCTCGTCGACGATTTGGCGGGGCGTAAGATCTTGGGAGCTGCTCATGATTTGCTGCCGGATAGCGTTTCTAGCGTGATCTGATCATTGGTGTAAATACACACCTCTGACGCGATTCGCAAGGCTTCGGTGACGATCTCCTGCGGCGAGAGCTCCGTATGCCGCAACAGAGCCCGCGCCGCCGCAAGTGCGTACGGTCCTCCAGAACCGATGCACACAACGGCATCATCGGGCTCCAAGACGTCGCCGGTGCCCGAGATTAGCAGTGAGCTCTCGGCATCGGCAGCGATGATCATGGCTTCCAGCCGCCGCAGCAGCCGGTCGGTCCTCCAGTCCTTTGCCAGCTCGACCGCCGCTCGCCCGAGCTGCCCATGGTATTGCTCCAACTTGGCTTCGAATCGCTCCAGAAGCGCGAAGGCGTCGGCGCTAGACCCGGCGAAGCCGACCAGAATTCGGTCCTGATAGAGCTTGCGGACCTTTCGCGCTGTGGCCTTCATTACGGTCTTGTCGAACGTCACCTGGCCATCGGAAGCCATGGCCACAATGTTGCCCCGGCGAACACAGGCCACTGTGGTTGCCGTCACTTTAGCGGATGACATTTTCTGTAGACCTCCATGAGATATTCGGCGTCCAGGTTCGTGTAGCGCTGGGTCGTGGCGAGTCGTGAATGTCCAAGCAACTCCTGAATCGTGCGCAGATCGGCACCGGCGCCGAGCAGGTGAGTGGCAAAAGAGTGGCGCAACGTGTGAGGGTGGACATCGCCATCCAGTCCTGCGGCGACGCCGGCAAGCTTTACCAACCGCCGCATGGACCGGTCCGTGAGGCGCTCGCCGAAGCGATTGAGAAACAGCGGTGCGAGGCTCGGCGGCCGGCTCTCTCCACCTGCCCGCCTGCGCAGGGCGTCGCGGAAAGGAAGGTACTGCTGAATCGCCTGGAGCGCCACGTGTGTCATCGGCACGAAGCGCTCTTTTCTCCCCTTGCCGCAAACGCGCACGGTGCGCCGCAGGATGGAGACGTTTCCGAGGTTGAGGGCGGCAACCTCGCCGACGCGCAGACCGCATCCATAAAGCAACTCGACGATGGCGTGGTTACGGTGTTCAAGCGCCGGATCGTCGCTCTGCACGCCATCTTCCTCGACCAAACGAGCCGCTTCGTCGATGGACAGGCTCGCCGGCAAGTGTCTTGGTACTTTCGGTGACGGCACCGCGGTGCTCGCGTCGATTTCGATCCGGCCGTGCCGCGCTTGAAACACGAGGAATCCCCGCAGTGCACTGGCGCGCCGCGCCACGGTGGCGGGCCGCATCCGGCGCCGGTAGAGAACGCCAAGGTAGGCGCGGGCCGCGGCGTTGACAATCTTCGCCGGCGGCGGTGCGGCCTGGTCACGGGGCAAGGGGCCGTCGCCGAGCAGCACCGTAATTTCTTCTCGCCCCACGAGTGCGTGTTCGACGAGGACTGAAAAAAAGTCGAGCAAGTCGGCGCGGTAGGCCCGCAATGTATGGACCGAAGCGTCTCGTTCCGCAGCAAGCTCGCGTACGTAGGCATCGATAACTGCTGCTGCTCTTGTCAGGAGGCTGTCGCAGTCGCCGCCGCCGTCGTCGACTGCCGTCACTGATTCACGCTCTTTTCAAGAGTTGAATCCGCCGCGGATTCCCGCTTGTCAAGGTTCTCCGTGTGCTTGCACTTGGGGTAGTTGCGGCAGCCGACGAACGGACCGCGCTTACCCGTGCGCACGAGAAGGGTTCCTCCACACTTTGGGCAAGGGCGCTCCAGCTCGCGGAAACCGGTCTGCACCTGCCCTGCTCCGTCCTTGTATGCCGACACCGTATTCTTGCACTTGGGGTAGGCGCTACAGGCCAGAAACGACCCGAAGCGACCCGTTCGCAGGATCATCTTGCTGCCGCACTGATCGCAGATCTTGTCTACCTCTTCCGGCAGGCGCGGCACCGGCTTGCCGTCAGGGGCGCGCTGAAAATCCGCCGTGAAGCGGCACTCGGGATAGCCTTCACAGGCGAGGAACTCGCCCTTGGTGCCCCACTTGACCACGAGCTTCTTGCCGCAACTGGGACACGGCAGGTCGGTCTCCTCGGTCAGGATCTTGACGCGGGCGCCCTTCTTCGCGGCTTCCAGATCGAGCACGAACGCTTGGTAGAATCGCGAAATCAGCTCGTGCCAGTCTCGCGTACCTTCCTCTACACCATCGAGATTCTCCTCCATGTCAGCGGTGAAGCGCACGTCTAATATGGCGGGGAAGCTCTCCACCAGGAGATCGGTCACGGTGAATCCCAGCGGGGTGGGGGAGAATCGGCCCTTCTCCTTCATGGTGTAGCTGCGGTCCTGAATCTTGGCCATGATTGTGGCGTAGGTGCTGGGCCGGCCGATGCCGAGCTGTTCGAGCTCCTTGACGAGGGACGCTTCGTTGTAGCGCGGAGGTGGTTGCGTAAAGTGCTGCTCGGGCTCCAGTTTTCGCAATCGCAGGGTCTCTCCGGAGCTGACCACAGGAAGAATCAGATCCTTGTCATCCGACTCTGCGTCACTGGCGTCAGCTCGCCGCACTTCGTCGGTGTCACGCGACACGTTGTAAACCTTCAGGAATCCCTCGAATCTCAGGATGGAGCCGGTGGCGCGCAACCCGTAGATGCCGTTGGCGATATCTATGTTCGTCGCATCGAAGAGAGCGTTGGCCATTTGTGACGCCACGAAGCGCTTCCACACCAGGTCATACAGACGTTCCTGCTCGTCCGTCAGTTGCCCGCGCAGCGACTCGGGCGAGCGCGTGACATCCGTTGGCCGAATGGCCTCATGTGCATCCTGAGCTGACTTTGCGTTGCGATAGGAACGCGGGCGTTCGGGCACGTAGGCTTTCCCGTAGCGATCGGAGACCAGGGCACGGACAGCTTCCACGGCCTGGTCGCTGACGCGCGTGGAGTCCGTCCGCATGTAGGTGATCAGGCCCACCGGACCCTCGTCGCCGAGCGGGAGGCCCTCATAGAGCTGCTGCGCAACGCGCATCGTGCGCTGCGTGGCAAATCGCAACTTGCGGAAGGATTCTTGCTGGAGGGTGCTGGTGGTGAAAGGAGGGACCGGCTGGCGCTGCTTCTCCCGCATCGTCACCCCGGATACGGTGAAGCTGCCCGCCTTGAGCTCATCGACGATGCGCGCCGCGGTTGCGCCGTCGCTGACTTCGGCCTTTTCCTTGCCAATGCGAATGAGCTTGGCAAGGAAAGCGGGAGGATTGGCGGCCTGAAGCTGGGCTTGAATGGTCCAGTACTCCTTGGCGACGAAGGCCGCGATCTCGCGCTCGCGGTCGCAGATCAGCCGCAGCGCCACAGATTGGACCCGCCCGGCCGACAGCCCCCGCCGAACGCGCTCCCAGAGGAGCGGGCTAATGCGATAACCGACCAGTCGGTCGAGAACGCGGCGAGCCTGCTGGGCATTGTACTTGTCCTGATCCAGGGCTCGGGGGTGGGCCAGCGCCTCGGCGACGCCATGCTTGGTAATTTCGTGAATCAGAACTCGCTGGATGTTCGCGTTCGAGGTCTTGCAGATCTCTTCCGCGATATGCCAGGCAATTGCTTCCCCCTCGCGGTCAGGGTCTGCTGCCAAGAACACTGTGGTTGCGTCTATTGCCGCCTTTTTGATACGCTTGACGATTTCCCCTTTGCCGGGAATTAGCTTGTACTGGGGTTTGAACTGGTCTTCGATGTCAACGCCGAGCTCGCGCTTCGGTAGGTCTTTGATATGACCCACTGATGCCTCCACTTGATACCCGTTGCCCAGGTATCGCTTCAGCGTGCGCGCCTTCGCCGGCGACTCGACGATGACAAGCGACGACTCTTGCTCAGTCTTCGTCTTTGCCATGAGATTCTACCTGCGAGGAGAGAGAAAATTTACGTAATGGACTGCATATTGGGGATTGGCGACCCCTGCTCATCATTATTCAAATCGGTAGCGACCGCGGATCCCCTGAGTCGGCGATCTGGTCGGGGGCGTCGCCGGGGCGGCTGCCTCTCGGCGCCGGTGGGGTGAACCGCCGGATACGTGGTTCCAAGACACTAATGATGTCGCGGAAATCCTCTACGAGGTAGGCGCCGTCCTTGATGAGGCGGTTGCTTCCGATAGAGTTGCGTGACGTCACGTTGCCGGGGATGGCAAACACGTCGCGTCCCACGTCGATGGCTTCCCGTGCCGTGATGAGCGCGCCACTGCGCTCCGGCGCCTCAACGACCACGACTCCCAGCCCGAGCGCGGCAATGATGCGATTGCGGCGCGGAAAATGGCCGGGCCGCGGGGGGGTAGATGGCAGGAGCTCCGACAGAATCGCGCCGTTTTCAGAGATCCTCTCGGCGAGCTCGGCATGCTCCGTCGGGTACAGCTTCCCGAGACCACTCCCGAGCACTGCGATGGTCCGCCCTCCTTTTGGCCGGAGGGCGGCGCTGTGCGCTTCCGCGTCGATTCCCCGGGCGAGCCCGCTGACGATGGTAATGCCCAGTGCCGACAACTCGGCGGCGAGCTTGCCCGCGACGAGCCGACCGTACGCCGTGGGCCAGCGGGTGCCCACGATAGCGACGGCAATGGGATCCCGTGCCGGTTCGTAATCGCCCTGGGCGAAAAGGAGCTCAGGAGGGTCGTAGAGCTCTTGCAGAGACGGCGGGTAGCGGCGCTCGCCGCGTAACACGATAGAAGCACTGTGTGCCTCGAGCAGGCGGTACTCGGTCGCAAGTCTCTCCGCCGTGGCTGAGCACGGGGTCGCGGACAGAGCGTCAGCGATGTCCACCAAGAGCCGTCCGGGAATTCCCTCCACAACCCGGAGCTGCGCGACGGCGGCGGGGGGGACGCGGTCAAGTGGGCCGAGGCATCTGCGCAGGCGACGAATCGCGGCCCAACCGATTCCAGGGACGGTCATGATTCGCAAAATTGCGGCGGCTTCGGCACTAGGAGACCGGCTACTGGCGCTGCGGCGGTCCGCAGAGCCCCTGTCATTGATGCGCTGTCTGTCCATGACCTGTGCGAGATTCGGTCGCTGAGATTCCCGCGTGTACTTGTGGCCGGACATGGCCGCTGTCAAGCGCCGCCTCGGCTGCGCGGGAAAAGTGCGGTGTCGTTATACACGGAGCGGACCCCATCGCGCAAGCGACACCGCGACGTTGCTCATTGCCACGCGTGTGGGGCTTTACCTGCGCGGCGCGCGGAACTATGAAACGCCCATCAATCTGGTGTGGGCGATGGAGTGATGCTGACCTTCATTCTGCGACGGCTGCTGTGGATGATCCCAGTCCTTGGGATTATTGCCACGATCACGTTTTTTTTCGTCAAGTCCGTTCCCGGCGGTCCCTTCGACGCGGAGCGGCGGCTGCCCCCGGCAATCGAGCGGAACATTCGCGCCAGGTACAAGCTCGATGATCCCATCGCGAAGCAATACGTTCGCTACATGGGAAACCTGCTGCGGCTGGATCTGGGGCCATCATTCAAGTATCGGAGCCGCAGCGTCAACGAGATCATCATCCAGGCATTCCCTGTTTCCGTGACGCTCGGTGTCGCTGCCATGACCATTGCGCTACTGGTCGGGCTATCGGCTGGGGTCGTCGCCGCGGTCCGGCACAACACGGCGATCGACTACGCCGCCATGGCGGTCGCCATGATCGGTGTTTCGATACCCAATTTTGTGCTGGGCCCCATTCTCCTGATCTTGCTCGTGTTTCTTGCTGGGGCCTTGCCGGTGGCTGGATGGGGGACACCAAGCCACGTCGTGCTCCCGGCGATGGCACTGAGCGCGCCGTACGCAGCCTATGTCGCGCGCCTGACGCGAGCCGGCATGCTCGAAGTCATTCGCAAGGACTACATTCGCACCGCGTGGTCGAAGGGGCTCGACGCGCGGCGTGTAGTTCTTGGACACGCACTGAAGAATGCAATCCTCCCCGTCATCAGCTACCTTGGGCCGGCGAGCGCCGGCATCGTTACCGGATCGCTCGTCGTCGAGCGTATCTTCCACGTTCCGGGGATTGGGACCTTTTTCATCAATGGCGCTCTCGCCCGAGACTACACCGTAGTCATGGGGACCACTCTGTTGTACTCCTCGCTTCTGGTGTTTCTTAACCTCGTCGTGGATATCGCTTATGCCTACGTTGACCCCAGAATCGAGCTCGGCTAAAGCGCCAGTGCAGGCCGATGCGGCGGGTCGCCTGGCCGTGCCTGCCGTCGCGCGAGCTGGAGCGTCGCTGTGGCGGGACGCGTGGCGAAGATTGCTTCGCAACCGGGCCGCGGTGTTCGGTGCGGTGGTGATCGCCTTCTTGATCGCCATCTGCCTCGCGACCCCGTATCTCGCTCCCTACAGCGACGAGGAGCAGGACTTTGCGGCACAGTTCCAACCCCCATCGGCGAAGCACCTCTTTGGGACAGACATCAAGGGGCGCGACCTGCTCACTCGAGTGATGTATGGTGGCCGCATTTCACTGGCCGTAGGCGTGGTCGCTACATTCGTTAGCATGCTGATAGGCATTGCCTGGGGATCGGTAGCCGGCTACGTTGGGGGGAGAACTGATGAGGTAATGATGCGCATAGTAGATATCCTGTATTCCATTCCATTCATTTTCTTCGTCATCTTGCTGATGCTGTACCTGGGGCGAAGCCTGGTCAATATCTTTCTTGCGCTCGGAGCCGTGCAATGGTTGACGATGAGTCGCATCGTGCGCGGGCAGATTCTTTCCCTCAAGCACAAAGAGTTCGTCGAGGCTTCGCGGGCGCTCGGCGCTGGACCGGCGCGCGTCCTGACCAGTCATCTGATCCCGAATCTTCTCGGACCCGTCATTGTCTATGCCACGCTGACCGTGCCCATGGTCATGCTCGAGGAGGCATTCCTGTCCTTTCTGGGGCTGGGTGTGCAAGCGCCGAGAACGAGCTGGGGATCGCTGGCCGCGGACGGCGCCGCCAACATCAATCCCGTCCGCATCTACTGGTGGTTGATCGTCTTTCCTGGCATGGCGCTCGCGGCTACGCTCTTTTCGCTCAACTTCCTCGGCGACGGCCTGCGTGACGCTCTCGATCCGCAACTGAAGGACAAGGCATGACCCCGGATAGCGGACTCTCAATCGGTGAGCTCCTGCGCATCATCCCGCACCGATATCCGATGCTGATGATCGACAGGGTGGTCACCTGCCAACCTGGTCGATACGTGCGCGCGAGAAAGAACGTCAGTGCCGGCGAGCCGTACTTTCAAGGGCATTTTCCGGGCCATCCAATCATGCCTGGCGTGCTAATTGTCGAGGCCATGGCTCAGGCCGGCGCGGTACTCGTGCTTACCAAGCTCGCCGAGAACGCCCGGTCCGCCGACGATGGGGCCGCCGCCGGCACAAACCTGGACGAGGTCTGGCGCAGCCCGTCATGGAGCGGTGAGCGGCCAATGGTATACCTCCGGGCGATCGAGCGGGCGCGCTTTCGCCGTCCCGTGTCTCCGGGGGACGTGCTGGACCTGGAGGTAACGCTGGTTTCCCAGCGAAGCGAGCTCTGGAAGGTCAGCGCCAAGGCCCATGTGGACGAGGCACTGGTGGCGTCCGCGGAGCTCGGCGCAGTGGTGGTGTGGACGCCGCTTCCGCGCTGTCAAGACCCATGATTGTGCCGTTCCTCACGCTATGGCGTCGAGTCGAAGCGCACGTCATCCAAGGAAGAGCGGTGGATCTGCCAATTTACCGAAGAAGTGGAAGTGATGCACCGTGGAATTCAGTTCTTCATCGCCTCGTTGCTGCTAGTTGTTGTTTTCCCCTTGTGAGGATGTGCTGGAGCGCGGCTACCTGAAGAATATTTCCAGAAGGAGCGCACGGTCGATGTGTATGAGCGTGCGCCTGGGGTAGCCACCTACTACTGGTGGTTCAGTCAAGTGCCCGCAGGGGATCAGCATCTCGTACCCGTCGACGAGAGTGGTGTCTCTCGCGTACTTCTTTTGATTTCAGGGGATTTCCAATCGGAGCTCCAGACGTGGTTTCCTTATCAGCGGAAACTACGGACGCCTCCGGATCTACTGTCGGGGGTTTTCTCTGCCGGGCTCGCGCGAACACTGGAGACCTCCGGCTTCTTGCGTGTTCGGGGTCCCGTAAAGCTGGCGGCGAAGCAAGCCGCGGAGAACCCAGAGGGTGGCGTGAATGTGGGATTAGGGAACGCTACCGCTGCCATCCCGAGTCATGCGCGCAGCGCTATGAGAAACCTTGGCTCACGGGTCTACAAGATCCGGCAGACATGCTCTTGATTCTTGACATCTCTACATATGGCTTCTACCGGAGCGCACCATATTCCGGACAAGGCGGACTCATCGCCGTGTTGGTCGACAAAGCTATTCCAACCCCGGTTAGCTGGACAGGTGTCGTAGTTTTCCACCGGCTACGCCGACCCGCGCCGGATGAAACGGACGACCTAACAACGTGGATTTCCTACTAGCGACCCTGATACGATGTCAGGACACAACGCGTGATCGCTGTGCCCCGCTGCAGAGCCTTTCTTGACCGCTCGGCGGGACGCGAGAGAGTCTTACTGAATGCGGATTTCGTATTGGGCCAGTCCGGCTTGTGCGCTGCTTGGTTGCATGGCAGTCTCCGATCGACGCCGTCGCGGCTATGGCGGGCCAATCCAGCGCCGCCCGCTGGGCACCGGTCACTCGATGGGAGGAATCGAACATGAGAACCCGCGCTCTGTCGTGTCTGTTCGCCGCCTGGTCGGCATCGGCCCTGCTCGCCGGACCGGCCTTCGCGGAGGACGCCCCGCCGCCGCTCGGAACTGCCACCGCTGTGGGCGCGCCGCTGCTCCTTTCCCCCGCCGCCACCGACACCGTCGCCCCGGCCTGGCCGGACGGCGGCCGGCTCACCGCCGCCTTCGTCGCCATGGAGGAAGTCACGCTCGAGTGGACCGCCGCGACCGACGCGGAGGCCGTCACCGCCTATCGGATCTACCGGAACGGGCGGCTGCGCGACACCGTGGCGTCCGAGGAGCGGCGGTACGCTTCGCCGCTGGCGAAAATCAGGCCATCTGTGCCGGCCAGAAGTCGACCAGGGTGCGAATCCGAAATTTCAACTGGGTCGCGGTTTCACGGGAGCATCAGGCAATCAAGAGCGACGGGAAAGGGCCTTGGCAACGGTCCG
>JACPHN010000252.1 GCA_016188575.1 Candidatus Schekmanbacteria bacterium
GCGCCGTAACGACCGACGGAACCGGCAAGATCGCCGTTTCCGGGACCGTCAGCGACACCGAGCTCGGGTATCTCGATGGCGTTACCTCCGCCATCCAGGGCCAGCTCGATGCCAAGCAGGCGACCATCACCGGGTCCGCCACCACCATCGACACCGAAACCTTGGCGGTGTCGAGCGCCGTAACGACCGACGGAACCGGCAAGATCGCCGTTTCCGGGACCGTCAGCGACACCGAGCTCGGGTATCTCGATGGCGTTACCTCCGCCATCCAGGGCCAGCTCGACACGCACACTGCTGATAGTGCAGCCCATTCCGCCACGGATGCGAACACGGCGAGCACCATCGTCAGACGTGACGGCAGCGGCAACTTCGCGGCGGGGACGATCTCGGCGAGTACCTATGACGCCACCGGGGCCGCGCCGATTCAAATTGGGTCGGCCGACGTGACGTCAGTGACGATCGTCACCGACACCACCGGCGACGGCGAGGTTGGCCTACCGGAAAACAGCATCGGCCCTGACGAGCTCGGCGCCACGCAAGGCGAAATCATTTTCTGCGGAAACCTTTCCAACAACTCAGATCCCCCAGTAGCCGGGACAAATTATCTCGGCCCCGCCACTTCCATCTTCAATGGCGCCTATGGAGATTGGAGCCTCAGCAGCGTCAATTGTGATGGTCTGGACAACGCGACCGAGTCGACCGCCGACGCTTTAGTCATGACCAATGTCGGATTCAAGGTGACGGGAATGTATTGCAAGCTATCGAGCGCAGGCGCCAATGGAGTAACTTTTACGCTCCGTTCGGCGGAAGCAAGCACCACGCCGGTGATTTCCTGCACGGTAGCCACGGGCGATACGGACTGTCGGAGTCTCAGCGCCTCGACCACCGATATCGCCGCGGGCGCTACGATAGCCGTGCAGGCGGTGGACAGCGAGGATCTGTCCCTTGAAGGCGGCTGGTGCCGGGTCTTCTACGCCCTGAAGTAACGCGGGCATGCGGGCGGCGGCGGCGTGCCGGTGAGCGCCGCTGGCGCTTGCCGTTGCCGTGTTTCCCGATGTGGAAGGACTGCGGGGGGAGGCAGCGCAGCGCTCGGGTATTGGTCCGGAGCTACCTTCGGCTGTGCCGGCATGGCCGGCATGGCCGGCATGGGCGGAGCGGCGCTTCGGGTTCGGGAATTCCCGAAGGGCCCACCCCCGCCTCCACCACTAAAGAAGCGGCACACAGTCCCGGCCTGCCGCGTGGAGGCACGCGGCCTGCGCCGGCCCAGCGCATCGCCCGCCGCTACGCGTGCGGTCCCGGCGACGATGCGCGGCCACTGTGGCGGCGCGATGCCTCGCGCCCACTGATGCAAATCACGACTCAGACCGGGCTGATCGCGGTAGCTCGGGCGGGCGGCCTGTCGAGCCCCTGCCCCGTTCCCGTCCGCTGCCGCAACGCTCTCTCTTGCACGACGCGTGCCATGCCCTGCCGCCACTTCGAGGCATTCTGCCGCCTCGCGTGATCCGCGGGCAATCGTTCGGTGCAAACCATGGGTTCCCTCTGCGCCACCAGCGCGCGGTCGCGCTCGATCATGGCCGACTCGAGCTCCCGGCGTTCCCGTGCCGTCGCGCCCAGAGCGCCCCGCAGCTCCGTGAGCCGCTCGCGCAGGCCACTGGCCACGCGGGCGCTGTCAAACGGAGTCCCCAGCGCGTCTTCCGCGACTACCGGCTTTGCTCGAAGAGCGCCACGGCGTTGGTCGCGTGCGCCTCGAGCTCCTCTGGAGCGCGCGGCGTTTCGCCGGCGAGCCCATAGCGCGCGAGCCCGGGTTCGCCGAGGACATCCTTGACGCGGCTGCGCGCGAGGATCACCAGCGCCGATAGCCCGGCGGCCGCCGCGTCGCGGGCATCGCGCGCCTCCGGGTCATCCGCCTGTTCAGCCGTATAGGCGAGCTCGGTGTGGCGCAGCGCCTCCGTGATACTGCTCAGCAGCTCGCGCAACCAGCCGAGGACCGAGCTCAGGGCCTCCGCGGGCGGTGCGGCCGGCAGCTTGCCGAGGCCGCGGATCACCGCGTCTCCGTGGACCGCGCCCGCGCTGGCGACGAACATGGCGTTTTCGACTCGGTTCGCGACTTCCTGGCTCATCTTGCTCATGGCGACTCTCCTGGGTAGATGCGACCGCGCCCGGTGGCGGAGCGGAGGCCTCGGTTTCGGCCTCGCAACCGGCTGACAGCGCCGCGGGCCGCGGTTTGCAGACTCGGAGACTAGCGCGGCCGCCGCGGCAGCGAAAGGGCAAGCGCAACCCCCGCCGCGGGTGGCGAGGAGGGGCCCGAGGCGGCGGCGCGACGGCTCGCGGGCGCCGCGAAGGCGTACGAGGTTCCTCGGCGGCGGGTGCGGCGGCCGCGGAGGCGTACGAGAATCCTCGGCGGCGGTCGCGGCGCTCGCGAAGGCGTACGAGGCTGGCGGCTCGGGTTCCCGGTGCTCGCGCGGCGGGGCGAGACTTGCCGGACACGGTTGCGGCGCTCGCGGAGGCGTCCGACGCGCCGGCGTCCAGGGTGGCGGTGGACGTCGCGAGAATCTGGCGCCGGTGCCAGCCTGATCGCCGTCGAGAGCGGCTCGTTCGTCGCCGATAACGTCGATGGAGCGCTCGAAGAGCTGCAAAGCGGCGGCACGGTGACCAGGACCCTGCAGTCTGTGAACGAGGCAGCAACGCCATAGTGGCGACCGGCGGCGACGGTGAGCTCGCCCTGACTGACGCGCAGACGGGGGCGTTCGATACGCTGACGGCGCACACGGACGCGACTGCGGCCCCTGGCCCGACAGACGCGAACACGCCGAACACGATCGTCAAGCGCGACGCCAGCGGCAACGGCGCGGCCGGGACCATCACGGGGAGCTTCAGCGGCAACGGCGCGGTAATCGCCGACACCACGCGGACCGTGGCACTGCCGCTGGGAGCATTCCAAAACTGCACGACGCCAGCCTCTTTGGATCATGCGCGTGCCAATGACGCTGTCCCCGACTACTCCCTGGTCAACGGGTCGCTCGCGATTGCCTACGACATCAGCGATGGTACGGCCGACACGAGCTTGATCTGTACGACGTTTGGAGTGCCCGCGGAATACGGCGTCGGCCGAATGTGGTTTACACTTTGGCGACGCTGGCCCCAGCACATCTCGCATCCCAGGCGGCTTTTGGGCTTCTGGAACGGCGTCGCGTGCGAGCTTGAGGCCCGGACATTCGGCCGACACGAACAAGATCTGCACGACGTTTGGAGTGCCCGCCGACTACTTCTCTACTGGGATTTTTCGCGTCGGAGTTACCCAGTCGGCCGCCACGACCGAAATCGAGAACATCAGTTGCACGATGGGCATCGATGGCACCGCGCAGGGCGGCCCGGGCACCACAGCGTTGGTGAGCCAGACTGGATACCAGACGGTTACGGTAACGCCCGCCGGGGCCATTGCCGCCGGCTCCAGCATCGGACTCAATTGCTGGCAGGGAAATGGCACGCAGGACGATGACGTCAACATTCTCCTGATCGAATTCCGCTACACCGCAGTCCAGTAGTAGAAGCAAGCGGCCCCGCTCATGCGCTATTGCCAGCGGATCCGCGAGCTGCCCGCGTGACGTCAGCCTGGCCGCCGCCTTCAGAGCGGTGACTCGCCTCCCGCTGCCGCTTCCTTGACGGCGGTAGCGCGAGCAGGTAGAAGGAAAGGGAGAACAACAAGAGGACGCAGAAGCGCGCGCCGGTCGCGGCGAGCGGTGCCGGGCGCGCAAGGTGTCACGGTGCAACACCAGGACGACATCCAGGAAAAGGCATGGGTACGGCGGCTGGGGCGCGGCGCCGACTGGCTCGAGACCAAACGGCGGGTGGCGGGTTCGGCGCTGCACGTAGATGTCGCTCTGCATGGCCGGCTAACCTTCCCGCCGCTGGACCGATTCCTTCCGAACGGCACCGTGGCCGTCGAGAACAAGACGCCCGGGACCTACTTGCGACTGGTGGAGCTAGTCGGCTTCAATGGCCGGGTCGCGCTGTTGATCGAGCGCGGCTTGCAGGAAGGCACGCCGTGGCGAGCAGATGAGGCGATCAGCGGCCTGATCGTGACCTCGCGCCTCGCCCGGGAGGCCGAGCAGGCCGTGCCGTTCGCCGCGCAGCCGCCCTATGCCGGGGTGCGGTCGCTGTCGGGACCGCTGTTTGGCCTGTACGTCTGGGAAGTCGACCGGATCGAGGCAGTGCCCGAGCACCTGCCGTGGATCCTGCTCTTTGCGAGCGACCGGCGGCTGCGCGAAGTGCTGAGCGAGGTCGACCTCGAGCTGCCGGCGCCGTTCTTGCTTCACGCCTACTTTTCGCGGCGCGAGCTCGTGCGCCGTATTTTCGCGGAAAGGGGAATCGATATGGCTACGGTGACCATCGACATCAGGGGAGCGATCGAGGATCTGGGCATTCGGCGCGTGGTGGAAGAGGTGGGGCTCGAGCGCGTGCTCGAGGAAATCGGACCCGAACGCGTGGTCGACACCCTCGGGGTAGATCGGATCCAGGAAATCGTTGATCGCATTCGACGCCAAGGCAAGAGCGACACGGTCGTAAGCTGAGGCGGGCCGCTCGCGGCATACGGCACTCTCGGTGTTCGGAAAGCGGTCCGAGGCGGACACGGTGGCATCGGTGATCGCCCGCTCGGCATGGCCGCCCGCGCGCGGAAGGTCAAAGATCGGCCCGCCGTTGGTAGCTTGAGGAGCCTGATCCTACGTGGCAAAATCCCGAAAGGTCCCGGAGAAGCGCTCGCCGGCCCACGTGGAACCGATCAGCCGCGCTGGAGGCGGGCTCGTGGTTGCCCCCTGTGCCGGTCTTTGGGCAGGCGCCGCGATGTTATCGACCGGCGCGGGCGATAGCCTGCCGTTGGTGCTGGCGGTGGTCATCAGCCTGCCCGCGCACGGACTCATCCGATGAGCTCCCCGGATTCCATATTGAGCCTCTTGAAATACCTTCCCATCAAGGGCCGCGAGGATCGGATGATGGGCCGGCCACTTTCCGATGAGATAAAACATCTAACGCGAATTCGGCCGGACAATTCCTGAAAAACCGGCCACAATCGCCATAGATACGGACATCTGCGCGAAAAGTGGCCGAAAACAGGGCGAATTGAGGCGAATTCGCGGCCAGAATCGCCTCAGATGTTTTATCTGCGGTAAATATGGCCGGCCCGGCCTCGATTCACCAGACCCCCCGCTGCCACCCACTCGCCACCGCATCCAGGCCGTCGCGCCGCTCCGCCTCCGTCACCTGCAACGCGCACTCCAGCCGCAGGCGTCACCGGTGAGCCGGCGCTTGCCCTCCAGGAGCTCCGCAGCTCCCCGAAACCCAAAAAGAGCCTCCATCGTTGCGAAACGAGTGGGCGCGGTGCGAGGAAGGAAGGGGGGCGCAAGCACGGCAGCCGCACGATCGAGACGGTGAGGCGGTGGATTCAGGGTGCTCGCGCCCCTTGCTTCGACGGCCCGTGGCCTCTACAGTCGAGTAGAAGTGCGGGAATTTCAGCTCCCGCCGCCGCCGGCGGCGAGTCGCGTGGCCCACTCGCGAGCTCGGCGCGCCAGGCAAGCTCGGTAGGATGTCAGTCGTTACGCGCATTCCCTTGGTTCAATGTGCTCACAGGGCGCCGAGGTGCGTTGCCCCGCTGCTCTGCCTCCTGCTGTCGGTCGCTCCCACTGCCGCTGAACAGCTCCCGCTCAAGTGCTATCCGCCCGAGAGCCTTCCCCAGGTTACGGTCCAGATTCTCTTTCAGGACTCGCGCGGCTTCCTCTGGCTCGGCACCCAGGACGGCCTGGCGCGCTATGACGGCCACGAGTTTACGTCGTTCGGCCTCCGGGAGGGCCTCGCCGGCACCTGGATCTCCGACTTGATGGAAGATCGGCAGCATCGCCTCTGGGTCGCGACCAACGGCGGAGTCACCAGCATCAGCGACGACGGTGTGCGCGCCTACGCCGCCCGCGACGGTCTGCGCGGCAAGGAGTCCGAGGCCCTGGCGCTCGGCACCGGCGGTGAGATTTACGTTGGCACGGACGAGGAGCTCAACGTCATTGCGCTGCCGCCGGGCGACGGCGGGCGCGCGGCAGTCCGCCGCGTGGATATCGGGCTGCCGCCCGGCACCGCCGCGATCCGGGACCTGCATGTCACCGCTCTCGGCGAGCTCCTCGTCGAGCTCGATTCGGAGCTTCGCATCCGGCGCGGCGACGGCACCATCCAGGTCTTTGACGCCGCTCACGGCTTTCCCGGCGAACGGCGCTGCCCATCCGTGCTCGCCGCCGGCGACACCCTCTTCCTCTGCGGGACGTCGGGAATTTCCCGCTACGCCCGCGGCCAGCTTGCGCCCTGGCCGGCGGCCTCCGAGCTTCCTCGCGGCGAGGTTACCGGCCTCGCGCTCACCCCGGCAGGAGAGCTCGTTGCCGCTACGGAGCGCGCGCTCTGGATCATCCGCGATCCCCGGTCCGAGCACCCGGCGGCAACGATGGTCCGCACCCCCTTTGCGGCCAGGGCGTCGGGGCTCGTCGTCACCGCCGCGGGAGAGCTCTGGGGGACCGCCGACGCCCTCGGCGTTTTCGCGTACGACATGAGCGCGCGGCGGTTCCAGGTCGTCGACAAGTCGAGAGGACTCCCGGACGACGACGTTCGGGCGCTTCTCGAGGACGCCGAAGGGTTACTTTGGATGGGCACCAGCTCGGGCTTGTGCCGCGTCAGAAGCCGGGCGTTCTCCACCTACACCGTTGCCGATGGTCTTCCCGACGACACGGTATGGGCCATTGAGCGCCTCCCCGATGATCCCGGCGGACGCCTCATTATCGGGACCAGCGCCGGCCTCAGCATCCGTTCGGGCAGCGCCTGGGTCGCCTATGGAGAAGCCGACGGGCTGGCCGGCGCGCAGATTAGCAGCCTGGCCGCGGCGTCCCCGACCACCGTCTATGCCGCGGGTCGCGGCGGCGTCACGCGTGTCGACCTTGCCGGCAGCGCCTCGCCGGTCTTCACCGCCTACACCGCCGCCGCCGGATTCCCGGCGGAGCTCGCGAGAACCATCGCCATCGACCGCGAGCAGCGCCTCTTCGTGGGCCACGCCAAGGGCATTTCCGAGCTTGCCGCGGGCCGCTTCCTGCCCATCTCCGTCGCCGGAGACCTCAAGAAAGACAGCATCTGGAGCATGATCTCGGACGCCTATGGGCGCGTCTGGGCAGGGGGAAGCCAGGGGCTGGTCGTGATCGACGGCGGCGTCACGCGGCGATTCACGACGGCCGATGGGTTGCTCGACGATTTCGTGTTCGGCCTCGCCGCGGCGCCGGACGGCGCGATCTGGCTCTCCTACCTGCAGCCGCTCGGCATCACTCGCCTGGAGCTGGGGGCGAGCACGAGCGCGAGCGCGCCGCCGAGGCTCGGCCACCACCTCAGGGAACAGGGCCTCGCGCGGTGTTTTTTCGTTGGCGTGGACAGGCTCGGCCTCGTCTGGCTCGGAACGGGCCGCGGGCTTGTTCGCTTCGACGGCAAGGCCTTTCGCACCTATGGCATCGACGACGGGCTGCCGTGGGCGGATTTCAATGCCAATGCCTTTTTCGCCGACCGCGACGGCAGCCTCTGGTTCGGCTCCAAAGGCGCCGTCCACTACGAGCCGACGCGCGACCGTATCGATCGCGCGCCACCTCCACGCCCCACGTTGACGAGCGCCGTTCTCGGGGAAACCCCTGCCGCACCGAACGCCACGGCTGCCTACGCGCGCCGAAACTTTCGCGCGACCTTTACCGCGCTGTCCTACGCCAACGAGGAGGCGCTCCAGTTCCGCTCTCGCCTGCGCGGATACGATGAGCAGTGGTCCCCGTTCGACGCCAACCGCTCTGCGTCGTTTACCAATCTCGCCCCCGGCGACTACCTGTTCGAGGTGGAGGCGCGCACCAAACACGGCAGGGTCAGCGCTGCTCCCGCCTCCTTCGCCTTCTCGATCGCCGCGCCCTACTATCTCACGAGCTGGTTTCGAGCGCTCGTGCTCACCTTGCTCGGCTGTGCTCTGGCTGCGGCGCACAAGCTGCGCATCGCCCGCGCCATCGCCGCCCAACGACGCCTGGAAGCTCTGGTCTGCCAGCGCACCCAAGAGCTCGAGACCGAAAAAAAGGAAGTAGAGCTCCAGCGCCAGCGCGCGGAGGACGCCGCCGCAAACCTCGACGAGGCGAATCACAAGCTCCTGGAGCTGGACCGGCTCAAGACCCAGTTCTTCTCCAACATCTCGCACGAGTTCCGAACGCCGTTGACGCTCATTCTCGGTCCCCTGGAGGCAGCGCTCGCGGGGGAATACGACAACCGGCCCGAGAAGCTGCGCGCACAGCTCGAGGTGATGCGCCGGAGCTCGCAGCGACTGCTGCGGCTCATCAACCAGCTTCTGGATATCTCGAAGCTGGAGGCGGGTCGCATGCGCCTGGAGGCACGACCCACCGACCTCGTCGACTTTCTCCGCACCATTGCCTCATCTTTCGCAGCTATCGCCGAGCGCAAGAGGATTCAGCTCGACTTTCATGGCGGCGCCGCGTCGCTCACGGCATTCGTGGACCCCGACAAGTTCGAGAAGATCGTCTTCAATCTCCTGTCCAACGCCTTCAAGTTCACCCCCGAGCACGGTATGATCCGCATCGACATCGCCGCGACAGGCGAGCGCGCAGAGCTTTCGGTCGCCGACTCCGGGCGGGGAATTCCCGCCGGTGAGCTTCCCCACGTCTTCGATCGCTTCAGGCAGGTGGATGGCAGCACGACGCGGGAGCAGGAAGGCACGGGCATCGGCCTGGCGCTCGTCAAGGAGCTGGTCGAGCTCCACCACGGCACCGTCTCGGTGCGGAGCGAGCTCGGCGCCGGCACGACGTTCACGGTCTGCTTTCCCCTGGGAACCCACCACCTTTCCGAGTCGGAGGTGCGCGAAATACCATTCCCGAGTGACCCCTTCGTCGCCGGCGCCGTGCCCGAGAAGCGTCACCCGGACGGCCACGCAGGAGCCGCCGCCGGCGGCATGCCCGAACCGGCCGACAAGTGGGGGGAGCCGCGCCGGCTGGACGATCGCCGCCGGCTCTACACGGGCGAGGTCGAGCTCACCGCTCTCACCGCCAAGAAGGGCGCGCCCGATCCTGCAGACGGCGACCAGCTTGACGATGCGGAGCACGTCCTGATCGTCGAGGACAACGCCGACATGCGGGCATACATCCGCTCGGCACTCGAGCGCGATTACCAGCTCAGCGAGGCGGCCGACGGCCAGGAAGGCCTCGCCCGGGCGCACGAGCTTCACCCGGACCTCATCGTCAGCGACGTGATGATGCCGCGATTGGATGGGTACGGCCTGCTTTCCGCACTCAAGAGCGACCCGCAGATGGCCCACGTGCCGCTGATCTTGCTGACCGCGAAGGCGGGACAGGACATGCGCGTCGAGGGGCTCGAGGCCGGCGCCGACGATTACCTCGCCAAACCCTTCAACACCCGGGAGCTGCTGGCGCGCGTGCGCGGCTTGCTGCGTCTCACGGCGCTGGAGCGAGAGATCGCGGCCCTGACCTCCCGCGTCGAAAACACCCCGGAGGGAACGTTCCGCCACTGGCACCTGGGCTGAGAGGGAAACGGTGTCCGAACACCCGGCAAGAATCGGCCCCTATGACGTCCACGGCGTGCTCGGCAGCGGCTCCATGGGGCTCGTGTACCGCGCGCGCCGGGGCGGCGAGGGACCATGGGTGGCCATAAAGACCGTCGATGTGCCGCGGCGGCGCTTCCTGCCCACGATCCGGCGCGAGATCTTTGCGTTGGCGCGCCTTCGCCACCCCGGTGTCGTGCGCATCCTCGGCCACGGCCTTGACGGTGGCGTTCCGTGGTATGCCATGGAGCTGATCGAAGGCCCCACGCTCGCCGCCTATTGCGCGCGCGTCTGGAGCCCCACCGCGGAGGCCGCGGGCGCGCCGCCGGAGATCCCGCGCGCGGCTGTAGAGGCGATCGCCGCGGTTGCCCGCCGCCTGTGCTGGGCGCTCGCGTACGTGCACGGCGAGGGCATCGTGCACTGCGACCTCAAACCCGAAAACGTCGTCGTCAGCAACTCGGCGATACCCATCCTGGTGGACTTCGGCCTCATTTCTCTTTTTGGCGGGCAGAGCAACCGCGAAAATCTCGAGATCGGCGTCCGCGGCACGTCGGGCACCATCGCCTACATGGCCCCGGAATGGCTGCGCGGCGATCTCGTGGATGCTCGCGCCGATCTCTATTCGCTCGGCTGCATGCTCTATCAGGTGCTCGTGGGTGCCGGGCCGTTTGCCAGGCGAACCACCGCCGATGTGATCAACGCTCACTTTCTCGAGACCCCGAAACCTCCCGCGGAGCTCGTGCGCGGCATCCCCGACGCCCTCAACGCCCTGGTTACGTGCCTGTTGGCCAAGGAGCCGCGGCACCGTGTGGGTTATGCCGAGCACGTCGCCCGGACCCTCGAAACGCTGTTACCGGAGCGCGAGCGCACGAGCTTCGGGCCGCCGCCGAAACGCTATCTGTACCGCCCCCGGCTGCTCGGAAGAAACGCGTTGCTGAGCACTCTGGAAATCGCGCTCCAGGATCTGGCCGACCGCCGCGGCGGAGTCCGCATCCTCGTCGGCGAAAGCGGGATCGGCAAGACGCGGCTCGCCATGCAGGTGGCGCGGATCGCTTCGCGGCGCGACATCAGGGTGCTCTCAGGCACCTGCTCAGTGCCCCTGGGAACGACGGCGACGCCGCTCCAGCCGTTCCGAAATGTGCTGCAAGCGATTGCCGATCGCGTCCAGGAAGGCGGCGAGCGCGATGCAGAGCGGCTCATCGGCGCGCGGGGAAAGATCCTGGCGGCGTTTGAACCACGACTTCGCGAGCTGCCCGGCCTGGATGCTCATCCCGAGCCGGTCGACCTCCCCGCTGAGGCCGCGCGCCTCCGCCTTTTTTCTTGCATCGCCGAGACCCTGGAGAAGCTGAGTGACGAACGCCCCGTACTGCTGATCCTGGACGATCTTCAGTGGGTCGACGAGCTCAGCCTGAACCTGATTCTCTACTTGTGGCGGTCGCGCTTGTTCGCGAAGCGAGGAATCCTGCTGCTCGGCATGTGTCGGCCCGAAGAGATGAGCCCGGAGCTCGAGGCGTTCGCTCGGCACCCCGGAATCGCCCAGTTGACCCTGCAGCGGCTCGACGAAGCTGCCGTCGGCGAGATGATTGCCGACATGCTCGGCTCGGCGGCCGCATACCCGGCCTTGCGCCGCCACCTCGCCGGAGCGTGCAATGGCAACCCGTTTTTCATCGCCGAGTATCTGCGCGCCGCGATCGACGCCGGCCTTCTCGCCCAGGAACCCGGCGGCACCTGGGTTCCCGCGGGTCGCGACGCGGATCGCGAAGCCCACGCGGGGGCCTCGCTCGCCCCGCTGTCGCTGCCGCTGCCAGGCACGCTGCGGGAAGTCATCGCGCGCCGGCTGGCCGATCTTTCCCCGCTGGCGCAGCGCGCATTGTGGGCGAGTGCCGTCATCGTCGCGCCGCTCACCGCCGAGGTCATGGCCGCGGTCGCGGAGCTGCACCCGGAGGCGGCCGAAGCGGCCCTGGAGGAGCTCATCAGGCGGCACGTTCTCGAGGAATCCGCGGCAGGGTCGCTGGCGTTTTGCCAGCTCAGCATTCAGGAAGTCGCGTACCGCGGGATGCCGGTCGCGGACGTGCCGGCGTTTCATCGCGCGGCGGCCCTGGCGCTGCAGGCGCGGCACCCGGAGGCGGGCATCGAGCGCATGTCCCGGTTAGCAGAGCACTGGCGGCGCGCCCTGGAACCTGACCGCGCGCAGGAGTGGTATCTGAAAGGCGCGGCGCTGGCGCGCGAGGTATACGCGCTGGAGGAGGCGCGCCGGCTCACCGAGGCGTATCTGGACCTCGCCGCTGCCGTGGACGAGGAGCGGGCGCAGACGCGGCTGGTGTTTGCCGAAAAGGTGCTCCTACCGCTCGGAGCCTGCGAGCGCGCGCGCCAGCAGCTCCAGTGCGCGACCGCAGAGGCTGCCCAGCTCGGCGACGAGCGACTGCAGGCACGCGTCATGCTGGCGCTCGGCGCCGTCCACTGGGCGTGCGGTGAGCGCGACCTGGCGGCGGCAACCTGCGCGCGGGCGCTCGCCGCGTTTCGGTGTCTTGCGGACAAAGGCGGCATGGCGGCGTCTGCGACGCGCCTCGCGGGCCTGTGCTGGAGCCGCGGCAAGCTTGCCAGGGCGGATGCGCTGCTCGGGAAAGCCGCTGCCTTGCTGGCGGAGCTGGGGGACGCGCGCGCCCAGGCGGGACTGCTCAACAACCGCGCCAACGTCGCCTGGGATCGCGGCGAGCTCGACGTCGCGTGCGACTACTACCATGGTGCGTGCACCTTGCAGACGGAGCAAGGCGATCTTCCCGGGCTCGGGCTCACCCTCGCAAACGCGGCGCTCGTTCTTCACCAGCGGGGACAGCTCGTGCGCGCGTTGCAGTTCCACGAACGCGCGCTGGCGATTCACCGCCGCGTCTTCGATCGCGGCTCCGAAGCGCTCACGCTCAACAACATCGGCTGTGTGTATCGCGACATCGGCGATCCGACCGCCGCCGCCGAGGCTCTGGAGCAGGCGATCGACCTGCTCCAGAGCACCGGAAATCGCCGCCTCGAGCTGGCGAGCCGCCTCAACCTCGCCCGCGTGCGGCAAGGACAAGGCCAGATCGAGCGCGCCCGCGCTCTTCTGGAGCAGGCGCTGGCGATCGCGCGCGAGCTGGACGACTTTCGCGCTCTCGCCGCGGCCGCTTGCCAGCTCGCCATGCTCGAGCGCCGGGCGACCGGAGAGCTGGAACGTTCGCGGGTGCTCGTCGCGCAGGCCAAGAGCGTGCTGCGACGCCTGCGGGCGCCGCGCGAGCTCGTCCGCTGCCTGTGCGAGGAAGGTCATCTCGAGCTGGCGTCGGGGTGTAGCGCGAGTGCCGCCATCGCCGAAGCGATTCGCCTTGCCGCTGCGGCCGGCGTCGACCGCGTTGCGGATGCCAGCGCGGCGCGCGAGCTGGACCGCCTGCGGCGCGCTCAGGAAGCGTTCGAGGCGGGACAGACGTTGTTTCGCGGCGAGCTCCCCGACCAATGAAGATGCCGGCCTGGAGGCCGGCAGTCTAATTGGTCGCCCCGACCGAGGCCACGCGCCGGGTGCTCGCGCGGCGGATCGCGATCGGCTCAATCGCCGCCCGCGTCCCCGCGTCCCCGTGTCCCCCTCGCCTTCGCCGCCGCAGCGCGCATCAAGCCGGTGCACGATCCGACGTGCGCGAGTCCGTTCCACGACGCGTCCAACCTGCCCGCTCCGCTCGGCCTGCACTTGCCGACGCCTACGCGGCGGACGTGAGCCTATTCTTGCTGCGCCTCCGGTGGCCGGAGCTGAGCGCGCTCTTTGGGGCGGAGATCGCTGGGTCGATTCGCTGGTTCGCAGCGCTCGCGGAGGCGGCGGTGGCGGTAGCTCGGCCGTCGCTGGTGGCGGGGCTTGGAGCGCGCGCGGCTCGATGACGCCGCGTTGCGAATGTGGGCTGCGGTGGAGGCGCCCAGCATGGGAAGCGGAGGGGTCAGCACGGTTGCGGGAGCCATTGGCATGTCACGTACCACTATTCGTGCCGCGCTGGCCGAGACGCCGACGCCTTCGCAAAGACCGCGAACCCGAGCCGCGTTACCTACGAATCCACCGCGCCCAACGGATATCGTCCCGGATTATGCGACCGGTGCGACGCTGGCTTCGGAGCCTCCGAGTGCGGAAGCTTTCCACAAGACCTGATGCTCCCGGCGCTTCTCGTGGGGTAGCGCGCAAGCAACGCTGACGCGCCGCCGGCGCTCGAGGTGCCGCAGGGACAGACGCGGCGCGGGCATCGGCCATGGGGAGCTCGTCGGCCACCGTTGACAGCTCGCCCGGAGCGCGCGTAAACTAATGTGGGCACGTTCGGGATTTCCGTAGCACGGTGCGGCGAGAGGCGGCTGTCCTCGAACCGGTTGCCGATCGGGATGCGGGACGTCA
>JACPHN010000240.1 GCA_016188575.1 Candidatus Schekmanbacteria bacterium
ACTTCTGTGAGCGCTTCCAGGCGAACGTGATAGAAATCCCCCTGGCGGCCGTTCTCGATCCATCGATGGATCTTGTTGTAGGCGTTCTCCACCTCCACGATCGCGCCGTCGACGAGCACGCCAATGGAAATGGCGATGCCCGCGAGCGACATGATGTTCACCGAAATACCCAGCAGAAAAAGCGGGATGAACGACAGCAGCACGGACACCGGAATGGTGACGATCGGCACCACGGCGGAGGGCACGTGCCAGAGGAAGAGGAGAATGACGAGCGAGACGATGACCATCTCGACGAGGAGCTCGTGCCGCAGCGTCTCCATGGCGCGCTCGATCAGCCCGGACCGGTCGTACGTGGTGACGATATCGACGCCCTTAGGCAGCGACGCCTCGAGACTCGCCAGGCGCTCCTTGACCGCGTGGATGACGTTGAGCGCGTTTTCGCCGTGCCGCATGACGACAATGCCGCCGACGGTATCGCCGAGGCCGTCGAGGTCGGACACGCCGCGCCGAATCTCCGGCCCGATCTCGACACGAGCAACGTGGCGCAACAGCACCGGCACGCCCGCCGCCGTCGTCTTTACGGCGACATTCTCGAAATCGGTCACGGAGCGGGCGTAGCCGCGGCTCCGCACCATGTATTCGAACCCGCTCCACTCCACGACGCGGCCCCCCCCCTCGTTGTTCGACTGCCGGATCGCCCGCACGACCATGTCCAGCGGGATGTCGAAGGCCACGAGCCGATTGGGATCCACCGTGATCTGATACTGCTTGACGAAACCGCCGATCGACGCGACCTCGGAGACGCCCGGAACGGACTGCACCGCGTAACGGAGGTTCCAATCCTGGAAGGCGCGAAGCTCATCCGGCGACAGCCGGCCCGTGCGGTCGACGAGCGCGTACTGAAAGACCCAGCCGACTCCGGTGGCATCCGGCCCTAGCTCGGTGGCCACGCCCTGCGGCAGGCGGGGCTGAATCTTGGAGAGGTACTCGAGGACGCGCGACCGCGCCCAGTAGAGGTCGGTTCCGTCCTTGAAAATGACGTATACGTACGAAAACCCGAAGTCCGAGTAGCCGCGGATGGCCTTGACCTGGGGCGCGCCGAGCAAGGAGCTGACGATGGGGTAGGTGACCTGGTCCTCGATGACGTCCGGCGAGCGGTCCCAGCGCGAAAACACGATTACTTGGGTGTCCGACAGATCAGGCAACGCATCGAGGCGGATGGCGCCGAGGAGGTTGACCGCGATCGCGCCGAGCGCGACGACGCCGAGCAACACCAGCCAGCGATTGTCGGCCGAGAAGACGATGATACGGCGAATCATGGAACCTCCTCAGTGCTGGTGTCCGGGAGCCGCCGCAGGAGTTTTCGCGGCGGCGGCCGGTGCGCGACTGGCCGCCGCGAACGCGCCTCTGATCCGTGCCTCCGAATCGAGCAGGAAGTTTCCTTTGGCGGCTACTTTTTCGCCGGCGACAAGTCCCGAGAGCACGAGCGCCCGGCCGTCGACGCGCAAACCAACCTGCACTTCGCGCGGCGTGAAAGTCCCCGCCCCGTTGTCGACGTATACGACCTTGCGGACGCCGGTGTCCAGAATCGCGGCATCGGGCACGACCACCCCTTCCTGGGGCTCGATGTCGAGCGCGACGTCCAGAAACATTCCCGGCCGCAGGGTGAGCTCGCGGTTCTCGAACTCGAACCGCACCCGGAGAGTCCGCGTCTCCAAGCTCAGGGAGGGATCGACAAACGCGATGGGCGCGCTCAGGCGGACGCGCGGGTCGTAGGGAATGCTGAGGGTGGCGGTCTGGCCCACCCTGACGAACGGTGCCTCATTCTCATAAATCGCGGCCTGCACCCAGACGTGAGACAGGTCGGTGACCGTGAACAGCTCCGTTCCCGGTTCGACCTGCTCGCCCTCGTAGATCGGTTTTGCGGTCACGAAGCCACCGGCGGGTGCGAGCAAGGTAACCGTGCGCTGCGGAGTCCGGGTCCGCTCCAGCTCCACAAGGAAAGATGCCGGGACGTCGAAGAGCTCGAGCCGGCGTCGTGCGGCCTCGACCATCTGGGCGGAGCCCCACTGGACGTCGCTGCCGGCGAGGTTGCGGCTGATCTCCAACGCCTGCAGATACTCCTGCTGGCCGGCGAGCAGCTCCTGCGAGTAGAGCGCCAGGATAGGCTCTCCCTTCTTCACGGTCTGTCCCGTGAAGTTGACGAACAGCTTGTCGATCCAGCCCGAGATCTTGGTGTGCACGTGGCGAACGCGAGTTTCATCGGCCATCACGGTGCCCACGGTGCGCACCCGGCGGGCCAACCGCTGATGTTCGGCCACGGCCACGCGCACGCCCGCTTGCCGGAGCCCCTCGGCGCTCGCCGTGACCGCGGCCAGCCCCGGGATTTCCGCGGCGGGAGCGGCCGCACCCGTCTCTTCGTAAACCGGCACGTAGTCCATTCCCATGCTGTCTTTCGCGGGCACGGGTGAGGTAACGCGCGGATCCATCGGGTTACGGTAATGGAGGATCTTGCGCTCGGCCGGAGATGCGGGCGAAGCGACGCCCGGCTGCTGTGGCGATTGCGGCTGCGGCGTCGGCGGCGCGGCAGGGGCTTCTTGGGGCTCCCGGACAACCAGGGCCATGCCGCACTGCGGGCACCTTCCGGGTACGTCGGAGGTGACGTTCGGGTGCATGGGGCAGGTATAGCGGGCGGCCGCGGCCGGGGCCGCCTTGTTTTCCACGGGCACCAGGCGCATGCCGCAGATGGGGCAATCGCCGGGGTGGTCGCTGAGATAGGTCGGATGCATGGGACAGTGGTACTGGGTGGTGGCGCCGGCTGCGTGCTCGTGACCACCGCCGCCACTGCTGCTGCAGCTCAGCGCAGCAGAGACGCCGGCGCTGATCAGAAGCGCCAGGAGCGCGAGGCGAAACGAACGAATGCGGATCATAGAGTGCCTCCGGAGGTCGTGGCGATGGGGCCGGACGTCAGGCGCAACAGGTGTGCCCAGGCGATGAAGCGCTCGGCTTCGGCGCGCGCGAGCTCGGTTCTGGCCTCGATCAATAGGTTGAAGTCCTCGAGCACAGTGGAGAAGTCGCCTTGTCCGGTCACATAGGCGGCGAGCGCGGCTTCAAAGGCGGCGCGCGTGCTCGGCACGATCGCCTGCCGGTACTGGTCGCCGACGTCGGTGGCGCGCCGCCATTCGGCACGCAGGCCCACCAGCTCGGCGAGCAGGCGGCTCCGTTCTGCCTGCAGCTCCGCCGTGGACGCGCGCAGGTCGTGCTGAGCGGCCAGGGTGAGCGGGGCCTGCTTGCGCCGCCGCCAGGCCGGCAGGTCGATACCGACGCGCACCATCGCCATGGGTTCCTGGTCCTGGTCCAACCCGAGCCCAAGCATGAGCATGAAATCGGGCCGCTCGTCCAGGGCGGCTTCGCGGAGCTTGCTCGCAGCGACCGCGACCTCCGCTTGCGCGACCTGCAGGTCGGGCGCCTGCTCCAGCACCTCCGGGGCCAGCGGCGGCGCCGGAGCAGCGCCGGACGCGGGAAGCGCATCGACCGGGCCAAGCTCCGCCTCGGGTGGCAACCCGGCGAGGCGCACCAGCTCGGCAACCTCGCGGCTACGTTCCGCGGCAACGCCGGCGCGCCGGTTGCGCACGCGCCCGGCCTCGACTTCGATCTTCAGAAACGCCTCGCGGCTCGCCTGGCCAGCGCTGTAGCGGGCGCCAACGACCTTGCCCATCGTCGCGATCAAGGCGGCCGCATCGTCGAGGGCGTGGAGCTCCTGATCGAGCGCGTAGATCGTCCCGAACAGCACGCGCACCTGCTCGCCGACGGCGGCGCGAAGCTGAACGATCTGCGTGTCGCGCATGGACAGGTCCGCAACCGCGGAGCCGGTGCGCGCCTGGCGTTTTCCGGGGTAGGGTAGCCGCTGGAGCCACTCCAGGGTCGAAGTCAACGTCCGTTCAGGGACGGGCAGCCCCATGGCCTGCGACGAGAGCTCGAGAGCCGGATCCGGCAGCGCTCCGGCCGGGGAAACGCGCGCCAGGGCCGCCTCTTTTCGGGCGTCGGCAACCGCGAGCTCGGGGGCGCCGGCCAGCGCTTGGGCCAAGATCTGTTGCAGGTCCGCGGCGATCCGCGACGGTGCGGAGCTCGCGGCGGAAGCGCTGCCAGCGGCTGGGGCCGGGGCGGACGGGTCGCCGACGGCGCTCGTTCCTACTGCAATCTGGCTACCGGCCACAGTCAACAGCGCGGTCGCCACCCACGGGGCCAACATCGGGTAAGCGAGGAAGCGTCGGATCATGAGCGGCTCCGAGAAAAGTTTGGTTCAGGACAGACCGGGCCGATGCGTACCGGGGGCGACCCGGCAGCAGCCTTTGCAATGCAAACAACGGGCCACCTTACAGCCCGTGTGGACGCCGCGGCCCTGCCCGCGGCAAGAGATCGGCATGGCGCCCCGCGAGCTCCCTGCAGAATAGTCATCTCCGGCGGTGCAGAATAGTCTACAGCGGGAGGTCGCACGGCGACTTGCCTGCCGCTGTCGCCGCCGCTACGCTGGTGGCCGGCTGGACAGGAGAAATGCCACCGCCGGGCGGTGGCGCCAGGAGAAGCGGCATGAGCGGCATTTACGGCATGGTCCGGTTCGACCAGCGCCCCATCGACGCCGATTCCGAGGTCGGCGGCGTGCGCCGGATCATGACTCCGTGGGGACCGGATCGACGGACAGAGCAGTCCCGGGCCGGCGTGCTCCTCGGCCATCTGCTCAGACGTATCACGCCTGAGGACGCGAGTGACCGGCAGCCCGCCACGGATCACGAGGCCGGGCTCACGCTGGTCGCTGACCTCCGGCTCGACAATCGCGAGGACCTGGCCGCCGCGCTGGACATGAGCCCTGCGGAATGCGCGGCGGCCCCCGACAGCGCGCTGTTGCTTGGCGCCTGCGTGCGGTGGGGCGAGCGCGCCTGGGAACACCTCGTTGGTGCCTGCGCCGGCGCGGTCTGGGATGCGCGGCGGCAATATCTGGTGCTGGCGCGCGACGCCATGGGCGAGCGCCCCCTGTACTATCACCTGGACGCACGCCGGATCGTATTCGCGTCAGCAGTGCGGGCGGTCCTGGCGTTCCCGGACGTGCCGCGACGCCTCAATGAGATCGTGCTGCTCGATCACCTGCTCCTCAACTGGAGTGACCCCGAGGCCACTGCACAACAGGGCATCCTGCGGCTCCCTCCGGGATGCACGCTCACCGTCTCCGCGGCGCACGGCACCGCGCAGCAGCGCTGCTACTACACCGCCTGCGGCAGCGCTCCAGAGCTCCGCCGGGCCACTCAGGACACGTGCGTCGAGGCGCTTCGTGAGGCACTGGAGCGGGCCGTCCATCGGCGCACGCGTAGCGCCGCCGCCGTGGCGAGCCACCTCAGCGCCGGCCTCGACTCCGCCGCCGTTACGTGCGCCGCCGCCCGCCAGCTTGGCGCGCGGAACCTGCCGCTGTACGCCGTCACGCTGGGGACACCGGCGGATCAGGACGGCGTGGTGCCGCACGGGCGTTTCGCCGACGAAGCGCCGCTTGCGGCGCAGGTCGCGAATCGGCATCCGGCAATCCACCATGCGGTCTTGCCCTTCCCCGCATCGCCGCTCCTGGAAGATCTGGCGGCGATCACCACCGGCGCGGGTGGGCTCATTCCCATTGCATACGGCTACGCTACCTATCGGGCGACGATCGAGCATGCCGCGCGATGCTCGGCCAACGTGTTGCTCGGCGGCTTCGCCGGAAACGCGACGTTCAGCTCCGGCGGTGAGTATGGTGCAGTGTGCTACGTATATCGGGGCCTTTGGCGCACCGCTTTTGCCCTCGTACTGGGCCACGCGCGCGCGCGCCCGATGCCGTTATGGCGTAGCTTTGCGAGCCTGGTTGCCTACCAGATGATCAAGGCCGCGGCACTGCGGCTCTCGATTTCCCTGCCGCGCGGTGGCCCGGCCGTCCACGGCCTCCGCGATGTCGTGGCGATCCGACCGGAGGTCCTGGCGCGCCACGACCTTTTTCGGCGCGCGTACCGGCGGGGCACACTGCAGTTCCTCAGTGGCGTCCACCAGGAACCCCGCGGCCGGCTCCTCGCGATGGTCAGGCGCAGCGGCTGGTGGCCGGACATGTGGTATGGCTTCAAAGCCACGCTGGGCGTCGAGGTTCGCGACCCATTGGCCGACCGCGGCCTCGTGGAGCTGTGTCTCTCCATTCCGCCTGAGCGCTTCATGGCGGGCGGCCGCTCCCGCGCCCTGGCCAGGGCGATCCTCGCCGGACAGGTCCCGGCCGAGCTCTTGGCGGATCGCCGCCGGGGGTTTCAGAGCGCCAACTGGATGGCACGTTTCCAGGCCGGCATTCCCCTCATGCTGCTACTGCTCGAGCGCTTCAAGCGGTCGCCGGCGGTCTGCGATCTTCTCGACGTGCCGAAGCTCGAAGCGCTCGTGCGCGCCTTTGTGCCGCCAGTCACCTGGGATCACCCGTTCTTCGAGCGGTATTACCTGTTCACGCCGCTGGCGTTTCAGGTCGGGCTCCTGTTGGCACGGCAGGAGTCAGGAGGCGACCCCGTCGATGGGCTTGCTGGCAGCATCGGGAATCCCTTGTGAGCGCCGTTGTCTCGCCTCATAATAGGACTGCCGTCTGTTTCCGCCCCCCCGGCGCACACACCTTGGCCACAAACCAGTACGACGCATACGGTATGAGTATCGCCACCACGGCGCGGCTGCCCCTGCGGCCGCGGGAGGGCGCCGGCACGCCGGATACCTTTATTGAAGAAGGCCCCGTGGGCGAATCCCTGGTTGGGAGCCGAATGCGAGGGCCGCTGTTTGAAGCGGCGCCGGGTCAGCTCCTGATCCGGACGAGGCGCATCGCCAAGCTGCTGGTGTCCGAAGGGAAAGCGCTGCGCTTCGAGCGGCTTCCCGAAGCGACACCCGAGGCGGTCGCGAACCTGGTGTTGGGCTGGGGCCTGTCGGCGCTGCTGCACCAGCGCGGTGCGCTGGCTCTCCACGCGAGCGCCGTGCGCATCGGCGAGCGCGGAGCCGCGTTGTTCCTGGGCGCGGCGGGCGCCGGAAAGTCGACCCTGGCCCGCGCCTGCACGCTCAGGGGGTGGCACCTGCTCGATGACAATACGGCCGCCATCGGGTTCAGCGGGGACGGCGGCCCCGTCGTCTACCCGGGCAGCATGCAAGCAAAGCTCTGGCCCACCTTCCCGCGGCTCCTCGACGGACTCGCCTCTCGCCCGCTCGGAGGCACTCCGGAGCGGCCCAAGGTCGCCGTCGATCTCGGCCGTTCCTTTTGGCCGGCTCCCGTTCCGGTGCGGCGAATTTACCGTTTGGCCAGCGCCTCCGCAAACCAGCCTCGCGTCGAGCCCATCGAGGGGCGGAACAAGTTTCTCTTGCTGCTCAACAACCTCGCGGCCGCTCATCTTGTGCCCGCCTGCCTCAGGAGCCTGGATTGTTTTTCCGCCATTCTTTCGACCGTGTCGCAGACGGCTATGGGCACTCTCCAGGTGCCGCGCGGCCTGCAAGGTGTTGAAGATGCCGTCGCGCTCGTCGAGCAGGAGATGGCGGTTGGCGCGCGCGGGCGAAGCAGTGATCAGGCCCGGCCGGACTGCCGGGAAAGGGACGCGGATGGAGCTCGGTGAAAAGTCGAGAATCAAGCGGCGCAGCGATATCGTCTTTGGCGCGATCGAGTCCGACATCGTGATGACCGACCTGGATGCCGGCATGTACTATTCGCTCAACGAGACGGGGGCGCGATTGTGGTCGATGATCGCGGAGCCCCTGACGCTCGGAGAGGTGTGCGACGCGCTCGCCGAAGAATACGGCGTCGACCGCTCGCGCTGCCTGCAGGAAGTCGTCCGCTTCGCCGAGGAGCTGCGCCGGCGAAGCCTGTTGGAGGTGGAGAGCTGAACAGAGAGGCCGCGAAATCATGCCGAACCTCGATCAGGAGGAGCACCGAGTTGGAAAAGAGAGAGGAAGCCGCCAAGCAAGAGCCGCAGAAGAAAAAGTGGACGCCACCGCGAATCGAAGACGTCTCCATGACCGCGATCACGGAGGTGAGCTTCGGCGGGTCAGGGACGGACAGCAGCATCTATAGCTGATCCGCTGGCGCGCCGACGCACAGCGCGGAACGAGGCGATGGCGCACGGTGAGGGAGTGGTCCTGAGTCCATCGCCTGTTCGACTGCAAGAAGACCCCACCTCACCTCCCCCTGCAAGCGCGGGAGAGGCGCCGCGGGTATTGTCGCGCCGGCGGCGAATGGGCGGTGGAATCAGGTGATGCGAATCGCGGTCTGTCTGGAGCTCGGCGCGGGTCTTGGTCATCTGTGTCGCGTGGAACCTGTCGTGCGGCTCCTGCAGCGCAATCGCGCGGCCATTACCGTGGTTTCCCCGGCGGGCGCCGATAGTCGCGAAGTCCTGGGGGCTCTCGACGTCGAGCTCCGGCCCGCTCCTCCGCACGGCCCACGCGCGGAGCAGGCGGCAGCGCCATCTCACACCTACGGGCAAAATCTCCGCAGGAACGGGTATGGCGATGAACACTGGCTTGCCGACACGTTGCGGCGCTGGGTCGCTCTCCTCGGCGAGCTCGCCCCGAGCCTGGTCGTGACCGAGCACGCGCCGGCGGCGCTCCTGGCGGCTCGCGCCCTCGACCTCCCGCGGGCCGTGCTCGGAACGGGATTTTCGCTGCCACCGGACGAGGTCCCCATGCCCGGCCTGCAACCCTGGTTCCGCGTTCCCGAATCCTATCTTCAGACCGCCGAGGCCGCCACGGTTGCCGATGTCAATCGCGGACTGACCGCGGCGGGTCTGCCACCGATCCAGGCGGTTCGCGACATCTTCGCCGGCGCCAGACGCTTTCTCTGCACCGTTCCCGAGCTCGACCATTACGGCCCGCGCCCGTCGGAACGGTACTGGGGTGTCGCCCACAGCTCGCCGTTCTCCGCGCGACCCCGCTGGCCGTCCGGCGGCCGGCCCCGCATCTTCTTCTATCTCGGCGGAGGCCACCGTCACCTCGACGGCTTGCTCGGCGAGCTGGGCAAGCGCCGGCTCGCCGCGCTGGGGTATGTCCCGGGCCTGACCCGCCCCGATCGCCGCGCGCTCGCCCGAGATACCGTGCGACTCGCTGCCGAGCCCATCGATTCGGCATGGGCGCCCGCAACGTGCGACTGCGTCGTTACGCATGGCGGATCCTGGAGCCAGGCCGCGCTGCTTCGCGGAAAACCGGTCCTGGCGCTGCCCCAGCAGCTCGAGCAGGCCGTCTGGAGCTACCGCGCCGGCGCCCAGGGGCTCGCCACGGTGGTGAGCATCCTCGACCGCGCCCCTGACTGGCACCGGCGCATCTCCGAGCTGACGTCCGCAGCCCTGCGCGACCGCGTCGCTGCCTTCTCTGGCCGGTACACCCAGCGCTTTCCCCACGGCTGCTGTGGCGCAGAGCTGTGCGCGGCGCTGTTACCCAAGGAGCATCCGGCGCCACGCGAGGCTCCCCAACAACTGGACGAAACCGATGACGATATCCGAAGAAATGTTTGAGCTGGGCGGTGCGGCCCCATTCGAGGTGCGGGTGGACGCGTCCACGATCTGTCAGCTTCGCTGCCCCGTTTGCCCCAGCGCGACCGGGCAGAACCGCGACGTCATCGGGCGAGGAACCTTGAAGGCGCGCGATTTTGAGATGTTCCTAACGAACAACTCATGGATCGAGATCGTCGAGCTCGGCAACTGGGGAGAAGTGATGCTGAACAAGGGAGCTCCCGGAGATCCTGCGCATCGCCCACGATCACGGCGTGGCCACGGAGCTCGACGAAGGCGCCAACTTCAACGACACCCCGGACGCATCCCTGGAGGCGCTCGTCCGCTACCAGGCTCGCGTCGTCCGCATCCCGATGGACGGCGCTACCAACGAGACCTACAAGATCTACCGACGCGGAGGCGACTTGAAGACGGTGATTGGCAACGCCCGCAAGCTCCTGGACATCAAACAGCGCCTTGGAAGCCCCTATCCGAAAGTCACTCTCCAGTTTGTCGTCTTCGGGCACAACGAGCACCAGATTCCTCACATCAAGATCCTCGCCAAGATCCTCGGCCTCCCCGTGAAATTCAAGCTGAGCTGGAGCTCGTCGTACTCCCCAATCCGGGACGAGGAACGAGTGCGAGCTGCAATCGGTTTTGCTGACCGCGCGGAATGGCTCGTGAGCGTTGGACGGTATTACTACCGACATCAATGCTATCAGATGTGGTGCTCGCCGCAAGTCAATTGGGATGGAAAGTTCCTGGGTTGTACGCGCAACGTGTACCGAGCATACGACGGCAACGTCTTCGCGAAAGACTTCATGCGTCGCTGAACGCGGCGCAATCGCGTTAGGCGCGATCACACAAACTCCCACCCTGCGGCATCCCGGGTCGCGGGCGCCGCCATAAGCAAGAACACGTACCCGATCCCCGCCGCACCCACCATGAAGCTCGGGTTCATCGCTCCGGTGGCGTCCCCGGACTCCCACCTGAGAAAGCCGTCGACCTCTTGACGTGCCGCCCAGGCATACCCCGCGAGCTGCTCGGCGCGCTCCCGCCAGACCTCATCGCCGGTTGCGCGGTAGAGCGCTAGCATGACCCCGGCGTTGCCCGCGTTCCCGTGACACACGCACGGGCTCCAGTGCGATCCCAAAGCCATGATTGTCTCCCCTGCCGAAATCGCCGTCTCCAGGTAGCGGGCCTCGCCGGTGAGCCGCCAGAGCTCCACGAAAAAAAGCGCGATCCCACCGGTGCCATGACACCACTGATCCTGAAATTCCGCGGTCTGATCGGGCTGTCTCCGGTACCATGACAGGTTCCCGTCGCGCCTGACGGCGATCTCCGCGAGCCATGTCGCCGCCTGTACCGCGCCCTTGCGATAGGCGAGTCCGCGATCGCCGAGCGCGCCGGCGAGCCGCGCCAGGAAATAGCCGATACCGGCAGTGCCGTGCGAAATACCGGGATAGTAATACTCCGACCCGATGGCGAGAGGCCACTTTGCTCCCGCTCCCTCGGCGACGGCGGCCGCCAGCAAGCGGTCGGCACGAGCCACCGCGGAGCGCAGCCAACGCTCGTCGCCATCGACCGCGTGCAGCTCGAGTAAGAACAGGCCCTCGCCGGCAGCCCCGCTGATCACGTCGAGGTCGGTGCTCCCTTCCGGCAGCCGCGCCGCGATCGCGCGCGCCTGATCGCGCCAGCCCTCGCCGGGAAACGCCTCATCCAGCGCCAAAAACATCCGCCCGTGGCCAGCGAGCCCGACGTGGAGCCCAGCCGGAGCGGCGCTGGTATCCACGGCGGCAGCGGCGACAAACTGCGCCCCCTCCCGGATCAAGGCGGCGAGCTCCTCCGACGGATGCTCCAGGTAGTACTTGGCGAGAAAGAAAAGGATGCCCGCTGCCCCCGTATAGAAATCCGACGAATACCCGTACGAGACGTTCACGCCATCGAGATACTCGGCGATGAGCCACCGCGCGCCCGCACCGCTCCGCTCGGCTCGGTGCGCGACGTCGCGCATGACCTCCGAGGCCGCCGCTCCCCAGTCGACGGGTGGCGCCACCGCAGCCGTGGCGGTGGCGTCCGGCCCCCCAGCGAACGAGCGATCCGGCGCAGCGGTGTCCGCACAGCCGACGGCGGTGCAGAGCGGAACGAGAATGACGAGCAGGCGCAATCTAGACATTTCGTACCTCCACGGTTTCACGCAGCTCGCTTTCATTTCCTGCGGCATCGACGGCAATCACGATGATGCTGTACAGACCATCTGGATAGAGCGGCACACCGTCTCTCTTTTCCTCGGTATCCCAATAAAAGTCGCGCTCCTCGACCGCCGGTTCGCCCGTGCGCCCACTTCGAGAGCGGCGCATCAGCTCGTAATACGAGAACGTCCGGTCGCCGATCGAGGGATCTCCGGGGACAACTTCGCCAGGGAACCGATAGACAGTCAGAGCGCGCTCGACGTCCGCCTCGCGGGTGGGCCCGAGGCGAATCCTCAGGGTGCCGCCGTCGAAAGCGACGCCTCGCCAGATGACTCCTGTGGCACCCGCGATCTCCACTTCGACGCGCGCCACCGCCAGGCGATCCCCGACTCCCCACACCGGGTCATGGGCGTCTGCTCCGCCATCGCGAATGCCGGCGACGACTTCGACCCTACCCGCGACCACCGTGGGTTGACCCGCGGCGAAGCGCGCGCCGCTGTCGCCGGAGAAGTATCGCAGCGGCGGGTCGAACGCCGGGGCCTCATCATCGTCGTATGTGAAGTAGGCCGTGGAGTCCAGGCTGATCAAACCATAGACATCGCTCCACGCTCCCCCTGGCGCCGGGGTCACGCGCGAAAGGTGCACGTGCTCCATGCCCTGAAAGCTGATGCTGGCGATCTGCTGTCCTTGCCGCACGCGGTCGCCGGTGCGGAACCGGAAGTTGTCGACGTGGGCGTAGGACCAGCCGAAGCCGGGCGCGGACTCGTCTTCGATGACGATGTACTTGTAATACTCCACGGCCTCGTCGAGGTGGCGCACCCGCCCTGTCTGCAGGGCGTAGATGGGAGTGCCGTTGGGAGCGAGAAAATCGATGCCATCGTGGAGGTAGGTCGTATCCGGCGTCGCGGCGCCTTGATACTGGCCAAAGGTATTCATGATCCAGGCGCTCGTGCGGATGCCGCCGTGCCCCGAGCCATCGGTGGGCCAGGGCAGCGGCGGACTCGCGTCGTCCTGGGTGGCGGAGCCGCCTGCGGGCGCACAGGCGCTGAGGGCGAGAATGAGGCAAGCAGCGAGAAGCAGGCGACCCGGGAGCGGGGAGCAGGCGGCCCCGAGGTTGAAATTGGCGTCTTGGGCTCGGAGGAAGCTAGTCATGACTCAGAACCTCGGCGCTGTTGTTCAGGCGATGGGAAGAGATCACGGAGCGGATGTTCTTATTGGTGCCGCGTTTTCGGCACGCCGGGGAGCGATGCACAGATCATGCCGGGAGCTCGGGCCGCGCATGGAGAACGTCGGGGCGCCGGAGCGGAGGAGGGAGCAGCGAGCGGAAACGCCAATTGCGCACGCATCAGCGCACGTTCGTGCGCATGGCTGCAGGGTGCGCCGCAAACGACATGGACCGCGCGTGCTTGCCTGCGGCAGCGTGCCGGTTCGGCACCGTGGCGGCGCGCGGCAAAGAGCTGGCCCATCGATTGCGACTCGATGCATGCCGGCATCCCGCAAGCTTGAAACCAACACCCACGAGAGGACTCTCCCATGCACGTCTATCTGTTGCTCGAAACCGGCCCCGGAGACGTCGCCCTGCTCTGGGAGCTATCGCGACTCCTGGTGGTGGGTCGTCACCGCTTCAACGACATCGTCGTCAGCTCCCCGCGAATGAGCCGACGCCACGCCGAGCTCTTCACCGACCAGGGCGTGCCCTATGTCCGGGACCTGTCCGCGAATCACCTCACGTTTGTCAACGGGCGGCGCCTGACGAGCTCTGCGCCGTACGCGCTCGACAACGACGACGTCGTCAGTTTCGGCGTGGGCAGTGCCGCGGTCTCCTACCGCGTCTGCCGGCGCCGGCACCCCGCAGTGCGCGTGCTCGACCTGCTCGGAGGCCAAGCCACCAGCACCCAGGGATCTACAGCGCACGCCGCGGGCAGGCAGGGGACCTGAAGCCACCGCCTCGATCGTGCGGCTGCCGTGCCTGCGCCCCTCTTCCTCCCCCCGCACCGTGGGGGGAGGCGAGGAGGGCAGGAGCTGTTCGCGCGGTGCGCTGGTGGATTCAGGATGAGCAGAGCACTGGCGCGAACCGCCGCCGCACACTATTGTGAAAACCGCGCGGCACGGCGGCCGTGTGGAGCGCCTTGATGTTTGGAACGATCAAACCACGGTTGTGTCGTCAGGGGACAGCGAGCGCGGAGACGTACCGCGCGGCGCACTGTGGGCTCTGCAAGGCATTGGCGGTCGCCCACGGACCGCTTGCGCGGGTGCTGGCTACACACGACCTGACCACGTTGGCCGTGCTGGCGGACGCCGTGGCCGTCGTGCCCGCGGAAATGGCGACGTGCCGGTGCCCCTTGGCACCCGGGCGGCAACAGCTTGTGCTCGCCCCGTCCGCGGCGGCGATGCGCCTGGCCGCAGCGACTCAGGTGATCCTGGCGGACCTCTGGCTCGCCGACCAGGCCGCCGACCGATCGCGACTCTTCGGCGCGGCTCGGTGGCTGCTCACACGCGCGGTGCGGCGCTCCCGCGCGGCACTGCTCCGCCTCGGCTTCCGGGACGCAGCATGGGTCGCGATCACCGCGCAGCAGGCCGCGGTGGAAGGTGTCCCGGCGACCCCCGAGCGGGCGGCGGCGCCCACAGGACAGATGGTCGCGTCGCTCTTGGAGCAAGTCGGAGTCGCCGCGATCGGGACGAGATCCGCCGCGGTCTCGCCGCTGCCAGAGCAGTTTCGACGCCTCGGAGAAGCGCTCGGCCACGCCGTCTACCTCATCGACAGCATCCGCGACCTGCGCTCGGACTGCCGGCGCCGGCAGTTCAACCCTTGCCTCGAGACCGTGGCGGGGCGCACGGCCCCGTCGCCGGCGCGCTTCGACGCCACCGTGAGCGCACTGGTGACGGCAGTTGCCGGAGTTCGGGAGCAGGTCTCGGCGATCTCCTGGCCGCGGCACGGTGCTCTCGTGCGCCACTTGCTGGTCGAGCGTCTGGCGGCAGTGGCGCGGCAGAGCGAGCAGGCGACGCGCCGTTGGTTGGATGGCAATTCACCGAGCCTGGAGAACGCGGGTTTCCTGGCATGGCTTGGGGCGGCGTTCAGGTGGCTGCGCGCCCGGGTCACGGCGAAAGGCCGGGGCGACAATACTGAGGCGATGGCGAGCTCCGAGACGTCGGACTCGTCCGCGGAGCAGGAGCCGCGCCCGCGCCATGCGGAGCGCGGCGATCGCAGCTCCTGCTGCCAGTACTGCGACTGCGAGCCCTCATGTTGTGACTGGGGGTGCGGCAAGGATGGGCATTGCTGTCGGTCCACGCACGGCTGCGGGCACTGCGACAGTTGTCACTCCTGTGACGGCGGCCACGGGTGCGACAGTTGCCACGCCTGCGATTGCGACTGCTGCGCCTGCTGCGACTGCTCCCCGTAACCACCTCGAGCAGCCGGTGGATGCAGGCCGGTCCCACATCTTGCGGCAATCGCACGGTCCTTGTAGAACCTTATGATGCCGGCGAGCCGCGCGGTGCTTGTGTGAGCGCTGGGCCGGCGGCATTTGCGTGCCTGCCCCGCGACGAGCAGCGCCGGCGACTCGGATTCCGAGCACAACCGCATGTTTGATCTCAGGAGGGTTCGCATGCCTCTGCCATCTTCGGTTCGAGGTTTCGCACTCTTAGTCATTGCCTGTGCCATCCTCTTGCTTTCCCCGCAGCCATCCCAGGCAAATCCAGATTTGACCCCGGCCGAGCTCCAGATGACCCAGCAGGACATCGCCGCGACGCTTGGCATGGTTCCGACGTTCTTCAAGATGTACCCGGAAGTCGCCCTGCCCGCGGCATGGGAGGTCTTCAAGGCCATTGCCCTGAGCCCCGAGACGGCGATCCCAGGTAAGTTCAAGGAGCTCATCGCCCTTGGCGTTTCGGCGCAAATTCCTTGCCGCTATTGCGTTTACTTCCACACCCAGACCGCACGTCTCAACGGAGCAAGCGACGCCGAGATCCACGAAGCACTGGCGGAGGCGTCACTCACGCGGCTCTTCAGCACGGTGATCAACGGCGCCGCACCGGACATGGCGAGCTTCCGGATGGAGATCGATGGGGTGGTCAAGAAGATCAAGGCCGACAGTGAGGCCGCCGCGGCCAAGACGACTGGTGCCGCTGCGCCGGCGGCACCTCCGGCCGAGATGATGGTTACCGATTCGGCTTCCGCGTACAAGGAAATGGAGAGCATGTTCGGCACCGTCCCGTCGTTCATGCGCCACTTCCCTGACGCTGCGGTGGCCGGCGCCTGGAAGCAGATGAAGCTCGTGGAGATGAACCCAAACGGCGCTGTTCCGCCAAAGTTCAAGTCGCTCATCTCGCTGGCAGTCGCGGCACAGATCCCCTGCGCTTACTGTGTCTACGCCGACGCCGAGCTCGCCAAGATCGACGGCACGACGCAGGCCGAGTTGGACGCGGCTGTCGCCGTGTCGGCTCTGGTGAGGCACTGGAGCACCTATCTCAACGGGCTGGCACTCGATGAGGACGCGTTTCGCAAAGAAGTCGATGGCATCGTGGACTTCCTGAAGAAGAAAACGGAAAGTACCAAGAAATAGCCACGTCCCCCCTGCCTGCTGCCGGCAGGGGCCATTCCTGCGGCACTGACGCCGGAGGCCTGCCCATGGCTCCGCCGCCGGTGCCGCTCCGCCTTCGGAGTGCCAGGGTATGAGCCAGCCGACGCCATTTGCACGTGTCGGGGGTGAAGAGGTATTGCGCACCATCATCGACGACTTCGTCGACCGCTGCTTTGCAGACGTGTGGATCGGCTTCTTGTTTCGCAACGCCAACCGGGCGCGCATCAAGACATTCGAGTACCAGCACGCGGCTGCCTTCCTGGGCGCTGGAACCGAGTACGAGGGGCGGCCGCTGGACGTCGCCCACGGGCGGCACCACATCGCCGGCGGACAGTTCATGCGGCGCCTGCAGATTCTGCGCGAAACGCTCGACGATCACGGCGTACCGCCACCCGTGCGCGACGCCTGGATCGAGCACAATGAGTCGCTGCGAGCAGTGATTACTCGGGATCTGGGGGCGGTCTGCCACCAGCCCTAGTTCGAGCACCCAAATCCTGCCGAGGTGAGGCGAGCCGGCTTTCCCGTTCCCTTGCAGGCTGATATCATCACCGCTGCCGGTGCTGAGACCGAACCCCTGGCGAGGAGGCCGCCGCCTGGTCGCGAAGCCCCCCGCGAATCTAACCGGGAGATGCCGATGACGTCGTTGCGCGATCGCATCGAAAACGCCTATATCTGGGATCGAGTCGTGCCCGTTGAGGAGGCGGTGAAGCACATTGGCGACCGCTCGGTGGTTGCCATCAGCGGCTTCACCAAGTCAGGCGAACCCAAGGTCACCATTCCGGCGCTGGCTCGGCACTTCGAGCAGAGCTCGCCGAACGCTCGCATCGCCCTCTTTTCCGGCGCATCGCTGTCCGACGAGGTCGAGAATCCGCTCGCCGCCTTCATCGGCAAGCGCGGCCCATACATGTCCTCGCCCGCGTCCCGAAAGCTGATTCACGCCGGGAAGATGGACTTCACCGACGTCCATCTGTCGACATTCGCCCGCAACTTGATGTACGGGTTCTACGGAGAGATCGACGTCGCAATAGTTGAGGCGTCGCGCATCAGGCCTGATGGCTCTGTCGTCCTCTCTTCCTCCGTCGGAATCTCGGCGGAAGCGCTGGTCAAGGCGCGGAAAATCATCCTCGAGGTCAACACCGCGATCCCCGACTACACGGGCTTTCACGACATCACCATTCCCGCCTTGCATCCGCACGTCGGCTGGCCTATCCCGATCACCAACGTCAGCGACCGGGTCGGCACCCCATACGTTCAGATCGATCCGCGCAAAGTCGTGGCGGTCGTCGAGTCCCGGGTCCCCGATTATGGAGTAGCGTTCAAGCAAACCTCGGCGACAGACGAGCGAATCGCGGAAAACGTCATCGATTTCCTGATGCGCTGCCAGCAATGGCTAAACTGGGGGAAACGCATTCCCCCGATCCAATCCGGCGTGGGCAATGTTGCCAACGCCATTATTAGCGAGCTCTATCGCTCGCCCTTCCAGAAGATCCGGTTCTGGACGGAGGTCTTTCAGGACGGCATGCTGGGCTTCGTGGAGGACGACCTCAAGTTCGAGTGCGCGTCGGCGACCGCGGTTTCCTTTTCGGAAAGAGGCCGCGAGCGATTCCTGCATGACTTCGCCCGCTGCCGCGATCGCATTGTGCTGCGGCCGATGTGGGTATCCAACTGTGCGGAGCTCATCGCTCGGCTGTTTGTCATCAGCATGAATACGCCAATCGAAGTCGATATTTACGGGCACGTGAACTCCACGCACATCGACGGCTCCAAGGTCATCAATGGCCTGGGCGGCTCGGGTGACTTCTTCCGCAACGCCTACGTGAGCATTGTCCACACGCCATCGGTGCGCCGCTTGAAGGACGGACGCACGGTAAGCTGCATCCTGCCGTACGTCCGCCACATCGACCACACCGAGCACGATATCAAGTGCATAGTCACCGAGCAGGGTTACGCGCTCAATACGGAGATCCGCTCCGCCCGCAAGCGCGCCGAGGACATCATCGACAAGTGCGCGCACCCGTATTTCCGTCCGCTCCTGCGCGACTACTTGCAGCACGCCGGGGGCGGCGACGAACCGCGCACCACGGACATGAAGGTGCTGCAGGACTGGTGGACCGAGTACGCGGCTGCCTGCAGGAGCTTCGCCGGCGAGGTCGACGCGGACTGAGCCGATACACATTGAAGGGCGGGGTTTCGGACCGGCTGACGAAGGGCGGACTGGCGGCATTAGCGACAATTGTTTGACAATTACAGATACATCGGTCACTCTATCTTCATTAGCCTCGCCCATCATGGAGGCTTGCGCTGGATCAACCGCCGAGCTCCGACGCCATCGCCCGCTATGGCGGCTCCGGCAAGAAGAAAGGACAGGCGAAATGAAGATCAGTCCGGGAGAGAACCGGGGCGCATCACTACAGACGTACGTGGACGTGCTCAGGGCGGAGGCGGAGCGCCCCTGCGGCGGCGCCGCATCGACTCCTCCCGCCACCGTTGCGGACCGTTTTGAAGATGCGGCCCTTCCCCATGGGCGTGGGCCAGGTCAGGCGCCCGCTCGCGTCCTCGACATGGAGAACCCGCTTGGTCAAACCCCGGCACTCGGCGGGCTCTCGCCCCGGGCGGATTCGGCCACGACAGCGCGGCACGCGGAGGCGAATCAGGATGGCGATCACCTGATAGGCGCCGCTACATTCGCAAAGCTGAGGGCGGTCACGGAGGGTGTCCTGACAGGACCACAGCCGCTCGTCTCTGGCCACGTGAGTTGGGAGACCACGAGCGACGCCCCGTTGCACCCGCTCGCCGCTCACATTCTGGTCGAGCTGACGAGCACCCGCACCGCGCTCGTCCGGCGCACCGTTGCCCCGAGTCTGACGGCCACGGGGCGCGCCGCCGAGGCGCGCGCCGAGCTGAGCCTGGGCGACAGCCTCAGCGCCGCGCTGCCGCCCCTCCCCACCGCCGCCGCGCTCAGCCGCGCGCTGGCATGCGCCCCTGGCGCCAGCACCTCCGACGTTCTCCCCATCGACGACAGAGGGAACAAGCACGACGGCGAGAAATTCGTCGTCTACCCCGACGGTCGTATGGAGCCGTACGATGAGGAGCGCCACCGCGATATCGACGCTCTCCACCACACCAACGGCATCAATACCGATCTCGATGGCCCGGAGCCGGACGACGGGGCGATTGGCGAGGCCCGCATGATCGCCAGGCGCGAGCAGAAGCCCGTCATCCTCACGTACAACGCCACCAGCCCCTACGACGAGGACCGGGGCGCAGGACCGCTGAGCATCGATGTGGGTGACGTGCTCCAGTCCATCGCGGACATCTACGACCCACTGCAGCTACGCGCCGTGGCCACGGGTGGGAGACTGGGCAATAAGGCCGTCCTCGCGCAGGCCGACAACATGGTCGACGCCTCGCGCAAGGACGAGGGAACCACCTTTATCGGCTATAGCCACGGCGGAGGCGTCATGCACAGCGCGGCTTGGGTAGCGTCTTGCCGCATCTTCGGCGAGGAGTGGGCAATGAGCTACAGCGCCCACGGCGACCCGGTGCGCGCTACCATCGAGGCGCAGCAGCACAGCGAGCAACGCATGAGCAAGATCCGCGTGGTGACGGTTGGCGGCGCGCCGGGGTCGCCGGTGGGGCCGGCGCTGATGGCGGTCAGCGGTGGCGCGGCGGTGGGCGCGGTATTTGGGGGCACCACGGGAGCTCTGGTGGGCGGCGCAGTCGCCGGTCCCGGCGGAGCATTGGCTGGCGGCGCGGTGGGCGCGACGACGGGCGCAGCGGCGGGCGGGGCAGCCGGTGGGCTGGTCGCGGCGCCGTTTGTCGCCGGCGGACTGTTCGGCGCGGCGTGGCCACCCGGAACCAGGCACGAGCACATCACCAACACGCGCGACCCTGTCCCCGGTCTGTTTGGGTACAACGCCTTCCTCCTTGACCCGCGTGAAGCGATCCGCGAAGAAACCGGACACGACGTGGCACTTCTCCCCGAGAACGAACGCGTGCATGTGGTTGCGGACGACAGCAACCCTCACGATATCCATTCGACCTATCAGAACCGCCTGGCAGACGAAGCCTGACAGCACCCGGGGCGCGAAAGCGAGCGCCCCGACCCTCCGTCGCGAACGAGAAAAGGAGACCCGAACATGAGAATCGGCCCGGGACAAAACATTGGCGCAGCAGTGCAGGCGCAGGTGGATGCCGTCAAGGGAGAGGCGGAGCGGCAGCAGAGCGCCGCCGCGGCGCCGCCCGCCGGCGCTGCGGATCATTTTGTGGATGCGGCGCGTCTCGACGCCGCCGGCGCTACCCTACCGAACGCTCGCGCTCTGGACTTGGGGAGCCCACTCGGCGCAGTCCCAACAGCCGCCGAGCTGCAATCGCGCGCAGCCTCGGCCGCGGCAGCAGGGCGCGACCAGGTGAAGGCCGATGTCGACCACCTGCTGGAGTCCGAAGCGGTTGCCAAGCTGAAAGCGGTCGTGGAACCGGCGCTGGAGAGACTGCAGCCGGTTGTCTTCAGCGCCGAAGGCTGGGGCGCCTCGATCGGCGTCGACGACGGCAAGCATCCGCGCCCGTTCGGCTACGGTGAAAAGAAGGACACCATCGTCGAAAGTGACAAGCAGTGGCACAGCACCACAAAGCATGAGCGAGCATCGATTGGTGGGCACGGGGGTCCCGAAATCGTGACGAAAGACTTCACGACGACGGAGGAGCACGGCATTCACGGCAGGCTGTTCGGAGAAGCGGACGGTCAGACGGTGAGCGCGGCGATTGGCGCGGAATTCGAGGCGGGGAAAAAGACCACTGTGGAAGATCATCGCGGCGGCTCGACCACCGAGACCTTTGGCGGCACGCGAGGGCGCGTCTACGGCGAGGCGGGCGTGTTCGGCCAAACGCTGGGCGCCGAGGGCTTCGCCGGCGTGGATCACTTCCAGGAAACGGGCGCAGAGAAGGACGGTGACGAGTCCTGGACGGCGCTCAAGCAACAGGCGTGGGGGGGAGCACGTGGAGTCGCCAAGGTCCACACGGGCCCCACAATATCGGCCCAGGGGCGCGGCGAAGTCGGTGCGGGGTATCGCTTCGAGGTCACGCAACATGCTCCCATCGGCGGCGAAGAGGCGGGCGGTCTCGGCGCTGTCCAGCGCGTCGCGTTCGACGTCTTCGTGGGCGCGAGTGCCGAGGTCGAGGGTAATGCGGGGCTAACCGGCGCAGGCGCCAAAGTCGAGACCTTTGCGGGCCTGCGCCTGGGCGTGGAAGAACGCGCCTCGCTCGCTGCGGATGGCACCGAGCTCGTGGGAGGAATGGGCCGGGTCGAGGGCTGGGTCGGCGTTGGCGCCAAGGCCGAGGGAAAGGTAGGCGTCGACTGGGAGCACGGAAGAGTAGACGCCAAAGGCTCGGTCGGAGCGGCGCTCGGCGCCGGTGGCTCACTGGATATCGGCGTCACCATTGCTGGCGAAGAGGTGCTCAACAAGACCGTCGGAGAGGGCGAACCGGACGCTACCGACAAAAAGACTCTGACGACTTTCCCGCGCCCGCCCAAGCCGTGAGTCAACCGGCGGCGGTCGCCTGTTAGCCAGCGGGGCTCGGATCGGGTGCGGCGGCATGAACATCGGTTGCTCGCGGTCCGCGCCCGGGCAACTGGACAAAAACGGCCCGGACGGGAATGCTGGAATTGTTAGAATAGCATCCAGCGCCGGAGCCGAGCCATGTTCGATGGAGCCAGTGCTACGCCGAAACCCTCCGAGAGACAACCGCGATGGGATCGACTCTCCACAGTGCGGAATCTCGTCGCCTCTGAACGAGCTCGACCCGAGCTCGTTCAGAGGCGACAGCTCGGGGCGCACAGCGGCGTGCCGCGTTCGACGTTGCCACACTGGCTCGCCCGCAAGCGGAGTCTCGATGCCGATCCGCGCGTACACGAATTCTTCGAATCGCTTCAGGGACTTGCCTTCGTCCACCGACTTGTGGCCGCGGCGCACGTCACCTGCAAACAGGTCGGCCTCTGTGGCGTACGGCTCGTGAGCCTCTTTCTGCGCCTGACTCGACTGGACCGCGTGGTGCCCGCCTCTGTCGGCTCCCAGCATGCGGTGGCTCGCGCCATCGCGGAGCTCATTGTCCAGTTTGGCGATGCCGAACGCAAACGGCTGCGTCGACCAAGCCCCAGCGGTTCATCACGGTGGCCCAGGATGAGACCTTCCATCCGCCGCCTTGCCTGGTGAGCATCGAGCCCGTCTCGCACTTCATTCTTTTGGCGCGCTACTCGGAGAAGCGCGACGCCGTGAGCTGGGGCGACAAGATGCGAACGGCTACCTGCGACCTCGATGTTGGCATCGTGCCGGCCGTCAGCGACGAAGCCAATGGGTTGCTTGCGCACGCGCCCGGCGAACGGATCGCCAAAGCCGACATCGATTGGTGGCACGACGCGCTACTGGAGGACCCGGAGGGGGTGAACAAAGTGATTCGGGCGCTGCGCTATCGCCTCGATCATAGCCACGGAGAGACTCGGCGGATGATCAAAGAGCACCTGACCTACGTCGAAAACCACCGACATCAGATGCGCTATGCCACCTATCGTGCCCGCCACCTTCCGATCGGCAGCGGGGTGCAGGAAGGCGCCTGCAAGACCCTGGTCACGCAGCGCCTGAAGCGCTCAAGAATGAGCTGGCGAATCCCGGGCGGCCAGGCAATCCTGACAATGCGCTCATGGAACCAGTCGAATCGATTCGAGGTCGCCTTCCAGGAGCTTCTGTCCCGATTCCAACGCCCATTTACGGGCGTCGGACGGATCGGCTTTACACTGTGGGTTGCCACCAATCGACAGACCCGCTCCATGAGCGGCTCGGGGGCACCCAGGTCGGCTACAGGTGAAGCAGAAGCTCCGACATTCGTCCGATGCCAGTTTTTCCTGAGCAGGTACACTGGTTGCGCTACTCGTGGGTCAATCGCGCCCCCTACGGGTGTTGCGTCGCATGCCCCCAACCTCACCTCGTTGCACGAGCGATGTCAGCAGGAAATGCCTTGCCGGATACCGGGGTAAACCACGCGCCCCTGGGAAGAGCGAAAGACCACGTTTGTACGGAATCGAGCGGCCAGTGTTCCAGCACCAATCGATTGACAGTCACTCTGCAACGGACGCGGCCGATTTCTGACATTGGGAACGCAACGTAACAACCCCTCGGGGGGCTCGGGTGCAATGCAAATGCCGCCCACGCCAGCTTTCCGGCGTCGGCGCCGGACTGGTGGGTTACTGGAAGCCCTGTCTACGCTTGTTCAGCCTGTGAGAGGATACCACGTAGCATGGTCTACCGCATCACGGAGGCGGCTCACAACGCCAATCCCAGTTCGCATGCCGGCGAATAAGATCGATAAAATCCGGGCCGGCCAGAATAATTCCGTGATCGTTGTCGACAAGTAGCGCGGGATCGTCTGCCACTGTGAACATAATCGCCCTGCACAGCTCTATGTCTGAGAAGTCAACGCTGTAAAGTACTGGCTTCTCAATCAGTGAACATATATGGCATAGTGCGTCATTTTCTATCTCATTCAGAATGTCATCGTCTCTTGACACGTACGCTCTTGATACTCCGGATTCTACTACCCAGTTCGTTGGTGATGTGTGATGAACTGTGAATAAGGTTGATAGCCTAGTTTCGATTTCATGGTTATATTCGCGGGGGGCAATTATAACAACAGATTCCATTACAGGCTCCTACGGTCTAACGACTTCGATCAGAAGCTTTTCATCTCTTGTCACAAGACCTCCAGATTGTTGAATCCCTCTTAATACACTGCCTCCAAGCCGCGGTCCGTATCCTATTGTAGGCAGACCAGTTGCCGATTCAGTGACCAGCACTTGTCGTGTCAACCCTGCGCCAGATCCAGATTTCACTTGAATCGCTGCATTCCTTAGGAGAATGTCGGCGTCAGTGACGAGCATTCCTGTAGCATCTGTAATGGGTACGTTTACGCCAACGACATGCCCTGGATAAACTGATTCAATCTTGTTTGCGAGATCGGCAACAATCGGGTCTGTAGACGTGAACGTCCGTGGAGCCACCGCCCCCGCCATCTCGCCCGCCCCACCGGCCGCCACGCGCCCGGCGCCCGGCACGATCATCGCGCCCGTCTCATCGGCCAGGAGCTCCACCCCGAGCTCGGCCAGGCCCTTCAGTCCCAGTTCCGCGAGCTGCTTGCCCACGGCATACAGGCCCGTGGCGAGCAGCACGTCGTTGGCGGTGCTGCCGGCGATGTGGGCGACCGAAGCGATCGGCACGAGGTAGCCGGTGCCGTCCTCGCCAGCGTTGCGGATGAGCTGCACGTCGCGCTGGATCTCC
>JACPHN010000242.1 GCA_016188575.1 Candidatus Schekmanbacteria bacterium
CGCCCAGCCCCCGACCGGATCGGTCACCCACGGCAACTGGTCGAGGCCGCCGCTCTCGAAGCTCTCATCCACCTGCGCCGCCGCGCCCGTGCCAGCCAGTGCGAGCAGCGCACAGCAGCACGCCGCCACGGCTACGGCGACGATCCGGCCGTACCCCCCCCCCAACCTTTCGCATCCCGAGAACCTCCTTCTGGCTGTGACCATGCAGTCACGACGAGCCGGCATCCTCGAGTCTAGCGCGGGCGCCGGCGGGCAGCAAGGCGCCGCGGAGGCCCTTGTCCGCCCGCCCCGACAGCTCTACCATCAGGGACAACCGGCCGCGGGTGCCGCTTACCGCGGTGCCCGTTCAGAGGCTTCGCCTGGTCACACACCCACAGGGGGAGAGGCATTGGCGATGAAACGGGCGGGGATGAGCGACCTTGACGCGTCGCGTGCGGCAACTTGCGACGCCGCGGAGGCGATCGGCCGGTCTGACCTGGGTCGCCTGGCGCCAGGCGCAGTCACCGATGTGGTTCTGTTGCGGCGCGACCCCATGGACGACGTCGTCATCGCCGTGGCCGGCGTCGCCGCCGTGGTCCGCGACGGTCGGCTAGGTTTCGAGACCTGACGAGGGCGGAGCTACGGAGTGGCAGCGGTTGTTCCCCTTCCGGCCCGATGCTACGATGGTTGTTTGACGGCTGTCTACGACTCCGCTCTCCCGATCGCCAGGGAAGCTATCCGATGCTCGACCACCCGCCGCGTCCGCGCGGAATCGCTCTCGTTTTTCCGCCCCTTTGGTACTACACCAGCATTCCGGCGGACCTCGCCTACACCGGGGCTTTTCTCGAGGCCAAGGGTATCCCGGTATCGTATTGGGATCTGAGCGCAGGGTTTACCCATGCCATGGTGGGCGACCTCCCCGGCTTCGCGGCGCTGCGACGTCGCGAGCACTACCTCGATAGCGCCGAGCACGGGACCGCGACCGCCGACATCGCGGCGCGCATAGGCCTCATCGCTGCGGCACACCAGATCCGGTACCGATATCGGACGCTTCGGCTCCGCGGCATCGACGACGCCCACCTCGCCTCGTTCTTGCCGGCCGCGCTCGATGCCCGCCGCAATCCCGCCTTGCGCTACCTGGAGTCGATGCTGGATCGGATCCTGGCGACCGAGCCTCGCATCATCGCCGTCGCCTGCGTTCACCCCGACCAGATCCCCCAGGCTCTTGCCGCGGCGGCGCTGCTCCGGCGCAAGGAGCATCGCGGCTGGGTCGTGATGTATGGGTCGCTGGAAGATGTGGTCGCGCCCGATCATTTCCTCGAGGATCTGGTTGGACTGCCGGCGCACGCGGCCTTCGACCTGTTCGACGGAGTTGTCATCGGCGAGGCGGAGACGGCGCTGGCGGCGCTGTACGACGGCGTGACCGCCGGCCGCCCGTATGCGACCGTGCCAAATCTCCTCGCACCGGCGGTAGGCCTCTCCGGAATACCCGAGCGCCATACCGAGGACCTGCCGAGCTTTCCGACGCCGACGTTTTCCGGATTCGCACCCGACATCTACCCGTATCCCGAACCGGTTATCGACCTCAGGCTCAGCCGCGGCTGTCCCTGGGGAAAGTGCGTCTTCTGCGCGATTCAGGCGCACCATCCGCAGTACCGCGCCCACCGGCCGGAGACCGTGGCGGCGGCGATGTTGAACGCCTGGAACCGCTTTGGGAGCCGTTTCTTCCGCATCCGTGATGATCTGTTGACGCGCCGGCAGTTCCTCGAGGTCGCCGAGGCGGTCTCGCGACTGCCCTTCTCGCCACGATGGTCGGCGCGCGCCCGATTCGAGGCGTCGCTGACCGCCGACGTGCTGGCGCGGGCCGCCTCCGCCGGACTTGAGGAGCTATGGATGGGCCTGGAGTCAGGATCGGAACGGGTACGCAGCCTGATGAAGAAGGGCGTCGAAACCAGGATCGTCGAGCGCATCTTGGCGGATGCCGTGCGCCTGGGCATCCGCGTCCGCGCGCTCTGCATGGTGGGCTTTCCGGGAGAAACAGCCGCGGAAGCGCGGCAAACGCTCGCGTTTTTGGCTGCCCATGCCAGCGAGCTCACCTCGTTCTCGCTGACGCCGTTCATGCTCATGACGCGAAACGAGATCGCGGCCGCACCCGAGGCCTTCGGCCTGTGCGTCCGCGAGGACGGTCGGCCGCGGCGCTACCGCATGCGATACAAGCTCGAGGTGACGGGCGCGGAGCTCATGTCGGCGGCGGAGATCGCCGAGGTCTACGAGGAGGCGGCGAAGTCGCTGCTGCCGCCCGCGGAAGACCGCGTGGGTCCAGATCTGGCGCACGATTGGATACGCGCCTCAGTGCAGGCCCGAGGCTGGGGAAACGGAGGTCGAGACCTTGAGTAGGGTGTTCGTGACGGGCGGCACCGGCTTCATTGGGCGGCGCTTGGTCGCGGCCCTGACGGAGTGTGGGCATGCGGTGACCGTGCTGACTCGCGGGCGCGACGGTGCGGGCGTGGGGCTGCCGGCGGGAGCGTCTACGATCCCGGGATCCCTGTTGGAGCCTGGCGACTGGACACGCGCCGCGCAGTCTGCCGAGATTGTCTTCCATCTCGCCCAACCGCAGACATTCGGCGGCAAGATTACGCGTGAGCGCGCGCTCGCGTACCGGCGAGAGCGCCTCATCATGGACCGGAACTTGCTCGCCCCACTGTCGCCTCGGGCAGTGCAGCGCATCGTGTACGTGGGCGGGACGAGCTATTACGGCGACCTGGGACGTCGCCTCGCGGACGAGTCGGCCATTCCGAGGCCGCGCGGCTGGGGCCCCTTCATCGCCCCGGCCATCACCGAGATCCGCCAGCACCTCGACCGCGGACTGCCTATCGTAACCACGTTTCCCGGGTATGTCTACGGTTTTGGGTCATGGTTTCGCCAGTATGTGCTCGCCCCGCTGCGCCGGCAGCGCCCGCTCTTCGTATTGCGCGGCCGGAGCCGGATGTGCTCGCCGGTGCACGTATGCGACTGCGCTCGGGCGCTGAGTTTCCTGATGGAGAAGGGCGAGGTGGGCGAGCGATACTTCCTGGTGGACGATCGGCCGGTGCCCACTGCCGAGATTTATCGGCTTGCCGCGGAGTGCCTCGGGATGCCGCTGCACTTGCGACGCCTGCCGGTTCCGATCGCGCTCGCGGTCATCGGGCGGCTCAGCGTTAGCGCCATGCGAAGTGACGCAGTGCTGTCCAATCTCCGCCTCCGACAGCTCGGCTTCGTTCCCGCGTTCCCGAGCGTCTATTCGGGCATCCCGGCCGTCATAGCCGAGGCTCGAACGCACTGGGCCGCGACACGGCGGGAATCGGAAGGCCGCGGCGTCTCGTCGCTCTCGCGCTAGCCGTTGCCGTCCAGGATGAAGATGCTGGGGTCGATGGGAATTCCTTCGAGCAGCACTTCGTAATGCAGGTGCGGGCCCGTGGAGCGCCCGGTATTGCCCAGGAGGCCGAGCTCCTGGCCCCGTTGCACGGGGTCGCCGGCGCTGACCGAGATTCTCGCCAAATGCGCGTAGCGGGTGACAAAGCCAAAACCGTGGTCAATTGCCACCATGTTGCCGAAGCCCCCGTCGAAACCCGCAAAAACCACCACTCCCTCTCCGGTAGCGGCAACGGGAACGCGCTCCGAGCTCGCGATGTCCAGCCCCTTGTGCATGCGGATGGACCCGGTGATGGGGTCGCGGCGGCGTGAGAAACCGGATGAGATGTAGCCTCCGGTAACCGGGCGAATGGACGGAATCGATTCCAGGAGCAAGGTGCGCTCGCGCAGCAGGTCCTGTAGGCCGCGGTGCACGCCGATCTCACCTTCGAGCTCGTGGTCGATGGAGCCGAGGTCCGTGGCCAAGGTACCGACTAGCTCGCGCTCCTTGCCGCGAAACACGCGCATCAGGTCTGATTCCTGCCCTACCACTCCAATGCCGCCGCCGCTTGCACCCGCCGCCGAGCGCTGGCCGTGCAGGCCGAGCATCTGGGTGATCTGGCCTCGCATTCCGGCAATTTCGTCCAGCTTCATCTGAATCGTGTCAATCTGCCGGACCAGGCCTTGCATCCGCTGCGCCACCTCCTTATCGCGGTCACGCTGGCGCTCGAGCTCGCGCACTTCACTGCGCACACTTGCATACCCGCCTGCGAGCAGGCAGAAAGCGACCGCCGCGACGACACCACCGATAACCGACGCCCGAATCGCCCACCGCGGAAAGCTCAGCAAGCGAGATCGACGTTCCCAGTCCGCGGTGACGATTATCGAATAGTACTCGCCCCCAGCACCCACTGTTTCCTCCAACGAGCGAGACAAAAGTTATTTCTGCATATGATTAGGCGAAGGGCGGGGAGATGTCAAGACTCACGCACTGGCCCGAATCCACCACGCGTTCGGCGTCGACGCGAAAGCGCCCCCCTCCGTCCCTCGCCGCCTGCGAGAGGAGGGAGGGAAGCGGAGTCTCCGTGATGCGCTTTCCGGTCAGCTTGCAGTCAAACAGGCGTGGATTGAGGGGTAGGGCTTCATTGTCGCGGGCCGCGGATCGTGATATGAATGCTCGGCAAAAAACGCGACTTGGTTCGCGGCCCATGTCCACGGACAGCCTCAACCCATGCCGGAGAGACGACGGTTGCAGTACCTCGATAGGGCGAAACGATGCGATAGAGTATCCGCGAGGATGGCCGTTCTCGTGGCTGGCGCGCTCCTCTTCGCGGCGGGATGCCAGGCGAAGATCATTGTCCCCACCTCTCCGGTCGCCAAGGCCAAACGGCTCGTCGCCGACAGGCGCGGGGCGGAGGCCATCACGCTGATCCAGGAGCATCTGGCTACCCATCCGGGCGACGAGGTCGAGGCGCGGGCGGCGTTGGCGGCGGCCTTCCTCCAAGAAGGAGACATCACCAAAGCGGTCGACCAGGTCGACATGGTCGAGCGGACCGCGGGAAACCGCCTCGATCTTGCGGAAATCCTGTTTGCGGCGGGTCAGGCGCTCGTCGCCCAAGCCCCTGCCGACAACGGCATTGCGCTGCTGGATCGTTCTGCGCGCATGGGCGAGGCGCTGCGGCGAGCCGGTTCGGCGGGGCCGCCGACCAACCTGGAGTCGGTCCCCTGGAAAGCGTACCTCTTGCTTTCGGAAACCCTCATCAAGCTCGGACGCGACGAGGAAGCCGCGGCGCACTTGCAGCGCCTGCTGGGCATCAGCACGGACGGAGCGATCAATCATCACATCCGCTACCTGCTCGGCTATGCAGAGTATCGCCGCGGCAACCTCGGCGAGGCCGCAGAAAATTTGCGGAAAGCCGCGTACTTCAGCAAGTCCGCTCCCACCGAGGAGGCCATTCTCGTGGAGACGTTGCTCGGTCAGACGATCTTGCGCGATGGCAAGCCGTTGACCGCGCTGGACCACTTCTTGCGAGCGCTTCGCCTCGGACCGACCGGCGACAATCGCACGGCGCTTACCGAGCACATCTCGGGGCTCGTTCGCAACGAGCTTTCGGCGGCGGACTTGCAAACGCTCCTGAGAACGGCCGATGACCCCTGGATTCACCAGCTTGGCGAGCTGGCGCTGGTGGAGGAGCTCGAGCGCCGCGAGCGTTACGATGACGCCGAGCAGGCGGGGAAGCAGCTTCGCGACGCCAGCACCGACGCCGCGTTTCGCGCGGAGATCGAGCGGGTGTTGCAGCGGATCGTCGAGAAGAAGAATGTGGATCCGTGGAAGATCGGTTTCATCGGCCCGCTCACAGGACCTCTCGGCAAGTGGGGGGAGCAAGTGCTGGCCGGGATCCAGTTGGCATTCGATGAATTCAACCGGTTCGTGTCCGATCGCAAGGCTGAGCTCGTCGTCGCGGACTCACGCGGGGAGACCAAGCGCGTTCCCGACCTCGTCGCCGGCTTAGTGCGCGACCACCGCGTCATCGCGATCCTGGGCCCGGTGTTGAGTCAGAGCGTGCGCGAAGCCGCGCCGATCGCCGCGCAGCTCGCCATTCCCCTGCTGTCACCGAGTGCCGTTGCCACCGGGCTGGGCGACACCGGGGAGTATGTCTTCCGCAACACCGTGACCAACAAGCAACAGGCCGATGCGCTCGCCGCGTTCGCCACCCAGACGCTGCGCCTGCGGGCCTTCGCGATCCTGCACCCCGACACCGCGATGGGGCGAGACCTCGCCGAGCTCTTTCGCCAGGCAGTCGTCGCGGCCGGAGGCGACATTGTTGCCGACGAAAGCTACGGGGACGACGAGACGGATTTTCGCGTGCCGCTGCTCGAGATTCGCGGCAGTCGGCCCGACGCCCTCTTCATTCCGGATGCAGCAGAGCGCGCGGGCCTGATCGCGCCGCAGGTCAGGTTTCACGACATGCGCACCGTCGTGCTCATGGGGCCGAGCGCCTGGAACTCGGAGGAGCTCGTGAAGGTCGGCGGCGAGTATGTCGAGGGTTGTTTCTTTGTGGACGGTTTCTTCGTGGGCTCGAAGGAGGTGCAGGTGCAGAGCTTCGTGAGGCGCTTTCAGGAAAAGCACTTCAAGCTGCCGGATCGGCTCGCGGCGCAAGCCTTTGACGCGGCCAAGTTGATTCTGAGCCGCATCGCCGAGGGGCACCGCACGCGCGATGCTTTGCGGCGGGCGATCCTGGCGACAAAGGATTTTCCGGGGATCTCCGGAGAGACGACCTTTGGAACGTCCGGGGACGCGCAGAAACGCCTCCACGTGCTGTCGGTCGAGCACGGCCGCCTGGTAGAGCTGCGCTGACGGGGCTGCTGAGCAGAGGACCCTTGGCCGGGTCGCGGACCGGCCTGGCGCCCTTCCATCAGTCCGACGTAAACGGGTATTCGTCGTCCCAGGTGGGCGGTGACGCGCCTTCCGCACTCTGCTCCGAGGGCGTCTCATCGCCAGCACCGGTGGTCTGTTCCGTCAACGCGTCGACGCCTTCCGCCGGCAACCCGAGATCCAGACTCGAAAAGTCAACCGCAGTGGGGTCGTGTCGATGGCAGACGGTAGTTGGTTCCTGACCCGTGCGGAATGCCTCCATACGGATCTTGGGACATCGCTCCCCGGCGAGCTCCCCGGTTTCCGCGTCGACTGCCACGTAGTGAATCGCGTCCGGGACAGCGAACGAGCTGGCTGACTCGCGTTTGAGCGCCTCGCTCATGAAGCGGATCCAGATGGGAAGCGCCGCAGTCGCCCCCGTTTCTCGACTGCCGAGAGACCGGAGCTCGTCGTATCCGATCCAGACGCCGACAACCATGGACGGCGAGAAGCCGACGAACCACGCGTCTCGATACTCGTTGGTCGTCCCCGTCTTGCCGCCCAGAGCCGGGAAGTAGAGCCGCCGGGCGGCCTGTCCAGTGCCGCTCTCGATGACACCCTGCATGATGTAGGTCATCTGGTATGCTGTGTCGGCGCCAAGGACGGGGACGTGCTCGGGGACCTGTGTCCATAACACCTCATCGTCGCGGCGCACCTGGGCGATGGCCCGCGGCACGGCGCGCCAGCCTTGGCCGGGAAACGTCGAGTACGCACTGGTGAGCTCCAGCAGTGACAGGCCGGAAGAACCGAGTGCCAGCGACAGGTTGGCTCCGAGCTCACTTTCGATCCCCATCGCGCGCCCGTAGGCCACCGTCAAGTCGACGCCGATCTCGGAAATCAGCTTGATCGTGACGAGATTAAGAGATTTTTCCAGAGCTCCTCGCACTGTGGTCGCGCCGTTGAACTTCCCGGAGTAGTTGCCGGGCTTCCAGACATCGCGCTCGAGAGCCGCAGGTTCCGTTCCCGTGGCGGCCGAGCCTACCGTGGATCCGTCGATGACGCGCAGTCTGCGCAGGCGCTCGGACACGCTGGTTTGCGCGTGCAACCACGCCTCGGCCTCGGCGGTCCTGCCCTTGATGATCGGCGCGTCATAGACGACCGAGCTCGGTGCGAAGCCGTTTTCGAGGGCCGCGGCGTAGACGATGGGCTTGAATGCGGAGCCCGGCTGCCGCCGCGACTGGGTGGCGCGATTGAACTTCGACGCGGCGAAGTCGTAGCCACCGACGAGCGCCAGGAGATCCCCGGTGCGGACGTCCATGGCAACGAGCGCGGCCTGAGCGCGCGGAGCCTGCTCCAGCTCGAGCGCCACCTCGGGTGAGGCAGAGGCGGTCGAGGCCGGTTTGGCGATCCGGAAAAGGTATCGCTCGCCAACTTTGAAAAGCTTCTGGGGATCCGTTCCCGCCCAGGAGTATCCGGCGCGGGGCAGCCTGCCTCGCGTCGTGCCGTGCAGACGGACAGCTACGGCGCCGTCTGCAATGGCCTCGATTTTGCCAAGAACGACGTCGCCGACTTTTTCCTTTCCGGTGGGAGACCACTGCGGGAGGATGCTCGCGGGCGAGATCGGTCCGCGAAAGCCATGCCGCCGACTGTGCTCGTGCAGTCCGAAGCGCACCGCTTCCTGAGCGGCGGCCTGCAGCTCCGGGTCCAGTGAGGTCACGACCGTCAGACCACCGCGGTGGACGGCCTCGGAGCCGAATTTCTCCTCGAGGGTTCGGCGCACGTGCTCGAGGAAATACCCGTTGTCGTCGCGCGCGGTGCTGGTGGGGGTGGGAGCCAGGCGCACATGCTCCGCCTCCGCTTCGACATGCTCCTGCGCGGTAATGTATCCCTGCTCAAGCATGCGCCGCAGCACGATGGCGCGGCGTTGCTCGGCAAGCTCGGGATTGGTCACCGGGGAGTAGCGGCTGGGGGCTTGTGGCATCCCGGCGATCATGGCGGCCTCGGCGATCGTGGTGTCCGCGACGGACTTGCCGAAGTACGCCTGCGCCGCCGCCTCGACCCCGTAGGCGCCGTGGCCGAAGTAGACCTCGTTCAGGTACAGCTCCAGAATTTCATTCTTGGTGAGGATCTTCTCCATCTGCAGCGCGACGAGCTGCTCCTTGAACTTGCGCAAGAAGCGCCGATCCCGTGACAAGAAGAGCTCGCGGGCAAGTTGCTGCGTAAGGGTTGAGGCGCCTTCGACGATGCGTCCGGCCTGCAGGTTCTCCCAGGCGGCGCGCAGGATCCCCATCGGATCGATGCCGCGGTGGTAAAAGAAGCGCTCATCTTCGACTGCAATGAGCGCATTGATCATGTGCTCGGGGACCTGCGCCATGGGGACGGGGTAGCGCCGCTCCACGGTAAACTCGTGAAGCGGACGGCCGTCTCGCGCCACAATGGTGGTCACGGAGTTGTTGCGGTAGTTACGAACCGCAGCGACGTTGGGAAGAGACTGCTCGATCTTCCGGTATTCGCTAAACAGCAGGCTGGCGCCGATCCCACCGCCGATGGCGCAGAGAGCCGCAACGAGGGAGGCGATGATGGTCAGTGCGCGCCGCGCCCGCCCACGCCTTGCTGGCGTGGCGACGAGGTCGGCGGGATCTGGGTTGTCGGGCTGCATTTCACCCTCACTTGCCGGCCGCACGATCGGGGCTCCGCGGCAACGCAGGCTCGGGCTATTTGAGGCCGAGAGCAGCGCGGTCACCATTGGCGACCATCGCTACGAGCGCTTCCATGAAGTAATCGGTGCGGGCGGCGATATCGGGATCTACTTCCTTGCTGTAGAGCTCCCGACCTTTCTTGATGTCTGGCGCCAGGGCTTCTGCCAAGTTACCGGTCTGCAGCCCCCGCGCGATTTTTTCGGTGTTGTAGTTGACGATGTCGCGCACGATCACGCGCGCCTTTCGCATCGCCTTCTCGTGCTTGAGCCGCGTTTCCCGGTCCAGGGCCGAGAGGTCGGGAGGCGGCGGTGTGGGCACCGCTGCCACAGGCGGAGCCGACGGGCGGGGAGGACGCGGCGCCGGAGTGGTTGGCGCCGGCGTCGCGGCCGCTGCTGCCGCAGCCACCGGCGGCGCAGGTGCTGGTGCGGCTCCGGGTTTGGTCTGAGGTCTGGGCGGGCGGGTCGCGTCCTCATCGGGTCTTTGCTTGCCCCGGCCCTTGCTCAGTCCAATGTTCTCCATGACCAGAGCACCGACGACACCGAGGAGAGCGACGCGCTCGGCGTCAAACTCGACGTCTCTGCGCCCCGCGTCGTCCGCGTAGAATACTGCCACGGTCCTGCCTTGAAAATCGATGGGCAGCGCCACGAAGCTGTGCGGCCAGTCGCCGCCGAAAAACTTCACGATCGCCGCGTGCTCGCCCGTCCGCATCAGCTTGCCGCCGACATTCTCGTGCTTGGCCACGACATCCTCAAGAAAGGTCTTGGCAACCGGCACGGTGATGTGCTTGAGGCTCTTCACCTCGCCGGAATCATCGCCGAAGCCGACTCCCTGCCATCCAAAGGCGCGATCGCCCTTGAGCGCGAAGAGCATGGCGCGGGCGCACCACGTGCGCGCCACTTTGAGGAGCCGTTCGGAGGCGGCATTCTGGTCCTCCGCGTCGCGCAGCTCCTCGATCCCCTGGACCAGGCTCATGAAGCCGCGGTCCCGCGACGGAGCCGCTGCCGCGGCGGCGTTGTCGATTTCGACCGCGATCAGTCACGCGGCATCGTCGAGCTGCTGCTGAATGGCCTCTCGGGCACTCGCAAGGATTTTCTGGGCGTTGTCAGCGGGGCTTGGCGAAGCAGACATGGTTCACTATGTGAAGAAATTACCACCGGGGTCACAGGCCACAAGTCTTATCGGCTTTGGCTTACATGATCCTGAGCCCGATGTCAATACGCGGGTCTTGTCCCGAGGCACCGAAGTGTGATCGGCAAGTCACGGACCGGGGCGGTCGAAGTGTGACGCCAGCGCAACAACTGTCACCCGAACGGCTCGACAACCTCTTCGCGTTCACACCACCAGATGGAAACGTTTACGGCACGAAGATTGCATAACACGGGGCGTGCTCGGTCACCTTGTCCAGGACCTCGGTCCAGCAACCACTCAGGTGTGGAGAACCCAGAATGAAGACCCGAAAAGCGCCAACGTCGAAACGACTTCTGGTCGCTCTCGCGCTCCTCGTCGCCACTGCGGCGAACGGGCACGCGCTCACTGGCGCTACGCGATCCGCGCAGCCTCTCGCCCAGCAATACGCCGTTCCCACTGTCGACTCCGTCGTGGTGTCCGGTGCGGCGCTGCGCGCCAACGCCAACCTCGCGCCGTTCACGCGCCACTTTCCAGGCACGTGGGAAATGGCGGTCGACACCCGCACGAGCCTGCCAGCCGTGATTCGCGGCAACGGCATCGAGCTGCTTTCCAAGTCGCCGACGCAGCGTGAGGTCGAGCTCGCCGCCCGAGCCTTTGCCGCGCAAGTTGCGCCGCTCTGGGGCGTACGCGCGGAGGATCTGGCGCTGGACTACGCAGAATACGCGAAATCCGGCATCTGGGTTGCCCGCTTCCACCAACTCCACCAGTCGCTGCCGGTGTGGAAGAGTCGCCTGCAACTGACATTCAAGGCGGGACGTCTGGTGCTCGTGCGCGCCGACCTGCACCCGCGGATCAGCGTGGGCGCAACACCGCGGGTGAGCGCAACGGCGGCCGCTTCCCGGGTCGCGCAGCGCTATTCTGCCGCGTTCAACGGCGCCCGGCAGGGTAGCTCCCCGACGCTGTACGTCTATCCGCAACAGCGCGGCGTCCGGACCGCCTACGCGCTCGCCTGGAACGTCGAATCGGCCACGGCCAATGCCGAAATCGGCGCGCTCGTCGATGCCGCTACGGGGGACATCCTGGAGGCCGTAGACCTGCGCGCCTACGCCGATGTCACCGGCACCGTCAGTGGATCCGTAGATCGCCGGACCGTGGGCGATCCGCAGGATACCATTCTTCTGGACGGGATTACCGTTTCCGTCAGCTCGCTCGGCAGCGCCAGCGCTTCGGACAAGGGCGCCTTCACGCGATCGGGGTCTTCAGGCGGTTCACACACCGTCACGGCCAGTCTGTCCGGCTCCCGCATCAAGATCGATAATCAGCAAGGTGCGGATGGTTCGGCCAGCGCCAGTGGCACCGCGGGATCCAGTATCGGGCTGCAGTTCACCAACAGCGGCTCCGATGTTGCGGAACGGGACGCCTACCGCGCGCTCACCGCGACCAATCGTCTGCTCCAGAGTGTTTTCCCTTCCAATAGCTGGATCAGCTCCTCCACCGTTACCGCCGCGGTGAACATCGCTGACGCGTGCAATGCGTACTGGTCACCCTGGGCAGGAACCGTGAACTTCTTCCAATACGGCACCTATACGTCGCAGACCTCCGGCAGAAAGCTCACGTGCAACAACACCGGTCGAATCTTCGACGTGATGTCCCATGAGCTCGGCCACGGCGCGGACCAGAATCTGCCGGGCGGAGCTTGGGACGGCGGGCTTGGCGAGGGCATCGGGGACATGCTCGCGATGCTACAGACGCGCTCCCCGGAAGTCGGTCCGGGCTTTATCGTCGCCATCGACGGCGTCCCCACCAATGAGGCCGTCCGCTACCTCGACGATGCGGAGCTCAACTGCTACGACTCGTCGGTTTCGGAAGTCCACGACCAGGGCGAAATGCTCGGCCAAGTCCTTTACGACATCATGACGGACCTCACGAGCCAGGGGGTGAAGGGGCAAGTGCTGCGTGACATTATGGTGTTGCCCATCGCGGACGCGCAGACCCGCACCGACTGGTACGATGGGCTGCTGGTCGCTGACGATGACGATGGCAATCTCGCCAACGGAACGCCCCACGGATGCACCATCTGGGGACAATTCAACGCGCACTCCTGCGGCAGCCAGCGCTGGCCCGGAGTCCCCACGTCCGCGGTCGCCTGCTACTCGAGCGACGCCGGCGGACGGAGCACCTACGAGAGCGCGGATACCGGGGTGGCCATCCCCGACGGCGATCCCGCCGGCGTGGTGAGCACGCTCGAAGTCGGCGACAGTCTGAGCATCTCGGACCTCGATGTCTACGTCGAGATCGATCACTCCTTCGCGGGCGATCTGACTCTGCTCCTCTCGGGTCCCGCCAGTGGAACCGTGCGGTTGCAAGAGCGCAGCGGCAGCTCGACGGATGACATCGGCGGCGCCTATGGGCGGGAGCTGACACCGGTGGACAGCCTCGACGCATTCAAGGGGCAGAATGCCCAGGGAACCTGGCAGCTCTTCGTAGCCGATGACTCCGCCCAGGATGTCGGAACGCTGCAGCGCTGGCGGCTGGAAATTCGCTGAGTGTGATGCACATTGGTGAGATCAGGAAGTGCACGCCGCCTTCTCGCGGTCGCGCTGGTGGCGTGCAACTGCCTGATCGCACTCGTCGTCTGTGACCGGACGCTCGCGGCCTTCGACCCGCTTGGATTGGCCTACTTCACGGAGATCCAACGGCTCTTCGACGCGATGATCAGAGATCCGCGATTCGCCTATATCACGCCCGCCGGGTATGCGGATACCTTGCAGGGCATTCGCATCGAGATCGGCCGGGAGGGGTTGCGCAGCCCCGCGTTTTCCGCGGAGAAGGCGGCGGGCGGCCGGCGAATCATGCTCCTCGGAGATTCCGTGGTTTTTGGGTGGGCCGTTGCTGATGAGGATACGGTCGGGTTTCGCCTGCGATCCCGGCTCGCATCGGCTCACCCGAGCTGGGATGCCGTCGTGGCCGGCGTGCCGTCGTGGAATACGCGCAACGAGCTGGAGCTCATGAGGGCGAAAGGGTTCGCGTACGAGCCGGATGTGCTGGTCCTGGTCGTATTGTCGAACGACGCGGAGCCCAACTTCGCTGGGGCACTGCGTGAGGACCCGCGGCGCCTGCGCGATGAAGCTGAGCGGGAGCGGTTGAACCCGGTCTTGCCAAGGGCCATGACCGAGGTCTCGTATCTTGCCGCGTGGCTGGAGCTGCTCCTGCGGCGGCGTCAGGTGGCCGCGAGCGAAACCCTGCTCTACGCCGCGGGTTCTCTGCGGTGGAAAGACGCGGACCTGGCGGTGGCGGAGCTCGTCGACGAATGCGGTCGCCGCGGCATCGCGCTCGTGCCGTTTCTTTACGGGCAGGCGAGCGCACCGCACGTCGTCGCCTATAGCACCGCGTTCGGCCGGCGCGGTGTCCAGACCCACGCGTTTCCGGACGAGCTCTACGAAGAACGCTACCGAACGTCCTTTGCGGATCCGCACCCGAATGCGCACGGTCATGCGATCATGGCAGACGCCATTTATGAGATTCTGAGGGAGTACATCGCCGGCTGACCCCCGGCGGCGGTCAACCCGGCGGGCCGGCCTGGCGGCGCGGCGTAGAGAGGTGAGGCGGAGGGAGGAACGGAGGTGGGCACTGCCCCGCCGACGTCGCACAGGCGGTGGATCCGACGAGGCCCCGCGCCTTGCAGCAACATATTAATGATGCGATACTGCCCGTCCCGTATCCGTCGGGACGATCCATGTACAGCAAGAGGACCCGGAGTCGGGCGATGACCGAGAAGCCCCAAGAGAGAAGGCAGACCGATGAGAGCCGGAACGCTGAAAAGCGTGACGGCGAGGCGGAGACTCCGAAGCTCGAGGACGTCCTGTCAGAGACGGAGCACGCGATTTCTTTTGCGGAGCGAACGCTGGAGTTCACGGTGACCGCGGGCACGATGGTGCTGAGGGAAGAAAATAGCAAGCCCAAAGCCAGCATCTTCTTCGTGGCTTATGCGCGGCGAAACGCGGGCGATGTCTCGCAGCGCCCCGTCACCTTCATCTTCAACGGCGGGCCCGGTTCATCGGCGGTGTGGTTGCACCTGGGGTTCTTCGGCCCCTGGCGCGTCGAGCTTACCGACGAAGGTTTCCCTCTTCCGCCTCCGGGACGGCTGATACCTAATCCGGCAACGCTACTCTGGGACACGGATCTGGTGCTCATTGACCCGGTCACCACCGGATACAGCCGCGCTGCCAAGGAAGAAGACGCCAAGTCGTTTTATGAGGTCAAGAAGGACATCGAAACGGTCGGCGACTTCATCCGACTCTACGTCACGCGTTACCAGCGGTGGGCCTCGCCCAAGTACATCGCGGGAGAGAGTTACGGAACGACCCGCGCGGCCGGGCTCGCCGGATACCTCCATGGCCGGCACAGCCTGTACGTCAACGGCGTCATTCTGATCTCGGTGGCGCTCGACTTCCACACGCTCATCCCCGATCCCGGTAACGACCTGCCGTACGTGCTTATGATGCCGACGCTGGCTGCCACCGCGTTCTACCACCGCCGCCTCCAACAGCGACTGCAGCGGAGTCTGTCCGCGACGCTCGCGGAAGTGGAGGATTTCGCGCTCGGCGAGTATGTGCTCGGGCTCCTGAAAGGACACCGCATGAGCACGGTCGAGAGCAAGCGGATCGGCCGCAAGCTCGTCGCGTATACGGGGTTGCCGGATCGATTCGTCCACAATCTCGACTATCGCATCCCGGTGGAGTGCTTTACGCGGGAGCTGCTGCGATCGGAGCGGCGCGTCGTCGGGCGTCTCGACAGCCGCGTGACGGGACCGGAAAGCGAGGCCTGGAGTTACGAGATGACGTACGATCCGTCGCTGGCGGCGATCACTGGACCGTACGCGGCAACGCTCAACCACTATGTGCGCTCGGTGCTCAAGGTCGAGCAAGATCTGCCATACGAGCTGCTCACGAGCCGCGTCCACCCCTGGGACTACAGCCAGGCAACCAACAAGTACCTGAATGTCGCCCAGGATCTCCTGGAAGCGATGAACCACAACGAGCACTTGCGGATATTCGTTGCCGCGGCCTATTTTGATATTGCCACGCCGTATCTGGCCGCGAAGTACACGCTCGATCACCTGCTGCACGGCTCTCAAGCCGACCGCGTGACGTATCGGTGCTACGAGGGCGGGCACATGATGTATACCCGAGTGCCCTGCCTTCACGAGCTCTCCAGCGATCTGCGCGCCTATCTGCGGGCGGGCGCCGCTGCGGAAACGGTCTGAGGAATGGAGCGAAGGAGCGACGGCAGAGCGGGAGTCGGCGACGCCGGGCCGCGCCGGCGCCAGGGGTCATGGTCAGGGCTAGTCGCGGCGGTGGCGGCATGCGCCGGTGTGGGCGGCTGCGCAGCGGCGGCGCCGGATTATGCAACGTGGCCCATGCTGACTCCGGAGACCCGCGAGATGCTCGTGCATCTGCGCGACCCGGCGAGCTTTCAGTGGCACGTGATTCCGCTGTTCGCGCTGATCGTATACGTCTACGCCTGCGAGGTGGAACGGCGTAACTGGAACCAGGTTCTGGCCGGGGTAGCGTTGTTCGGCATGGACTGGTTCAACGAGATCGCCAACGGCCTGGTGCTTCACTTCACAGGGCGAGCGGCGCTGTGGACCACCCCGGGGCACAGCGCCTACGTGATCCTCGCCGGCTGGACGATCGAGATCGCGTTCATGTTCGCGATCGCGGGCGTCGTGTTTGTCAAGACATTGCCGGCAGATCGCCGCCTCAGGCTGCTCGGGCTTCCAAACCGATGGGTGTGTGCGCTCGGCTGGTCCGTGTTTTGCGTTTTTATCGAGGTCCTGCTCAACAAGGCGGACGCTTTGATCTGGTCCTGGTCGTTTTGGAACTGGCCAAACGTCTGGCTGATCATCGCCTTTGGGTATCTGCACTTCTTCGTGGTGGCGTTCCTGGTGCACGACATGGCACTGATGAGAAACAAGCTGCTCACGGTCGCCGCGATTCTCGGCGTCGATGCCGCCGCCACGCTCGTGTTCGGCGTGGGGCTGAGGTGGCTCTGAGAGCTGCGCCCGCGGCGTCAGCGCGCCAACAGCTCCGTCTCTGACGCGATCACGCGGGCGACGCGCTCGAGCACTCGAAGCGCCACGCGAAGATTCCAGGCGAGTCGCAACGCGGGAACGAGCTGCCGCAGCGTCACGGCCTCGAGCGCTTCCCCGGCGCGGAAACGCCGCCCCATGAGGGCGAGCAGTCGGGGGTCGAGGACGACGTCGCGCCGGGTGTCGTCCGAAATGACGCGGATCGCCGCCCAAGGGACAGCGAGCTTCTGGCACTCCAGAGCGATGGCGTGCGTTTCCATGTCCACCGCCAGGCAGCCGCAGGCGGCGCCGAGGTCGAGCTTCTCTCCGCGGCGGGCAACAAACCGGTCCGCGGTCGCCACCGACCCCATGCGCACAGTTGACTTCGGCACAAGGCGGGCGAGGCGCGCTGACGCGGCGGCCAGAGGCGCCGCGATGGCAGCGGCCGCCGGTGCGCTCGCGGCCATGGCGCGGTCGCAGACCACGACATCACCCACGGCGAGACCCGGCGAAGTAGCACCGGCGACGCCGAGAACAAGAGCGGCCTGAATGGTGGACTTCGCCTCGCCGCAGGCACGAAAATAGCGGCGCACCGCTTTCGCGGCCCGCCGATGCCCGATGCCCGCGCGCGCTATGGTCACGTGCTCGACGCCGGCACAGGCGCGGCGCAGGATCGCCAGCTCGCGCGGCATGGCCGCAAAGAGAACGACACGCGGCAACCGCGGCGCCGGCCCGGCGACCGTGCCGTCAATGTCCATTTCGACGCTCACGTATTCGCACTTCCTGGCGCAGCCTGTGTATGGCGCTGCTTGAGCCAGCGGCCAGGCTGCACCGACGCGGTAGGGGCGGGTGCCGCGGTTCGGCAGCGGCGCCACGTTCTCATCCATTCATCAGCCGGTCCGACACCCCGCCCTTCAACGTGTGCGTGATATTGTTGTCCGGGAACAAGATCGTGCCGCGATTTCCCCTGTCCATGAGCGATCTCCCCGGCGCAAATGGGAGAAAATTGATGGCGTCACCATGCAGCCTGACTCAATATCACTCACGCGTTGAGGGCCGGCATCCTCATTGGTCGACCGCGGAAGCCATCCGGTGATCCGCGCGAGTACCATTAGCGCCCCAATGGGTGGGCTACCAGAGGGGACCCTCCCGCCGTGGCACGGCGGCGAACGCCAGGCAGGACGCGCAGTTCTCCCGGCCCCAACTCCAGGACCCGATCCCACCGCTTGTGCGACTCATGGCGTCCGCCTATCCTGAAGAGGTGCGGTGAATGCCGGGAGGAGGGGGAAGCAAATAATGCGACGTTGTACTGTGGTTGCGGTGGCCGCCGCCGTGACGACTTGTGCGCTCAGCGCGGGCGGCGTGCACGCAGAGCAGCTCTGGGTGCGGTTCCTCTCGGATGCGGTTGACACCGTGCCCGGAGACGGTTACTGCATCGCGGCCGACATCGGCTGCACGCTGCGCGCCGCCGTGCAGGAGGCCAACGCCTTCCCCGGCACGGACACGATCAACATTCTCCCCGGCACCTACCGGCTGCAGATCCCTGGAGCGGATGAAGCCGCGGCGGCCGGCGACCTGGACGTCACCGACAGCGTAACGATTCGCTGCGACGGCGCGGAGCCGTGCATCGTCGAGGCCGGGGCGTCGGCGAACCTCGGGATCGACCGGGTGTTCGACATCCGCTCCGGCGCCGTCCGCCTCGAGAATCTCACGGTGCGCCATGGGAACGCTCCGATCGGCGCCGGGATTCAAGTAGTCGGCGCGGAGCTGGCGCTGGCCGGCGTGCGGGTGACAAGCAATTGGGCAAGCGGCACGAGTAACGTTGCCGGCGGCGGCATCAGTCTTTCAGGGAGCCCTCCCGGACGACTGACGCTCACCGACTCGCAGGTGACGGACAACGACCTGGTCGTCCGCAACGGCCGAGATGGGTACGGCGCCGGGATTCGGGTGTTCGGCGAGCTCCCGATCGACATCGTCAGATCGGAGATTCGCGACAATGGCGTGGTGCTGATGGGGCGACGGGGATCGTCCAGGGCGGCGGGTTGTACGGGCACTTGAAGGGCAGCATGACGGATTCCGTCGTCAGCGGTAACCACATCACCTGCAGCGTCTCCTCGACCGGCGCCTGCAGCACCCAGGGAGCCGGGCTGTGGATTTATTCCTTTGTCGTTTATGGCACGGGGTTCGACATTCGCTCCAGCTCGATCGAGGGCAACACCGCGGGTTGCCAGCGGACCTCCACGACAAGCTGCCAGGTGTCGGGCGGGGGGCTCTACGTCGCGGGCGGCACGGTCGCGATCACGGACAGCGCAATCGCGGAAAACGAGGCATCGTCGGCGCAGTCTCTGGAATCTCGGGGCGGCGGAATTTTCGTGGCCGGCGGCACCGTGACGGTCGACAACTCGACGCTGAGCGGCAACGTCGCCGCCGCGGAGGGGAATCGCGGGTATGGTGGAGCGATCTACGTGGAGCCCATCGGCGGGGTTCCCGGCATCGCGGACCTCGCTTACACGACGATCGCCGCCAACGCGGCGGACTGGGGGGCGGCGTTTGCGGTGACGAGCCGCGACGCTTCCATTTCGGTGAAGCGATCCATCACCGCCTCCGCTGCCGGTGCCGAGAGCTGCTGGGGAATGGCGGAGTCGACTGGCTCCGGGGGCTTCAACGTCTTCACCGACACGAGCTGCGGGGTCCCAGCGGCGGGCGATCAGCTCGGCGTCGACCCGGGGCTCGGCGATCTGGCCGACAACGGCGGCGCGACGCTCACCCACGGGCTGCTCGCCACCAGCCCCGCCATCGACGCGGCGGGAGAAGCTGTGTGCGCCGGTCACGCAAACCTGACCACCGACCAGCGCGGTTTTCCGCGGCCCGCCGACGGCGACGGGGACGGCACCGCGGTCTGCGACATCGGCGCGTACGAGGCGGAGGCGCCGCCGGCGCCGACCCCCACCGCGACCGCCAGTCCGACGCTCACGGCCACGCCGAGCCCCAGCGCGACCCCGAGCGCCACGGCGAACGCCACGCCGAGCTGGACCGCAACCCCGACGCGGACGGCTTCACCATTCCCCAGCGTCACTCCCGCCGCGACCCACACCCCTACCCGCACCCCGGCCGTGGTCTTGACCCCGACCGCCACCCCGTTTCCGGCCGTGGGGCTCGCGGGTAGCCGTGGCTCCTGGCAGCCGCTGCTGGCGCTTGCCGCCGCGCTTTCCTGGGCGCTGGCGGCGGCCGCCGGCGGCGTGACGAGAAAGGAGCCCCGCCGATGAAGTCGCTGCGCTTTCGCCCGGTCGCGTCGCTTTTGGTCCTGTTGTTGACGGCCTGGGGGACCAGCGCGGTTCCCGCGTCAAGCGCCCGGAGCGTGCCTGGATCCACCGCCTGTCCGACTGCGAGCTGCGCGGAAAGCGCATCAGGAAAACCCCCCG
>JACPHN010000238.1 GCA_016188575.1 Candidatus Schekmanbacteria bacterium
CATGTTCCGCCGCGCCGTCCAGGTATGCGTGCCCGGAAATCGCCGTCACGGGCCCCGCCGCTACGGGAGCGCTCGCTGCCGACAATATCGCCGCCGCGCTGCCAGCCGCTCTCAGCACCCACGCTTCCCGCCGCCAATCCGCGCGATCCGACATGTTTTTCCCCTGTGCTGAGCAACCTGGTCAATTTCTCCGAACGTCCCCAGCCAGGTTACGCGCGCGCGAATCCAGTGTCAAGACGCCGTGACGTCCCTGAATGTAGGGTGTCGCCGGAGAATCTCCTCCAACCTCTCCCACGTCAGTCGCTTCCGTTGGCTGCGCCGCCGTAGCCACTCGTGCGAGCTCCGTCTTGCGTAGTGGATCATCTGCGCTAAACACCGCATGTTTCCATTCACGCCAAAGTAGTTGAAGTGACCGCGATTGCGACTGCAGAGCGCGGTGTGCTGGTCCTTGACCGATCGCTTTACCTCCTATCCCAGTGGACCGGCATTGCCTGGTCGCACCCACCGTCAGTTAGGAGTCGACGCGATAGCGCCCCGGCCTGGATCCCGCCGCTGGCGGGGAAGGTGAGGTGGGGGGTATTCGCGATGCGCTTTCCGCGCGCCTTGCAGGCGAACCGGTGGTGGATTCACGCTCCCCTGCCTCTCTTGCATAGCCGCCGCACTGTGGCTATATCCGAAGCTACTCGTGTGTTCGCCCGGAAGCGATAGATGTCGGAGCTGAAAGCAATGACCCGGAGCCGGAAAGCCTCGCGCGGCGTTGCATGCCGAGCGCTGGCGCTGCTCTTGGGGGTTCTCATTGCGCCTTTCGCCCGGGCGGCCGACGAGGTCACCATCACCGCGGCCGTCTTCGGCCCCGACGGCGTCGAGCTGACATGGATCGTCGATGGAGCCGTCACGGTAACGACACAGCATCTGGAGAAGAGCGCCGACGCGGCGTTCGTGCCGGCGAGCGGGCTCGCTGTCGTGATCACCCTCGCGCTGCTACTGCCCGTGATCCTGCGGCGCCGGCCGCGAGCACCCTGGCTTGCGGTGCTCATCGCGCTGGCCGCCACTGCCGCCGGGGCATTCCGCATCATCGCTCTCCTTCCCGGCGATCGATCCTACCTGGACGCCGACGTCCAGGCCGGCCAAACCTATTACTACCGAGTGAATGTCAACGGCGGCGCCTTCATGAGCAACGCTGTCGCCGTCGCGGTTCCGGCGCCGACTCCTACCCCGAGCCCAACTCCACAGCCCGGCGGCATCCTCATTCAACCGTCCAACCTGGTCATCGCGGGGTCGTTCCGGATTCCGGCCGGAGACTTCGGCTCGCCGCAGTGGTCGGGGTTCACCTACGGGGGGACCGCGCTCGCCTACCACGCGGCCAACGACTCGCTGTTCCTGGTCGGCCACGCGTGGTACCAACTGGCGGCCGAGATCTCCATTCCACCACTCGTCGTCGGCGCTGACCTGGATGACCTCGCCACCGCCGCCGTTCTCCAGGAGCTCGTCGATCCGACCGAAGGTCTGATCGGCACAGTCGACGAGGGTTCGATCCTCATAGGAGACCTCCTCGTGCACGGCTCCAGGCTCGTAGGCACGGTCTACACCTACTACGATGCGGACGGAGCTCAAACCTTGACCGGCTTCACCCACTCGCTCACCCTGGGCCAGGCCGGCACGGTACAGGGGATGTTCCAGATCGGCGCCGGGGGCGCCGGCATGGTGTCGGGCTACATGACGGATGTGCCGCCGGAGTGGCAGGAACAGCTCGGCGCTCCGGCGCTCGTCGGGCAATGCTGTATCCCGATCATCAGCCGAACATCCTATGGCCCCGCGGCCTTCGCCTTTGATCCGGCCGACTTCGGCGCAATCGCCCCCGTGCCGGCAACACCTCTCGTCTACTACCCCCCTGAACACCCGCTTGCCGCTTGGGATGCGACGAGCCCGCTATTCAACGGCACGACGCAGGTGGCGGGCGTGGTTTTTCCGGTTGGCAGCAGGTCGGTCCTGTTCGTGGGCCGTCACGGGATCGGGACGTTTTGCTACGGCACGGGCGAGGAGTGCGCGGACCCCACCGACGACTCGAAGGGCACGCATGCGTACCCCTATGTCTCGCAGGTCTGGGCCTACGATGTAAACGAGCTTCTTGCGGTGCGAAGCGGCGCTGTCCAGCCGTGGGAGGTGATGCCATATGCGACCTGGGAGCTGGCTCTGCCGTTCGCCAATGACTCCCACGTTCTGGGCGGTGTGGCCTATGATCCGCAGACGCAGCGAATCTACGTCTCCCAGCGCAACACGGACGGAGACTTGCCGACGGTGACCGCGCTGCGCGTCGTGCTGCCCTGAACAATGTTGAAACCGGCCCTACACGGCGCGGTGGCGCTGAACGCGCGTGACCTCCGCGACCTGCTCGACAAGCTGCCGCAGCTCTCTCCACAGGACGGCCGCGTCGGGTGCCGAGGGCCGATGCGGGGCAAACTTCAGACGGTCGAGCTCGGTTAGCGTGGCACAGAGCCGCCGGTGAATGGACGCCGAGGCGGCCGGCAGTGCCTCCAGGGCCGCGGCCGTCGACAGGGTTTCGGCGCGGATCGCATAGAGGTCTTCCAGGAGCCGCCGCAGTGCCGCGTAGCCGGCGCGGGCGATGCCGGTGATATCGCCGGCAGCGACCATCCCACCGTCGCGGAGCCGGTCGAGCTCCGTCAACGCGCCGGCGCACGGGTCGGCAGCGACAGAGTCCGGGCCGGGGACCCCGGTCACCGGACCACGCGCCCTGAGCTCTCGCAACAGGCGGCGGTGGCGCCAGCCGACCACAACAACAACGAGTGCTGCGGCGGCCAGCATGCCGAAAAGCACCGGAAGCTCCCATGCCGTCCCCGCCGTAACGAACGTGCGGGGGCGGGCTACCGCGACGTAGCGGTAGGGATCGAGCTCGGCTGGCGCGGTCTCGACACCGGAGAACGGAAGCGCCGAGCGAAAGTGGATCTGCTGCAGCGGCGTCGCAATCCTGCGGACGCGATCGCCCGTATGAACGTAAACGTCGACGGCGGGGACCTGCCAATCACCCAGGCCGTGGAACGCCACCACGTATTTCTTCACGGTAACGCTCATTTCGGCGCCTCCTGCTGCCGTCGTGGGTCGCCCTGTCACCGTGGGCGGGAGGTCACGGAGCACGGTCGCAGGCGTCGTCGCGGGGAAAAGCAGCGGACCGAACGTAAAGCGCGCCGTTGCGGGCGCTTGTGCGCGCACCTCGAGGGTGATCGGCTCGCCGACTTCGGCAGAGGGCGTCGATGTTGCCGCGGTGACCTGGGCGCCGGGCAGAAAAGAAAGCTCGAGAGTCGGCCGCGGCAGCGCCACGTTGGCCTCGACCGCCGCGCGCCAAGCGCTCATCGCAGACTCGTCAGGGCGCGGCGGCGGAAGAAGCGCACCATGTCTTGCTCGAAGTCACCCGCCGTGGAGAGCTCGAGCAAGTTGAGGTTGCAGCGCCTCATGATGCGCTCGGTCTCGGCGCGGTGGCGGTGAAGGGCCGCCGCGAGTGAAGCCCGCACGGCGGTGTTGGAGGAGTCCAGGATGACCGTGCCGCCTGGGGATTCGGGGTCCTGCAGGCGCAACAGGCCTGCCGCGGGAATCGGCAATTCTCCCGTTGGCGCCGGCCGTTCGGCCGGATCACTGATGCGAATGGGAACGACTTCGTGGCGCCGCGCTGCCACGCTGAGCCCCAGCTCGTAGTCCGTCGCGAGAAAGTCCGATACCAGGAATACCAGTGCAGTCGACGTCAGTGCCCGCCAGGCTTGCGCAAGCGCCAGAGCCAGGTCCGAGGAGCTCCCAGGGCTGGCGGCGGGTGTTTCCGCCAAGACCTCCTCGATGAGGCGCAACGCGTGAGCCTCGCCGCGCGCCGGCGCCACAAAGCGCTGCACATTCCCCGCAAAGGTCAGCAGGCCGACCCGATCCCGGCCGCGATGGGCGACCAGTGCCAACAGTCCCGTCACCAGCGCCGCGAGCTCCCGTTTCGACCACACCCCGGTACCGAAGGACAGGCTCGCCGAAACGTCCACCATGAGTAGCACGGTTAGCTCGCGCTCTTCCTCGTAGCACCGCACGTGCGGCTGACCGGTGCGCGCCATCACCTTCCAGTCGATATCGCGAATGTCGTCCCCGTGCTGGTATTGGCGGACCTCGGAAAACGCCATGCCCCTGCCTTTGAAAGCGCTGCGGTAGCGCCCGACGGTCGCGGCGTTCGCGAGCCGGCGAACCGTAAGCTCGATCTCGCGAATTGCTCTCTGATAGCGGACGCGGAGCATGGCCGCCACTCCCCGCTACGGTAGCGGCACCTTGGCCAAAATAGCGCGCAGGAGCAGATCCGCGGTCAGGCCTCGGGCCTCACCTTCGTAGCTCACCGAGATCCGGTGCCGCAGAACCTGGATGGCCACCGCCCGCACGTCACTGGGCGTTACGAATCCCCGCTTATCGAGGAAGGCTTGAGCGCGAGCAGCCTGCGTCAAGAAAATGGTGGCGCGCGGCGAGCACCCGTAGCGCAGCAGGTCGGTCATGGCCAGCACCTGGCCAGACGCGCCCGCTTCCCGATCCGCACCGGGCAAGAGCATGGAGGGGCGGAGCCCGACGCTATCGGGGTCACGCGTCGCGCGCACCAGGGCCACGATGTAGTCCTTGATCCGATCATCGACGTGGATCGCGCGCACCAGCCGAAGCGCCTCGCGAATCTGTTCGGGCCGAACCACAGGCCGCGCTGCCGGTGGGTCCACACGTGTCATGCGGTCGAGGATCTCCCGCTCTTCCTCCCGGCTCGGGTAGGTGACCTCGACCTTGAGCATGAACCGGTCGATTTGCGCTTCCGGTAGCGGGTATGTGCCTTCCTGCTCCACCGGGTTCTGCGTCGCCAACACCAGAAAGGGCCTCGGAAGCGGGTGTGTGGTGTCACCGAGGGTGACGGTTCGCTCCTCCATGGCCTCGAGCAGTGCGCTCTGCACTTTTGCCGGAGCGCGGTTGATCTCGTCGGCCAAGACCACGTGCGCGAATACCGGCCCCGGCTTGGCCTCGAACGTGCTCTGGCCTGGGTTCCAGACCATGGTGCCGACGATGTCCGCAGGCAACAAGTCGGGAGTGAACTGCACCCGGCGGTAGGACAGATTCAGAGCGCGCGCCATGGTTCTGACGGCGAGCGTCTTGGCAAGGCCTGGCACACCCTCGAGCAAGACGTGCCCGCCAGCCAAAAGCCCGACCAAGAGCGAACGCAACGTCTGCTCCTGGCCGACGAGCACGCTCGCGACCTCCGCCCGCAGCGCGTCGACGAAGGATGAAAGCGCGGCCGCTGCCTCGTTGAGGCGCAGAATGTCCTCACGGAGCTGCATGATGCCCGATCATCATCTCGGCGGCGCGGAACGGTTCGCACCACCTCCGGAAGGGGGAGCCGGTGGGCGTGGTCCGGTCAGGCACATTGCTCCGGGCCACGATCGTCGCCGGCGGCATCCGCGGCGGAGGAGTCATCGGGGCCGGTGCTCGGCTTCGACCACGCGGCAGCCCCGGCCCGCGCGACTTGATCCACGAAGTCGCGCACACCCTGCTCGGCGCGCGCCATCGCTCCGACGGCGTAGTGTGCGAGCTCCTTTCTATTCATGTACGCCAACGTCGCAACGCCGGCGATAAAAACAAAGGCTTTTTTTCGCATTGGGGCTTTCTCCTGCATGTCCCTTCTCTATCGAAACCAAGCCTATCGCGATGCGCCCGGAAGCGCAAGATTGCTCGGGCTCCTTCGCTCGCCAGGCACCGGCCGGCGAGCGCTCAGTCGCCCAGACAGAAGGCGTCGCGCACGAGCTCGAACGTGCGCCTCCCATCGGCGCCCAGCGCCACGGCAATGACGTCGAAGCGGCAGCTCCCGTCACTCGCCGCTGGCGGCGGGCGCTCGGCAAGGTAGGCGGACGCAATCCGCGCCAGACGCGCTTGTTTCCGGGGGGTCACGCTTTCAAGAGCCGCCGCGACGAGCTCCCCCACGTTGCGTCCGCGGCGCGACCGGACCTCGACAAAGACCAGCGCGCCGCCTTCCAGAGCGACGAGGTCGACCTCCCCGACGCCGCGAATACGGTAGTTCCGGGCCACGATGCGAAAGCCCCGCGTTTCGAGGAAGGCCGCCGCCTCCCCTTCGGCCTGCCGGCCCCAGTCGCTTCTGCTCTGCATCTGCTCGCTTTCTTTCCTCGGTCTGGCCGCGCGCCTGGTCGGATCATACCCGCCCGGAAACCGAACGACAAGATAGGCAACGGCCCTGAATTCACCGCCGCTGGCCTGCACGCGGGACGCCTCCCACGCTCGTGATCCGGCACGCCACGCCGAATGAAGGAGGCCGCGCGCCTCGCCCTGCATCGGTTCCGGCTCCCAGGCCATTGACGCTGCGCGGAAAGTGCATTACGAACCCCCCCCACCTCACCTCCCCCGCATACGGCGGGAGGGACGGACCGGCGGCAGATCCAGGGCAACCTTGATCCACCGGCCCAAGGCAATCGATGCGATGGTTGAGCGGTAATCTGGGGTTCCGTCTTCACCAGCGCCGTACGGTCATGGCTGAAGCGCGACCAGAGGCAGGCCGGCGACGCGGGGACAGAGGGGGCCGCGACGAGACGCTTGTACGCTGGTCGGCTCGTCTGGACGAGCTGGCAGCCTGACCAGATGCGGGCGGACGGACTCGATGCCCCGCTGTGGGAACCGAGCTCAGAGGCCAAGAATCCAGGAGGAGCAGGCTATAGGCGGATGACGCGCTCGCGCTCGAGGCGGGTCTTGGCGAAGTCCAGGAGCAAGCCATGCCGCGGTCCCCGCGCCTCAAGGTAGCATTCCACCGTGACGAGATAGAGGTGGGCTGAAAGTCGCGCGCACACTCGACGCTGTACAACCCTGTATCCGCTTTATCATAGTGCGGATATCAGTAGATTTTATAATGATGGCGATATTGCATCGCGCATCTACCTATTGACACTACAACGAGAATATTCTAAGATCTGTATGTCATAGATACCGCTTCCCCATATATACAAGGATCCAAGATGGTCGCGATGCTAGCATCTGGTGTTCTTCCTTATGCATACGAGGAGGAAGGAACCTCGAGCGGAATGACTGCTCTGGCAGGTCTGCCTGCCTACCTCGACCTGGCCCACGTCCTGGGCC
>JACPHN010000239.1 GCA_016188575.1 Candidatus Schekmanbacteria bacterium
AGCTGGCGAAAGCCCGCGCGGAGCTGGAGCGGCTGGCGGCGAGCCCGGAGCTGCGCCGGCAGTACGAGGGCCGCATCGACTGGCTCCGGGACTACATCACCGACATGGAGGGCTCGTTCCAGGACGGTCTGGAGAAAGGCCGGGATGAAGGCATCTGGAAGGGGCAGGAAGCCATCGTGCGGTTGATGTCTTCCCGTGGGCTGACCGTCGAGCAGATCTGTGAGCTGACCGGCATGGCGGCCGCGGACGTGCGGCGGGCGCTCGGATCGTAAGCCGGCGCGGCGCCGTGCGCCGTCGGGGCGGCGCGTCGTTACGGCCGTGCTCACGGCACGGCGGGCGTATCGACCGCGGCCGGCTCGCCCCCGAGGTCGGCGCCGCGAACGACCCCGGATTGGTCGGCGAAGAAGGAGCGGACCCCGGACACGCCGTACTGCAGCGGCACCGCCACGGCCACGTAGGACTTGCAGCCATCCGAGCCCGGTGCGAGCGCGAAGCGATATCCGTGCTGTTGTCCGGTGGCGAGCTGGTGCGAGATCAGGCCGACGCCGTTGATGCCGGCGTCGAGCTCGGCCAGGCTTGCGGCGTAGCAGTGGCGGTCGGTGCCCTGCTGGTCGTCGAGCTGGCCGAGACGATCGATTTCATCGTGCCGACCGCCGCAGCGTCTTGTGCCGCGGTCCGCATGCCGGGCGCGCCGCCGATCGAGCGGGCCACCAGCGGGGCTGCGATCACGGCGGCGCCGGCGAGGAGAGCCGCGCCGATCAGAAGGTAGCGGAGGATGGGTTTCTTCTTTGCGGGCTTCGAGCTGATGGTCACGAAATGACTCCTGGTAGCGAATGGTTGGTTTCGGGGGGATCGACGAGCGAACGCGGCCGTTCTTGATGCGGCGCAGGCCATTCTCACCCGAACGCTTGCGCAGAACGGGACGCCGAGGGCGAAGGCTGCGGCCAGGCCCAGGTCTACGATAACGCCATGGCCAGGCGCTTCCTTTGTAGTACCTACCCATGAAAGAGGGACGGAGGGGGGCGCTGTCGCACCGGCGGTGAATGGGCGGTGGCTTCACCGGCGCACGCCGCATTGCCAATCCGGAGCCGAGGTCATAATGTGAAGCGGCGGAGCGCCGCCCCGGCACCGCCCAGGCGCGGCGGTAGCGGCCAACATCACCTTTTTCGGGCACAGTCACATGGCAGAGCAACTGAGCTACCTCGTTACCGGCGCGACAGGACTGATCGGCAAGCAGCTCGTCGAGCGGCTTCTTCGGCGCGGCGCAAGGCTGTGCCTGTTGTTGAGAGCGTCGTCCCTGGGGCCGCGCGGCGACCTCATCACGATGTGGCGAGAGTCGGCGGCGCAGTCGGGCTCGTCGGTCGAGATCTGGCCCGGTGACGTGGCGACGCCGGGGCTCGGAACGGACGTACCGCCGTGTTCCCCAGACAAGCTCGACCACGTTTTTCATCTCGCCGCGCTCTACGATCTGGCCGCGCCCGCGTCGGAGCTCGAGCGAGTCAACGTCACGGGCACCGCCAACCTCATCGACTATCTGCGCGCCGGCAGCTTTCGCGGCGTTTTCCACCACGTCAGCTCGGTGGCGGTCGCCGGCAAACATGAGGGGACTTTTCGCGAGGCGGATCTCGAGCTGGGCCAGGCGCAACCGACGGCCTACCATGCGTCCAAATACGCCGCCGAGAAGCTCGCCCGCGCGGCCGCCGGGACCGCGCTGCGATGCCGGATTTACCGCCCGAGCGCGGTAGTCGGACAGGCGTCGACAGGCGCGATGGACAGGGTAGACGGACCGTACTTCCTCTTCCGGGCGATTCGCAAGATGCGCGACACGCTCCCGCGCTGGTTTCCACTCGTAGCGCCGGCTCACGGGCCGATAAACATGGTCCCGGTGGACTACGTCGCCGCAGCGCTGGACTATCTGGCCCACAAGGAAGGGTTGGATGGTGAAACATTTCACCTCGTGGACCCAGCCCCGCCGCGCTTCCTCGATACGTTCAACCTGTTCGCCGATGCCGCGGGTGCGCCCCGGCTGCGCCGAACGCTCGATGCTTCCGCGCTTTCCTTCATCCCCGGTGGACCGGAGTGGTTGGGTCAGCTCGGCTCACTGCGCTTTATCCGCGAGCAGATCTACGCCGACCTCGGCATTCCCACGTTTCTCCGCGATGCGGTGAATGACGGCGTGCGTTTCGACACCGCGCGCGTCGACGCCGCGCTGGCCGGCTCGGGCATTCGCTGTCCGGCGCAGCATGAGTACGCGCCCGCGCTCTGGGATTACTGGCTCCGCCATCTCGATCCGGATCGCAAACCCGACCTGCGCTGGCGGGCCGCCTTTGCCGGAAAGACAGTGGTGATCACAGGCGCGTCCAGTGGTGTCGGCGAGGCATTGGCACTTCGCTGCGCCGCCTCGGGCGCGCACGTGCTCCTGGTCGCGCGACGCCAGGCCGAGCTGCAGCGCGTGGCCGAGCTGATCCGGTCCACGGGTGGCCGGGCGAGCTGCTATCCCGCCGACCTCTCCAAGCTCGGCGCGTGCGACGACGTGGCGGCGCGCATCACCGCGGACCATGGCGCCGTCGACGTGCTCGTCAACAACGCTGCCCGGTCTATCAGGCGGCCGCTGCGCGAGTCACTGGAGCGGTTCCACGATTTCGAGCGGCTCATGCAGCTCAACTACTTCGCGGCCGTGCGCCTCATCCGCGCCTTTTTACCCGGCATGCGGCGGCGGAGATCCGGCCACGTCGTCAACGTCCTCACCGCGGGGGTCGCGTTACCCACGCCGTTCTTCGGGGCGTACGGAGCGACCAAGGCCGCGCTCAGCCATCTGACCGACACGCTGGCCGCGGAGTTTCTTGCCGAGAACATTCATTTTGGCAGCGTCTACCTTCCGTTCGTGCGCACGCCCATGATGGATGCTACCGGCGTCTATGAGAAAACGCGCGCGATGACCCCGGAAACCGCGGCCGAGTGGATCATGGAGTGCGTGGCCGGGCGCAAGCGCCACGTCATGAGCTTTGACACGCGGCGGCGGTGGGCGCTCAACGGGCTCGCGCCGATGACGCTGACGCGCATCCTCAACGTGCTTTTTCAGATCTACGATGACGAAAACCCAAATGCGGCGTTCGCGCTAGATCGCATGCTGCTGCAGAGGTTTGTGAAGGGTCGCCTCATGTGATCGGGCTGAACCGAGGTGGAGGAGCCAGAGATGACCAAGGTCAGTGCGCTGCGCATCGTTCGCATGTTCTGTCTGCTATCTTGCTGGCTGCAACCAGGAGCGGCGAGCGCCGGCACCCGAAGAGCTCAAGATCGGATTGCGGTTCGACGCCTTGCTATCGCTGGTCTCTGCGGAGCTTTCGCGCGGTGGACGCCGCGTGCTCGTGGAGGAGAGTGACGCTCAAGCCTCCGGCAGCCGCTCGATACTGCACGTCGGTGAGCCGGAAGGGAGCAAGGCAACCGTCCTGACCTCGGTAGCCCATCCCGCATCGCCGCTGGCCGCCGTCTTCGGGCCCGACGGCCAGCAGGTCTATTATGTCCTGGGCGGCGACACGGGGTTCTCGATTGTTCGGCAGACTCCTGGCTCGCCCGCTCCCCAAACCGCCGTGGAGCTTGCGGCCGGGCTCGGTGGTCCCTGCCGGATTCCGCCGCAGCGCCTGTCCTGGAGCCGCGGAGGAGATCTCGTTCTGCGCGGCTCCGCGGCCTGTGGAACGCGCCTCGTGGCGCTCGACTTGTCAAGACGCGAGGTCGTGTGCGCGACCCGTATTTTCGCGCACACCTGCGCCGCCGACGAGCGCGAAAATGGCGCGAGCGAGCAATGTACCAGTGAGCTTGTGCTGCCGTAAGATGCGGCCGACTGCAGCGCGCCAACCCGCGGTTCATGGTACAGTATCGGCGAGCGCGCCTGCGCATCGCTCCGGTCATCTCCACATTCCTTTCTCCGAGGTCGCCATGGCACATTGGGAACACCGCCCCGAACCGAAGTGGAAAGATTTCAAGTTCAACCAGCCGTACGCGAAAGGTCTGCAGCGACTCAAGGAGGAGGTGCTGGCAAAGACGGATTTTGACCCGGCGACGCTTTGGCAGTGGGGCACGATGCAGGCGATGGCGCTCATCGGCGTGCTCAAGGAGTGCGAACGGCGGTTTGGCGAGGAGGGTCAGCAGGCGGTGTACGAGGTCTTGCGGAAAACGGGGCTCGACATCGGCCGGCAGATCCTGCAGGGGGCAAGCTGGCCTGAGGACGTGACCCCCGCCGAGATGATCTCGTTCTATGCAACCGTCATCAATCGGATCGTTTACGCGTCGCTGGAAGCCCCAAGCATCGACGGCCCCGACCAGGCGAGCTTCGACATCCTGTGGTGCCCACACCAGGACCACTATGGCGCCTTCGACTGCCGGGTCCAGCGCTACTTCGTACAGGGCATGATCGAAGCCGCACAGGAGCTCGCCGAGAGCTTTGGTTTCCAGGTGCGCTTCGACACGACAATCCCGGCTGGCGCGCCGACTTGCCACTTCACGATGTGGAAAGCGGATCGCGGCAAGGACACCGCGTGGGAGACGTACACGAAGTTGCTTGACGCGAAAGCGCTGGAGCGGGCGCGGTCCGGCACCGAGTGAGCTCGGGCGCGCGGTCCTTCCGGCGCCGCGGCTCCATCAGCGCGGTACTTGCGTGCCTGCTCCTGGGCGCCTGCCGGGGCCTCCCCCCCGCTGGCGAGCGTCCTGCCGCCCCCGCTGGCGCGGCGATACAGGCGCACCCCGCGGCGAAGGAGGACATCGCTCCCGAAGCGTCCTCGGGGCTCCGGCACCTGGAGTCGGTGCGCGCGCGCCACTTCATGGTCGCCGCCGCGAACCCCTACGCCGCGGCCGCCGGATACGAGATTCTCCTCGCCGGCGGGAGCGCCACCGACGCGGCGATCGCCATGTCGCTCACGCTTGCTCTGGTTGAACCGCAGTCCTCCGGGATCGGAGGCGGGGCGTTCCTGTTGTGCTTCGATGCCGGCGCGAATGCCGTGATCGCATACGACGGCCGTGAAACAGCCCCATCCGCGGCCACTCCCGACATGTTTCTCGGTCCGGATGGAGGTGCGATGGAGTTCCTGGACGCCGTCATCGGAGGCCTTTCGGTGGGCGTCCCCGGGTTGCTGAGGATGCTGGAGCTCGCGCATCGCGAACACGGCAAGCTGCCGTGGGACCGCCTGTTCGCGCCCGCGATACAGCTTGCCGAGCGGGGGTTTGTCGTCTCGCCTCGCCTTCATGCGCTCCTCGCCATGGATCCGTTTCTCAGACAAAGCGCGGCGCCTCGCCAGCAGTACTACCTCACGACCGGCGAGCCGCTGCCGGTCGGAACAATCCTGACCAACCGGCCGCTGGCCGAGGTGCTGCGCGCGGTGGCGAGCGGCGGCGCCGACGCCTTCTACACCGGAGCCATTGCCCGAGACATCGCCGCGGCGGTCCAGAGCGCGGCGCCCCGCCCGGGGCGCCTGGCACTGGCTGACCTGCAAGGGTATCAGGCCAGGAAGCGCTCTCCGGTTTGCTCAACCTACCGGCGCTACCGAGTGTGCGGGATGCCACCACCGACCTCGGGCGGCATCACCACGCTGCAGATTCTAGGGATGCTCGACACATTCGACCTCCCCGCCCTCCCTGCGGAAGGGCCGGAGGCCACCCATCTGTACCTCGAGGCAAGCCGGCTCGCTTTTGCGGACCGCGATTCCTATCTCGCCGATCCTGACTTCGTAACAGTCCCGACAGCCGCGCTGCTTGATCCCGCCTACCTGAAGCAGCGCGCGCGGCTCATTCTCCCAGACCACCCACCGGGGACCGCACTTCCAGGCAGACCGGCCGGCGCGGAGCACCGCGGTACGGATCGCTCCCCCGAGCTCCCCTCAACCACGCATCTGGCTGCCGTCGACGCGGACGGGAACGCCGTCACCATGACTGCGAGCATCGAGAATCTGTTTGGCTCGCGCATCATGGTTCATGGCTTCCTGCTCAACAACGAGCTGACCGATTTTTCGTTTGTCCCCGAGGAGGATGGCCACAGCATCGCAAACCGCGTCGAACCCGGGAAACGCCCGCGCTCCTCGATGAACCCTGTGCTCGTGTTCGCACAGGACACGGGCGAGCTCAAGCTGGCGATCGGTTCCGCCGGAGGAAGCCGCATCATCGGTTTCGTCACGCGCGTGCTCCTTCTCGTGCTCGATGGGGAGATGGACATTCAACAAGCGATCGATCGCCCTCACGTGCTCAATCGGAATGGCCCGACTGAAGTCGAAAACGTTGCGGGCGCCCAGGCCATTGCCGAAAGCCTCCGGGCCAGGGGGCACGAGGTCATTCTGGGCGAGCTCAATAGCGGGACGCAGGCCATCGTGGTACAGCGCGACGACCGCGGACGCCACTACGTGGGTGGCGCCGATCCGCGTCGCGAAGGCCGGATTCTGGGGGAATAGCGCCCCGCCCTGCCGCCCTGGACGGGAGCGCGCGGTGACGTCGCGTGTCACCGGTTCCTCACTGACAGCGTAACCGAGGCCGCCTTATTTGTCTTCTGAACGCCTGCCTGAAGGAACGGCGTGGCCGCGCGCCACCTTCATGGCACCGCATGAAGCAGCGGTAGCAAAGCTCATCGGAAAAGCCATGTCTATACAGTTGCACCAGCTCTCGAAGTGCCTCGACGGGCGCACGATCATCGACGACGTGACGTTGGGCATCGCGACCGGAGAGCTCTTTGTCCTGCTGGGACCCAGTGGCAGCGGCAAGAGCACGCTATTGCGGATGATCGCCGGGCTGAGCGAGGTTGACGCAGGATCCGTGGCGCTTCACGGCCGGGATGTGACGCACATTTCCCCAAAGGATCGAAACATCGGCTTCGTCTTTCAGCATTACGCGCTGTTTCGCAACCTGAGCGTTGCGGACAACGTCGAGTTCGCGCTGCGCGTGCGCCGCGTACCGAAGCCTGAGCGCGTCCGCCGCCGCGAGGGGCTCCTGGCGCTCGTCGGCTTGGCGGGCTTTGACCATCGTTACCCCCATCAGCTCTCCGGCGGCCAGCAGCAACGCGTCGCGCTGGCACGGGCGTTGGCCAGCGATCCGTTGGTGCTGCTGCTCGACGAGCCGTTTGGCGCCCTGGATGCAAAGATTCGCCACGAGCTGCGCCAGTCCCTGCGCCGCATTCAACGCGAGCTGAAGCTAACCACGGTGTTCGTGACACACGACCAGGAGGAGGCCTTCGAGCTCGCCGATCGGATCGGCGTGCTCGAGCGCGGGCGCCTGCTCGAGGTGGGGGACCCGCAGGAGCTGTACTTGCACCCGCGGTCGCCGTTTGTTTCGACTTTTTTGGGTGTCGGCAACCTGCTCGTGGCGGAATCGCTGGCGCGATCGGTGCGACTGGGGCCGGTCGAGCTCCCGGTGAGCAGCGAGCTAGTGGCGGGTCGAGCGCCGCGGCGGGTTCAGGTGCTGGTCCGCCCCGAAGACATCGAGCTGGCTACCGCAGAGCCGGACGTGGTACCGGCGCGGGCGTTGGGCCGGGGAGTGGTCGAGGAGCGCGCTTTTGTCGGGGCCTGGGAGCGGCTGCGGCTGCGGCTTCCGCTCCCGCAGCACGTGCGCGCGGTCGAACCGCGGCCGGTCTTCGGTGACGCCTGTTTCACGGTCGAGGCGCTGCGGCCCCAGCATGAAGCGCATCGCTTCCCGCTGGCGGTCGGGGACACCGCGTGGGCGGTGGTCCGCCGCGCCCACGTGCTGGCTCCGGCGACTCTGCGCCTCCTGGTGGAGAGCGGCCCCACAGCGGTGGCCAGCGCCGCCCGGGATTTCGGAGAGCGCCTGGCGACGCGCCTCGGGGCCTACCATGCGCTGCTCGGTGAGCGCGAGACGCGAACCAATGCGAGGGAAGCGTCACCTGAGAGCTCGCCGCTCGGGGCCGTGACGGAAGGCGGCGCCGAGGGGTTCGACATCGCGGTCCTGGGGTTGGAACCGATGCGCCTCGGACAAACCGTGGACGGCCTGGCGCTCATCCGTCACCACCTCCTCCTCGTTTCTCAACCTGCGCCCCTCCCTTCGCGCCTGCTGATCTGCGTCGCGTGCGGCGAGCCGGGCAAGGCGGACGTGCGCTTTGCCGAGCGGCTCGCATGGCAGTTGGGAGCGCGCGCGACGGTCCTGACCGTGCTCCCCGAGGGGCGCGGCGGAGAACCGACGCCGGCCTACGTCGAGCAGTATCTGAACTTGTGCTACCACGCGCTGGCGAGCCGGGGCGTTGTTGCGCAAACCCAAGTCCGGCGCGGCGCCGTGCTGGCGGAGATTCGCGCCGAGCTCGCCGAGGGCGGTCACGACCTGCTCGTGGTGGGCGCGCCGGTGCCAAGCGCAGGGGGCCGGCAAAAAACGTTTGTGGGATTGTTGGAGCAACTGCTTCAGCAGCCGCCCGCCTGTCCAATCCTCATCGTGCGGAATCAGGCGGGAAATTGAAAGTGAGGAATGGCATGCGACCCAATTTTTCACGGCTCACAGTCATCCCGCTTCTGCTCGCCGCGGCGCTTGCTGGTGCTTGCAGCGAGCAGCCGGGCGAGCGGACGAAATCCGCCGAAGGCGTTGCCCTTCTGAACGTCTCGTACGATCCCACCCGAGAGCTCTACGAAGAGTACAATGCCGCCTTTGCCGCGCACTGGCAAGAAACGACCGGCCAGCGCGTAACCGTAAGAATGTCACACGGTGGCTCCGGAAAGCAGGCGCGCGCGGTCATCGATGGGCTTGCTGCCGACATCGTCACCCTGGCGCTTGCCTACGATATCGATGCCATCCACGAAAGAGCAAATCTCTTGCCCGCAAGCTGGCAGACGCGACTCCCCGGGAACAGTTGTCCCTACACGTCGACCATTGTGTTTCTGGTACGTGCGGGTAATCCGCACGGAGTCCGCGACTGGGGAGATCTGATCAAGCCGGGGATTCAGGTAATCACGCCTAACCCCAAGACCTCGGGGGGCGCGCGCTGGAGCTATCTGGCCGCCTGGGGGTGGGCGCTGGCGCGGGAGCTGGGGACCGCAGAGGCGCTGCAGAACCCGTCGGCGGCGCCCGGATTCGCGGCCGCCCAACAGGAGGCGCGCCGCTTCGTCTCCGCGCTCTATGGCCACGTGCCGGTGCTCGACTCAGGCGCCCGGGGGGCAACGAACACGTTCGTCCAGAACGGCATCGGCGATGTCTTGCTGGCCTGGGAGAATGAGGCGCTACTGGTCATCGAGAAGCTCGGAGCCGGGAAGTTCGAGATCGTCATGCCGTCCATCAGCATTCTGGCCGAGCCTCCGGTGGCGGTCATCGATCACAACGTCGATCGCAAGGGCACGCGGAAGCTCGCCGAAGAGTATCTTGCCTATCTTTTCAGCGCGCGCGGCCAGGAGCTGGTAGCCCGACACTACTTCCGTCCGCGGTCGGCGGAGCTGGCGAGCGTTGCCGCGCGGCGCTTTCCGCCGGTGACCACGTTCACCGTCGCGGCCGTTTTTGGCGGCTGGACGCAGGCGCAGGCCGCGCACTTCGACGACGGGGCGGTGTTCGACCAGATCTATGCGACGAGCAAAGCAGCAGGCGGCTCATGAGGAGGATCAAGCAATACAGCATTCTCCCCGGATTCGGGTTGACGCTCGGTATCACGCTGGTCTACACAAGCACACTGGTGCTGCTGCCGCTGGCTGGGCTTTTCGCCAAGTCCGCGGAGCTCGGTTGGCGCGACCTCTGGCAGCATCTGGCGGCACCGCGAGCGCTTGCGGCGTACGGCCTGTCGCTCGGCGCGTCGTTCGCGGCGGCGCTCATCGACGCCTTTTTTGGATTGGTTGTCGCCTGGGTGCTGGTGCGCTACCGGTTTTTCGGCCGGCGCCTGCTCGACGCGCTGGTTGACCTCCCTTTCGCCCTGCCCACAGCCGTGAGCGGAATCGCGTTGACGACGCTCTTCTCGGAGCACGGCTGGCTGGGCATGTGGCTGGCTCCGCTGGGGGTGCGCGTGGCCTTTACGCGACTCGGTATCGTCGTTGCGCTGATGTTCATCGGCATTCCGTTCGTGGTGCGCACCCTGCAACCCGCGCTGCTAGAGCTCCCCGTAGCGCTGGAAGAGGCCGCGGCCACGCTCGGAGCTGGCCGGTGGCAGATTTTTCGGCGGGTGATCTTGCCGACGCTATGGCCGTCGCTGCTGACCGGTTTTGCCATGGCGTTTGCGCGCGCCCTTGGCGAGTATGGCTCGGTCGTGTTCATCGCCGGCAACATGCCGATGCGCACCGAAATCGTACCGCTGCTGATCATGATCGAGCTCGAGCAGTACGACTATGCTGGCGCGACAGTGCTCGGAGCGACCATGCTCCTGCTTTCGTTTGCGTTGCTGTTGGCGATCAACCGGCTGCAGCGCTGGGGAGGGCGGCGCGCGGGCGCCGCGACTTAGCATGGATGCCGCCTGGCGAAGCGACCGACATCGAGAGCCTGCGCCCTGTGCGCTTGACGGCCTGCGCGAGCCCCGCTGGGCGCGATGCCTGCTGATAGCGACGGCCGTCGGCTTTCTTGGCATTCTACTCCTGGCGCCACTCGCGGTGGTGTTCGCCGGGGCCTTGTCCCAGGGTGTGCGCGCATACCTGGCGGCAATCAGTCATCCCGACACGCGCGCGGCACTGCGTCTGACGCTGCTTGCTGCCGCTTTCGCCGTAACGCTAAGCTCGATCTTTGGCGTGGCCGCTGCGTGGGCACTCGGGAAGTTCGAGTTCCGCGGCAAAAGCATCCTCACAACGGTCATTGACCTGCCATTCGCGGTCTCCCCGGTGATCGCCGGCCTCATCTTCGTGCTGCTCTTCGGCCTGCAAGGCTGGGCGGGTCCGTGGCTCGCCGCCCACGACCTGGAAGTCATCTTTGCGGTGCCCGGAATCGTCCTCGCAACGCTCTTCATCACCTTTCCGTTCGTAGCGCGCGAGCTCGCTCAGGTGATGCAGGCGCAGGGGACGGGTGAGGAAGAGGCGGCGCGCCTGCTGGGAGCCAGCGGCTGGCAGATCTTCTGGCGCGTGACGCTGCCCAACGTGCGCTGGGGTCTGCTTTATGGCATTATCCTGTGTAATGCGCGGGCGATGGGAGAGTTTGGAGCGGTCTCGGTCGTCTCGGGCCACATCCGCGGGCTCACCAACACGCTGCCCCTGCACGTCGAAATTCTCTACAATGAGTATCAGTTTGCGGCCGCGTTTGCCGTGGCGTCGTTGTTGACGCTGCTGGCCCTCGTGACCCTGGTGCTGAAGGCGCTCCTGGAGCGCCGCACCGGGAAGATGGAAGGATGGTGAATCGCGTGTGGCCGCGTTGCCAGGCGAGGGGTCGGTGCGACGTCTGCCGCTAAGTCTGCTGCTGGCCGCGATCGTTGCAGGGCTGGTCCTGTCCGTGCTCGCGTGCATCGTGCCAGCGGGTCTGGGCATTCTGGAGGAGCTCGCGGTGGAGAACGCGAGGACGCGGGTCGAGCTGGCGGCAACCTCGGCGGCGGAAGGCGCGACGGAGTACGCTACGGAGGCGGAAACCGGCGCGCGGCTGCTGGCCGAACGGCCGACGCTGCTCGGGCTGGTCGCGGCCGGCGAGAGCGCACCGCTCGGCGCTTTCCTTGAGCGCTTCCGGCTCACCGCCGGGCTTGCCGGCTGCGCGATTGTTCGCGGCGGCGTCGCGGTGGCCGCGACACCAGGGCCGATCCCGTGGAGCGAGCTCGGGCAGGTCGAGGGCCGCCAGTACCGCACGCTCGGTGCACGGGCGGCCGCGGTGGTTGCCGTGGCCGCGCTCGATCTCGAGCTCGAGCCGCAGGCCCGGGCAGTGGTCGTGCGCTGGCTGGACGATCAGCTCACGGCCCGTTTGAGCGCGCGGCTCGGTTTGCCCGTCCGTCTGGAGCTGGGCTTGGCGGCGGCGGAGACGAGCGGGCCGCCCGACGCCTTTGTTGCCCGGCGCACGCTGGGAGGGTCGCCCGAGGCCCCGGTACGTGTGGTCGTTGCACTCTCGCGATCTGAAGTGTCGGCAACGCTGCGGCCGCTGCGCCGCACGTTCTTTGTCATTGCGTTAGGCACTGCCGCGGTCGCCGCCGCGCTTGGAGTCTATGCGGGTCACAGCATCGCGCTGCCGCTGCGCGCACTGGGCGAAGCTGCGGAGCGGATCGGCGCGGGAGATCTCGTCACGCCGATCAGGCCGGGGCGAGGCGCCGAGGTCGGCGCCCTCGCGGGCCGGATGGAGGACATGCGCCAGCGCCTGCGCTCGCTCACCGCCGAGCTGCGCCGGCGAGAAGAAGAGGCCCAGGCGCTCCTGGGGAACATGGTCGAAGGCGTATTCGCGGTGGATGCGGAGCGGCGCATTCAATACCTGAATGCCCAGGGGGCGGCGCTGCTGGGCGTGGAGGCAGCGGCGGCGCGGGGTCGGAGTTGCGGGGACGTCTTGCGCGCGCTGAACGCGAGCGGAGCTCGACCCTGCGAAGACGAGTGCCCCATCGTCCATGCGCGCTCCCGCGGGAGCTCACGAGCCGTCGAGCACCTGCACCTGGCACAAGGGGAAAGAACGGTAGTGATCACGAGCGCACCCCCGTCCGGCTCCACACAGGTCCAGATCATTCGGGATGAAACTGACATCGAGGCGGCACGGCGGGCGCGCGACGCCGTGCTCGCGAGCGTCTCTCACGAGCTGAAGACGCCGCTGACGGCGCAACTGGCTTCCATTGAGTTGCTGCGCGACGGGCTGCGCAGCATGCCGACGGCGAGTGCCGAGCAACTTGTGGGAGCCATGGAGCGCAGTACGCTGCGCCTGGTGCGGCTGGTCGACAATCTCCTTGAAAGCGTCCGCATCGAAACCGGGAAAACGGCATTGCGGCGGGTGCCGGTGGATCTCGAGGTGGTGGTAGAGGAAGCGGCGGCCATGACCCGGCCGCTACTGGACCAGCGCGGGCAGACGTTGAGCGTCGAGCTGCCTGAGCCGCCGCTGGAGATCGCCGGCGACCCGGGGCAGCTCGTACAGGTGCTGGTCAACGTCCTCGCCAACGCGAACAAGTTTGGGCCAGACGGTTCGACGATTCGCGTGGGCGGTGAAAGGAGCGGCGGCTGGCTTTCGGTGTGGGTCGACGACATGGGGCCCGGCGTGCCGGCATCGCAATCGAGCTCCATCTTCGGTCAGTTTCAGCGCCTCGGCGGTGCCAAGGCGGCCGGCATGGGCCTGGGCCTGTGGATCGCCAAATCACTGGTGGAGCGGCACGGCGGACACCTTGGCGTGTCTGCGTCGCCGCAGGGCGGCGCCCGCTTCACGCTCACGTTCCCGCGGGGAGGAGCTGCGTGAAGGTGCTCGTCGTTGACGATGACCCGGAGCTGTTGCCGCTGGTCGCTTTTGCGCTGCGGCGCGAAGGCTATTTCGTGCTCGAGGCCGCGACCGGCGAGGCGGCGCTGGCGACGGTGACGAGCGAACGGCCGGATCTCGTGGTGCTCGACGTCAATCTGCCGGGAATCGATGGCTTCGAGGTGTGCCGGCGCATCCGCCGTGGCGGCGACAGTACGCCCGTGCTGATGCTTACGGTTCGCGGCGATGAGCTGGATGAAGTGACCGGGCTAGACGCAGGAGCGGACGACTATCTCACGAAACCATTCAGCCCGCGCACGCTGCTGGCGAGGGTGAGGGCGCTATTGCGTAGGGCCGGGCATGAGCGCGCCCGGCGGGTCACGGCGGGTGCTGTGGAGCTCGATGCGGAGCTGCACGTGCTCCACATCACAGGCAAATCTCCGGTGCGTCTCACGCCGCTGGAGTTCCGGCTCCTGCAGCTCTTGGTGATGCAGGGGGGCCGCGCGGTGCGCAGCGAGCGCATTCTTCTACACGTGTGGGGAACGCACGGGGCTGCGGACCGCCAGCTTCTCAAGCAACTGGTTCACCGCCTGCGACAGAAGATCGAGGAGGATCCTTCGACACCGCAGCGGCTGCTCGCTGTTCCCGGTCTGGGGTATCGGTGGGAGAGCGCTCCTTCTGAAAAAACGGAGCGCCCTCCTGGGGAGGATAGCCCGGCGCCGGAATAACGCCGGAGCCGGGCGTCGAGAATTTTCTCCGAGGGCCGGAGAAGCGGAGCGCGACGCTGTTAGAAGCGCCGGCCGCGTCCGCCGCCGCCGCCGCCACCACCACCGCCGCCGCCGCCTCCGAAGCCGCCGCCGCCGCGACCGTCGCGCGCCGCCATCGGCTTGGCTTCGTTAACGGTCATGGCACGACCTTCACAGTCGGCGCCGTTGAAACGGCTGATCGCCTCTTTGGCCTCGGCGTCGCTTGACATCTCGACGAAGCCGAACCCCTTGCTCCGGCCGGAGTCGCGATCCACGATGATCTTCGCGGACTCGACCTTCCCGCACTTGGAGAAGGTGTCGAAGAGGATTTGGTCAGTAGCGGAATAGGGAAGATTGCCGACGTAAAGCTTGTTGCCCATAGGGCCTCCAAAAAGCTGCGACCACTCAAGACCCTAAGAGCACCATTGCTCGTAAGCTCCGTAGACGCGAAAAAACCTAAGACGGATTATAACGAGCGCGTACGAGCATTGCCAGGGGGTCAAGCCTCCCCGGGTCAACCCGCCTGTTCGACGCGAGGCTGCCATCGCCCTCCTCGGTCCCTCCCCTCACCCGCGGGAGAATGGCTTGGGCGCGAGGAAAACGCGCCGCGCCGTCAGGCGAGCTGGCCGCGGCCGGCCGCGTCAGGCGCTGCGCGACACCGGTGCGCCGCCAGCCTCGCCTCCACGCATTCCAGCAGCAGCATGGGCGCCATGGCTTCGAACCAGCGCAACCAGCCGAAGCCAAGCCACGCGGCGATCACTACGACGTGACCCGCGAGCACGCCGTACCCAAAGCCAGTTGGCCACTGCCGCGCGCCGGCCAGACGGCGAAGGCAGCTCACCGCGGACCATGCACAGCCAAGAAGAAGCACCACCGACGCCGTGACCGCCACTCCCACCTGAAGGCCCCCGTCGCCGCCACCGGCGAGGTGGGTGCTTGTCGGCGCCAGCGGGTCCGCTATCGCGGCCACCCACGGGGTGACCGTGCGGCCCCACAGGATGAGGATCTCGGGGAGAAGCACAGCACCGAAAAAGTAGGTCTTGTGGCCGGATGTGTCATGGGCAGGCAGCCCAAACAGCTCGATCTGCCGCAGAATTCGCCGATGAGTCCGGGAATCGCCGTTGACACGGCTCGCGGCCAGCCCGAAGCCGGTCGCCGCCGCGCCAATACCGCCGATGATCGGGCCCGTATCGCTATCCATCCCACCGGCCGCGTAGCCCACCGGCCACTCGCGAAACCCCGCAACGAGCCCGTAGTCACTCCACCACTCTCGGCGAAACCGATCATAGAGGCGGCGCGATAGCTCCGGTGCGAAATCGGGGGCAAAGGCCAGCATCCACGAAAGCGCACAACCGCGCGGCACCTCCACCTGCAGGCCGGCGCCGGTAATCTGGGCGGGCGGCATGCCGGTGCGGGCATCCAGACTCGCGGTGGTCCATCGCTGCCACGCCTCGACGGCAGGCGGCAAGCCCCCACCGATCAGGCGTTCGTAATGGGCGAGCGACGCCAGCGCGCAAATACTGTCCACCGGCCATACCAGGCCCGGATAGCTTTCGAGCGCGGGAACCGGTGCGTCTACGAAGGCGTGCGCCAACTCGCTTGAGGCAGTGCGGAAACGCTCACGTATTGTCGCCGCCTCGCCTCCCGCGAGCAGGTACCCCGCGCGCAGCAGGTTGAGCTGGCCGGCGAAAATGATCCCGCCCTCGGGTGTGAGGGTGGCGTTTTCGGCAAACGGTGGAGCTCCCCGCAGCCCCTCGATCCGCGCGATGAGACGCGCGAGCTTCGGGGCGGCCTGTAGCTCGCGGCGCTCGGCTTCGTTACCCATCAGGTGCAGATTGACGATGGCGTACCCATAGAACGAATACGTGAACAGCTCGCCTTCGGGAAAGAGCTGGTTCATGGCGCGGGCCGCGTCCGCCGTCAAGCGGGGCTCGAGGCCATGAAGCTGGCGGAGCGCTGCAACCATGCCTGCGGCGGGCGATGGTCCCAAGGCGGCGGGATCGGCGACCGCCATCACCCAGGGGACGCAAAACCACGCGGCCAGGAGGAAGAGAACGGCGCGGACGAGCAAGCCGCCAGGGGAGCAGGGCGCCGGCGGCATGCGGGACGATGGCTCAGCGGACGAGGATAGCGGCGGAGAGGGCCAGCTCATGATGGAGTGATGCTACGCGGAGCGGGCGGTGCTGTCAACGCGAGATGCCGGCGTGCGGGGCGATGGGGATACGGCGAGGCGGCAGCCCGGAGGCGGGCCGCCGCCTGCGGTACCGCGGTCAGAACAGGGAGCAGTCGTTGCCTTCGACCATGGTGAGCATGGTAAGGCTGCTCGTCGTGCTCGACAGCGAGCACACCTCGTGATCAGCCTCAACCTGCTCGTTCAGCATGTCGGCGAAGGCATCACCGAGGTGATCGCCGACGGCGCCCAGAGAATCTGACATCGCGTCCTCGACGCCGTCGCGAATGCCGTTTTCAACTGCGGTGGCCTCGCTGGAGCTCATGCTGAGCTTGTCCCAGTCGATGCTGACCCGGGCATCGCCGACGGAGAACGCGTGGGTGGTGCTGCCGGTGACCTGGTGCCTCGCATTCCTGGTGAGGCTGACGTAGAAGTCGAGGTCCATGCTGCTCACGTAGATGTTGTGGCTGCCCTCGAGCTCGTTGCGAGCCTTGGTCGTGAACGCGGACAGAATCCACTCGCTCAGGCCCGAGGGGCAATCGACGTCGATGTTACTGAAGACGGCGTGGCCGATCTTTTGCTCTCCGTTGAAATCGAAGTCCATGTGCATCTTGCCGGAGCTGGAGCTGGACTGCCAATCAGCCTGCAGGTCGTACAGGTCGAGGCCGTCAAAGTAGACCTTCTGCGTATAGCTGATCTCGCAATTTTGGACCGGCCAAGGGAATCCGTCCACAGTCTCAGTAGAGTTGGCGATTTGCGAAGGGAGGCTGGACCCGAAGTCCATGGCGCCGCTGAAGGCCATGCCGATATACAGGAGCTGGGCGTCGGTGGAGCTGACGTCGGCGTATTCGCAGGCGTCCGTAATGTCCAGCTCGCTCATTCCCGGCTCGATGGCCAGGGGATCGTAGCAGTTGGCAAAGAGGTCTTCGATGGCCTGAGGCAGGGAGTTATCGAAGACGTAGTAGCCGATGACGTCGGGCGCGACCGATTCGTTTTCATAGAAGTTGTCGCAACCGATGGAGGGGGCAACAGCGATGATGGCGAGGAGGCACAGGGCGGCGGGTTTGGCGATGCGGGTTGACATGTGGAGATCCTTTTTTTGGTGGTGAGCGGTTGCTCAGTGGTGTTTCCAGTTGATAAGCAAGAGTCGTGCCGCCAGGCGCACGCCGCGGGGAGTCTCTGGAAAGAGCGTGAGTGAGCGGTTTTCTCGGGGACTGTGGGCGCGGCGGGGAGCGGATGGAAGGGGCGTCGGCAACAAGATCCACCACTATGGCTCAAAACGCCACGACGAAACCGCTTGCCCCCCGGCGCCCGCGCCGCGCGGCGTCTTGGGGGCGCGGCGGTGGATTCAGGCGAGCCGATGCGCTAGTGCGCTCGTCGACGCTGCGCGATAAGATGACTCACGTTACTACCACCTCGGGCCTCCGGCATGATCGAGGCAAATAGTCTTCTGCGCGCATATCTCCAGGGAATCCGCCGGGTGACGGGTGCGAGCGGGGTCTCACTGTTCGTTCCGCAGTCATCGGGTTCCCCACTCGCCCCGGTTCTTCTCCATGATGGCGAACGCGCACCGCTCCCAGAGCTCACCGATCTGGCGGCGGCAACGGCGTTTCAAGGGCGCGTCGGCGAACGCAATCGTGATCCGGGGGCGGCAGTTTTGCCACTGGCTGAGCTGCGATGCCGAGGCGTGACGTGCTCCGCCCTTGCAAGCGCGCTGCCCGGCGGTCTGCTGGTCCCTACGCTGCTGGGCGCCGCCGACCTTGGCCCCCCTCTCGACGCTCCGGATCGACGGCGCAGCAGCCCCGCGGCCGACGAGGCTGGCCCCGGCGCTGCTGCCGCGGTCAGCGCGTGGTTCGGTCTGCGGGACGTGCTCCCGGAGGACTCCGAGGCGGCGGACGTGACGCGGTCCGGCAACAGCGACGCGACGCCCCAATGGGAGTGGCTTTTTGGCTTTGGCGCAGCGATGGCCCGCTACGCCGCGCTGGTATCCGCCGTGCTCGTGGATCCCGCGAGCGGGCTGGTCAGTCGCGAGCAATTCGAGCAGTTCCTGGCCGATGAAATGGCCAGGGCACAGGCCTCCCGCCGCGCCTTGTCGCTGCTGCTTGTGGGTCTTGACGCACCGGAATCCGGCGGCGAGCGCATGACCGTGCTCGCTCGCGAGATCTCGGCCGCCGTGCGCCGACTCCTGCGCCGCGCGGATGTCGTCGCCAGGTATAGCGAGGCGAGCCTCGCGGTGCTCCTTGCGGCGACCGCTCCTCAAGAGGCGAGCGCGGTCGCCGACAAGATCCTGCGCCACCTCGCGGAGCAGGGAAGCGATCTCGGCTGCAGTTGCGGTGTCAGCGGGTTCGACGCCGGCCGTGTTTCCGCTCCATTGAGCCCGCGCGAGCTCATCGACCGCTCGGCGCTGGCGCTCGCAAGCGCCAGACGCCTTGGTGGCAAACGGGTCATCTTGTTTCGGGACGAGCTCGCGGCGACCGGAATGGTCGAGGACCCGCGGGATCTGGCCGGCATCTTCTCCGGCAACATGGCGCGGGACTACCGGGAAATGGCGCTTCTGTGGAAGATGCTGTCGAGCATCGCGGCGAGCACCGAGGTGGAGGAGCTGGCCGCGCTCGCTGTCGAGACGCTGGCTACCGATTTCCGCTTCGCGCGTGTGGTCCTGCTCGGAGTTGCCGCTGATGGCAAGCTCCAGGTGCTTGCGGGGCGCGCCGGCGCCGCGGCGATCGCCCCCGCGGAGGAGCTCGGGAAATGCGCGGCGCTGGTGCGCGAAGAGCGGCAGCTTGTCGAGCAGGCGTGCAAGGACCGACGAATCACCGGGCAAGCCGAAAGCGAGGCGGGGACACCGGCGGCGGCAGCCGCTACGGGAGGGGCGCGGAGAGGGCTGGCATTTCCGCTCGTCACCCGGCAGCAATGCCTGGGGTGCCTCTTTTTGGAATGGCGGCCGGATCTCGATGCCACCGACGTGCGGTGCCAGCAGGCGATAGCGGAGCAGCTTGCGGTGGCGCTCGACCGGGCGCTCCTGTTCGCGGCGGATCGGCGGCGGCGAGACGCGAGCGAACAGCGGCTGCGCGCCGAGGTCAAAGGGCTGAGCGAGGCGCTCGACCGCGTCGCCGTGGTGCACGCGTCGCCGCGCATGGCGCAGGTGCTCGCGACGCTGCGCCGCGTCGCCCCGACCGACGCGACGGTGCTCGTGACCGGCGAGAGCGGCACCGGTAAGGAGGTGCTCGCGCGCCTTATCTACGAGCTCAACCCCCGCCGGACTCGGCCGCTGGTCGTCGTCGACTGTGCGGCAATCGCCCCGTCACTGATCGACAGCGAGCTATTCGGACACGAGCGCGGCGCCTACACGGGAGCCAATCAGCGCAGTGCCGGCCGCCTGGCCGAGGCGGACGGCGGTACCCTGCTTCTGGACGAGATCGGCGAGCTCCCGCTTGACGTGCAGGCGAAGCTCTTGCGATTCGTTCAGGAAAAGGAGGTGATCGGGGTCGGCTCGTCGCGACCGCGACGCGTCGATGTCCGCCTGATCGCGGCGACCAACCGGGACCTCGCCGCCGAAGTCGCCGCCGGCCGCTTTCGCGGCGATCTCTACCACCGCCTCAACGTCATCCAGCTTGCGATTCCGCCGCTACGGGAACGCAAGGAGGACATCCTGCCGCTCGCCTGGTTTTTCCTCGATCGCTTTCGGCAACAGTACGGAAAGGCGGTCACCGGCTTCACGCCCGAGGCGCAGGCGTTCCTGCAGGAGCTCCCCTGGACGGGCAACGTGCGCGAGCTCCAAAACCGCATCATGCGCGCCGTGATTCTGGCGGAGTCAGAGCTGATCGGGCACGACGAATTCGGTTTCGAGCCGCGGCAAATCCCGCCTGCGGCGCCCGCGGCGCCGGCCCCGGCGGTGGCGGGCGGGCGTGTCGAAACCACCAGGGCGTCCGCGTTGGCGGCTCCAGCGACAGCGGTTGTGCGACCGGAGGAGCCCACGTCGGGCGCGGCAACCGCGGACGAGCTCCTGCGCGCCCTGCGCGAGGAGCTCGGCGGGCAAATCCAGCTCGCCATCAGCGGCGGCACCCGGCTCCGCTACCCCATCGGTCGGTGGCTCGACGAGGATCTCTTGATGGCGGCCAACACTGCCGCGGCCGGCGTGCTGCGGCGCGGCGCCGACTTGCTGGGCCTTCCGGAGAGCACCTTCCGGCGCCGGGTGCGCGCCGTGAAGTTTCGTAAGGACGCGGGGCTGCTGACGCGGCCGGAGTCCTGGGACCCGGTGCGCGATATCCTCGCAAAGCTCCTGGCCGTCGGCGGCACGGACGGGTTGCTGGATCAAGTAGAGCAGATCCTCATGGGGGTCGTCGTGGAGGCGTGCCCGGAGGACACGAGCACGGCCGCGGCGCTCATGGGTGTCACCACGCCCACACTTCGCCGCCGCCTCGGAGAAAGTGACCTCGACGCCGGCACCGACGACGACGGGCCCGAGCTCGGGGAAAGCTGAACAGTCCGGCACGGACACGCTGCGCGTCACGCCGACGCTATTCCGGCGCCCGCCCTCAGTTGGCGAACGCCAGCTCCTCCGCCAAGAACACCCCATCCGCCAGCTCCGCCTCGACCCGCGTGGCGCAAGTGGCCGCGCGCGAGGACTCGAGAACGTCCTGCCGCACCGCCGTGAACCGCTCGAGAGTCGCCGCGTTGGCGGCCAACACCAGGCGTTGCAGCGGCCGCCCGACCGCCGCCCCGGCCGCCGTCTTCTGCTTGTTGATCGCATACAGAGCGGCCACGGCAAGATCGAAGCTGCCTCCATCCGTGGGAGCATCAATCCCCGCGAAGTCGATCCGGCTCGGCCACGTCGCGACGTGGATGCTGCACGCTCCGGTTTCGGCGGCGAATGCCCACGACCAGACCTCCTCCGTGATGTAGGGGAGAACCGGGGCGAACAGGCGAAGCAACACGCTGAGCCCGAGCCGCAGTGCCGCGACCGCGGAACCCTGCCCGGCAGCTCCGCTCTCCCCCTCTCCGCGGGCACGGATCTTCACGAGCTCGAGGAACGTGTCCGTGTAGTTGTGCCAAAAAAAGCTCTCGGTATCCGCCAGGGCGCTCGCGAACTCGTACGCTTCGAAGTCTTTCGATACGGCCTCGACCAGCGCCGCGAGCTTGTGGACGAAGGCGCGATCGAGCTCATGGGTGATCGGGAAGCGCCCCGCGCCCTGGGAGAGCGCGAACTTCCCGGCGTTGAACAGCTTGGTGACCAGCCGCCGCCCGATCTTGAGGACGGACTCGTCGAAGGCGGTATCGGTGCCGAGCCGCGCACTCGCCGCCCAGTAGCGCACCCCGTCAGCGGAGTACTCGTCGAGCAGGTGCATGGGCGTGACCGTATTGCCCTTGCTCTTGCTCATCTTCTTGCGGTCCGGATCGAGGATCCAGCCGGAGATGACGGCGCTATGCCAGGGCACGTTCCGCTCGTGCAACAGCGCCTTGGCGATCGTGTAAAAGGCCCAGGTACGGATAATCTCGTGGCTCTGCGGCCGAATGTCCGCGGGGAAAAGCTTGCCGTGGCGCGCGGGGTTGCGGATCCAGTGGGAGCCGATCTGGGGAGAAAGGGAGCTCGTAAACCAGGTGTCGAAGACGTCGGCTTCGGCGGTGAAGCCTCCCGGCGCACCGCGTTGATCCGCGCCATAGCCGGGCGGCGCCGCGGTGGTCGGATCGACGGGCAGAGCATCTTGCGACGCCACCAGAGGCCGGTCATGACAGGGTTTCCCCGCGCCGTCGAGCGGATACCAGACGGGGAACGGCACGCCAAAATAGCGTTGCCTGCTGATGCACCAGTCGAGCTGGAGGTTGTCGGTCCAGTTGCGGTAGCGTGCGCCCATGAACGCGGGGAACCAACCGATTTTTTCGCCCGCGGCAATCAGCTCGTCTTTTTTATCGAGCAGGCGCACGAACCATTGACGCGTGGTGACCAGCTCCAGCGGCGAGTCTCCTTTCTCGTAAAACTTGACGCTGTGGCGCAGCGGCCGGGGCGCGGCCGCGAGCGGTGCGGCGCCGCTCGAGTCGGCCGCGGCGGAGGGGTCCCGCAGCATCTCCACGATCGCCTTGCGCGCCTGCTTGACGGACAAACCCTGGAGCTGGCGATATGCGGCGTTGGCGGCGTCCGTGTTGCGCGACTCCCAGTTACCGGTGCCGAAGACGACCTCCTGCAGCCGGCCGTCGCGTCCGAGCACCTGGCGCAGCGGCAGCCCCTGCTCCCGCCACCACTGCACGTCAGTTTGGTCCCCGAAGGTGCAGACCATGAGGATTCCCGTTCCCTTGGTCGGGTCCGCCAGCGCGCTCGGAAAAATCACCACGGGCACCCGGAACAGGGGCGTCAGAGCGCGCCGTCCGAAGAGCTGCCGGTAGCGCTCGTCCTGCGGGTGAGCGGTGACGGCGACGCACGCGGCCAGGAGCTCGGGGCGAGTGGTCGCGATGACGAAGCTCTCATCGGATCCGTCCACGCCAAAGCGAATGTCGTGGAACGCTCCCTCTTGCTCGCGGTCCTCGACCTCGGCCTGGGCGACGGCGGTCTGGTATCCGGTGTCCCACATGGTCGGGGCCTCGACGCAGTAGACGTGACCTTTGGCGAAGAGGTCGAGGAAGCTGAACTGAGCAAGGTAGCGGCAGTGATCGTCGATGGTAGCGTACTCTTGCCGCCAGTCGACGGAAAGCCCGACGCGCCGAAACAGCTCCATGAAGGCTTTCTCGTCCTCGCGCGTGACGCGGTGGCAGAGCTCGATGAAGGTTGGCCGCGAGACGACGCGGGGGGGCTGGCGGAGGTCCTTGCCGGTGGGGGGAGCAATGGCGGCGGCGTCGCTGGTGGGGACCTGGGGATCACAGCGGACGTTGAACAGGTTTTGGACGCGGCGCTCGGTGGGCAACCCGTTATCGTCCCAGCCCATGGGGTAGAAGATGTTCTTGCCGCACATCCGCCGATGGCGCACGATGACGTCGGTGTGCGTGTAGCTGAACACATGGCCCACGTGCAGTGAACCCGACACCGTCGGTGGCGGGGTGTCGACGACGAATGTTTCGGAGCGGGGGCGGGCGGCGTCATAACAGTAGATACCGAGCTCGTCCCAACGGCGATCCCAATAGGCCTCGGCGGTGGGGGAGTCGAAGTGTTTGGGGAGGCTGGTGGTGTCGAGCGCCGTGATGGGTGGTGCGGGGGTATTCATGGCAAATCCTGATTGGTGGGTATATGACCTCGCGGTCCTGTTTGCGGGGCAGTATAATCGCAGCGCGGGAGGGTTTCCACGTCGCGAGGAGCTTGGCATTTGGCCCGGGAATTGCATTCTGTTCTTGGAGACAGGAAATCAACCGGGAGGACTCTGCCGTGAGCACGCACCGACATCTGAAGCGCGCGCTGGCGCTATACGCCATTGTGGCCGCGACGGTCTTGACGGCGCGGACTGGCGCCGCGGCGCAACCTGCCGGCACCGCCTCCCACGCGACCCACGACGCCATCGTCAACGATGCCATGTACCAGCTCGCCATCACCTTCTATGGCGGCACCCTCCCCGACTTCGCGCGCCACGACCTCCCCTCCATCGCCTCCGGCCCCTCCCCCGACCTGGCCCATTGGATGTTCCCCTTTGCACCCGCCGGTCACTCCGATCCGCGCGCCCTCGCCCGCTCTCTCCTGCAGGAAACTACCTTCCTGCGCAGCAGCGCCCCCGATCCCTGGCGCACATTCTTTGCCAACCTCTTGGCGAATGCCGTCGCCGACGCGATCATCTCCTCGCCTTTCCGCACCGACATCATCGCCGCCATGGTCCGCCAGGACGATCGCTGCTTTGCCGTTGTCGATGCCTTTGGCGAACAGACCCATCAGCTCTTCCCCTTCGCGGCCGAAGCCCCCCATGCCGGCGTCGCCGACGAATGCCACCTCGAAGTCGCCACGACTCTGCCACTGTCCTACCTTGCTACCGATGCCGGAGAGTACGGCGACGCGCTGGTTCCCATGTTCCTGATTCCTGGCTATCTGCGCTACGTCATTCAACACGAGCTCGGCCATACGATCGCGTACTGGCTGGAAACGACGCGCGTCGATGGCGCAGAGCGCCTCGGCCAGCTCATCGCGGCGCGCTACGCCGAGGCGACGCGCAACGGGCTGCACACGAGCTGTTACGGGTCGCGTAGCCCCGGCGAGTACTGGGCAGACGCCACCGCTCTGTATCTGTCCCCCCTCGCCGCTGCGTCCCTCGGCGAAGGGGACGGCAATGAAGCCGTGACGGGCGCCCCGTGCGCCAGCGGTCTGAGCCCCGAAGCTGCGGCGATGGCCGGCAGCAAGGGCGTCGGCTCCGTACCTGGTGCGCACCTCATCCTGCTCATGCAGCCCGAGCTCTACAACCTTCTCGAAAGTGTCTACGGCTCGCCGCCCGCCTATGCCCCGGCGCGCCGCGAGTCTCGTTGATTTCCGCGTCCTGTGCCGGTACTGTAGTCTGCCGTCGCCTTTGGGCGGGGTTTCGGACCGGCTGACGAAAGGACGAGGAGGTCTTTTGTGATCGAGTTTGTCGAGAGAAAATGTTCGGCCTGTCAAACCCTCAACCGGCTTACCGCCGAGCAGCTCTTGCAAAGCGCTCGGCCTCCGCGCTGCGGCCGCTGCAAGGAGGGGCTATTCCGCGCGTTCGAGAAGCCGCTCTACAAGATCGACCCGAACCACTACATTCACCCGCTCGATCGCAAGCTTCTTGACGCAATCCACCGCGTTCCGGGCGTGCGCTCCGTGCTGCGGCGGGCGATGGCGGAGAGCGTGGAGAAAGCCTGGCGGCTTTTTCATCACGCCAATTTCGTGCTCGTTACCAACCGCCAGGTGGCCTCGCTCCGGCGCCAGTATGAAGCGGCCGGCGCCATGCTGGGGGTCGACAGCCTGCCCACGCTCTACGTCTACCAGGATCCCGTGCCGCAGGCGTACACGTACGGGGTCGAGCAGCCCATCATCGCCGTCAGCTCGGGTCTTCTCGAGCTGATGGACGAGCGCGAGCAGTTCGCGATCCTGGCTCACGAGCTCGGGCACTGGCAGTGCAATCACGTCCTGTACAAGACCGCCGCCCGTCTGCTCGGGCAAATCACCGGGATCGCGGCGGGCATGACTTTGGGGCTCGGAGCGCTCGCCCTGATCCCCATTCGCCTGGCGCTGTTGCGCTGGGACCGCGCCAGCGAGCTGACCGCAGACCGCGCGGCGCTGCTCGCCACCCGCGAGCCGGAAGTCGTGCTGCGGGCGCTCATGAAAATCGCCGGCGGCAGCAACAAGATCTACCGCGAAATGGATTTTCACGCTTTTCTCTCCCAGGCCGAGGAGTTTGGGCAGATGCGGGAGGGGGACGTCCTGGCGAAGTTTATCGTCGGGTGGGACGTCCTGTTTCGCAGCCACCCCTATCCGATCTGGCGGGCGCAGGAGATCGTGCAGTGGGTCCTCGAGGGCGACTACCTCAATATCTTGGACGGAGAGTATCCGACCACGAGCCCGGTGCTCGCGGAACGCTGCACGGAGTGCGGGCGGCCGACCGTGGTAACGGAGCCGATCTGCCGCGCCTGCCTCGCGAAGGAGGAGGAACGCACCGGCGAAGACGCCGCCGGCACCAGTGACAAGGCGAGTGACGAGCCGCCTGGCTCCGCAAGTGAGCGCGTATCCCGAGCGCTTGACGACGCCTGGCAGTGGATCCGCGGACAGTTCTAGGGAGAGTCTTCCATGGCTGGCGCCGCGTACGATCGAGAGCTGGACGCGATTGCGGATCAGCGGTCGCCCGTGCCGGGTCTTCCCTACCACCATGCGCATCGCCGCGCCGCTCTCCCGGTCGCAATCGATGGGTACCGGGTGCTGCGCGAGCTTGGCCGGGGCGGCACCTGCGTGGTGTATCTGGTCAAGGATGATGCGGGCAATCCATTCGCGTTGAAGATCCCGTACCCGGCGGTGAGGAAGCCTCGCATCATTGGCCGGCTCCTCGAACGTGAGGTGCGGCTCCAGCAGGCGCTGGATCATCCGGGCATCGCGAAAATCGTGCGCGTGGGCGCGGTTGGTGAGCTCCCGTACCTGCTGCTCGAATACGCGGATGGTGGCGACCTGACGGAGCTGTGGGGCCATTGCAAGGCGATGCGCACGACGGGGGAACGGATCATCGAGGCGCTGAAGCTGCTCGAGCAGGTGGCGGGCGCGATCGGATACGCCCACGAGCACGGCGTCCTCCACCGCGACATCAAGGCGCGAAACATCCTGGTAGTGGGCGGCGAGCTCAAGGTGAGCGACTTCGGCCTGGCGGTGGCGATGGCCGGCGACGAGGTGCTGCACTCGCGCACGGCGACGCGGGACAGGATGGGCACGCTCGGGTACATGGCGCCGGAGCTGGAGATCAGCGCCAAGAACGCGACGGTGGCGTCGGACGTTTACGCGCTGGGAGCGATGGCGTGTTGGATGGTGACGGACGAGGTGCCGTGGGCGGACGACCCGGACCGGCCGTATCGCCCGCTGCTGAGCACGCTGCTGGGTAAACACGCGGAGTCGCGCGTGCACGCGGTGGTCGAGGAGACATTTCTGGGGTGGATCGCGGAGCAACCCCAACGTCGCCCGGCCAGCGTGGCGGTGATGCGGGAGCAGATCGCCAAAATGCTGCGCTTGGGGACAGCGGGGGTGCTGCAGAGCAGCACGGCGTCGGCGTCGATGCTGGCGGAAACCGTCGCGACGCAGGGACCACCGATCGCCACGGCCGAGTCCCGGCGCCGGATCCAGGTGAGGACAGACCCGCGGGTGATCCTGGTGCCGGAGCTTGTCGTGCATCGCGGTCGGATCGGGCCGGTGGCGGTGGAATCGTTCATTGGGCAGGGCGGTTTCGGGCAGGTCTTTATGGGGCGGCTCGATGGCGAACTGGTGGCGGTCAAGCTTGTGCCCGCGACCGACGACCGCGCCGCGGCGCGCTTCCGGGACGAGATGCGCGTCCTGTCGAGCTTTACGCACTCCAACATCGTCCGTATGCTCGACGTCGTCCACGACCCCGACCTCGGCGCCGTCGGGCTCGTCATGGAGTACGTCCCCGATAGCCTCTCCGCGTGGCTCGCGGACCCGGAGCGGAGCGCGCAACTGAAAGGCCAGGTCGCGACGCGGCTCTTGCGCGATGTGCTCGCGGCGCTGGTCTATCTCGAAACCTCCGGCGTGCTGCACCTGGACCTCAAGCCGGCAAACATCCTGATCGCGCAGCGGGACGGCATACTGGTGCCGAAGATCGCGGACTTCGGCCTGGCGCGCCAAGCCGCGGCGGCCGGTGGGGGCATCGGTGGCACGCTCGCCTGGGCCGCGCCCGAGATGCTCGCGCGCCTGGTGCCTGCCTGCCGCGAACGCCATCCGGACTTCGCCGCCATGATGCCGTCGTCGCGCAGCGATTATTACGCCTTCGGGCTCATCGCCCTGCATATCTATGCCGGGCGGGTGCCGTTCGAGGAGGGCGACCTCGAGGCTCGGTTCACCTGGATGCCGGACATCGAGGACGCGATCGGCGCGCCACGAGACGTGCAGCCGGTATTGTTCCGGTGCCTGAACCCGAACCCCGAGCGGCGGCCGGCGTCGGCGATCGAGATCCTCGCGACCTGGGACGAGGCACTGGGAGACGACAGCACGGACTGGCCGGCGATCATCGCGAGCCACCTGCGGGCGCCGGCGCTGACGAGCGCGGCGCGCGAGGTTGCGAACGCGGTGGTCGAAGCGCTGCGAGAGGGCCCGGGCGCGCGGGTGTTCCTGCGCGGGCCTGCGGAGAGCGGACGATCGCGGTTGCTCGGGGCGATCGCGAGTCTTGCGGCGATCGAAGGCGTTGCCGGAGGCCTGCGCGTGCTGGAGGGCGACGCGGTGTGCGACGATGCCGGTGGTGCGATCGTAGCCGCTGGCGAGGCGCCTCCGGCTGGTTGGCAGGTACTCGGCATCCCCGCGCTCGATGCGGCCGCCGCGCGCGACCTGCTCGGGGCGGTGTTTGGCGAGGTCGTGGATGTGGACGACCTGGCGGCGAAGCTGGTGCGGGCGGCCGATGGCAAGACGGGACTTGCGGTGCGCCTCTTACGGGCGACGGTGTCCACGGGTATCGCCAGGCGCACCGAAACGCTGGCCTGGTACCTTGATTGGGTGGAAATGGACCGGGCGGCGCTCGCGGACGGGGAGATCATCGCGCGGCGCGAGACCTTGGTAGCGGGACTTCCCGCGGACGCGCGTCGTCTGCTCGGAGCGCTGGCGCTGGCCGCGGGTCCGGTGGACCGCGAGGGGCTTGCCCAAGCGCTGGGTCTGGATCATCCGGACTGGTGCTTGCCTGCCGTGCTGCTCGCGGACACGACAGCCGAGCTCGGCGAAGCGTTCCTGGGCGCGTCGCTGCGCGCGCGGCCGCCAGAGGGGCTCGACCGGGCCGCCATCGCACCGCTCGTCGAAGCGCGCGACCCCGAGCGTGCCTTCGAGCTCTACGCCGCCGCTGGCTCCGCCCACGCGCGACGCGAGGCCGCCGGTCTCGGCGTCTGGCTTCTCACCGACAGCCACGAGCGCGAGATGCCCGCGTATCGCGTCATCGAGATCGCCGATCGCTGCGAGCAGGACGGCCTGTGGCTCGGTGCCGCGGATCGATTCGTCGGCCAGCACGCCCGCGCCTGGACGTACTTCGAGTTTCGGGACAGCAATGCTCCGGGGCTGCACGATGCCCTCGACAAGCTCGAGGCCATCGCCCGCGAGCTGGGCGATCCGGTTGCCGCGGCACGCGCCCAGCTCGTCCGCTGGGCCGCGATTCCCGTGCCGGCGCCGCGCGACATCAGCGCAGTGGACGCGGTCGTGGACGTGCTCATCCAGGCGGGCGATGAGTATCTGCGCTTCGAGGGCGAGTTTGGGCGCGTCTTCGCGCTGTGGCATTACACGCTCATGCCCGACGCGTGGCGGCGGTTCATGGCCGCGTTGGAGACGTTCGACCTGGCGCGCGTGCCGCTGCGGCTCTTCGTCTGCGCGCTCAACTATCTCTCTGCATTCGCCACGACCACCGAACAAATCGAAGGCTTGCGGCCTTTCTGTATCCGTGCTCACGATTCAGTTCCTCTCAATGCAACCAGGGCACGTAAAGCACTGGCGATGAGCAAGGCCGCATTAGATGCAGCAGATGGCTGTTATGATAACGCGCACGTAGGACTCGCAGCGGTGTGTAAATGTATCAAGCGCGATGTAGAACCATATACATGGAACAACGCATACAAATACGCACTTAGTTATGCACCACTGGTTGGTGACATGACCTGTGCTAAACGATTTTCACGTATTTTGCATCATTTTACTAAAGACGATAATAAACGGCAGTCAGTTATTGTTATAATTGCAGCGGAGATTCTGCGACTTGAGGGATCTTATACAATAGCAGTGCAATTATTGAAGAATGTGTTGAATGCCAGTCCCATAATTACAGATTACGTCGCCGTTATGAAAATCGTTATCGCTTGCGATATAGGCAATGAAATCGAGCTCGATGTTCGACAACTAGATCACGCCGCAACGCAAATTCGCAGTCTGGCCTGGTTCACCTGGGCGCGCATCCTGCTGCGCCAGCGCCGCCTCGAAGAAGCCCAACATGCGGCGGAGATGGCGCTGGCGGTGCCCGTGGAAGCCACCGAGGACCTGCGTTTCAACGCGCTGACAGTCGCGGCTCGCGCCGCGGTTGCGTTCTGGCGACGCGATCGCACTCCCGAGATCCGCATGAAAGCGTTGAGCTGGATCGCCGAGATCCCGGACGCGGGTCGCTGGTATTCGGTGCGGCGCGTCTTGCTGGCGCACCTGGAGGACGACCCGGCGCGCGCCGGGACCTGGTTGCGGGAAGCGCTCGTCTTTGGGCTGGAATCCGGCATGCTGCCTTTTGCCCTCGAGGCCGCGGTGGCGCTCGCAGAGCGTTTTCCTGGCGCCGGGTACGACGAATGTTGCCAACGTCTCGTGAACGCCATCGCCGCCGACCTCGCGCCCGAGCACAAAGCCATTTTCCTTGCCTCCTGGAGGACGATATGCGCCTGAGTCGCGCTTGCCTCATGTTCGGCCTGGTCTTCTGCCTGCCAGTGGTGTCTTGGGCGGTGGGCGCGGTCACTGCCGAGGTGGATCAAACACTCGGGCTCGCTGCGTTGCGCCAGCAGACCGGGCTCACAGGAGCTGGCGTTACCATCGGAATAATAGGTGAAGGCATCTATGACTGGCGAAACTACATTGAATCTGGCGATTTGCCTGCTGATATTAGATTTCTTGATTGGCAAGAAGGAAATGGCCTTAATCTAGGTCATGTACAAGTGATTCATGATATTGCACCAAACGCCGAATTACTTTTCGGTGTATATGGTGGCGGTCCGTCAGATACGATAACGCAAGATATGGTTTCCCAGGGAGCAAATATTATATTGGTGATGAATCATGTAGAACCTTACACAAATCTTTACGAAGACACATGGCGGAGTTATACAAGAGAGGTTGGCAAAACATCTCTAATCATATCGCCGGCGGGCGATTATGGTAACGCACATTACCGTGGCACGTTTACAGATAGTGGCAACGGTGAGCACGATTTCGGTAACGGCAATACCGTCGTTGAAATACAAACTCCGCCTGGATGTAGCACACGTATGTTCCTTGGCTGGAGCGAAACGTTTACCACGCCTATCTATTCTGACTACCGTATGAGATTATACACGTCAGATCACCAGCTTTGGAGTGAAGTCACATCAGGAAGTTATCCTCTTGCCTCTGTTTGGGATACGGAACATACAGAAACGATAATCTGGTATGTTTCCGTGTGGAAGGCGGCAAACGCGCCCGTTCTACCGTTCGATGTAAGGGCCAAGTGCGATTTCCCAGGGCCGGTGGGCGGTCTTTCAACAACGATTGATCCAGCGTATCGGATCGACAAAGGCTCGATTGTCGACTTCGGTGCGCTACCCGAGGTGCTGACGGTGGGCGCGTTGGATCAGACGACCGAGGTGGCACCAGGCCGGTACGCGGTGCGTCCCTACTCCGGGCGCGGTCCCGCCGAAATCACCATCCCGAGCACCGAGGTGCGGCCCAAACCCGACATCATGGCGCCGGATTGCCAGAGCGTGTACGGCAACAACGGTATAGAAACGGGCACATTTGTTGATTGCGGTTCATCGATCAGCGCCGCGGTGGTGGCAGGAATCGCGGCGCTCGTCCAGGAGAAGCAAGGTTTTGTGCACACGGTGGACATCAAGGCGCTGCTGACGGGCACCGCTGCCGATCTCGAGGCCCCCGGCTTCGACGGCGTGAGCGGCTACGGGCAAATCGATCCCGCTGCTGCACTGGTGCTGCCCCGGGTGCCGGTCAGCGCCGCCTGGACGGTGCTCGCGATGCTACTTGGTGTCTCGGCTTCGATTCGCGCTAACGTCTCCACCGTTGCCATTCGGAGTTAATGGAACCGGTTTCGCCCGGATTTTCAGCGCGCTCAAGGAATTTTGAGTTTGGATGGAGAGCGTCAACACCCCATATCTGTGGTTCATCGTCATAACCATCTCTATAATGGCGAATTGTTTTTATTAGAATGCCGTCAATGTTGTATATCTTTTCGTCTGTGTACGGTATATTAAGTGATGCGCATGTTTTGATGCTCCATCCGCCAACACTTTCACCATCTGTTGCCCACCAGGTAGCAATGATAACATCCTTCACAGACATTGGGTTCGTGTCTTCCTCGTTGTAAACGTGATAGTTTGCAACTTTTTGTGGTCCGATGATTTTTGGTGTATCATAAGGCTGCGCCGTATATGGTTTTCCATCAAGTTTGAAAGCAACCGTGCTCCCTGCATAGCCTAGAAAGTTCTCAAAGCCCATAGGATTCAATATCCACGTCTTACTATTATTTGGATCGGCATATACGCCATCCGCAAACGGAATGCCGTATCGCGGTGTCAGATCGGTCCATCTATATCCAGAAATACCCTTGATCTCGCTGGCATAGACCGTGACGGACCAGGCATTGGCTTTCCGCACCCCGGCGTTGAGCTGCCCGCTCCAGGTGTTCTTCCAGTTCAAGTTGACATCGCACGAGTGATCCGCGGCGGCCCAACCGGCGAGGATCAGGTACGGTTTGGTGGCGGAGTATTGTGCACCGGCGATGTTGCGGTAGCCTGCTGAGTCCGTGGTATAGGTGCCGAGCCAGGCGCTGGGGCTGTACACGAGAACAGCACATCCGCTGCACGGATACCAGGCGTTGTTATACCAGCGCAGGACGCGCACCTGGAAGACGGTGGGCGCGCTGGCAAGGTCGGTGGCGGCCTCGTCGCCCGAGCGCATGGTGGCCGTGCCAGAACCGGCTCTGGCACCGCGCAGGAACACGTTGTCCTTGATCGGTGGGGGGCCGGCAAAGGCCGTTGCCGCAACGAGCGATAGCCAAACAGCAGCTCCGAGCGCAACAGCGCCACGTGTTCTCATGAAGGTCTCCTCGTGTCCACAGTGGATTGAGCGAGCAATTGGCTCGCAAGACGGGGATCGCTCCCCGCGAAAAACAGCGCCGCGTTGATGGCGATGCGCGGATCGTCTGGTGCGGCGTTGATGTGCGTGTGCCAGAGGCGCTCGGCCTGCTCATAGACGAGCGGGTCGTCGCCATAGACGAGATTACCCCAGGTGGAGCCGGCAAAGGGCAGCTCGGGGTGGTGCTCGGTGAGCCAGAGCAGGTGCTCGTTGCGGTGGTCCCAGTCGCCGGGGCCGCCGGGATGCGCGGCGTAGTATCCGAGCAAGCGGACGCGGGCGTGCGGGTTGTCCGGAGCGGCGGTGAGGCGCTGCTCGATGGCGTGCACTTCATCGGCGCCGAGCGTGGCGCCTTCCTGCGCCAAGGCGTCGAGCATGCCGCGGGTCTCCGCCTGGAGCTGCTCGGCCTGGCGTTTGGTATCTTCGAACAGTTCCCACTCGGTCTGCGAGAAGGGACTTGGGGATGGCGAAGGTTGGGTACTTGCGGGCGTGGCCACAGGACGGTCTTTGCTGCGGGTGGCTGGATATGCTGTTGCCACGGATGTAGCCGAAGCCGGGGCGCGGCTGTCGACGCCAGTATTCAGGTGGCGTGCGGGGCGCTCGGGGAGCTCCGCGGATACCTGGGCTGACTGGAGGCGCTGAGGCAGGGCATGCGGATCTGCCTGGAGCCTGCGCGGGGCTATCCAGAGGATGGCTCCGAGGATGGTGGCGATGGCGGTGAGACTGATGAAGGCAAGGCGCAGGTACGGCATGTTCTTCCAAATGAGCAATAATCATGCCAATGCTATCATTTCAATCCTTTGCTCTATTACGCGGCTACAGGCCAAGCATAGCAACCGCCATGCGAGACGTCAATGTCACACCTGTACCTCCATGTCCACCATGTTGACCAACCACGCCACGCCAGCGTTCCGGGCAAGGCCCGGCGGAGCAGATAGTGAGGGCGGGAGCCGTTGCCCTCGCCTGCGAACCGCTGTATGAAGGGGCCGACGAACGGGTTCGCTGTCGTGTTAGCGTTGGAGGATCGATCATGGCTTCTCGGGACCGGAGGTTCGCGCGAAACATCGGGACGCGGCGGCATGTTGCCGCCTTCGCGGTCTGGTCTGCGCTCGCTTTTCTGCTCTGGATGGCTCATCCAGCAAGCGCGGCAGACACCAACTGGTCCGGCGTTCAAGCGCTGAGCTCCGACTATACCGTCAACGCCGGAGATCGCCTCATTATCGCTCCGGGCACGCGCATCCAGGTCGCGGCCAGGGCCGAGTGCCCGACCGGGACCGCCGACAACGAAACCCTCCCGGACTGCTGGGAGATTATTGTACGCGGCGAATTGCTCGCCGACGATCCGACGGGAGGCGCCATCGTCTTCTCCTCCAATGGCACGCCAAGCGACTGGGGCGGCATCGCCATTCGCGATGGCGGCAAGGCGACGTTGCGCGGCGTCACCATTCGTGACGCCAAGGTCGGCGTGCTGGCGGACGACGCCCACGGCACTGCCGAATCTCCGAACGTCAACATTGCGTTCTCGAGCTTCGACAACAATCAATACCACGCCATCTGGGCCTCCGGCGAATCCCACTCGGCGATCGCCAACAATCTGCTCCGCGACCATCCGGCGCAGCTAGACGGTTCCGTAATCAAGATCTATACGAGCGGCGACGCGTCTACGGTGGTCAAGAACAATCTCATATTCGACAATCAAGAGGCGGGCATCACCGTCCAGGATTGCTCGCCGAGCATCGTGAACAACACCTTCATCGGCGGCGAGTATGGCCTCTTCTTGAAGGGGAGCACGGCGCTTCCCGATGTGCGCAACAACATCTTCTCCGAGTACACCTTTTTCGGCATTGGATGTGACGCCGGCTTTCTGGGGAATCCGGACCCGATTGTCGAGTTCAACAACGTCCATTCCACGGCCGCGACGTCCAAGCCGATAGGTTTTGGCGACGATTACTGGCAGCCTTGCGGCCTCGATTGTCCGACTACGGAATCAAACCCCTCCGCCTGTGGTGCCTTCACGGGTGGCGCCAACATCAGCACAGGCGGCGCCGGGCTGTTCGTAGACGCGGCGCAGCACGACTATATGTTGCCTGTTGGTAGCCCTAGCGTGGACGCGGGCGACCCCAATTTGCAGTACACCGATGCGTCCTGGGTGGTCGGAAATGGTAATGAAAACCGTAACGACCAGGGCGCATACGGTGGGCCGGGCGCGAGCCCGCGGGCGGGTGCCGCAGTGCCGCTGCTTTCCGCCGCCGCCGCTGCCTTGTCGCTCGGCGCTATCGGCAGGCGGCTGCGAACGCGGCGAATGAGCGCGCGGAGCCCGGGCGCCGGCAGCACAGGCCGCTGGCGTGCACTGTTTTCGTTTCGGCAAACGGCTTGACAACGGTGAAAGGGCGATGAGTGGCATCGACAAAGACAAGGAACGGCCGAAAGTAACGCCGCCCGCAGGGCAGGACTTCCCAACGGACCCCGACCTCAAGGTCGACAATCTGCTCTCCGAAATCGAAGGCGAGTTCGCGGAGTTCGAGCGCGCCCTGAGCGAAACCAGCCCTGGCGTCGAGGAAATGCGCCCCGACGAGCGTTTCCGGCATCTCGAGATTCTGCTGGAGACCAGCCGCATACTGGGATCGTCCCTCGAGCTCGGCAAGTTACTGGCCCTGATGCTCGATCGCGTGCTCGAAGTGACGCGCGGCGAGCGGGCCTTCGTGTTTCTCACGGACGAAACGGGAAACCTCCGTCAGAACGTCGGGCGCAGCGCCGCGGGTGACCGCATTCGCGAGGGCGAGGCGCAGGTCAGCATGAGCATCGTTTCGCGCGTCCTGAAATCGGGCAAGCCGTTTTGGGCGACGGACGTCCTGGGCGAAGACGAGCTGAGCGTCACCACGTCGATCGCCGCGCTCAGTCTGCGGACCATCATTTGCGTCCCGCTGCTCATTCGCGAGGCCGTTACGGGCGTGCTTTACGTCGACAGCCAGGCGTTGAGCAGCGGCTTGTCCAAGCGCGACTTTCTGCTGATCGAGGCCCTTGCGTCGCTCGCGGCGCTGGCGATCGAGAACGCCAAGCTCTACTCCACCGTGATCCACGATGCCGTCACCGGGGCCTTCAACTACGGGTACATCCAGGTGCGTATTGGCGAGGAAATCGAGCGGTGCCGCCGGAGCCGGACAACCTTTGCCGCGATTCTGCTGCAGCTCACCAACCTGCGCGGGATCAACCGCGAGCATGGTTCCACGGTGGGAAGCGCCGTGCTCAAGGAGCTGCATCGCCTCCTGGCCGCGGAGCTCCGGCAGGTCGATATTCTCGGCCGGCACGGCCCCGACGAGTTCGCCATCATTCTCGTGGATACCCCCGCGAGCGAAGGCGCAATCGTCGCGCGACGCCTCAAGAAGCGCGTGGAAAAGCACTCCTTTGCGGCGCTGCCACAGCCTACGCCGCTGCGCACTCACGTCGGGGTGGTGATCTACCCGGGCACGGGGCTGAGCGGAACCGATAGCGTCCTCGTGGCCCTGCAGGAAGCGCTGCGCCGGAGCCGCGACGAGCCGGACATCGACGGCATCGGCGCCTATTCCTCGTGAGCCAGGTGCCATGAAAGTCTCCGCGCTGCCGGCGATCCTCGGCCTGTGCCCCATTTGTAAGCGTCGCAGAAAACTGGCGCACGTCGTATTCGTGCCGGCCGCGGAAGAATCGCCGAACGGCACGATGTGGGTTTGCTCGCTGGACTGCGTGAATCTGTACTTCGAGCTCATCTAGTGGCGCGACGCGTCTGGGGATTCGCGCTGCTGGCGACTGTGGCGCCGGCATGTACGGTGTATGCGTGCATGACGCAAGGGAGCTGCTGGGCGCGCATCGAGCAAGCGGCAACCGCCAAGGTGCACCGCGTCTCCTGGGACATTGGTCCCGGCGACGGGCCGGGAGTGATGGGGCAGGGCCGGCTGCGTGAACAGATCGGCGTGTACCCTGTGGCACTGGACCCGAAGGAGGTCTTGGAGGCGCCGGCGCTCGCCGTGGACGGTGGCGCGTTTTCCGATCCGGGGTCGAGCCCGCTTTTCGTGATCCCGGCCCGCGCCCTGCGCCGGCTGTGCATCGCGGGCGGACCGGGGCGGACGATCGGCTTCGCGCTAATGTGGAACATGGGCGACGCGCCGCAAGAGGTCGACGTTCGTTTCGCCGCCGGTGGGTCCGGCGGTTGCGCGGTCCGGGACGAGAAGGTGGCCGCGATTCCCGCGGCGACGCCTGACCATGTCACGCTCGCCCCCGGTATCCCCACGATCGTCGACCTCCCCGAATCGCGATTCGGCGCCGGAGTACCGGAGCCCCCTGCGTTCGCGCTGGACATCGCCAATCATGGCGCGGAGCCCCTCAATCTCGCGTTGGTCCGCGACCGCTCGGCTCTCGGCCTGACGCTGGCGGCGACTGGCAGCTCCGCCCTGGCGCTCCCCGTGCTGGCTGGCTCGATCCACAACGGAGAAGCGACCTCTGCGACGGTCATCGCGCTGGCAGACGCGCTGCGCGCGCTCGGGGAGCACGAGCTTGCTCTCGGCGTGCTGAGGCGATTCACCGCGGCGGGGATGGCGATCGCCAAAGATGGATACGGGATGGGGCTCAGCGCCGAGCTGGCCGCTCGAGTCGGTCAGTGCGAGTCCGCGTGGAACGAGCTTCTCCACTCGACGCGATCCGGCGCGGAGCGCGCCCGCCGGCGCTGGCGTAGCGCTCATCTCGAAACGGCGCGGTGCCTGCACGGTGCAGGACAGGCTGAAGAAGCACTGCTATTCTTGACGCGCTGGTCGCCGCTCAACTCCGTGGAGAAATCGCTGGGCGCTCCGGATGCCGCTGCCCTGTGCCTCAAGGCGGAGCTCCTCGAGGAAGCGCGCGAGATTGCCGGCGCAAACCGCGCATATGCGCGCTGCTTGCGCGCCATTCCGGGGCTCCAGCGCGCGGCAGAGGGGCGCGAGCGAACCCGCGCCGCGGGCAAGCGCGGTGGGGCCGGCGCCCCACAACCCGGGCAGAATGCGCACCGCACCTCTGCGGCCGAGCCCCTTGCCACCTTCGGTACGGCTCTGGAGCTGCGTGCGCTGACGACCGCGCGCCCGGACGGTCGGTGCAGAGTGGTCACCGCGACCTGGACAAACCGCGCGGCCATTCCCTTCGAGCTGCTCGTCGAGCTCCGCAACCGCGAGCGACGGCGACTGCTGGTCACTCCCGTCGGGAAACCGTATCTCACGCCTTCGTGGCGGCGCGACGAGATCATCGCTCAGCCCATTCGCTACGCTTGCGATGGCGACTGGAGCGTGGGCGATCCGGCCTTCGTTTCGGTCCTGCACCCCGCGGCAGCCGGGCGAAGCGCGGTGGGCCAGGCGCAGGATCGGGCTGCACTGCTCGAGTTGCTGAAATGGAACGTACTGGCACTCGCTCCGCCGCCAATCCGCGTGGTTGCGGCGGGCCAGGCAGCACTGCAGGACACGGCGAGCCGCCCGGCGGCGGGCGCGGATGCCGATGCCAATCCGCTGGAGCCGCACGTGGTGACGGCGGTTCGCTCGCAAGGTTTCGCGGCGGCTCGCGATCCGGCGTTTTGGGCGGGGCTTGCCGCGCTTCAGGACGAGTCGGGCATCGTTGACGCTTCATCGACACGTCTCAAGATCCAGGACAACATGGTCGTGCTCGGCACGCCGGCAGCGCCATGAAAATCCGCGAGCTGCATGCCTGGCCCCGCATGTCGACGTCTGAGGCAAAGCAGCTCCAGCTTCGCCTTCGCGAGTTGCTCGTATGGGACGGCGGACCGGCCTCTTGCGCCCTGGTCGCCGGTGGTGACGGGACTTACCGAGTAGGCCAACCGACGGGCCGTGCCAGCGCCGTCATCTGGTCTACCGAAGAGCTGACGGTCGTTGAACGCTCCTTCGCCGAACGCGAGCTGACGATGCCGTACATCCCGGGCCTGTTTTCATTCCGTGAAGCCCCGGTGCTGTTGGAGGCGTTTCGCGGCCTGCGGCACACGCCGGACGTGGTCCTGTTGGATGGTCATGGCCTGGCGCACCCGCGGCGATTTGGCCTGGCGTGTCACGTCGGATTGTTTCTCGACCTGCCGACGATTGGCTGTGCCAAGTCGCTTCTCGTGGGCAAGCACGGGGACCTGGCAAGCGATGAGGGAGCAACTGCGCCGATCGTTCACGAGGGCGAGGTCGTCGGCGCGGCGGTGCGCACCAGACGAGGTTGCCGCCCCGTCTACGTGTCGCAGGGGTACCGCATCTCGCTGGCGCGTGCTATCGAAATCGTGCTGCTCTGCGCCCGTGGCCGGCGCCTGCCCGAGCCCGCCAGGCTGGCTCACCTGGCACTGCAGGGCGAGCGTACCTGGTCACGTCCTCCTGCTTGCTGAGGGTGGCGAACGGTTCCGTAACTCGAAACCGCCCTCGGCTTTGCAACGCTTCGATCGCATGTTGATGCGTCTCTACGCCATTTCGCCTCGCCTGAGCGGCCGCGCCGAAACCACCGTCGCCACCTACGGCTCGGCCCTGCGCGTCTTCGGCGCCTTCTACCGCGAGTCGCTCGGGAAGCCCGGGCCCTATCCATCGCGCCTCGCCGAAACCGACGTCTTCGCCTTCGTCGATCACCTGCGGCGGGACCGGCTGCTGAGCGCCGCCTCGCTCAACCGGTTCGTCTCCGCGCTTCGCGCCTTCGCCCGCTTCCTGCTCGAGCGCCATTGGCATCGGCGGGACCTCGGGCGCGAGCTGCTCCCGTTTCGCACTGCGCGCCCGGCGGCTCCCGTGCGCCTCAGCCCTGAGGAGCTTCGCCACCTGGTCACAAGCGTCGCCGTCGACGGCAGAATCGGCCGCTGCGACCTCGCCACCGGGAAAGGCAGTGCGGCGCAGCACTACCTGCGTGCGTTATACCTCAAAGGCATGGCCCATCTCGGTCACGCTTCAACGCTGGCGAAAAACGACCGGGGTGTGCCGGCGAAAAGTAGGCCAGACGGGGCGTGGCAGTTGGGTGGGTATGGCCGGGAGCAAGTAGGCCTGTGGTGGCTTGATCCGTGAAC
>JACPHN010000250.1 GCA_016188575.1 Candidatus Schekmanbacteria bacterium
AACGGGGACGGCCATACCGACATTCTCTTTGGCTCCTACAACGAGCACGTGTACGCGCTGCGGGGGGACACTCTCCAGTCGATCTGGACCAACCCCTACCACCAGTGCACGACGTGCGACATCCGCAACGACCCCACCGGGTTCAGAGTCGGCGACACGATCTCCGCGGGTCCCGGCGTCGCTGACTTCGATCGCGACGGCATGCTGGAGATGATTATCGGTGTCACCACCCACTGCTATCCGGATGCGACTCCCGCTGACGGCAGCGCGTCCTCCCCGACGCCCTATCCCGACAACTCGTTCATCATCCCGTTCAATACCCAGCCCGGTGGCGCCATGTTGCCGCTCAACCACGACGCGACGCTCCTCATGAATCATTTCGTGGAGAGCTACGACGCGCTCGACTACTGCCCATCCTGCGCCAGCCGGGACGCGCACCTCTTCAGGAACCAATTCAATCAGATCATCTCCTCCTCGCCGGCAATCGCCGACCTTACCGGCGACGGCGCCTACGACTACGTGGTCGGAACCGGAATTTTCGACGGCGCCGGCTACGGCGGCGACCAGGGGCTGCACGGTTTCGACGGCAGCGGCAATCGCCTCTTCTACGTTCCCACGGAAGATCACTGCCATGCGTCCCCCGCGCTCGGTGACCTGGACGGCGACGGCACCCTCGAGGCCGTTGCCTATTGCGGGCAGGGGAAGTCAGGCCCCTTTGAGGAGCCCACCAATCAGCAACTGATCGCGGTGCATCGCGACGGCACGCTGCTGCCGGGGTTTCCAGTTCGCCCCACAGATTTCTTCGGCGCCAACATCAACTACTTCTTCGCCTCCCCGGTGCTCGCCGATCTGGACGGTGACGGCGGCCTGGAGATCATCGTCACACTGAACCGCACGGTGCGCACCTATCGCATTCTTCGCTCCGGCACGACGGCAACGGGAGTGGAGGTGGCCGACGACCTGTCCTACGAGGCCGACGGGCTCATTCGCGCCTCCGTAGCGGTGGGCGATATCGACAACGATGGCGTGATTGACATCGCGGTGCCGACGTACGAGTCCTCGAGTTTCTACGCGCTGAGCGGTGGACCGCGCAGCGCCACCCGCGGGTGGCCGATGTTCAAAGGGGATGCCGCGGGCACGGCGCTATTCGACAACGTTGCGCCGGCGCGCGTGACCGATCTGGTTGCCACGGGCCGCGCTGAAAGCGCGGTCACACTGAAATTCACCGCGCCCGGCGATGACTCCGACTACTTCGGGCCGGCTGAGACTTACGAAATCCGGTACTCACCGTCGCCTCTGGTTCCCGAATCCTTCGCGGACGCCACGCTCGTCACCGAGCCTATCCCCGCCCCCAAGCGCGCCGGCGAGCCCGAGACCGTGGATCTGGTGGGACCGTTTGCGCCGGGGGTCTACTTTGCGCTGGTCGCCATCGACAGCGATGGAAATCGATCGGCCGTTTCGGTTTCCGCGCAGGTGTCGCCCCAGGTTCCAGCGCTGGGCGCGGCCATTGCGCTGGTGCTGCTGACGGCCGCCTTGCACGCGTGGCGCCGGCGCGCCGCGGCCGCCCGGCAGGGGCCGTGATCAGCGCAGTGAGGAGGCCGTCAGGTCGAGTCGTCTGAAGCTCCGCAGTGCCGTTTCCTGCGATCGCACGGCGTAGCAGTACCGGCAGCCGGCGATGCACGTCTCGTCCATGCCGATGTCGACGACCGATACGCATCGGCAGTCCGGTCGGGATGGAGCGCGGCGGATCGCGGCGATGTCGTCCGCGACTGCCTCGCCGTATCCCCGGAACAGCTCGACGCCGCAACAGGTCGAGGGCGGCAGCCCGAGCTCCGGATTACAGCAGGCGCGCAGCTCCATCTCGTGCTCCGCGGCGATCTGCGCCAGCGTCCGCAGCAGGTCACGCCCCTCCTCACCCCACACCCGCAGGTGCGGATAGCGTTGCGCGACGGCGCGATGCCGCGAGGGATCCGGAGCGCGGACGGCCGCGGAGGGATCACCGAGCCGGCGGATGGTTCGTAGATACGGTTCGACAACCGACGTGTTTACGACTCGCGTAGCGCCGTGAAGCGTCCGCGCGATTGCCGTGAAAGTGCGCTCGTGGGTGCCGCGGTCCAGGTCATCCGCCAGCACGATGGGGTCGTAGCGCCACTGGATGGCGCGCGCGTCGGCGAGCTCCGCGCTGGTGCGGCAGAAGTCGCGCAGGGCGGCGGCGAGGCCCGGCGCGTGCGGTTCGAGGCGGCGCGGGTAGCCGGTGATCGTGAATTGCACCGCTACCGGTGTGCCCTCACCGCGGATGGCCCGGATCTGATCGCGAAACGCCCCCAGATGTCGTGTCCAGAAGAGGTAGGCGACGACATCGTCCGGAGCGAGCGAGACGGTTCCAGGCGTGCCGAACGCGGTCCGGAAGGCGGCGAGCCCGGCCGCTCGCCGCGCGGCAAACCACTTCGCGTAGTAGCGCGGGATGTCCGTTCGCCGCGAGGCGCTGATGATTACCCGTTGGTGTCGCATGGCCGGAGCGCTCCCCACGCTAGTGATGGCCCGCGCCTGGCGACGCGGCCAGGACGGTGTAGTGCCCGGATGCGTCGATCGTCACCTTGGGCGGCAGCCGCGTCCGCTCAAACGCCTCATAGGCTGGCCTCAGCTCGCGCCAAAACGCGACAAGCTCGGGCTCCGCCGCGTATTGGGCCGCCAGCTCCGCGAGTTTCGCATCTTCGAGCCGGGTCGGGAAGATGTGCACCGGGATGCGCGCTTGACCCTGCTCCCGGGCCTCGACTGCGGCGATGTACAGCAAGGTGATGACGCGGTCGGTCATGGCGAGGCAGCCGATGGAGGCGCACTTGCCGTGGATGAAGATATCGCCTCCGGGGTCGAGCCCCCGCGAGCGGATCCGGTCGGCGGCGTTCGGATAGGTAACGCCGAGCGACAGGTGGTAGCTGCTCACCGGATTGAAGCGATCGATCGCATAGAGGCCTTCGGGGACCTGCCAGTCTCCGCGGCGGCGCTTGGGCCCGAGCCCACCCGAGGCCGCGCAGATCGGGAACGCCGCGACGAGCTCGTGGCGCGCCGCCCTGGTGCCCGGGGCCCACAGCTCGAGGATGCCGCCGTCGCAGGATCCTGGACCGGCGACGGCGTCCCCGGCGTCGCCGCCGCCCTGGTCGCCGGCTTCGCCACCGCCGCCGGAAAACCGGCGCCAGAGCGCGCCCAGCAGCCCACGCGACGGCTCGTCGCAGCGCGCGTCAACCTTGAACGCCCGCAGGTAGATCGCGCGCGGCGGAAAGGTCGCCTGCACCTGCGAGAAAGCGCGCGCCAGGCGCCGATAGTCCGCGTCGTACGCGGCGCGTACCCGAGCATACCGCATCTGCTCCGCCTTGAATCCGGCGTGCGCGGGGCCGGCGATGAGGATCAGCGCTGCCAGCAGGCCGCACGTCGAAACGGACCTTTGCCGCCACCTCGTCCGTGGCCCCTCGCTGTGCGTTGACTTCATGTTTCGCTCCGTTACCCTGCCGTGGACTGCCGGGCCTTGGGCACGCCCGGTTTGCTCCATCCTACCGCGGCCAGCGCCGCCGTTCATCCCTTCGTAGGCCGGTCCAAGTCCCCGTCCTGCAGGGCGGAATTGCCGCGGAACCGAGCGCAGCGAGGTCCAGGGCGGCGCCCACCGCCGCAGGCGGTCGGAGGGTTCCCGAACCTCGGCCTGACACGCGTGATGCACATCGTCGCGCCCACACCCGTATTTCGGCCCGATGAATCGCGCCGCCACGGCCTCGCGCAAAGCGTAGGCTCGCGATTTATCGCGCGACAATACCGGGACGAGCGCTGCTTTGGTGATCTCGGGAGCCTTCGCGAGCGTCACGAGGAGCCGCTCGACTCTTCCCGTTGCGCCGCCAGCTCGACGAATAGTCGCTCCATCTCGCGGCGCGGTGGGGGCGCCTCCGCAAGCCCTTCGTAGAAACGCTAGCGGCGCTCCGGCGCCGCCCGCAATAGCTCGGGTAGACGGCCCAGGATCGCGTCAGCTTCCTGAATCATGCCTCATAGGGTACCACCGGCGAAGCCGCCATGCCAGTCACTTCCGGGTCGCCGGGTCCAGCCCCGACCGCACGATGAAAGCCCCGGCCGCGGAAGAGTTTCAATCCTTGTTTTTCAGCCTCGGCAGAATGTCCTTTACACCTTCCCGAGCACTGACGAGTGCCCCCGACAGGAGCGATGCGACCCTTGGCCTCGGCCTGATCGGCGAACCAGTGCGGCATCCACCCCAGTCAGCTCGCACCGTCCCCAACTCTACATCTCATCGAGGCAGGCGCGCTCGACCTGGCGCAGATCCACGCTCTGCCGGTAGTCGAAGGCCCGCTGATAGGCCTCACGGATGACCTGTCGGAGCGTTTCTTCCGAAATCCGCAAGGCGAAGACTTCGATCAAGAAGGCCACGATCATCGCGTGGGTGGCTCCGGTGATGGCGCGGAGAGCGACGATGGCGCGTTTCAAGGCGCCACAATCCACCCAGAGCCAGAATCCATCCGGGCTGAGCGGAGGTGGGGTGGAGTCGGCTGCCAGGGCGGCTTCCAGAGCGTGGCGCCCCTTACGGCCGATGGTATGAATCGTTGGCCGCGAAACCCCGGCCTCGCGGGCGATTTGGGCACGGTTGTTGGCTGGAAACGCGATTATCTTCGCGCTAATCTGAATACCGTCGGATGTCGAAAGATCTTTGCGGCGAGCGGACACGCGATTCTCCTATCAGGTGAAAAGTCGGAGATTATCGTGTTGAGCTTTTTGTCTCCGAGGTGATTCTCCGCGAGGCAGCTGCTGCGGAAGTCGCAGCGATTTGTCGCGAAACGATCATGCGCGCGTCCGAAGAGTGGGAACGTAGTCCCAAGAATGAAGCGATACGGTTCTTCTGCGTCACGTTCTAAACCGACGGCTAACTCGGCGGTGGAGCGGACTCCGGCCCGCCAGCCGCAATCTTACTTTCACGTCCATTGCGTGGGCCGAAGCCGCTCACTCTGGACGTTCTTCCGACGCGCAGCGTCGGAAGAACGGCGCCGGGCAAGGCTCGGCTGTCCCGCCGCGCTGATTCGCGCGGCAGAACAACCGGCTGCAGCGGACAGCGCCCTGCGGTAGTAAACTACCTCCGGGTGCTGCCGCTGACCCGGCGCCCCGTTCTGCCGCAAACTCATGAGAGGCCATCGATGGAAAAACAAGCTCATTCATAGGCGGGTAACCAGTGGCAAAGGAGGTTGAAGCCCAAGCGTCGATCTACGTCGAGACCACCGTCATGAGCTACCTCACCGCCCGGCCGAGTCGCGACCTTTTGATAGCCGCCAGACAAGAAATGACGAGGGAATGGTGGGACGCATCGCTGGGGAAGTCTGCACTGTTTGTCTCGGAGCTCGTGCTCGAGGAAGCCGGTGATGGCGATCCGTTGGCGGCAGCGAGTCGCCTGAAGCTGGTCCAATCTCTTCCGCTCCTGGAGGTTACGGCGGACGCCAGCGCCCTCGCGCTGCGACTCCTGCATGCGGGGGCGCTGCCTCAGGAAGCGCCACGCGATGCCCTACACATTGCGGTGGCCAGCCTCCATCGCATGCAGTACCTTGTGACCTGGAATTTCAAGCACATCGCGAATGTCACGAAGAGGCGGGTCATTGTGCGGGTTCTTGAGGACGCCGGGCACATCGCGCCGGTTATCGCTACACCCGAGGATCTGCTGGAGGTCAACGCATCATGAAGGACACGGTCGCCGAACAAGTACGGGCCGTTCGGCGGAAGCTGTCCGCTCGTTTCGACTTCGATGTAAGGCGCATCTGTGATGATGTGATGCAACGGCAGCGCGCAGGCGCCAAGGAGTATGTGACTCAGCCAAAGGCCGAGGGCGAGCAGTCCCGATCCGCCACCGATGCCAGCGCCTCAGAACAACGGCTTGCAGTGGACGGCGCTACGCACCGCCGCTGAAGCCGAGCGTTCTTCCGACGCTGCGCGTCGGAAGAACGGGGCGCCGAGCAAAGCCCGGTTGTTCCGCCGCGCTGATCCGCGCGGCAGAACAGCCGGTTGCAGCGGACAGCGCCCTGCGGTAGCAAACTACCTCCGGGAGCTGCCGCTGACCCGGCGCCACGTAAGGCGGTATCACGATCCCTGGAGGACGAACACAACACTGAGCCAGGCCAATGGAGGGTTATCGGCATGCGGCGAGCCGCGTCAGGAGCGTGTTTTCAAAGAGCCCAGGGCCGCCTTCAACCGGGGAAAACGCGATGGCTATGCGTTATCGGTTTGCTCGTGGGGCTGCCTGGTTGCCCGCAGGTTGGCCCGCTGGTGACCTCAGCATGGCGACATGACCCGCCACGGGCAACGCGGTTGCGAGGTCGCCACGGGTGGTACGAGCGTTCCGGATCGCGACGTGCTATCGTGCGTGC
>JACPHN010000249.1 GCA_016188575.1 Candidatus Schekmanbacteria bacterium
ACCTCGGGCAGGTCACGAGCACCCTCTACAACGTGCCGCGCACAGCCGCGTACGCCCCCCGTCGCGCCAGATCGCTCAGCCATGCGGTTATCGGGTGCTCAAGCCGATAACCCTCGTCAGAAGATGGAGACTTGGAGCTGTTTTTGGAGCTCAGCCCCAAGCGGCGCCGCAGCTCTCGCACGTGCTCCCGCAGATTCTTGATTTCGGCGCCCTGCTGCAAAACCAGCGCGACGAGCTGTCGAGCTTGCTCGCGGAGCGCATCGAAGCTGGCAACGAGGCCCGCGAGCAGCCGCGGCTGCAAGCTCACGACATCGAGCCGCAGCTTTTCGGAAAGGCCTCGATACCAAGGGATTTCGCAGGGGCACGACATAACCCAATGGATAGCACGACTAGCAAAAAGTCGCCCGTGTTATCGCTCCACCGCTAAAGTATTCTCGCCCACAGACAATCCGAGGCCGACTCGTTCCGCAACGATGAAGGCTCTTTATTGGTCTCGGGGAGCTCCTGGAGAGCAAGCGCCGGCTCGCCGGTGATACCCTGCGGCCGGCGGGCGCGCCGCAGGTGACGGAGGCGGAGCGGCGCGACTGCCTGGATGCGGTGGTTAGTGGGTGGCAGCGGGGGGTCTGGTGACTCGAGGTCGGACCGGCCATACTTGCCGCAGATAAAACATCTAAGGCGCTTCTGGCCGCCAATTCGCTTCAATTCGCCCCGTTTTCGGCCACTTTTCGCGCAGATGTCCGTATCTATGGCAACTATGGCCGGTTTTTCAGGAATTTCCCGGCCAGATTCGCGTTAGATGTTTTATCTCATCGGAAAGTGGCCGGTCCATCGTCTGATCCTCACGCGGCTACGCTCTTCGCGTTACCGTAGCGGCGCGATTCATCGCGCCGCAATGCCCGTGCAGGCGCGACAATGTGCAGCACGCGTTGCAGGGCAGGGTTTCAGACCGGCTGACGAATGGATGAGGCATCGCTGCGGAACGAGTGGGCGAGGTGCGGGGGGAGGGAGGGTGAACACATACATTCTTTGAGCTTTTCCTCTTGGATCCTTTGACCTTACCTTTTTCTGATCAGGGGCTCGCCGCCGCCTGCGGCGGCGAGCCGAAAATCTGGCGTCGGCGGAATGTGGTCAAAAGTGGCAAGTGGGCACGCGTCTGGCGGCGTCGGGTAGTGAGCTCACCGGTCCGGCTGCGTGCGCAGGTCGAAGCGCCTCAGGCGAGCTTGACCTTATGTTCGGCGCCGGGGTTGACCGCGGACGGCGCCGGCGACGACCGTCGTGAAACGGTCCCGGCAAGGCCTAGTTGCGGCGCCAAGTCGGAGCAAACGGCGCGGTCATGTGCAGCCACCCGAGTCGCTTGAAGGTCTGGATTCGCTGGGCGCGCGGGCTGTAGCCCAGCTCGTCGAGCCAGTCGCCGCCCCGTTCTCCGGTGAGCAGCTCATGGGGGCTTATGCCTTTGCGGTGCCCGTTCGCGAGTGGCGTGAGATTGAGCATGGCGACGCGTAGATGGAGGAAACCGCTGCTCATGCGCTTCTGCGGGGCGATCACGGCAGCGATCCGGCCATTGGGCCACACGACGGGCCTGCTGGCGGCGAGCACGTTGCGGAAATCAACGCAGAGGCTCCGGAGAATCTGCCCCGCCTGTACGCCGGTGAGACTCGGGAACACTCCTGGCGCCTTCGGTTCTGGGCGCTGCCCTGGACCTCGCTACGCTCGGTCGGTGAGTTTTCCCCAGAGTGTGGCCCTGTCGCAATGAAGACGCTCGCGAGTGCCAGGCCAGGTGGCCGCACGCTCCTGTCGGTCCAGCTCCCAGAGTCGGGCTGCGGTTTCAACCGCTTCCCACCGCACACGCTCTCGTTCGGCGACCCGACGCATTACCTCGACATAAGCCTGACGTTCCTGGACCAGGGCGTCACCCACCGACAGGAAGTTGCGCGCCGCCTCGCGAGCCATCGTCGTCCCCACTTCGTGCAGCTCCGCGGCCACCTCGACGAGGACTGCCCGCGCGCCGTCAACGCTATTGGGGTGGCCGCTGACAGGATCGATCACGTTGAGCGCCCCCTGATGTGCTCGCTCGACAGCTTGTCCGATGGTGTGGGCGCGGTAGATGGCCTCTCGCTCACGCATCGTGGCGGCGGCGAGCATCCCCTCCAGCTTCCCCTCGGCGTCGGCCGCAGAGGTCCTTGGCGGCAGCGCTTCCGTACTCAGTCGAGCTCCTCGATCGCCCGACAGGCCGCCCTTTCCACTTGCGCGCGCACCTTTTCGAGAGCCCGCCGGAGGTCGTTGATGTCACGCGCTCCCCGCGCCGTTGGATAAACCTCTCCCGCCGCCGTCGCGATCGCGCTGGACCCATCGAAGCCGGCCTGCTCGGGAAGGAGACCCTGCTGGTCTCGCAAACGTTCGAGCACTCCCGCCATTGAGCGGCGCCGCACCCGGGGCTGCTTTTCCGCAGAACGCGGATGCCAGCCCGGCGCTTGCGAAAGGGTATTGCGCGACCATCCGGCGCGCCATGGCGCGAGATCCGGCCAACAGATTGCCGCGCGCGGGCGATCTGATCGCCGAGCTGCGATACTTGGCGGAGCTGGAGAATCGCGATGCGCAGATGGGCTGAAACGCCGCGCCCCCCCCCAGTCTTCCCCTGAGCTCTTCGGCGCGCTATGCTCACAAGAAGCGGCTGGCCCCACCGGGCGCAGGCTCCGTGGAGCACCTCTCCGCGGCCTTGCCCACGAATGGCAGCACTCCTCTTGATCGGGAGATAACGAACATGCTGGACACGATCAGCCCGCCGGCGGTCGATCGCTATGTTCCCGCCGACGACGAGGACGAATTGAGCGAGAGCCCGACTCACAACGCGCAGATGGATCTTACGCTCGATGGCCTGCGCCAGGCTTGCGCGGCCTGGAAGGAGCCGTTCTACGTGTTGGGCAATGTTGAAGTCCTCGCTGAGGGGCTCCCTC
>JACPHN010000246.1 GCA_016188575.1 Candidatus Schekmanbacteria bacterium
CGCGGCGCGCACGCCGGGAGGTCGCGAGCGGGTAGTAACCATAGACCGGCAGGCGACGCTCGCGGACTCGGGAGATCCGCTCAGCGTTACCGAGCTGCGGCAAACCGCGACGATCGGCGGTCGTACCTGGCAGGCGGTGTACGATGCGGCGGGACGGCGGTGGACGCTGACGTCGCCACTGGGGCGGACGGCGACGGTGATACTCGACGGAGAGGGGCGGGTCGTGGAGTCGTCCCGCGCCGGTGTGCTGCCCGCGAGCTTCACGTGGGACACGCAGGGCAGACTGACCGGGGTGAGCCAGGGCACGCGGACGACCACGGTTGCCTACGATCCGCGTTGGAACGTGGCGTCGGTCACCGATCCGCTCGGACGGGTCACGGCGTTTGCCTACGACCTCGTCGGCAGGACGCTCGGTGTTACGGCTCCCGGTGGCGGCGCGATCGGGCTCGCGTGGGATGCCGGCGCGAACGTGACCGCGGTGACGCCGCCGGACCGGGAGGCGCACGCCTTCACCTACACGCCGGTGGACTTGCCGGCGTCGTACGACCCCCCGGCGCCGGACGCGACCGCCGGACCCGGCCCGAACAGTTGGAGCACCACCGCGCGCTACGATCTCGACCGTCGTGCGGAAACGGTGACCGATGCGGAAGCTCGAGCGGTGGACCTGCGATACAACGCCGGAGGTCGCCTCGCGCGCCTGGAGCTTCCCGAGGGCAGAGAGATCGCTTTCACCCACGACGGCGACACCGGCCGGCTCGCCGGGATCGCTGGCCCTGACGGCACCGCTCTCGCGGTGACGTGGGACGGGGTGCTGCCGCTTGCCGCTACCTGGTCCGGGACCGTGGCGGGCAGTGTCGCCGTCACCTGGAACGATGACTTCCGGGTCACCTCGCGGCGGGTCAACGGCGGCAGCGAGACCGCGTACACCTACGACGACGACGGGCTGCTCACCGGGGCCGGCTCGCTCGCGCTGGCGCGCGACGCGGCAACGGGTTTCCTGAGCAGCACGGCGCTTGGCGGCGTCACGGACACTTATGCCTACGATAGCTACGGAGACCTGGCCTCCTACTCGGCGTCCGCGGGTGGCGACGCGATCTACGCCGTGAGCTATCAGCGCGACGACCTCGGGCGGATCACCGCCAGGCAGGAGACAATGCAGGGGGAGACGGCTGACGTGGCCTACGCGTACGATGAGGCAGGGCGGCTCGCGGCAGTGACGGAAGACGGGGCACCCGCGGCGAGCTGGACCTACGACGCCAACGGCAACCGAACGTCGGAAACCACGCCCGGGGGCACGATCGCGGCGAGCTACGACGGACAGGATCGGCTGGTCTCATCCGGAGACATGACTTACGCCTTCGGCGCCGCGGGGCAGCTCGCCGGAAAGACGGGGCCGGAGGGGATGACGGATTATGTGTACGACGTGCTCGGCAACCTCCGTTCGGTGTCGCTGCCGGACGGGACGGCGATCACCTACGAGGTGGACGGCGTCGGGCGGCGGGTTGGCAAGAAGATCAACGGGGTTTTGCAACGGGCGTGGCTCTACCAGGACGCGCTGGAGCCGGTGGCAGAGCTCGACGGCAGCGGCGCCCTGGTGTCGGTGTTCGTCTACGCCAGCCGTCCCCACGTGCCGGACGCGATGGTGCGCGACGGCACGACCTATCGCATCCTGAGCGACCACCTCGGGAGCGTGCGGCTGGTGGTGGACGCCGCGAGCGGGGCCGTGGCGCAACGGCTGGACTACGACGCCTGGGGCCGCGTCTTGGCAGACACCAACCCGGGGTTTCAGCCGTTCGGGTTCGCGGGCGGACTCTACGACCCGGAGACGGGCCAGGTGCGGTTTGGCGCCCGGGATTACGACGCGGCGGTGGGGCGCTGGACGGCTCGGGACCCGAAACTTTTCGACAGCGGCGACGTAAATCTCTTCGCGTACGTAGGTCAAGATCCGGTCAACAACTTGGATACCATCGGATTCTCCGGGTATGCGCTCGATCCGACAGAGATGGGTTTCGGTGGCGGCGGCCCTGACTCCCTGGGAATGCCGGGTGTAGGACTGGGGCTTTTGGGATTTTTTGGTGTTTACATTCTTACGCAGGACGCCGACGATATCGGCGATGCTCTCGAAGGAATAGGAGACGTATGTCCCGCGACAGAACATACGAAGGGAGCAAGGCCAAGCACGAAACACAAGCACCAAGAGGGGAAGCCTGGTCACAAGGGTCCATGGCCTCCTAAGCAGTCTGAGATACCAGAATCACCGGATTATTATGATGAACACTGAACTAAAAGATGAAGGTCTGTACGAAGTAGCGCTAAAAGAAGTTCGTATGGATAATGCAGATATAAACAAAGTACTTGATTTACTAACCAAGGCACATGCACTCGGTGACGCAAGGGCAACTTATGCACTGGCGACCTGGTACCTGCATGGACACAATGTGTTGATGGATATGGATAAGGCCATTTCATTTCTACGTAAGGCAGATAAACGAGGTATAGCGCCAGCATCCTACGATCTTGCTGTTTGCTATGAGAAGGGTATGGGGGTGAAGAAAAGCAGAGCGCGAGCTATCCAACTATATACAAAAGCGGCATTGCTTGGTGACAGACCGTCTATATACGAAGTTGGACGTTGCATATATTTTGGATTTGGCGTGAGTAGGGATAAGAAATATGGCATGATGTGGATAGATCTTGCTAGACGGTTTGGCGTTGTTGAAGACGAAGACCATGGGTGTCATCCGAGACCTTAGGATACAGTGCGCGAATAATAACGGCGAGCGACGCCGGGTCGCGACTCTCTACCCTATCGGCCAGAAGCTGTGGCGTATGCCGGTCCCGCACTTCACACCGTGCGATCGCAGCCGCAACCTCTTGCGGCCCCGCATGCGGAGGATCTCTCGCTGGGGCCTGGCCGGAAACCGCCGATCAGGGCGGGAAACGGTGTCGGTCCGGAATACGTAGAGTAGGCCTGGTGGAGCAATCCACCGGGCCTACTCTACGTTCGCCGGGTATGCGCCCGATCCGACAGAGATGGGTTTCGGTGGCGGCGGCCCTGACTCCCTGGGAATGCCGGGTGTGGGACTGGGGCTTTTGGGATTTTTTGGTGTTTACATTCTTACGCAGGACGCCGACGATATCGGCGATGCTCTCGAAGGAATAGGAGACGTATGTCCCGCGACAGAATATACGAAGGGAGCAAGGCCAAGCACGAAACACAAGCACCAAGAGGGGAAGGCGCGAAACAAAGCAGATCGTGGAGGAGAAAAGGGGATGAAAATAGACGGCCACCGCGTATGCCACCTGAAAACTGGCAGGGTCCGTGGCCACCGCCGAGAAATCGGTGAGGCTCACTATGGGTTCCGGGGATCTGACCTGAGAAACGTCGGTAGAAGGCGCACAAAATGCTTTTGTACCACGATTCTTGGCCGCTGCCTGGGAGGGCTCATCAGGAAACTCCCATAAATCCATCAACAGCCGAAAGCAACTAGTCGGCCCGAGTCGCTTGTCCGCTAGTGCTCGGCCTGCGGACGTTCATGCTTGAGGAAGCGCGCGGAAGCCATAGAACATAGAACATATAGGTAGTGGAAGAAGTGATGAAACGATTAATTGGTTGCAGAAGAGAAGATGACAAGGCTTTGTGTACAAATTCAACACATGATGCTAAATATGACAAAAAAAGTTCATTTATAATTGATATGGCTGAGCGCATATCGATAGGAAATCCTATAGTCACGAGCTTCTATATCCAAACAGATCCATACAGTAGTGATTTCACAAATATTGTATTCTATACAATAGATATTCAAAGCTTGTGGATTAGCATTGTTGAATCATTGTACAATGACGATGTTATAGGAATATCCATGAATGAATCCTCAATCGCTGTTTGTGAAGGAGAACACGGGTGGGACGATTATTTACTATTACATCACTTTGACCCCGGCGCCGTTATTGACAAGTTTGTTCTGCGGTAGCCAGGTAGAGCACAGCGACATGTGTGTTCACCCTCCCTCCCCCCGCGCCGCGGATTGCCCGTGGTCGAGAAGCTGTGACGCACGAGGACACGGACGACTTTTTGCTCATCGTGCTATTCATGGGGGTATGTCATGCTCCTGCGGAGGCGTCTATCGACGGGCGATCCCCCGATTGAACCCACTTGAACAACGAGAAACGAGGCGGAAAAGCGATTGCCATGCATCGTTTGGCGAATGCTAATCGATTGAGCTTCGTCCGGAATTCCGGATCGACACCGTCGCAGCCTTGCCCGATCGCGGCCGCGCACGCCGCGGGAGACCGCCTGCCCGTGGCAAGTTGCCGGCGGCGCGCTTCGCCGCTGCTGCGCGCCGCTTCCGTCACCGGTAACACCTGCCTCGCCCGCGGGACAGCGGGGGGAGCGATCCGATCAAGCGCGACCGTTCCGCCGCGATCCGCGTGACCCGATGCTCAAGCGCCTGCCTGAGTGTCATCTCCCCCTCCCCCCAGCCTCTCCACCAACGCCAACTGCACCTCCGCATCCAGAGCCGCATGCCGAAGCTGCTCCGTGGTCAGCGGTCGCCGGGTCCAGTCGGAAGTCTGCTCGGTCTCGTCGAGGGCCACACCCAGCTCACGCTCGCACACCATCGCCAGCGAGTGACCTCCCCGCGCATCCTCACCTCGCACACGCCGCGAAAGCTCCAGGGTGTCGATCACCTCCTGCAGCTCGAGGCCGCACGCCGCCAGCACCCGACGCTCGCATCGAGCACTGTGAATGACCTTCGCGGGTCGCGGCCTGCCAAACACGGAAGCAAGCGGCTCCAGCCCACCGACAGCGAAAGGATCGATGAGGTAGCTTCGTCGCGGCGTCGCGATCTGAATCAGGCAGAGCGTCCCGAAATCGAGCGCCGTCTCCACGCCAAGTCCGATGTGGCGCTGGCCGACGAGGACATCGCACACGGCACCAAGAGCTGCCGGCGTGTTGATCCATTCCACCGGATTCCTCGGAGTTATCGCCGACCGGAGCGGATTCGCGAGGCGGAATGCGATCGAAACAGGCTCCGAATCGCCGCCTGCCACGAAACCGGTCTCTGAGGGGCCAGGTGAAAGGCGCACACCTCCGACCTGGATGCCGCCGAGAAATCGCAGCGTACCGGGAAGGTCCAGGAGGCGCTCCGCGAGCAGTCGGTTCTCGGCGTCCGCAGGCAGACAGGGCTGGAACTTGCTCACCATTCCTCGAGCCATGCCTCGCGCAGCCCGGATTGCCACCTGTTCCCAATGCTGTCCTGCCAACCCCTCGACGGCCGCACGCGCTTCCGTCAGGGCCGCGTCCTTGCACCGGAGGGAAAGATTTCCGGCGGTCCATTTCTTGCCACAGCCCTGTTCGAGCCCGACGGCCAGGAGACGATTCACCCCTCCCCCCGCAAAGGTGTGCCAGACGATGCCATCGGGCCGCTCCTCAAGAGGCGCGGTGCCAGCCGCAAGGAGCCCATCGTAGGACTCTCGCAGCTCGGTCACTTCGAGCACCGACGAGCGGGTTAGCCACGTCCCCTCCCGATCGTCGGCGGAGAGCAGTACCTCCATTATTGCCTGGCACAGGTGTGGGGAAAGCGAATCAGGCTGGCCGAGCCAGCTCGGAACACGCCCATGTTCTGCCGGTCGCACATGGAGAATGCCCTTGGACCAGTCGATCTGGCCGACCTCCCAGGCACGCCCGGAAAGTCGAATGTATAACGGCCCTTCAGTGAAATCGTGCATCGCGACAAACATGGCCTGGAGGTATCCCACATCGTCCTTGCCGTGCTGGACTCGCATGATGGGGGGGGCGGTGAAGACCGCATACAGGTCAAAGAAGCTCCTTCTGCCGTAGAGTTTCTCGCCGCGCGCGCCGAGCGACAGCAGCCCATCCGCCTCGTACAGGATCTGGCGGGCGACCATGGTGTCGACCAGCTCCTGGAGACGCTCGCTGCGCACGTTCGAGAACGGGAACGCAGCATTGACCCAGCCGAAAAGCCGGTGCCGGGAGATCCCGCCCTCCTGCAGGGTCAGCGCCATCACCTGATGGGCGAGCACATGCAACGCCTGTGATGCGGGGCGTACCTCTTCGACCCAGCCCCGTTCCGCCAGCCGAACCAGCGCCATGGACTGAAGGAGGGATTCGGGGGAGAGACAGAAGAAGGTGCAATTCGCCCGGGTGTTCGCCCGCCGTCCCGTGCGACCAAGGCGCTGTAGGAACGACGCGACACTTCCTGGTGCATCCACCTGGATGACCTGATCGAGGTCACCCACGTCGATGCCCAGCTCCATCGTCGCGGTGCAGACGATGGCCGTGTTTTGCCCGCAGGCAAACTGCTCCTCGGCCAGTGTCCGATCCGCCCGGCTGACCGAGCTGTGGTGGATGAACACCTCGACACCCGATCCGCTCAGTGCGTGTGCTACCCGCTCTGCTCTGGACCGACTCTCCACGAAGACCAGGCTCTTCTTGTACCGCGCGAGCTCGGAGATACCCGGCGCCGCGGCACCGAGGTCCGCGCGGAAGTCGATGCGAAGGTCGAGCTGAACGCGTGGCTGCGGTGGATCCACCAGCCGGAAGGGCCGCCGGCTCGAGCCCTGGAGCCACTCCCCGATGATGTGGGGATTGCCGACCGTCGCGGACAGGCCAAGGCGCTGAATGTCCCGATTGCAGAGCCGGGAGAGACGCTCGAGCAGCGCCGCGAGATGAGCGCCCCGATCGTCTCCCGCAAAGGCATGGACCTCGTCGATCACCACGGCGGAGAGGTCCCGGAACAGCTCCCGTGTGTCTGTGCGGGCGCTGATCATCATCACCTCGAGCGACTCGGGCGTGGTCATCAGCAGCGGGGCCGGCGAAGCGCGGAAACGCTGCTTTCGGGAGTCGCTGACGTCGCCATGCCACTTGAAGACCTCGAGCCCCACCATCCGGGCGTAGCTCCGGAGTCGCTCCGCCTGATTGTTCAGGAGGGCGCGAATGGGGCACACGTACAGCGCGGCAACCGGGCGGGGGTTCTCTGTCAGAATGCGCGAGAGAATGGGAAAGATCGCCGCCTCGGTCTTGCCCCCGGCCGTCGGCGCCAGCACGACCGCGTTGCAGCCGTCCAGGGCGGCATCGATGGTGAGATCCTGGACCGGACGGAGCGAGCGCCACCCGAGGTCGTGGACAATGGCATGCTGCAGGTGAGGATGGAGCCGCTCGATTCCGGGTATGGCTAACCGTCCAGTCTGCGACCCTTCGCCGCCCCAGGGTCCGGGGAATGGCCGGCGGCTGTGGTGCCTTCTGGAGCCGCTTCGCTGGAGGCCTCCTCCGCAGGCTCGAGGGGCCGACCGTGCCTGGCGGCGAGCTCCTCGTCGGTAAGCTTCCCGTCGTCCAGCTCGAGCCGGTAATGCGCTGACGGCTGATAAGCCTCGTGAAGATCCACCCGATCCATCACGTCGATGAGCTCTCGCAGAAACAGCCGTGGCGCGAGGGCCACCTTCCCGCCGAATCCCGCGGTGATCTGGGTCACGAGCGCGGCCAGAAAGGGATCATCGACCCGCGCCAGCACCCGCTCGCCATTTCTGGCCGGATACAGCGCCCTCACCCGGCGACCGACCGCCAGC
>JACPHN010000019.1 GCA_016188575.1 Candidatus Schekmanbacteria bacterium
GTTCCAGCCCAGGCGGATCGCGCGCGGCGCGCTGTCGATAAGCTGCAGGAAAGGCGCCAGGATCATCATGACGGTGTCGCCGAACGGCGGGGTGATCGCTGGCGTGGGCGTCGCGGTCGGCGGCTGGGTCGGCGTGCGAGTCGAAGTGGCGCTCGGGCCGAGGGTCGCCGTCCTGGTCGCACCGGGCGTCGAGGTCCGGGTCGGGGTCGCGGTTCGCGAGGGGCTGGCGGTGCGGGTCGGGCTCGGTGTCCGCGTCGCGGTGCGGGTCGCAGTCGCGGTTCGGGTCGCCGTCGCGGTGCGGGTGGCGCTCGGCGTGCGGGTTGCCGTCGGCGTCCCGGTCACCGTGGGGGTTGGCGGCAGCGCCCAGGCCGGCAGGTCGATCGCGTCGATCCACACCGCGTCGCCCCCGGCGCTGCCCGTGGCGTCCTTCTCATAGCTCCAGACGAAGGTCCAGATCCCGGCGGTTAGCGGATAGGACGCCCCTATCCACGGCGTCGAGCTCGACCGCGAGCACCGCCGCGCTCCCGTCCGCGAGCGGCGCCGAACGCGCCGCATACACCCCATCTGCCGCGTCACCGGAAGCCACCTGCCAACCATCCTGCGGGTTTCTCTGCCACGGCAGCGCCGAAAAATCACCCGCCTCGAACTAATCGCCCGCGGCGCGCGCGACTCCCGGCACGGTGACCACGACGAAAACGCAGACAAGCGCCACTATAAATGGAATCAGAGACAGACGAATGCTGCGCGCCACGGCATCCCACCCTTCTGAGCAATCAGGGTCGATTGCTCGTGATTGTCGTTCGCAGCGCCGCGCGGCGCAAGGGCTCACGGCTTCCTATAGCCACCGGCCCGCGGGAGATTTCCCCTCGGTCGCGTCCAGCCGCGGTGGTGTCCCCACTGCACTCGACGCATGGATTTCTGGCGGTTCTCTCGGATCGGACTATCGCTTCGCGACGTGATCTTGAGCCAGCGTGGGACAGCACCGCGCGAAATGCCTACCCCTGAAAGCCCACCTCCCCTCCGCATACGCGCTCGGATATGGAATGGCAGCGGGCAATAACCCTTCTCCGCTCACTGGAGGGAGGCCAGCAGAGGGGAAGAACGGCGAGCCCGCCGCGGTCCGCCCTCCACCCCGCAAGCGGCGGGGGGAGGGAGACGCAGCGGGGCGCTGTCGCGTCGACATCGAAAAGGCGGTGGATTCGGGAGAGGATGTCACCTTGACACCGCGACAGGCAGTGGTTACCCTTTGCCTTGCCGCGGCCGACGGGGACCGATCGCTGACCGCCGACCGCCGACCGCTAGCACCGCTAACTGCACCCGGCACTCCGGCCACCGGCGCCGGATCGAGGTATCGATGCTTCGCTTCATGAATACCCTTGGCAAGTGCCTGGAAGATTTCGTCCCGATCGCTCCTCCCCGCGTGGGGCTCTACACCTGTGGGCCTACCGTCTACGACCACGCCCACATCGGCAACTTCCGCACCTACGTTTTCGAAGATTTGCTGCGCCGCTACCTCGAGTTCCGCGGCTACGACGTCCACCACGTCATGAACATCACCGACGTTGAGGACAAGACCATTGCTCGTGCCAATGCCGAGGGAATCCCGCTGCACGAGCTCACCGCTCGGTATGTCGAGGCCTTCTTCGAAGATATCGATGCTCTGGGCATCCTGCGCGCACACCAGTACCCGCGGGCGACCGAGCACATTCCGGAGATGGTCGAGCAGATTGAAAAGCTGATCGCGAACGGTCATGCGTACGCCCAGGACGGCTCGGTATTCTTCCGCATCTCGACCTTTCCCGGCTACGGCCGCCTTTCGGGGATGGATATGGACGGTATCCAGCCGGGAGCGCGGGTCGATTGCGATGAATACGAGAAGGAAGACGTGCGCGATTTTGCCCTGTGGAAGGCGCCGAAGACCGGCGAGCCCGTCTGGCAAACCCGGCTCGGGCCAGGTCGTCCCGGCTGGCACATCGAATGCTCGAGCATGAGCATGAAGTACCTGGGCGCCTCGTTCGACATCCACACAGGCGGCGTGGACAACATCTTCCCGCATCACGAGAACGAGATTGCGCAGGCCGAGGGATGCACCGGCGCTCCGTTCGTCCGGTACTGGCTGCACAGCGAGCACCTGCTCGTGAACCAGGAGAAGATGTCGAAGTCGAAGCAGAACTTTTACACGCTTCGCGACCTGCTGGCGCGGGGGTACCCGGCCCGCGCGCTCCGCTACGCGCTCATTTCTGTGCACTACCGCAAACCGCTCAACCTGACCATGGACGCTCTCGATGCGGCCGCGGCGGCGGTCGAGCGCCTGGCGGATTTTCACCGCCGCATCGTCGAGCTGCCGGCAACGGCGGCGGCGGCGGCGGCAGGCAGCAACCGGGTTGTGGATGCGGTGCGACAGACCGAACAGGACGTCACCGAAGCGTTGGATGAGGATCTTGGGGTTTCGACGGCACTCGGGGCGGTTTTCGACTTCGTGCGCGAGATGAATCGGATCCTGGACGAGTCGGGCGTCAGCACGGAAGACCGCGCCACAGTTCTTGGGCTCTGGCGCAAGCTGGACGACATATTTGGGGTGTTTCAGCCGCCGGTCGAGGAACTGTCGTCCGAGCTCCTTGGGCTCGTTCGCCAGCGCGAAGCGGCGCGCCGTGACCGGCGATGGAAAGATGCGGATGCTCTCCGGGATACGCTCTTGGACGCCGGGGTCGTGCTTGAGGACACCCCGGCCGGAACGCGCTGGAAACGCCGGCGCGCCGCCACGACGACATGACTTTCTCCCAAGCTGAGGTAGCAAGATGGACGTGCGCACGCTTGACGACTTGGTGGGCGACTTCGCTCCTGGTGGGAAGCGAATTTTTGTCCGAGTAGACTTCAACGTGCCGCTGGAGCGGGACGCTGCGGGTGCGATCGTGGTCGCGGACGAGCGGCGCATCGCGGCATCGCTGCCGACGCTGCGCTGGCTGCTTGAGCGCGGCGCGGCGTTGATCGTCGCCTCGCACGTCGGGCGGCCCGAAGGCAGGCCCGACCCGGCGCTCAGCATGAAGCCGATCGCGGATCGGCTCGCCGCGCTGCTGGGCCGGCCGGTGGGATTCGTCCCGAGCAGCATCGGCGAAACGGTCCTCGCGCGGTCGTCCAGGTTGCAGCCGGGCGACGTGCTCGTGCTCGAAAACCTGCGGTTTCACGACGGCGAGGAAGCGTGCGACCCGGAGCTCGCACGGGCACTCGCCGCGCCCGCCGAGCTTTACGTGAATGACGCCTTCGGCACCTGCCACCGGGCGCACGCGTCGGTTACCGGTGTCCCCGGAATCCTGCCAGGCGTCGCGGGACGGCTGGTCGAGGTAGAGGTGGCGGCGTTCAAGAAGGCGATGCACGAGCCGGCACGGCCTGTCGTGGCGATCCTCGGCGGCGCCAAGATCGGCGACAAGATCGGCACCATCCGGCATCTGCGCAAGCTGGCCGACCACCTCCTCATCGGTGGCGGCATGGCCTGCACCTTTCAGCGTGCCCAGGGACTGCCCGTTGGCGCCTCCTTGGTGGATATCGCGGCACTGGACGTGGCCAGGGAAATCCTCGCGGAGCGAGATGGCGCGCAGCTACACCTGCCTACAGACTGGATCATCGCCAAGGAGATCTCGTCGTCCGCGCCCTACCAGATTGTCCCGCTGGACGAGGTCGCCGATCCCTGGAGAGCGCTCGACATCGGCCCACGCACCATCAACGAGTTCGTCGGGCTCATCAAGGAAAGCGCGACAGTGCTGTGGAACGGACCGATGGGGGTCTTTGAGACGCCCCCGTTCGATCGCGGCACCCTTGAAGTTGCCGTAGCGATCGCCGAACACCCGTGCGTGTCACTGGTGGGTGGCGGCGACACCGCCCGCGCGGCGAAGAAGGCAAGAGTCGTCGATCGCCTGACCCACGTCTCGACCGGCGGTGGAGCCAGCCTGGACATGCTGAGCGGAATCGATCTCCCGGGTCTGGCGGTGCTCCGCGGGCGGCTTGGCGCGTGACGCCGCCATACCGCGTGCGCCCTGCCTGCCGCTGATCGCACGGGGCCGCGGTCTCGGCATCGCCACGCAACTCGGAGGCGCCGCGCGAAGGGAACCCGGATCGCCCACTTGCGCGATGCCATGGCGCCGTTATCGTCATACGGGCGAAAGCCGGCATCCTGACAAGGTGCGCCAGAGCCTCGGCCCCGGCTTTCGCCGGGGTGAAGGTGAAAACATCCACGCCGACGATAGCCCAAGCAGGCGGCGGATTCGAGGGGAACGCGGGAAGTGCACGTAGGGTGGCCTCCGTGATATATGGTGCGGAGCGGAACGTCTGGCGCCGTTCCGAGTGTGGGCGCAGCAGGCGGCCCTGGTGGGGGCGAGCTGGAGGAACATCGTGGCGATTTTGACCGAGCAGGCTATGGCCGAGGTTCTTGAGATCCTCGGCGAGATGCCCGCGGGCTTTGACGTCGCCGAGGTGCTGCAGCGGCTCTCGCGCTGGATCGCCGTGTTGCTCCGCGCCGACCGGTGTAGCATCGTCATCTCCGAGGGTGATCGGTACCGCGTGGTTGCCACTAGCGACTGCGCCGAAGCGGCGCGGCACGTGCTCCTGCCGGAACGTTATCCCGAGATCGCGCACGTCTTGGTGTCCGGAGAGCCGCTGCGCATCGATGATCTACTCGATCACCCCGTGCTGTCGGCGGTGCGCGAGCACATCGAACCGAGCGGCTATCGCGCGGCACTCGTGGTTCCCGTCTGCGGCCCCGGACGCGGGGCTGCGGTCACGGCGAGATTGTCCGGCCGCGCCCGGACGTTCTCCTCCGACGACGAGCAGGTGCTGCGCGCGCTGGCGCGGCTTGTCGCGGCGCCCGTGGCACTGCTCAAGTTGCACCAGGAATCCCGCGTGGAGCGCCGCCGCATGCTGGAAGTCTTCTCACAACGCAGCGCCCAGCTCGAGGCCGAGAACCGCGATCTGCGGCGCTGGGCGGTACGCAACGCCGAGCTGCTCGGCAGCCTTTCTCAGGAGCTCGCGGCGCAGCTCGGCCTGATCAGACGGCGGCTCGATCGCCTGGCAGAGTCGTCTCTGGCGCCTGGAGTGGCCACCGAAATCGGTCACGTAGCAATCAGCCTCGAAGAGCTCAGAAACCACGTCAGCCGCACCGTCGAAGTAGACAGGCTCGATTGCGCCGAGCTCCGGCCGGTGCCCGTCGACCTCGCCGACCTGGTCGCCGAGCTGTGTGCCGGACTGCAGCTTCGGGCGCGGGCCAATGGGCTCAGCCTGCACCTTCGGCCGCACGATCCGGTCACCGTGATTGAGGCGGACGCGCTCAAGGTAACGCGCGCCATCGTCGCCGCGATTTCCCACGCAATTGACTGCACGCCGCCGGGCGGTCAGGTCGCCGTCAGCCTGAAAACGGTTCATGACCTCACTACCGAACCGCCGGCGCGATCCTTCGTGCGGTTACAGATCACCGATACGGGACCGGGGCTACCCGCCGGATTGCTCGATGAGCTCTTCGATCCCACCAACTCTCCCTTGCGCCCGGCTCCTTCTGCGGTGGGACTCGGCCTGCCCATGGTTCGGGAGGTTCTCGAGCTACATGGCGGCCGGCTCGAGGTCAAGCGCCAGCGCGACGGCGTGACGGCACTGCGACTACTCTTTCCGATCGCGCCGGCCGGGGCACACAGCGAGCCCGCCGCCGCCGCGGCGCCGGCGCGCCCTGCCGAACATGCCGACGGGCTGGACAAGGTCCTCATCCTGATTGTCGAGGATGACGACGACGCGCGCAACCTCCTGAGCTGGTGCCTCGGCGACCGCTACCGCCTCGCTACGGCGGTGACCGGACCCGACGGCCTTGCCAAGACCCGCCTCCTCCGACCCGACCTGGTGTTGCTCGACCTCTTTCTCCCCGGTTTGAGCGGCCAGCAACTCCTCACCGAGATGCGCGCCGACCCCGAGCTCCACGATACGCCCGTGATCGTGTTGACGGCGAGCAGCAATACCGAGCACAAGGTCTGGTCATTCCGCACGGGCGCCGACGACTACATCACCAAGCCCTTCATTCGCGAAGAGCTCACCGCCCGCATTGACGCGGCGTTGCGCATGCGACGCCTGACCACGCAGCTCAAATCCGCCAATCGAAAGCTGTCCGAGATCTCAGTGCGCGACGAGCTTACCGGGCTTCACAACTATCGCTACTTCCGCCAGCGACTTCGCGAGGAGCACGGACGAGCGGGGCGGGCCGGCGCCACGCTGGCATGCCTGATGATCGATCTGGACAATCTCAAACAGATCAACGATCGGTACGGCCACGTCGCTGGCAACCGGGTGTTGGAGGCAGTCGGCGACACGCTGCGCCAGCAGGTGCGCCAGAGCGACGTGGTCGCGCGCTACGGCGGTGATGAGTTTGTCGTGCTCCTGGCGGTGGCCGACGCAGCGACGGCCGTGGAGCTCGGGAATCGCATCGTGGAGCTATTCCGCAGGATTGAAGTGGCGGCCGATGGAACCGGCGACAGCGAAGACGCGGCGGCGACGACGGCGCCGGGCGGTGCCGACACGATCCGGGCGACCGCCTCGGTCGGCGTGGCCGTGGTGACGGGAACCGCCTTGCCGCAAGATCCCGAGGACCTCGTGCGCATGGCGGACGAAGCCGTATACCGGGCAAAATCCGAGGGCCGCGATCGCGTGGTGCTTGTCGGCGATCCGCGCTGGAGTGGATCCGAATCGGCCTCGTGACGAAGGGCGGGCCGGCCCTCGAAGCGGCTCGCGGTCGCCGCCTGGACAACCAAAAGATGACAGGAGCAGGGGCGTGAAGGAAGCATGCAAGCGAGCCGCCGCGGCGCTCGGAGTAACGTTTGTGAAGGACGGAGATCGCGTCGGTCTGGGAACAGGATCGACGGCGCAATACCTGATCGAGCTCCTCGGGCAGAAAGTGGCGCAGGGCTTGACAGTGTCGTGCGTCGCCAGCTCAGAAGCGACACGAGCGCTCGCGGAAGAGGCGGGCCTGGACGTCGGCGACTTGCCGGCCGATGGGAGGCTTGATATCACCCTCGACGGCGCCGACGAAGTCGATCCCGAGCTGAACCTGATCAAGGGTGGGGGGGGCGCGCTGCTGCGCGAAAAGGTCCTCGCAGCGGCGAGCGATCGCGTGGTGATCATGGTCGATAGCGCCAAGCGCGTCAGCCGACTCGGCGAGAGCTTCCCGGTGCCGATCGAGGTGCTGCCGTTCGCCGTGAGCTTTGTGCGCAAGCGCCTCCAGGAGGTGAGCCCGCAGGCGGCGCTGCGCCTCGTTGCCGGGGCGCCGTTCGTTACCGACAACGGTAACTGGATCGTGGACTGTGCGCTCCCCACCCAGGTCGACGTCGTGTCCCTGGCCGGCAGGCTTGCGGCAGTTCCCGGGATCGTCGAGCACGGCCTGTTCGTCGCTCTCGCGACCGAGGTCATCGTCGCGGAAGCGCCGGACCGCGTCCGGGTCATGCGCGCGGCGCACTGAAGGCGGAGGTTTTCGATGACCAGGGACGTTCACGGCCAAGAAAAGCGACCCGTCTCGTGCGGTGTCTTGACGCTCAGCGACACGCGGACTCTCGCCACCGATGCCAGCGGCGACCGCATCGTCGAGCTCTTACTCGGCGCCGGACACACCGTTACCCAAAGAGCGCTCATCGCCGACGACCCCGCGGCGCTGCAGGCCGAGATCGCGCGCTTCAGCGCCTACACGCCCACGGTCGAGGTCTTGATCTCTACCGGCGGGACCGGGTTCTCTCGCCGCGATATCACCTGCGACGTCCTGTCCGGTCTGTTCGCGAAAACGCTGCCCGGCTTTGGCGAGCTATTTCGCTCCCTGTCTTACGCTGAAATCGGCGCACGCGCCATGCTCAGCCGGGCCGACGCCGGCCTGATCGGCGAGATGGTGGTATTCGCCTTGCCGGGTTCGCGCGCCGCTGTCGAGACCGCGATGACGCGACTGATCCTGCCGGAATTGAGCCACCTGGTGCGCCTCGTCAGAGAGTGACACGCCTTACGGGAGCGAACGATGAAGGTTCACGTGCTGCAACATGTCGCTTTCGAGGGGCTCGGGAGCATGGGGCCGTGGCTGCGGCGACGAGGCACGGAGCTCTCCGTTACGCGTATGTTTGCCGAGGACCCACTGCCGGCGATCACCGGGATCGACCTATTGATCGTGCTCGGCGGTCCCATGAGCGTCAACGACGAGGCCGAGCTCCCGTGGCTCGTGACTGAGAAGCAGCTCGTGCGCTCGGCTATCGAAAATGGCACCGCGGTGCTGGGCGTATGTCTCGGAGCACAACTGATTGCCGGCGCGCTGGGGGCACCGGTGTTTCGCAATCCCGTAAAGGAGATCGGCTGGTTTCCGGTGGAGGCGATTGCGGCGACCGGGGAGGCGTGTTTTCGCTTTCCACCCTCGCTTACGGTCTTTCACTGGCACGGCGAGACGTTTGACCTGCCCCCCGGAGCCGTCCAGCTCGCCCGCAGCCAGGGCTGCGAGAATCAAGCCTTTCAACTGGGGCAACACGTCATCGGCCTGCAGTTTCACCTCGAGACGACACCCGCCAGCACTCGCCTGCTCATGGAAAACTGCCGCGACGAGCTCGTTCCCGGGCCGTTCGTGCAGACCGAGGAGGAGCTCAGCGGCGCGCCGCCGGCGCAGTACCGCGCGATCAATGAGGCCATGGATGAGGTGCTCGAGTATCTGACGGCGAGCGCTGGCCGCCTACACCGCGGTGACTTCAGGCTCGCTCCGCAATACCGGCCGCGCGCGTCCCCCGGGCTCACCGGCATCTGTGGCTCGACCCCGTCGCCGGCTAGAGATTGAAATCTCTCGGTCCCCGGGATAAGGTGTGGCCCGGCAATATGCGCGGGTGGAGCGGCTTGGACCCTCCGGCAACGACCGCTCAGCGGTTTCTCCCGCTCCTGGCTTGCGGAGAGCATCATTGATGACCCGATTCGTTTTTATCACGGGAGGAGTGCTCTCCTCCCTGGGAAAGGGGCTGGCTGCCGCCTCGATCGGCTACTTGCTGAAGATGCGCGGCCTCGCCGTCACGTTTCTGAAGCTCGACCCCTACATCAATATCGACCCCGGCACGATGAGCCCTTTTCAGCACGGTGAGGTTTTCGTCACCGAGGACGGCGCCGAATCCGATCTCGACCTCGGCCATTACGAGCGCTTCACGGACGTCGAGATGGGCAGAGTCAACAACGCCACCACGGGGCAGATCTACCATCGCGTCATCACCCGTGAGCGCATGGGTGATTACCTCGGCGGCACCGTTCAGGTCATCCCACACATTACTGACGAGATCAAGAACCGGATTCGCACCGTCGCCCATGGAGTCGACGTGGCCATCATCGAGGTCGGCGGCACGGTGGGCGACATCGAGAGTCTCCCGTTTCTGGAGGCAGCCCGGCAATTCCGGCATGACCTGCCGCCCGGCACCGTCGTCTACATTCACCTCACCTACGTTCCCTTCATCGCTGCCGCCGGCGAGGTCAAGACCAAGCCCACCCAGCACAGTGTGCGCGCTCTGCGCGATGTCGGCATTCAGGCGGACGTTCTTCTGTGCCGGACGGATCGGCCGATTCCGCTCGAGCTGAAGAGGAAAATCTCACTGTTCTGCGACGTGAAAGAGGAGGCGGTGATTACCGCGATGGATGTCGAGTCCATCTATGAGGTGCCGCTATTCCTCCACCAAGAGGGGCTGGACCGCATTCTCGTTCGCTACTTGCACCTCGATGCCGGCGAGCCCGAGCTCACGGATTGGAAGGAGCTGGTGCGGCGCATCAAGGAGCCCGATGCGGCGGTGCGCATCGGCGTCGTCGGCAAATACGTAAGTCTCAAGGACTCCTACAAGAGCTTGCACGAGGCCTTTGTGCACGCCGGCGTGGCCAATCGTGCCCGCGTCGACCTCGAGTACATCGATTCGGAAACCCTCGAGACCATGGATCAGACCGGCCTGGCCGACCGCCTCTCCGCGTTTGACGGCATCATGGTCCCCGGTGGCTTCGGAGAACGTGGAATCGAGGGGAAGATCAGCGCCATCGAGTATGCTCGGCGCTCTCACGTTCCGTTTTTCGGAATCTGCCTCGGCATGCAGGTTGCGATAATCGAGTTCGCGCGCCACGTGTGTGGGCTCCAGGAGGCCAGCTCGAGCGAGTTCTCTCCTCAGACCCCGCATCCCGTCGTGCATCTGCTGACGGAGCAACAGGGCGTGAACGAGAAAGGCGGCACGATGAGGCTGGGCTCGTGGCCGTGCCAGCTCCGAGAAGGAACGCGCGCCCGGAGCACCTATTCTGTCGGGGAGATCCAGGAGCGCCATCGCCACCGGTACGAGCTCAACAACGCCTATGTCGCGCTGTTTGAAAAGATGGGCATGATCGTCTCCGGGCGCACGCCAAAGCGGGATCTTGCCGAGATCGTGGAGATCCCCGATCATCCGTGGTTCGTCGGCTGCCAGTTCCACCCCGAGTTCCGGTCGCGACCGCGCCGCGCCCATCCTCTATTTCGCGACTTTGTCGGCGCCTGCCTGGCCGCTGCCGCCCAGCGCCGGCCTGCCTTGTGACGTGCCGCGGTCGCGAGCCGTTTTGGGGGAGAGAGCGTGAACAATGAACGAATCGCTGACCCGAGCGCGACAGGTTCTGCAGATTGAGGCGCGCGCGATCGAGGCACTGATCCCACGCCTCGATCATCGCTTCGAGACCGCCGTGCGGATCCTGTACGAGTGCCGCGGGCGCGTGATCGTCACGGGGATGGGAAAGAGCGGGCTCATCGCCAAGAAGGTGGCGGCGACGCTGGCGTCGACAGGGACTCCCGCGTTGTTCTTGCACCCGGGCGACGCCGTTCACGGCGACCTCGGCATGGTGATGCGCGAAGACGCCGTGGTCGCGCTGTCCCACAGCGGAGAAACCGCGGAGCTGCTGAATCTTCTCGCCGTGTTCAAGCGCTGGGGCGTGTTCGTCATCGTCCTTACCGGGTGCACGACCTCAACCATGGCCAAGTTCGCCGATGTCGTGCTGGACGTGAGCATCGAGCAGGAGGCGTGTCCGCTCGGCCTGGCGCCCAGCGCCAGCACGACGGCGGCGCTGGCGCTGGGAGACGCGCTGGCGCTGACGATACTGGAGCGTCGCGGGTTTGGACCCGAGGAGTTTGCCAACTTCCATCCGGGCGGCCGCCTGGGCCGCAGGTTGCTGCGGGTTCGCGACCTGGCGCACTGGGGTGAGGCCCTGCCGGTCGTACCGGAGGCGGCCCCCATGCGCGACGTCCTGGTGACGATTACCGAGAAGTCTCTCGGCATGACCGTCGTCGTGGATGGCGACGGCAAGCTCTCCGGCATCATTACCGACGGCGATCTGCGGCGCGCGATTCGCCAGTCCGAGCACGAGGGCGCCCGTCCCCTGCTGGAGCTCCCGGCGTCGGCGGTCATGAGCCGGAGGCCAAAGCTCATCGACGCGGATGTGCTCGCCGCCGAGGCCGTTCCCGTGATGGATCGCTACGTCATCACCGCGCTCGTCATCGCCGACGAGCTCGGCCGGCCCTGGGGAGTGCTCAAGCTGCAGGACCTCATTCGGGAGGGGATCATTTGACGGCTCGGCAGATCGGAGGCTTGCCGAAGAAAAAGCGGCGGAAGGCAGCCCGTGTGCGCCTCATTCTGAGCGATATCGACGGGGTGCTGACCACGGGGCACCTCGCCCAGTTCCCCGATGGCGCCATCACGAAGACATTTCACGTTGCCGACGGCCTGGCCGTCAAGCTTGCCCACAGGGCCGGGATCGGCGTCGGCTGGATCACCGGCCGCTCCGACCCGGCATCAGCCCAGCGCGCGCACGAGCTCGGCGTCTCGCCATTCCTGGCCGGTATCCAGGACAAGGGCGAGGCGTTCACCGAAGTCGCGGCAGCGCTCAGCCTCGATTCTTCGCAAATTGCCTACATCGGCGACGACCTCCCGGATCTGCCCGCGCTGCGCCGAGCAGGCTTCGCCGTTACCGTCGCCACGGCTGGGCAGGACCTCCGTAAGGCCGCGGACTGGGTGGCTCGCACCCCCCCCGGTTGCGGGGTCTTGCGCGAGGTTGTCGAGCTCGTCTTGCGGTCTCAAGGCCGATGGGCGGACGCTCTGGTTCCGTATCTCCCGGGCCGCGACCCGGCGGAGTGAGATCGTGCAGACAAGACAACGAGGATCCTTGGCGCGGCGCGTCTCTCACGTGGGCCTCGACGTCCTGCTCGGGCTTGGCGATCTCCTCGGGAGGCTCCCGCCGGGCTGGGGATATGCGATGAGTCGCGGTCTTGGCCTTGCGGTCTTTCATCTGGCGCGTGCGGAGCGCCGCAAGGCAATGAGCCATATCGCGATCGCTTTCCCCGAGCTCTCCGTGAGCGAGCACGAGGCGATTCTGAGGCGTTGCTGCCAGCATCTATCGTGGAGTGGGCTCGAGTTCGCGCACCTGGTGCACGGTGGCAAGGATTGGGTCAACTCGCGGATCCGGGTCGACGGCGAGCAGCACGTGTACGCCGCCTTGGCGATCGGACGCGGCGCTCTCTACATCACCGGACACATTGGCAACTGGGAGATCCAGTGCGCCTGGGCGGCGCAACGCATGCCACTGTATCCGATCGCCCGAGAAAACGCGAGCAGCGGCGTTACCCGCCGTTTCTTGCAGGTGCGGGAGCACTTCGGCGCCAGGAGCTTGCTCCGGGAGCGCGATCAAAAAACCAGCGTGGTGCGCGCCGCGGTCGAGATTCTCTCGGCGGGCGGAGTCGTGGGCATCCTCATGGACCAGGATCTCGGCGGACGCGGCGAGTTCGTGCCGTTTTTCGGCAAGCTTGCCCACACTCCGGGGGGGCCGGCACTGCTGGCCCTCATGACCGGAGCACCCGTCCTGTTCGGTTTCAGCTATCGTGAGGGCCGCGATCGCCGCGGCAGCTTCCACCGTGTCGTTTATTACCCCCCGTACTTCGCCCATCCGGGCATTGAACCCGCCGAGGCTCAAGCACGTGGGCTCGCCGATCCCCCTACGCCACTGCTCGCCAGCCGCCCCGAAGCCGCCCAAGTCGCCCCCGAGGATATCCACCGCTACACAGCTTTCTTTACGGCGACGATCGAGAACGCGATCCGCAAGGCACCGGAGCAGTGGGTCTGGATGCACCGCCGGTGGCGGCGACAGCCGTCGCAACACTCACCCGAGGCCACGGGGCCGGAGGCTGCGCCTCTCGCGGCCGCTCCCACGCAGACCGATCAACCCGAGGGAAGATGATGTTTGAGCTCATGATGGTGGCGATTGGAGCTGCCGTGGCTGCAGCGTGCCTGCTCATCGGCTATCGCTGGGGTTGGGCATCGGGCCGTGCGGACGGCATTGCCGCCGCGCGCCGGCTGGACCCAAACCGCCGGCTGCAGTCCTCGATCCTGGCCATGACGCTGGGTGATCGCGCGGCCGCGCTCGCGGAGCTGGCCGCCGCCACGCGCCAGGATATCCGCGAAGTCGGTCCGTACATCGCGCTTGGCGACCTCCTGCGCGAGAGCGGCAGGCCCGATCATGCGCGCTACGTTCACGAAATGCTGCTGACGCGGCGCGCCATGGACGGCGAGGAGCGCTGCCGTCTCCTGATCAGCGTGGCGGAAGACCTGCTCGCGCTGGGGCGCCAGGGACAGGCGATTCTTTGCCTGCAGGATGCACTGCGGCACAGGCCCAACGACCTGACGGCGCTCGGACGGTTGCGCGGCATCTATGAGGAAGCGGCAAACTGGAAAGGTGCGCAGATGATCGTGGCGCGCATTGAGCGGGCAACGGATACGTCGCTGGCCGTGGAAACCGCGTACCTCAACGCCAGAGTGGCGCTCGACGAGGAGCGCCGCGGTAACCTGCGGGAAGCCCTACGGCTCTACCGGCGAGCGGCCAAGGAGCGCGGCGATTGCGTGCCGGCGCAGCGCGGCGTTGGCCGCATGCTCCTGCGTCTGGGCAGGGAAGCGGAGGCCCTGCACAGTTGGACCGCATTCGTCGACGCCAAACCCGGCCTGGCTTACGCTCTGCTCGATGACTTGGGCGAGCTCATTTGCACCGCAAAGGATCAGCAGGCCCGTGCGGGGTTGTCGGCGCTCGCGGAGCGGATTGTGAGGCTCGCGGGGAGCGGCGACAGCGCCGGCGCCTTGGGCAAAGCCGCGCGCTTTCTGGAAAAGGTCGGCCGCCCGAGCGAGGCCCTCGCCCTGCTGCGGGCCCACCAGGCGCTGCCAGGTCTGTTGGACGTGCTGGCGAGCGCCAGCGTTGGCGATGGGAACGCGCCCGAGATCGAAACGCGCGCGCTGCTAGCTCGCTACGCTCCCGAGAACCCGCGTGCTCTGGTCACCTGCCCGGCGTGCGGCGGTTTGACCGCCGCTGACGACCGCTGCGATTGCTGCCACCGATGGCATGCTCCTCATCGCGCTGTCGAGTTGGCCGGCGCCAACCGCAGCGCCTGAGCGAGACGCGGCTCGCTGCGTTCGCGCCGCGATAATCGCGTCCGGCCTCGCGCCCATTCAAGCGGTTTGCTCGATGTGATCGATGACCTGCTGTAGCGCCGAAAGCTCCGCGTGGCGGACCATGAAGACCTCGTCGCCCATGGCCGTGGCGAACGCCGTCGGGCAGGGTTCATGCAGCACGAGCAGCGGGCGAACATCCGCCACCACCGCTGCGGCAGGCCGGCGATACGCGATGTGGTGTCGCCTGCCAATGTGCGCGCAGTAGTACTTCGGCTCCGGCGGCTTGTCGTTACCCGCGAAACCCTGGGTCACTACGCGGGCCCACATGTCGTACAGGTCGGCGTCGGCTGTGAAGTTCATCATATCGACGCCGAAGCCACCGGGAGGGCGAACGTTGATCTCCAGAAACTTCACGCCACCGCTCGGAGTGCGAAACGCCTCGACATGAAAGAAGCGCTCCGACAGTCCGAACGCCTTGACGATGCGCCGCGCCGGTTCGGCGACAGCCGCCGGAATGGCGCGGACCGAATAGTAGTGCACCGGACCCTGGCGCTGGACGATCTCCATGACCCCCTCGCTGACGACAGTCGACATCTCGTATACGATTTCCCCCGCGCGGTCCGTCAGGCCGTCGTAGCTGATCAAGGTCCCGACCACGAATTCCTCGACGACATAGCCGGGCGCCAGCGCTTGCAGCGCGCCGTCGAGCTCTTCCATCGTAGACACCTTGAAGGCGCCCTGAGCGCCCACGCCGAAGTCCGGCTTGAAGAGCACCGGCAGTCCATGGCGCACGACAAAGTCGCGTACGGCAGCAGCCGTGGTCGCTGCCACACCCGCCGGCGTTTCCGCCCCTACCGATCGGAAAATCTCCTTCATGCGCGTCTTGCTGCGACTGCGCCGGCGATCCTCCGGCCCCGGTCCGACCACGCCGAAGCTCGCTCGCAGGTCGGCTTCGACATCGAGCCAGTGCTCGTTCAACGAGTCAATGCGATCGATCCTGCCGTGGCGAAATGTCAGCAACCCCCCGGCGCGAATCATTGCATCGCGATCGTGCATGTCGCGAACGAAGACGTAATCGTCGAGGTTGGCCGCGAGCTCCGCGCGCACGTCTGCGCCCGGCGTGTCGCCGATGCCGAGCACGGTGGCTCCATGGCTCTTCAGTCGAGCACAAAAGAAGCCGTACCGCGGCGGAAAGTTAGGCGAAATGAAAATGACGTTCACCGTCAATCATCCCAGTTCATGGTGTGCGGTGGATCCTGTCTCCACGGTATGCCGTCGACGTCAGTGGCGCGACCACCCGAGACGCGGTGAGCGGTTGGTCACCTCAGCACCTTCCCCAGGATGAGCGCCGCCGCCGAAAAGTACATCACAATACCCGTCACGTCGATCAGCGTCGCCACGAGCGGGGCCGAGGAAACGGCGGGGTCGATGCCGATGCGCTTGACGAGAAACGGCAGCATGGACCCAAAGAGGGTGCCCAGAAGCACGATTCCGGTAAGCGTAACACCGACGGTCGTGGCAATGAGCAACGCGTGCTCGCCGTAGGTGCCGAATACCTGTTCCCAAAGTACGACGCGGCCGAATCCGATGATCCCGAGGATGAGCCCGAGAGCCAGCCCCGAGATCGATTCGCGGTAGGCGACGCGCAACCAGTCCTCTTTGACCAGCTCACCAACGGCGAGGGAGCGGATAATCAGCGTCGTTGCCTGCGAGCCGCTGTTACCGCCGCTGGAGATGATGAGCGGAAGAAAGAACGCGAGGACAACGAGGTGAGCGAGCTGTGCTTCATAGTAGCTCATGGCGGTCGCCGTGAGCATTTCGCCGAAGAGCAAGGTAACGAGCCACGGGGCGCGCTTGCGGATCAGGGTGCGAATGGCCGCGTTCTTGTACGGTTCGTCGAGAGCCGCCGCGCCACCGATCATCTGAATGTCCTCGCTGGCCTCCTCGTGGGCGACATCGAGAACATCGTCGGCGGTGACGATGCCGAGCAGCATGCCATCGCTGTCGGTAACCGGAAGCGCGAAGTAGCCGTGGGTTCTGAACGCCTCGACGGCTGTTTCCTGGTCGTCTGTTGCCGTGAGCGTCGCGAAGCGGCCATCCATGATGTCCTCGACCCGGACCTGGGGGGGCGACAGCAGAATCTCGCGAAGGCGAAGGTCATCGGTGAGGTGACCTTTGTCGTCGACCACGTATACGCGCGATAAGGTCTCCGAGTCGTGCCCGTACCGGCGAATGTGCGCCAGCACCTCCTCCATTGTCCACGAAGGTCGCACCGCCACGTACTCCGGCGTCATCAGGCGGCCGATGCTTTCTTCGGGGTACCCCAACAGGCGCACGGCGATACGCCGTTCGTTCGGCGACAACAGGGAGAGCAACTGCTGGGTAACCGGCCCCGGAAGCTCTTCGAAAAACTGCGTGCGGTCGTCCGGTGATAGATCGTTCAGGAGGCCCGCGAGGCGGTCGGTCTCGTTACCGAAGGCGCGGATAAGCTGCTGTTGCCGATCGCTGTGTAGCGCCTCGAAAGCCTCGGCCGCCAGGTGTCGCGGAAGTAGCCGAAAGGCTACCGTGGCGTCTTCCTCGTCGAGCTCTTCAACCAATTCTGCGACTTCGGGCGGCGCCAGCTCGGCAAGCACTTCCCGAAGACCCTTGAGATTGCGATCATCGATGAGCTTGCGGACGATGAGCTTTGTAAACATGGAATCCTCCCAATGACCGCCCGCCGGACGATAAATTGGCAGCTTGTCGAAACAAACTGTATGTGCGGAGTTACCTCAGCTCACCTTCCCTCGCGGTCGGAATTGGGGCGACCTCGACCATCCCCTGGCGACGCCAGGGGCGCGCGGCAGACCACGCGACCAGCACGCACCTGAAGCAGCAACACACGCAGTCTCGAGGTAAGCGTTTTCTTAGCCGCTCCCGACGACCGCCGCAAGCCCAAGCCCGGGCCGGGTCCGCGCGCCGCCGTCACGTCAGACCCCCGGCGCGGAGCCGCTCGAAGATGGTTACCGTCGCATGTGACCGATTCAGCGTATAAAAATGGATCCCGGGCGCGCCGCGCCTCAGCAGCTCGGCGCACTGCTCCGTAGCGTAGTCGGTGCCAATGCGCTCAACCGCATCGGCGTCGGCGCCGGCCGCCTCTAGCTTGGCGAGCAGATGCACCGGAATCGTGGCGCCGCACATCTTGGTGAAGCGCTTGATCTGGGCCAGGTTCCGGATCGGCATCACCCCCGGGACGATGGGGACCGTGAGCCCCTTTGCGCGTGCGCGGCCGACAAAGCGAAAATAGTCCGCGTTCTGAAAGAAGAGCTGGGTGATGACGACGTCGGCGCCTTGATCGACCTTCAACTTGAGGTGGTCGAGGTCCTGATCCAGATCCGGGCACTCGGGATGGCCCTCCGGGTATCCGGCGACAGCGATGCAGAACGAGTTTCGCTCGCGCAGGTGGCGCACGAGCTGATACGCGTTGCGGTACCCATCGGGTGCCGGAACGAACGTGGCCTGCCCTTTTGGAGGATCGCCGCGCAGCGCCACGACGTTCTCCACGCCGCGGCTCAGCAGCCCCGAAATGATCTCGTCAAGCTCCGCTCGGGAGTGCCCCACACACGTCAGATGCGCGGCAGCCTCGAGGTGCAGCTCGTCCCGGATCCTCCCGGTGAGCTCGATCGTGCGCTCGCGCGTGCTTCCACCGGCGCCATAGGTAACGCTCACGAAGGACGGGCCCAGGCGCCGCAGATCGGCAATCGTGGCGAACAGCGCGTTCTGCTCCTCCTCCGTGTTGGGGGGGAAGAACTCGAACGAGAACGTGCGGGTGCCTTTGGCGTAGCATTCTGAAATGCGCATGACCGCTTCCCCGTGTTCCTGGCGCGCTTACAGAGACGGTTTGCCCTGGGCGTCGAAATATCCCTTGATGCCGGTGGCGAGACTCGTCAGGTTGGGCTCGAGAAGTTGCCTGACCATGGCCTCGATCGCGGGCATCGCCCTCTTGACGATGAGCTTGGGCACGCCGGGCACGCGATCCGGATAGATCTCGATGCCGCAGGTGATCTTGATCTCGGTGTGCTCGGCATCGACCGGTTGAAAGAAGTTGGTGCCGGAGCACGTGTACAGCTCCGTCAGCCAGAAGCCTTCCAGCCGATAGTCAACGCAGTAGCCCGCATCCCGCCACTCCGCGAAGTCCTTCCAGGCGAAAAACTCGGGCTTGATGATTCCCGACAGGAACCGCGGGAGGTTGGCGACCGCGTACCAGTGATTCAGTCGGTAGTGTCGCCCGTCGCCGCGATCTTCGCGCTGGACAGTATCGATTCTTTCGATGTTGGGAAGATAGGGGACAATTTTTTGCATCTCGTCGCGAACCAGCGGATACACGAGATCAGCAGGATGTGGCACGATCTCTTTGCTTTCCAGGTACATGGTTGGAGTGCTCCTCCGATAGACAGATCTAGTCGTGTGAGATTACCAGGGGTCGCGAGCGCCGCTCTGCTGAAACTCGTGAATGAGCAAGCGCGGAATAACCATCACTTTCAAGAGCTCGTTCGCGCCTTCGCCGATGCGGCCGAGGACCGCGTCGCGCAGGTGTCGCTCGATCCGCGCCTCGCCGACGAAGCCGTAGCCGCCCGCGAGCTGGATGGCGCGCTCGGCGACGTAGAACGCTGCTTCGGTCGCCTTCACCTTGGCGATTGGGGCGACCGCACGGATGTCGGCTCCCGTTGCGTAATCGAAGGCGGCGCCATAGGTCAGGGCGCGGCCTGCCGCGATTTCGATCGCCATCTCGGCGAGCTCTTTCCTGGTGTTATCGAGGTCAGCCAGGAACCTCCCGAAGAGCTGCCGCTCATGAGCGTATTTCATGAGCTTCTCGTACGCTCCCTGGGCAATTCCCGTGGACCACGCGCCAATGGTGATGCGCCCGCCGGAAAGCATCGCCATTGCGTATCCAAATCCCGCTCCGGCATCCCCGATCAGGTGGTCAGCGGGAACCCGATAGTCCTCGAAGAGCAGCTCGGCGGTGTTTGACCCGCGCACGCCCATTTTTTCTTCGATCTTGTGCTGCTCGAATCGCCCCTCTGCGCCGCGCGTGACCAGAAAGGCACTGACCTTTCCAGGAGCGGCCTTGTCCGCCGCGAGCACAAAGAACACATCCGCGCTCAGAGCGTTGGTAATCCAGTACTTGGCTCCCGTGAGCAAATAGCAGTGCGCGCCTGGGTCGTAGACATAGGTGGTGCGCATGGCCTTGGCGTCGGAACCGGCACCGGCCTCCGAAAGGCAGAAGCAGCCGATCTTGCGGCCGTGGATCAGGTCCGCGAGATAGCGGTCGCGCAACGCCGCAGAGGCAAAGCGCCGGATGCCCTCACACGTCGTGCCGTGAATCGCCACCGCGAGGGCAAAGCCGGCGTCCGCCTTCGCCAGCGTCTCCAGCCCCGCCACGTAGTACGGGAAAGGCGCGCCGAATCCGTCGAGATCGGGTGGGTATGCGAGCGCCATGAAGCCGAGCTGACCCAGCGCGCGAAATGTGTCTTCCCGAAAAACTTCGTCGCGATCGTTATCATGGGCGTGCGGGGCAACTTCGGAGGCGGCGAACGCCCCCAGGGTATCCTTCAAGAATTCCAGATATTCCGCGTGCGAGGGGTGGTCTCGGTGCAAGTGACGGAGCAGTCGCTCCTGATCGGCGACGAAGAATGTCATGTCAGTACCACCCTTTCTGCTTCAGCATTCGGTATGGGAACCCGGTCGCGGACGCCTTCCTCCGCGGCGCGGTCGAGCATGGTCTGATAGCTGCGCCACAAACGCTCCTTTTCGCTGGCGGCGCCGGCAATGTGATCCCATGGCGTCACTTCGTTTCGCAGGCGCGCGCGCACCACGTACCAGTCCGTTTGTGCAGCGATTCCTCGCAGCGCCCTGGCCCAGTCACCTCCGGCCTGGTGCGCCGCGATGAGGATGTCTCCGACCTTGCGATCTCCGCGGCTCAGTAGCGCCTGCACGTACGCCCACTTCGGGTAGTCCGTGTTGAGCCGCACATTGGGGATTGAGCGCAACCGTGCGGTCAGGGCGCGCAACCGGCGGCGGGCAAGGGGAACCGGAATTTGGCCGGCGAACTGAAACGGCGTGTGCGGCTTTGGAACGAAGGTCGAGGCGCTGCAGGTGATTCGGCGAGGCGTCCTGCCGTGCGCGGCGCGTGCTCGGGCGTTGATTTCTTCCACGAGATCGCCGATGGCGATCACTTCCTCCTCGGTCTCGGTTGGGTTGCCGACGATCAGATAGAGCTTCAGATCGCTCAGCCCGGCGCCGAGCAGCATGACCGCGGCCCGCACCAGGTCTTCGTTACTGCCTGCCTTGCCGACGACGCGCCGCCGGATCCGCTCGGAACCTGACTCGGGCGCCAAAGTTACACTGCGATGACCAGCCGCGGCGAGATTCGCGGCGAGTTGCTCCGACACGCGGTGAAACGGCACCGAGGACATCGAGAACCGCCCGCCCCGGGCGACGATGTGCGTGGTGAGCTCCTCGACGTGCGGATAATCCGTGAGCGCCGCGCCGATCAGGCCGATCTCGTGGCCGGTGGCGATTGCCCCATCACAAAGCGACCTCGCGACCTCGAGGTCAACGGAGCGATAGGACTGCGTCACGTAGGTGATCATGCAGAACTTGCACCGCGACCGACAGCCGCGGCTGACTTCGAGCAGGAAGCGGTCGCCGAATTCAGTATGGGGGCTGTAGACGCGTGTGTGGGCGGGCTCCCGGCGGATGTCATGCTGAGGTGGTTCCGCAATGTCGGCGGGGGCGCCGCCGGTCGGCTCCAGCCCGGCGAACGCACCATCCACTTGCCATCGCGCTCTGTAGAGGCTGGGGACATAGACTCCCGGCAAGCTGGCCAGCTCCGCGAGCAGGTCTTCGCGCCGGGTCCCGTCACGCCATGCGGCGAGCAGTCGCTCGAGCACCGGCGGTGCAGCCGTCTCCCCCTCCCCGATGACGAAAGCGTCGATAATCTCCGCCAGAGGCTCGGGGTTCATGGTGACCGCCGCGCCTCCCGCCACGACCAGCGGATCCTTCGCTGTCCGGTCTCGAGAGCGAAGCGCCAGGCGTGCGTATTCGAGCATGCGCAAGACGTTGAGGTAGTCGTTCTCGAAGCTGATCGAGAATGCGAGAATCTGGAAACCGCCGACGGGGCAACCGGATTCCACCGTGCGCAACGGTGGGCGCGATGCCGCTTCGTCCGGCAAGAAGGCGCGCTCGCAGACGATATCCTCACAGGAGTTGAAGAGGTGATACATGACGTTCACGCCGAGATTGCTCATGCCCACGAAGTAGGTATTGGGGTATGCCAGCACCACGCCGAGCCGCCCGCGGTGGTCTTTGCGGACGACTCCGCTCTCGGTGGCGACGAGATGGCCGCTTTCCCTGGTCGGCCTCGGCGCTCGGGCGGAACGTATCATGGTTCTATTTGCGCAGAAAAGTGGGCGGCGGAGTATGGACGAAGGCCGCCAGGAGCGCGACGGTGGCCTCGAGATCCGCCTCGCATAGCACTTCGATCGGTGAATGTGAATAGCGCATCGGCGGCGCGAGCAGGGCTGTCGGCAGCCCCTTCTTGGTGAGGGTTGCGCCATCAGACCCATAATGGAAGAGGATCGCTCGCTGTAGCGGGAGCTCTGCAGCCGCGGCGACACCTTCGAGGTAGGCGATGAGCGGTCGATGGTATTGCACGGAAGAGTCTCGGACGACGAGAATGGGGCCACCGCCGAGCTTGACCGGCATGTTCTCGGGATCAACGGTAGGAATATCGCCGGCGAGCCCGTTGTCGAGAACGATGGCGGCGTCGTATGCCTCGCTCCCGCCCAGACTGTATCCGCCAATGAGGCCGATCTCTTCCTGAACGGTGGCCGCCAGCGTCAGGTGAAAGCAAAGCCTCCGACGATCGAGCTCCGCCGCCAGTCGTGTCATGATCGCCAGGCCTACACGATCATCAAAACACTTGCCCGCGAGATAGTGACCGACCCGCTGGCATCGCGTTCCCCAGACAATGCTGTGGCCTACTCGCACGCCCCACTCGCGGGCCTCGGAGTCACTGCGGGCGCCGATATCCACGAACACGTGGTGCCAACTGAGCGGCTCGCGTTTGCGCTGTTCGTCGGTCATGACGTGCCCGGTCGTCGTCGCAAAGATGCCCGGAAGCTCGCCTGCAGGCGTCACGACGCGGACCTGCTGCTGCACGAAGTACGGCCAGTCGAGCCGATCGGAGGCACCGCCAATAACGCGCAGGAAGCCGTTGGCATCAATCGACTGCACCATCAGGGAGAGCTCGTCTGCGTGTGCCGCAATAACCAACCGCGGGGCCGCGTCGCGAGCGGCCGGCGAATCCGGGGCGACCCGCAGGAGCATGTTGCCGATCGGCGTGCGCTCGACGGTACCGAGCTGGTGCCACCAGCGGTTCAAGACCTCCATGACGGTGCTTTCTTCGCCCGTTGGACCGGTAACGTTGGAGAGTGTCTCCAGAATCTGCCCGACAGGTGGTATTGTTTGCGACTCTCCCATGAGCGCTTTCTCCGCTAGCTCAGACTGCTTTCTCGGCGCGGCCCGAGGGCCGTCCGGATCCGCCTGTACCCTAGCATGAAGGGGCCTGCCGAGTCATCCTTCTCGCCCGGCCATGCGATCCCGCACGCGGCCCCGCGGATCGGCTATCAGCGCCTGTCGGGCGCGCCGGAGACCGGCAGAATGAGCGATAGCGTGTTGCCGATGCCAGGCACCGAGGACAGCTCCAAGCGGCCGCCATGCAGCTCTGCAACGCGGCGACAGAAGTACAGCCCGAGGCCGAGGCCGATCGCTTCGCCGCGCTCGCGCAGCGCGACCTGGGATTCGCGCCTTGCCGCATTCTCCAAGTAGTCCGGAGACATCGGCGCGCCGTTATCTCGCACGGCGATCCACACACCTTCCAGCGAGTGAATCAAGCTTACCGTGACCACACCGTCTGGATCCGACTGCCGCAAGGACATCATCATGAGCGTCGCCAGCACCCGGCGAATCAGCTCGGCGTCCATCGCGATTGGTGCCATCGGCACGCGACAGGACAGGTTGAGCCGGCTCCCGCCAAAGGCGTTGGTGAGCTCCTTTACGGTCTCCTCGAGCAGCGGGACAAGATTCGCGTCGTGCAGTTCGGCTCCCAGGGTGCCGCGGTCCATTCGCAGCACATCGACGGCGTCGTCTATCAGCGCGCGGATGCGCTCGCCGGCGGCCGTCGATCTCTGCACGAGACGCTGCATGCGGCCGCCGTGCTCCGCGTCGAGGTCGCGCGAGACGCGGCGCAACCGCCGGGACAGGGGGATGACCTCACCGCGGATGTCGGCCAGGACTACGGTCAGGAGCGTTTCTTCGATGGCGGCATGCGCGCCTGCGGGAGCGCGGGTCTGACCGAGCCGAGATCGCAGGTCCGCAAGCTGCGACTGGAGGCGGATCTGCGTGTCCAGACGCCGGCGAAACTGAGTGGGATGAATGGGATCCACGAAGATGTCGGTGCACCCGCATGCGTAGGCCTTGTCGAAGTCCAGGTTCGCAACGGCGCAAGCGGCGAGGTAGATTGGCGCCGCGTCCACCGCGAAATGGCTACGAAGCTCGGCGGTGGTGCTGTATACGTCGGGATCGCGGATAGCCCTGTCGATGAGGAAAGCGTGGGCGGCGACGCAGCGAGCCTTCTCAACGGCACCGCGGCCCGAAACCGCGAGCTCCACGCGGTATCCCCCGCCCTGCGCGAGCGCGGTGAGCGCGGACAGCCGTTCGGCGTCGCTGCTGGCGATGAGGATTGTGGCGCTCACGCGGCGTCAGCCACGGTGCGGAAGAGGATCACCGATTTTTTTCTCCACGCGCTGCGCGCGTTTTCCGGGAGCGCCTGCGTCACACGTACAATGTCGCAGCAAAAACCGTTACGGCGCAGCCGGCGAGCATCACGCGATCGCCACGCACGCCAACCTCGACAGTGCCGCCACGCCGCGAGGCCTGAAATGCTCGAAAATCCGTCCTGCCTGTGCGCGCGCACCAGTAGGGGCCCAGGCTGCAGTGCGCGGCGCCCGTGACCGGATCCTCGGGAACGCCCTCCGAGGGCGCGAAGAACCGCGACACGAAGTCGAAATCGCCGCTGCCGGCCGCCGTCGCGATGACCCTGCGCCCGAGGCGCCGCAAGGCCTCCATGTCCGGGGCCAGCGCCCGCACGGATGCCTCCGAGTCGAGCTCCGCGAGGAAGCACCGCGCGTTTTCGGACAGCGACAACGGCTCGACTCCGAGGGCTTCGGCAAGCTCGCGGGAGCGACCGCTCGGCACAACCGGAATGGCGGGGAAGTCGAGCACGATCAGCTCCCCTCGGCGCGATGCCCGCAACTCGCCGCTCGCCGTATGAAAGGTTAGCGGCGTCTCCTGCGGCGCCTGCAGATGGGTGTAGAGCACGTGGGCGCTCGCCAGCGTGGCGTGTCCGCAGAGCTCCACTTCGATCTCGGGCGTGAACCACCGCAGGTGCCATCCGTCGCCGCGCCGCAGCAGAAAGGCGGTTTCGGAGAGGTTCATTTCGGTCGCCAGGTGCTGCATCCAGGAATCCTCGCGCTGCTCTTCGCAGATGCACACGGCGGCGGGGTTGCCGGCAAAGGGCGCCGAGGTGAAGGCATCAACGTGAAAAAGCTGGAAACTCACGGCAGCACTCCTTTTCGGTCGGAGACTCGAGATCCTTGCTGGCGGCGGGCGAGACGGCGGTGCTGGTTTCAGCGCGGGCCATCACCGCAAAACTGGGTGACGATCTCGCACCCGCCGGAATGTGACCGTTCATTGCACGAGGCCATGGCAGCTTGCGCCGCGGCCGCGGCGTCATCGCGTGTTGCCCACGCCCAAGAGTTGTCCTTTGGGCTGCGCGCCATCGCCGCGCAGACGGTAAACGTGGCTGCAACCTGGCAACCGGCGACATTCTTGCCGCATTCCTCGAGCGCTCTGGCTTCGGCTTCCTCGCGGGTCTGGAACCCCCACGCCTGGCCCCATCCGCCGCCAGCTCCCACCGCCAATGCCGCCCACGATTTCGCGGCGGTGCTGATACCCTGTTGGGGGAGCGACCCGATCTCGACGGGCGCGAGCCGCAATCCCAGGTATTCCCGGCAGCGGTCGCGGCGCTCCGTGTAGATTGGTTCCTGCCAGATGGCGGGTCGGGGCTCCCCTGGCCAGTCTCGTTCGATTTGCTGCTTCAAGCTGGCGCGTGCTCCATCCGCGCATTCCAGCGCCCGCGGGACCTCATGGTCATAGAGCCGAAACACCTCGGCATCCCACGGAAAGACCTTACGGCAATAGTAGTTTTCAACGGCCTTCTTGAGGTTGGCGACGACCACGGCCTGGACGTCGGCGATCTTGCGTTGAGCCGAAACCTCCGTGTCCGTCTCCTGTGGTGCGCCCGAGGCCACGTCTCGCAGCCCCTGGATCGAGTCCAGGCTCTGCCTGATCGCCGCCAAAACGTCACCGAGCTCAGCCATTCCGTCGAACAGCGGAAAGAGCTCCAGGGTGCGCAGGCGCCAGTTTTCCCAGTCAGCGCCGCTCGGCACGCTCTCGACGTGCCGCGTCAGATCGTCAAACTGAGCGCGAAGCGTGTCGGACTGGCCCCCGATCTTTCCCAGGCGGGTGCTGATCTGCGCGCAGGTCATGGGATCATCAGGCGGGCTCCGACGCTCGGACTTCTCCTCGGCAAAGGCGCTCGAGCAGCAAGCGAGAAGGGCGACCAAGACGACAGGCAGGAGCGCTCCAGCGAACTGGGAAGGTGTTTTCGTGATCATGCGTGACTCCAGGCGATGACCGAAGCCGATGGGCTCACCAGTGTTGCCGGAACTGCCCATACCACGCCGCCGACGCCACCGCAAGCGTCCGTCCGACGACTAAAGTTCAGGACCAGATTCGTAGGGGGATCGCGCCACGGCTCGCGGGCCGGCGAGGCCTCCTCGCGCACATCGTGCTATACTGAGCGCCATGTCGCGAACCGCCACAGAGCAAATCGTGGAGAACAGCCAGCTCGCGGGCAAGACCTATGGGTTCGACGACGGCCACAACGCCTCCAGACCCGTCGATCACTGGTTTCAGGACGCCCGCGAGGGACGCACGCTGTTTCTTATCCTGTACACGCAGGCGTGCCGCTGGTCGCGCTGCGTGGGGTGTAATCTCCCGTCGCAGGTCAGCCGGGCCCACGTTCCCTACGATCGCATCATGGATCAGGTTGATTACGTGTTCGACGAGCTCCTGCCCGGGGACGAATGCCGGAAGCTCCGCAAGATCATCCTGTCCAACAACGGCTCGGTGCTTGACGAGGACACTTTTTCGACCACGGCGCTGCTGTACTTCGTCGCCAAGATGAACCGCCGGTGCCCGAGCGTCGCGGTGCTCACCCTGGAATCGCGGCCCGAATATATCGACGAGGCGGAGCTCGAGGTGCTCGCGCGAGCCCTTCGCGAGGGGGCGACGACGACAAGACTCGAGCTCGCGGTCGGGCTCGAGGCGTTCGACGAGCGCGTGCGAAACGATGTGTTTCTCAAGGGACTGGCCCTCCCGGTCCTGGCGCGCACTGTGGCGATGGCGGCGCGCCACGGCTTCCGCATCAAGGCCTATTTCATGCTCAAGCCGGTGCCGGAGATGTCGGAGGAGGAGGCGCTGCGCGACGTCGAGCAGGGTCTGGCCTACCTCGACGAGCTCGCGCGCACGCATGACGCCGAGATTAACATGCACCTCAATCCGACCTACGTCGCCAGCGGCACCCCGCTCGCCGCGGCTTTTGCGGCCGGCAGGTTTTCTCCGCCCCTTCTGGAGACCGTACGCCGCGCCGCGCTAGCGTCCGAAGGAAAGCGCGTAAGTGTTTTCGTCGGGCTGAACGACGAGGGGTTGGCCGTCCCCGGCGGATCGTTCTTGCGGCCTGGAGACGAGGCGCTCGCGGCGCAACTCGAGCAGTTCAACCGCACTCAGGATCACGCCTGCCTGCGCTAGCGCCGGGGCAGACCGGCGCGTTGCCGCGCTCACTGCGATCACGAGCTCACGCCGTCCCTGGCCCTGCGGCGACCGCCGGGCCTTCCAGCGCCCCACCGCGGCGCTTCGGAATCGGTAGCTCCACGACAAAGCGCGTGCCGTTGCCGCGCCGGCTGCGCACCCGAATGTAGCCGTAGTGCTCGGCCACGATCCGACTGACGATTGCCAGACCCAGGCCCGAGCCTTCCTGCTTGGTCGTGAAGCTCGGCAGGAACAGCTTCTTTCGTACCTCCGGCGAAATGCCAGGTCCTTCGTCGCTCACCGCCAGGTACGCGATACCGAGGTCCCCGTCCCAACTCGTGGCCACCTCGATTCGGCCGATGCCATTCATGGCGTGCACGGCGTTCTCGATGAGATTGACCAGGACCTGACGCATCTGGCCTTCATCCAGATCGAGCAGCGGCAGATCTGACGCCAGCTCCGGGGCGAATTGCACGCCTTTGTGCAGCTCCTCGTACGAGCTCAGCAGCGAGCGAACGATGCGATTGAGGTCGGCGACGCGCAGGCGCGCCTCGGGGAGACGCGCGAAGCGCGAGAACTCATCTACTAACCGCTGCATGCCGTCGACCTCCGCCAGAATGGTCTCCGTACACTCGTCGAAGAGCGGCGGAACCGCCGCATCGCCCGCCGCCTCCCGCCACCGGCACAGGCGCTGCGCGCTCAGCTTGATGGGCGTCAGCGGATTCTTGATCTCGTGGGCAACACGGCGGGCCACCTCCCGCCACGCCGACATCTTCTGGGCCTCGAGGAGCTGTGTGACGTCCTCGGCGACGAGCACCAGACCCAGAAATCTGTCGTCCGCGCCGATTGCGGCCAGCGAGCTGACGCTGGCGGAAACAATGAGCTTTTCATCGCCGCTGGCGAGGCGGATTTCCTCCGCGCGGATCGGCACATGATGCGTCCGCGCCTCTTGCATGAGCTCGGCGATGTAGCGCAGATCCTCGCGCCCAAAAGCCGCGTCCAAGGACTTCCCGAGCCAACTCATGACCTCGCCCCCGAGCATCCGGCACATCGCCTTGTTAATCGTGACGATGCGGTCTTCGCGGTCCACTGCCAGGACTCCCGCGGACGCCTCTGCGAGGACAGTGCTGACAAAGGCCCGTTCTTGCTCCAGAAGCCGGTTTCGGTCCTTGAGCTCCGCAAGCGCCAGCTCGAGGTGCTCGCGCGTTTCCCGCAGGCGGCGCTGCATCTCGGCAAAGGCGCGCGCCAGGACGGCGATTTCGTCGCGCGCGCTCACGTTCAGCGGGAAGTCGAGCTTGCCATCAGCGATGGCGCGAGCTCCCGCGGCGAGTTGTCGAATCGGCACCGTGAGCTCGCGCGCCAGATAGTTGACGACCCAGATTGAGCCGAACATGACGAGAAAGGCGACGAGCGCCAGGATGAGCAGGTAATTCCGGCGCACGGGAACGCGCACGCTCTTCTCGCGCTCGTACGTCACCAACGCCCGCGCCAGGCGATCCGCCAACAGGCGATCCTCGGGTCCCGCGGTAATACTGCCGCGGACCATGCCCACCTGAAAGCGCTGCAGGACCTGGTCGGCATCGCGCGCCAGCGCGTCCATGCTCGGGTCGAACCAGCGCTGCACGCCGTGATATACAGCCTCCGTCAAGCTGAGCGCGAGCAGCATCGTCATGGGAATCGTGAACGTCGAGAAATAGATCAGCAGCCGCCGCTTGAGACCGCCGCCTTCGGCCGAGGTTCTTTCATGAAAGAACTTGACGGCGTTGCGCACGATCACGAAAAACAGAATGATGATCAGCAGCGCATACAGGTTGAAGATGGCGTGCAGAAGGAACTGCGGAATGTCGTATTGCCGCATCCACGCTTGCAGCACTGTAAAACACGCCAGAAAGACCACCAGCACTCCCGCAGCGACGAGGGCGCGGGAGCGGTGGGTCTCGGGAACCTGCTTCTCCGGAGACAGCATGCGATCGACCTTTCGCGAGGAACGTCCGCCCGTATTGTAGTGGTCGGTCGCGGCGGAATAAAGGGCGGCGCTCAAGCTGAATCCACGTCACTTCATCGCATCCGCCCTGTCGGGTGTCGCCTGGGAGCGCTTCCCCACAGGCCGCGAGTGACGACGAGGTTGCCGCATGCGCGATGCCGATAGAGCGCGCCCTCCGCGACGAGGTCAATGGTTCCCGCGCGTCGCAGGGTGCCGAAAAATAGTCCCGCCGATCGGAGAAAGCGCCGCCGGTCGTGGCTTACCCGCTGCACGGGGTGGCAGCTCCCGGCCAGATCGTAGAGGATCGCCGCCCAGAGCTCACCGGTTGCGTCGGCGAGCACCACCAGCGGATTCTCGCTGTCCTCTTCGTCGGTGAGGAGGTAGAACGCCGTGCGCTGCTCGGTAACCTGCGCCGGCTGGGAGCGACAGAGATGCCTCAGGGTTGCGGTGCTTCTGTGGTGTGGCTTCATGCGCGATCTCCGTTTCTGTGGTCGAGCTTTGCCCGCGGCATGTCGCCTCACCGGCGACGCGCTGGAGCGGGTTTGCACAGAGACTACGATGATCGCGGGGCGGGTATTCGGCCGGCGGCGACGGTCGTGGCGGTGCCTGGCCAGGGACGACCTCGGCTCCGTCCCGACGCGGCCGCGGCGCGCGAGCAAGCGTCAAGTGCCGGCGCTTTCCGCGAGGTGGCGCGCGAACCACGTCTGGTACGCGGCGGACTTGGCGACAACCTTCTTGTTGAGCTCGCGCAGGAGCTGTTTCGCAGCGTCCTTGAGCGGCCCTTTCTTCGACTGGTCGACGAAGGCGAGCAGGGGTTCCTCACGCCAATGGCCGCCTTGGGCGGCGCGCGCCCCGCGGTCCACGAAGCCCGACCGTATGGCGCGGGTGATCTCCCGCGCCTCCAGCGTGCCGCCGCACTCCTTGACCACCGCCTCGGGTATCTGCCGCACGAGAAGCGCGGCGAGAAACGGAATGATCAGGTCGAACAGGTCCTCGGTCCGGCGCAACAGCGCAGCATTGGTCGGCGGCCGCAGCAAGAGACGCAGAACGTCCTCGAGGCCTCCAGCGAGCGCGACCTCGAGCAGCGTCGTGTCGGGTTCCTCGCCAAGAAGCTTGTCAAGATCGCCGCGGTAAAGCTCGAGCTCGTGAGGGTCGCGCACGTCACCCGCGAGCACGGCACGGGAGACGGCCATGGCGGCTTGCGCGCGCATGGCGGGCTCCAGCCCGACGGGAATGGCGGCGATGCGGTCGACGAATTGGTGCAGGCGGCGATCGGCGCGGATGGCGTCCATGCCCGGCGCGCCGCGATAGCGAAGCAGCTCGGCCAGATGATCGAGCACGACTTCGTCAGCGGCTGCCGACAAGCGGCCCAGGTAATCAGCGATGTTGTTGCTTTGCAGCAACCTGCGGAGCAGCTCCAGCGCGTCATCCTGTCGCCTGCGCGGGGCAGGAGATTCCGCCTCGGGCAACGCCGATAGCGGCGGAGCCTCCTGGAGCAGCCACGAAAGTGAAATGCCGCCGCGCGTGCCGAGAATCCGATGGAGCCGCTCGAAAAACCGCCGCAGCTCCATCGGTGGTCCATAGGGCGCCAGAACAGGCCACAGTGCCGTGAGAAGCTGCTGTCCAGCGACCGCCATCATGCGGCTGAGCAGGATGGCGAGCAGGCGATGAAATGGGACGGCTTCCGTGCCCCCCAAGCAAGCCACGTACAGGCGTCTGAGAACCGCAAGCTGCTCGGGCGGCGGTAGCGTTGAAAAGGCGTCGGCGATGGCCAGAACCCCTTCGGGAAGGTCGGCGTCGGGGTCATCTTCGGCAGCGCCCGCCTGCCTCTCGGCGGCGGCCTCCACGAACAGGCCGAACAGCCGCGCCGAGCTGTCCGCATCTTTCGCCTCGCTCAGGAGCGTGAACATGCCGCGCAATCGCGCCTTCGAGAGCGCGCGGAGCACGGCCTTCTGCCCGCGCTTTCCGGCGCGCTCCAGCGCCTCCGAAAGCCGGGGCCCCGGGAGCAGCTCGTCGAGCATCGCGGCGGGAGCGCCAGACAGAATGTAGAGGAGAACCAGCCCCAGCGTGGACCGCTCGCCGTCCATGAGGTTGCGGACGATGGCCTCGAAGGTACTGCGCGGAAGGTTTGCGGCCAGGTTGCCGAAAACTCCGGCCATGGCGGAAAAACCGGGCGAGCCGGGGAAGGCGCGCCCGCCGCCGGCGACTTCAAGAAAGCGGCGCATCAGCGCCGCGAGCACGGGGCTGAGGCGGTTGTCGGGCAAGCCCTGTAGCAGCTCGGCAACCGCTTCGCCGCCGGACAGGAGCCGCAGGCCGCTGGCCAGTTGTTCAGCGCTGCCGCGCGCCATCGCCCAGAGCACTGCCAGGCGGCCACCTCCGTCCAGGGACGCGAAGGCTTGCGGTGAGAGTGAACCACCAAGAACGCTTTGCCGGATGTCCGGCGGGAGGCCGCGAAAGACCGATTCGAGCTGCGATGCCAGCCGCGTGTCCGGAGACGTGGCGCCGCGGTTGAGAGTGGCGGCGATAAGATGCGCCGCGAGCGCGGGCCCGCGAATCATGCCCGGTGGAGCCGCGTGTGGATTCGCGTGGGGCGCGACCGGACGCCCCGCCAGCGTGTGTGGCACTGGGGGTGTCCCGATGCCAAGCCTGCCGCGCATCTCCTGGTGCCGCGCCGCTCCCGGTTCGAACCCGTCGCGGCTCGCCTGGGAGGCCCCTGGGTCGCGGCCAGGCTCTGCCCTCTCTGCCGGTCCGCCGGGCTTTCCGGCCGGCACCCCGGACTTGCTTTCCTGCGGTCCGCGGGCGTCGGACGGACTCGCCGGCACCGGTACTGGCGGTTGCCCACCACCTTTGGAAATCTCGCCGCTCATTCACATGCCTCGAAGAAGAGTCTTGGGCGGGTATTGTAACACGGGCTACGGTCAACAGCGACGGGGCCGCTTCGCCCGCATTCGCCGCCTGCTCGACGTCGACGCGACAGCGCACCCTCCATGCTGAGGGTCTCTCCACGGCGCGGATCGCCGAGCAGCTCAACGAGGAAGGTTCCGCCCTCCGAAGCGCCGCGCCACGTTCCAGGCAGAAATGATCGGCACACTGTTCTGGCGCCAGAGCGTGCCGTTGTCATGCAGGACGAGGGTGCGGCCCGCGACGGCGGCGATCGCTCTGCGCTCCGGCGGAGCGAGTCGGGGCCGCCTGATTCGAGACATGATGGGGGCAACGTGGGCCGCGCGAGCGACCTGACGAGCTCGCCCAGCCCCGCAAGTTGGGCGTCGGCCGAATGTGCTTTACACCATGACCAGCGCAATGCGCGCGGACACTTGTAGAGGAGCATCACCCGACATTCGGTCGACGCCGCACGTTGCGACCCTGACCGCTTCGGTAGAATCGGCCAGGATCAAGCCGAAGCCTACTTGTGGTCGCTGCCTTCATGTCCGCCTGCGGCGGGACCGCCGGGTACGCTCGCCCCGGCCACGACCTCGCCGCAGTGCAGCATGCTCGCGCCCATATAGGGGTTATTGACGTCGCCCGACTTCTGGAGCCACTTTCCCTTGACCATCGGGCAGTACACCACGTCGACGCCAGCCGGGCGGGCGGCAGTGGCCCACGTCGCCATCGCCACCGACAGCTCCTTGAAGCTGTCGCGGGCGGCCGCCAGCGTCGATGCTGCCGCGAGCGACTTTGCGGCGGCCCCAATCTGCTGCGGTAGCGCCTTGTACTCTTCGGCGCGCTCGCCAGTCACGGCGGAGATGTCGAGCGTGGCAGCCTTTTCCGCGATCGCTTGCGCTGCCTGCGCTACACCGTCGGTCTTGTCGGCAGCGAGCGCGGCGTGGATTTTCAGATAGTCCGGCACCACCGCCTGCATGGCGGTGTCGAAGGCTTCGGTGCCGGCGGGGTCCAGTGCGGCGCCAGGCGTTGCCAACGCTGCCGGCAACAACAGCAAGCCACAGAGGAGGGCCGAGATCACCAACAGATGGCGAGAAGTGTGCGTCATGGCGAGATCCTTCACAGTGTTGATTGCAGCTCATGGGCGGTGCAGCACGATAGTCGGCGCGGCGCCGGGAGTCAAGATGCCACGTGTGCCTGGATCCACCGCCTGCTCGACGTCGACGCGACAGCACCGCCCTCCGTCCCTCCCCCGCTTGCGGGGGGAGGCGAGGTGGGGAGTCTTCGTGATGCGCTTTCCGCGCTCCTTGCATGTGCACCGGTGGTGGATTCAGAGTTGCTGTTTGCGACCGTTAGCGGCGCTGAAGCTGCCCCGTCTTTTCAAGCCAGGTTTGCAACCCTAAAGGCATGTCCGACAGGCACTCACCTCTAAACAAGATCTCCTCGGTTTCCCCCTGGAGAGCTCCCTTGGGCCGGAGTCCCAGCTCGATTGCCCGACGCAAGCGAGCAGTAGCCTCGTCGACCTCACCGCGAATGCTGGGGTCAACCGTTTCGCGCAACCCCTCGGCCCGTTCAAGATGGGGCGACGCCGGCCGCCCGCCGAAAGGCCTCGATCGCGTCATCCGGCCGCCCCATCATGAACAAGATTTCACGGGCGTAGTCATGGCGCGCGGTGACACCGACTTCACTGGGCGTGTCCACGAGGTCGCATTCGTGCTCGGTCCCTTCTCGGGAGACGCCTACGTCGGCGCGACACAGATCGGCGTGCGCTGGGCAACGACCGTGTTGGCTGGTGCCGCGGTAACCGCGCAGGCGGTAGCGCCAGTTGCCGGGAGGGCCGCCGTGGTGACGGTGGAAAACGCCGCGGCGCTCGATAATTCTGCCTTTGTCACCGGGCTCACCCCCGCCACACGCTACGAGCGCACGGTCCGGGCCACCGATGGCGCCGGTAACACGGTACAGGCGCCAGCGATTGTCGTCACGACGCCAGCACAAGGCGCGTCTGCTGCGGTCGCTGTGGTCAAGGAGCCCTACCCGGTGCCTTTGGCGGTGGCGGCAATGGCGGTCTTGACTGGCCTCTGGTTGGCCTGGCAGCGCCGCCGAAGAGCGTGACTCGCGTCGCCAGCGCGGCTGTGGGCCGGGCCGTATAACCCCAAGCACCCGCCGACTCTGTGCCAGGCCGCTGCTACCGCGCCCTCCTCCGTCCTTTCTCCCGCAAGCGGGGGGAGGAGTCTCGGGGGGCGCAGCTTGCAGTCGAACTGGTGGTGGATTCAGGGCCTGCGAGGGGCTTGCGCGCTGCCGCGGTCGTGCGTATAAGTACTTACATGAAATCGTATAGCGCGTTGCACACCGACTCTCCCGAAGGCCCCGCTCCTCCCCCAACCGCCGAGCACAACGCGCCATCCGTGCACCGCATCTCCGACCTCGTCGCCGCCACCGGCCTCTCCAAGGAGATCATCCACCACTACCTCCGCGCTGACCTCCTCCCGCGGTCCCCCGACCGCGGCCGCTATTCCGGTCGCCAGGTGCGCCTCCTGCGCCTGATCCGCAAGCTCCGCGAAGAGCACGGCCTCGCGCTCGAGACGATCCGCGCGCTGTTTGGCATCTTCAGCTTCGACCCCGACAAGCTCGAGCCACTCGTCCTCGGCGATTCCCTGGCCGCGCGCATGACTCGCCTGGCCGAAAGCGGTCACCTCCAACCCCAGGAGCGGCTTTCGGCGCAGGAGCTGGCCACGGCCGCCGGCGTCGGACCTGAACGCATCACCGAGTACCTCGCCGGCAGGCTCATCTGCCCGCGCCACGATGACAGCGGCGGCGTTCGGTTCTCGCGCTACGACGCCAACATCATCCAGCTCTGCGAGTATGGCCAGCGCCTCGGGATGCCCTACGAGTCGTTTCAGACGATCAGCTCCTTCATCCGCATCGCTTTCGAGCTGGAGCACGCGATCTTCTTGCGGGTGCGCCGCCATCCGGGAATGGGCGCCACGGACGTGCTTGCGGCGTTCTTCACGCAGCGCGAGATCGCCTCGAGCTTCATCGACAATGTGCTCCAGTCCCTCATCCACGGCCGCTTGCGCGATATCCTCGAGCATCGTGCGCCCGCCGTGCAGCGCCTCGACGACGTGCTGTACTGCCCGAGTCCGCTGTTTCGGCAGCGGTACGGACTGGAGGAGGCCGGCAGGCAGGCGCGCGAGCGCGTGGGAGCGGAACCGGCCAACCGTGAGGCCTGGCGGCACCTGGGCGCCATCTTGCTGCACGGGGGCCAGTACCGTGAGGCGACGTTCTTTCTGGAGCGCGCCCATCAGCAGTGGCCGGACGACGGCGCCATCCGCCTGGACTTTGCACGTGCGGTAATCCTGGCCGGCGACCGCGAGCGCGCACGCCTGCTGCTGGCGCCCGCCAGCACCGACGGCGCCGCAGCGGTGCGCTTGCCGCTTGCCGCGACCTACCTCGCGCTCGCGATGCTCGCCGAGCTACCCGCCGAGGACGGCGGCTGTGGCCGCCTTCAGACGGCAATCGACGCCAGCGCGCTCCTGGAAGCGGCCGCGGCGGCTCCCGTGCGCCCGGAAGACGCCGAGGACGCCGAGCGCTGCATGCTCTGCGGCTGGCTGCTGACTGCCCTGCCGCCCCTGTTCCGGCGCGCCGGTCCCGGATCGCGCCTGCTCGCCGAGACGCTGGACCGGCTCCAGCGCCTCTCTGTCCCCCCCCCTGGATGGCTGCCCGGCCAACGTGAGCGGTACCTGATCAACTGCTCGTATCTGCTCTTCGACGTCCTCGAACGGTGTCACGCACAGGGCCCCGACCTGGCTCCCGTGGCCGAGGAGTCCTTACGCACCACCATCTGCCGCCTCGACCCTGGGTGCCGGTTCGCTCAGGTCGTCTTCTTGGCGGGCCACCGCACCTCGACAGAAGGGGAGTCGCATGGTCAGTTCGGAGATTAGCAAGCGGTTCGTTACCACGTCCTTCGGCCGTATCGCCTGTCTCGAAGCGGGAGATGCGGAGCGGCCACCGGTCTTGTTCATCCACGGTATTCCGACGTCGAGCTACCTGTGGCGGCACGTGATGAAGTTCCTGCAAAACGACTTCTACTGCATCGCACCGGACCTTATGGGCCTCGGCGACACAGAGGTGGATCCGGATGCGGGCTGCTTTGACATGGAGGCGCAGGCGGAGATGCTCCTGGAGCTCATGGATCAGCTCGGCCGTCGCGAGCTCGCCGTCGTCTGCCACGACCAGGGGGGCGCCGCCGCGCAGCTCATCGCTGCCCGCCAGCCCCAGCGCGTAAGCCAACTCGTCCTCACCGACTGCGTTTGCTACGACAACTGGCCCGTGCCCGCCATCGCCGCTCTGCAGCGTCTCGCCCGTCTCCCGCTCCTCGCCGATGCCCTGGGCCGCCTCGGCCTGTTCGCGCTCGCCGAGCGCTACAGCCCATTGTCCAGCTTCCGCCGCGGCATGTACGACCCGAGTCGGTTTCCAGACACATCGATCACGGAATATCTACGGCCGCTCGTCGCGAGCGCGGCGGCTCGCAAGCGTTTCTTCCAGTTCTTGCTCGCGGGGAGCAATCGCCATACGCTGGCAGCTCTCGACGGCCTGCGGCGCTTCGATCGGCCCACCCTCATCTTGTGGGCCGCGGACGACGCCTACCTCTCGCCGTCGTGGGGCGTGCGCCTGTACGAAGACATCCCGGGCGCTCAGCAGTTCACGCTCATCCCCTTCTGCGGCCACTTCTGGCAGGAAGAGAGGCCTGCGGAGTTCGCCAGCAAGATCGGCGAGTTTCTCGCCGCAACGGCATCACCGGGGCGCGCTGGAGTGGAGCTCCGGGCGGAGGTGCATCGCTCCGCAGCCGCCTGTTCACCAGCTACCGCGCCCGCCGCCGCCTCCGGCGTGGCCAGCGCCTGACCGGGAGGCTGACGTGATGGACAATACGATCCTGCTCACGACCCCCGCCTATCCGTACCCCACGCTTCCCGCTAATGACTCGCTCACGGACGCCACCGGCCAGCGGTTCACCAAGGGCGACGACCTTTTCACCATCATCTCCCATACCCACTGCTTTGCCAACCACATTCTCGCGCAGAACGTCTCCGTCCCGGCGGTCTGCCTCGAATACCCGCGGTGGGACGATTTCACCGCCGAGGTCGACAAGGGATACGGCCTGATCGGCATCAGCTTTTACCCGGTCCACATGGATCGCGTGCTCCAAATGTGCCAGTACGTCCGCCGGCGCTCGCCCGCCACGCGGATCATGCTGGGATCCTACGGCGCCATGGCCTTCGCGGCGAGCTTTGCCAAGGAGCGCCAGGCCGAGTACGCCGATGACGTCATCCTCGGCGAAGGCGTGACGTTTCTGCGGCAATACCTCGGCGAGGATACGGCCCGTCCGATCCAACAACGCCTCATGCCCAAAGCCGGCGGCTCACCGCCGTTCATTACGCGCTACCCGCGTGGCACGATCGGCTTTCTCGTGTCCGGCCTGGGCTGTATCGGCGGCTGTGATTTCTGCTCGACCACCGCAATGTTCAACCGCCGCCGCACCCAGTTGCTCTCCCCGGCGGAGCTCATCGAGCACATCCACCTCTACCACCAGCACTTTCCGACCCTGAAGCAGGTATTCGTGATCGAGGAGGATCACTTCCGCTACCCCGAATATCTGTTTACGATCCGCGACTTCTGGGGCAACAACCCTGAGGTGGTCGAGGACCTGGATTGGTTCGCCTTCGGGTCGGTCGACCACATCGGGCGGTTCGCCGAAAAGCATGGCTGGGACGCCCTGGCAGACATCGGCATCGGCTGCATTTTCATCGGTGTCGAGTCCAAGCTTGCCGGCGAGCACGGATACAAGAAGCGCGCCACGGTGGACGCCCGCACCGTCTTCGAGCGGCTCCACGGTATGGGCATCCGCACGGTTGGCGCCTGGATGTGCGGATGGGACTGGCAGGACCACAGCAACATGTACGAAGACCTCAACTACTTCGTCGCCCTGTGCCCTACTTACCAACAGCTCACGCGCGTCTCTCCATTTCCCGGCACGACGCTCTGGGAGCGGTTGCGCGAGGAAGGCCGGGTGCGCGACGTCCCGTGGGAGGACGTGCACTTCTGGAGCGGCGCGCAAAAGAACGTTCATTTGGAGGCGCACGAGACGCTGAACCTGACTGAATACGGCTACGACCTGCTCTACCGGACGTGGGGACCGTCGTTGCTGCGCCGGCTCTACGTGGAGCTGGACGGTTACGCCTACTGCATCAAGTCGGAAAACCCCGTCCTGCGCCGCCACAAGGCGCGTTTTTTCAAGAAGCAGTGCGCGATGCTCTGGACAAGCCTGTACGCGATGGATCGCTTCGCGCCCAACGGCGTCGTGCGCCGCCGGGTGCGCAAAGCCGACGAGCAGTATCGCCGCGTGCTCGGCGAACCCACACCGGTGATGAAAACGCTCGGGCGCTTCATGGAGGCGGGCGCGACAGCCTTCAAGCTGAAGAGCTTCTTCGACCCGCTCAACCGCTCCCCAAAGGAGGAGCCGTTCAAGCGGTACACGTATGAAAAGAACGGAAACGGCAATGGAGCGATTCCGTATCGCACGGAGTGGCCTGGCGTGACGCCGCTGGCGACCCGCCTGGACCGGACCGCGGAGGCGATGACGCGCGAGGTGCTCGAAGGCGGCCTCAAGGCCGTGCGCGCCGCGACGTGGCGACAGGGCGATCGGCTCATCGACGACTGTCTGATCAACATGATGGCGCAGGGGGGAATGGGGTTCGGATTCTGAATCGCCGATAAGTAATGTTTGTGTTCTGCTGATTTCCGACGGCCGACGAGACCCGCCGTCGCTGCTGCAGGAGCGATTGTCGGGAACATGATGCAGGAATGCCGTGATGGCGATGGGAGGACAATTCGGTGAGGTGGCAGTCGCGGACATATCCGTTTGCGGCGCTCGTCGGCCAGGATGAGGTCAAGCAGGCGCTCGTGCTGCTGGCGGTCAACCCCCGGCTCAACGGGCTGTTGATCCGCGGCGAGAAGGGGACTGCGAAGTCGACGGCGGCGCGTGGATTGGCGAGTCTGCTGCCGGCGGTGCAGCGCAATGAGGGGTGCCGCTTCGGCTGCGCCGCGGCTCGGCCGCGCAGTTGGTGCGACGAGTGTGTTACCCGCAGCCCGGTGCCCGCGGTGCCGTCGCCGCCTGGCTTTGAAACGCTACCGCTCGGGATAACCGAGGACCAGCTTCTCGGGACGATGGACCTCGAGCAGGCGCTCAAGCACGGCGAGAAGCGTTTCGCGCCGGGCTTGTTAGCGCGGGTGAACCACGGAGTCCTCTATGTCGACGAGGTGAATCTGCTCGACGACCACATCGTCGACCTGTTGCTGGACTGCGCCGCATCCGGCGTGAACGTGGTGGCGCGCGAAGGCGTCGCCATCGCACATCCGGCGGATTTTCTCCTGGTAGGCACGATGAACCCGGAAGAAGGAGAGATCAGGCCACAACTGCTGGACCGCTTCGGCCTGTGCGTGGACATCCAGGGCGTTGGCGATCCCGAGGTCCGGGCGGAGATTGTCGAGCGCACTCTGGCATTCGAGAGAGATCCTGAGGGATTCACCGAGATCTGGGCGGAAGCTACGGCGGCGCTCAGCCGGACGATCGCCGCAGCGCGTGAAAAGCTCGCAGGAATGGTTCCCGCGCGGCGCTGGTTGCGGGCGGCGGCGCTCTTGTCGGTGTCGCTCGGAGTCGATGGGCACCGCGCCGACATTCTCATGGCGAAGGCGGCGGCGACGCTGGCGGCGGTTGCCGGGAGAGACCAGGTCGAGGCGACGGACTTCGAGGTCGCCGCGACGTTCGTCTACCCGCATCGGCTGCGGCGCCGGCCTTTCGAGGAGGCCGCAATGGGCGCGCGGGAGATTGCGGCCCGAGCGCGTGAGGTCGCCGCAGACGCCGCCGGCAGGGAGTACCTGGTGAGTGCCGCGGCGGGGGAGAAAAAAAAAGCCTTGACGCCAGCGGCCACGACGCCTCCGGCACCCTTGCCGACATGAGCGGCGGAGGTCCGCCCGTTGCGGCGGGCGGTGACGCCCCGGCGCCGCCAGGACAGGGCGAGCGCAGCGGCGCATGGCGTTCTGCAGGGCGTGCCGGCGCCGCCGAGCAATGGGCAACGAATGCGCCGTCCGCGGGCGTTTTCCCCTGCTCCGGTAGCGGCGATGGGAAAACGGCGCGAGCGCGCCCGGAACCGCGAGCACGGGGGCTGTCGCTCTTTGCCGCGCGGCACGCGCTACGCCTGATGCGCGACGGCGGGCCGTCGCCGGCGACACCACCTGCCGCGTCCGACAAAAGCATCGCCGACCTGCCCGCGGGGGCCATTCGCCAGCGCCCCAAACAGCAGCTCCGGCGGCTGCGCATCCCACCTCGTCCAGGGCGCGGCCGCTACCTCGGCCGCACGGCCTCGCGGCTGGCCGGGCACCCCATCGCATGGGACGATTCTTTGCGGCACGCGCTCGCGGTGCCGCCGGCGACCACGGCGGCAACCTCGGGCCTGGCCGTGACCCTGCCGCTGTCGGCCCTGCGCCGCAAGCTCAGAGCCCCGCGCCCGCAGGTCCTCGTGCTCCTTGTCGTCGACGTCTCCGGGTCCATGGGCACGAGCCTGATGGCGCTCGCCCGCGAGGTGGCGGAGCGGGTTCTCGAGCACGCCTATGTACGGCGGCTGCTGCTCGCCTTGATCGCGTTCCGCGCCGGCTCCGCCGAGCTTGTCGTCCGCCCCGGCCGGCAGCCCGAGCATCTCCGGCGCCGTCTCGCCGCGATGCGCTGTGGCGGTACCACGCCGCTGGCGGCAGCGCTGGGTCTCACGGCCGCAACTCTTGCCCGCGAGTCTCGCCGTCAGCCGCTCACCGGCGCTACTGTGTTGCTGATTACGGACGGACAGGCCAATGTAACCGCCCACCGCAGGGGCGCCAGCGGGCTCCGCGAGGAGGTCGACGCATGGGCGCGGCGGCTGGCGGCGCGGCCGGGTTTGCGCATGCTGTTTCTGGACACCACGGAGGACGGGAAAGATGACCGCCCGGCGAGCGATCTCGCCGTGGCGCTTGGCGCCAGGCACGTGCGCCTGGCCGAGCTCAATCGCGAAGGCGCGGATCCGGTCGGCCGGATCGCTGGCTGGGTCACGCCTGCCGGCAACACCGGCAGGGGCGCCCTTGGCGCCGAGGAGGTGTGAACGTGGGAACTATCGTTGGGGGTTGCGATCTTGGGAAGTGTGCCGCGCGGTTTGTCCTTGCGGAGGTGGGCGGCGTGGACGGGCTGGTGGTGCTCGACAAACAATACGTGTCGCACGAGGGCCGGCCGATGGAGACGTTCCGCGCGTGGTACGCCGCGGAGAGCGTGGGGTCGCGCTGCGGGGCGCTGGCGGTAACCGGTCTGTACGGAGCGGAAGTCGCCGAACCGGGGCTCGGGGGCCTTCCCGAATCGGTGTGCCTCGAGGCGGCGCTTCGGCATCGCCCCGATCTTGCCGGCTCACTGAACATGGTCAGCGTCGGCGCGCGGGGCTATTCGGTGCTGACGCGCGACAGTAACGGTCACGTCAGCTACCTCGAGAACGACAAGTGTTCCTCCGGTACCGGCGAAACCATGGTCAAGATCGCCGCGCGCTTCGGGCTCAGTCTACAAGAAGCCGATCGTCTGGCGTCGACCGCGGCCGAGTCGATCGCCATCACTGCGCGCTGCTCAGTGTTCGCCAAGAGCGAGATGACCCACTTCGGGAACCAGGGAAAGCCGGCGGACCAGCTTTTCCTCGGGTATTTCGAGTCGGTCGCCGGGTACGTCGCGGCGCTGCTCGGGCGCAGTCGCGTGCCTGGGCCGTGCTATCTGACCGGCGGCGGCGCCCGCATCGAAACGCTCGCGGCCGCGATCGCTCGGAGCCTCGGCGAGCCCGTCGCCGTGGATGTCGAGGCGCTGTTCATGGAAGCGCTCGGGGCCTGCGCCATTGCGGCGGACCACGCTCTCGCCGGCGGGCTTTCGGCTCTGCCCCGCGACCCGGCCGCGCTTATCCGCACCACGCGGCGCCAGTTCCGACCGCTGCCCCCGGCGCGTAACTTCGCGCCCCTGGTGACCCGGTTGGCATCCGCCCCGGCGGTCCCCAGCGCGGAGCTCGCCGCGGGCGGCATCGAGCCCGCGGTGCTGGGACTCGACCTCGGTTCCACAGGAAGCAAGGCCGTACTGACATCGGTCGCATCCGGCGAAATGGTCGTCGACCTCTATGACCGCACCCGCGGCAATCCTGTCGAGGCTGCCAAGCGACTCGTCCGGGCGCTTCTGGATCAGGGTGCCGTCGACGTTCGCGCTATCGGGGTCACCGGTTCCGGCCGCGAGGCCGCCGCCACCGTGCTGCGCGCGACCTTCCCCGGGGCCGCCGAGCGCATCGTCGTCATCAATGAAATCGTCGCTCACGCCACCGCCGCCATCCGCTGCGATCCGGACCATGGCCGCAGCCTGTCCGTGGTGGAAATCGGCGGACAGGACGCCAAGTTCATCCAGATCGCTCAGGGCCAGATCGTCGAGAGCGACATGAACAAGGCGTGCAGCGCCGGCACGGGATCGTTCCTCGAAGAGCAGGCACTGTTCTATGGAGTCACGGAGATCGGTGATTTCACCCACCTCGCGAGGCGCGGCGAGAACCCTCCCGAGCTCGGGCAGATGTGCACCGTGTTCGTCGCGGAGGCGGCCGCAGCGGCGCATCGCGAGGGGTTTTCGCGGGAGGACTTGTTCGCCGGCTTTCAGTACAGCGTGATCCACAACTACATCAATCGCGTGATGGGGCAGCGCACATTCGGCGAGCGGGTGTTCTTTCAGGGCAAGCCGGCGAGCGGCGACTCGCTGCCGTGGACGCTGGCGGCGGTAACCGGTCGCGAAGTAGTCGTGCCCTCAAACCCCGGCGCGATGGGTGCCTGGGGCATCGGCCTGTGCGCCATCGCGGCGCTCGGGCACGCGGCACTGCTCGAAGCTGAGCCGGTTCGCGTTACGGCCTTCCTCGATGCGCGCCGAGTCAAGAGCACCGAGTTTCAGTGCCGTGATCGCCGCTGTGCAACCTTGTGCCGCATCGAGAAGTCGGTTATCGAGGTGGAGGGACGCCGGGAGACGGTGCTGACCGGTGGCGCGTGCCCGAAATACGAGGTGACTCGTGCCGCGCTGCACGCCCTCCCGCCACACGCCCCGAGCGCCTTTGACGAACGCGACGCGCTGCTGGCGCCGTATCTGGCGGCGGCAGCTTCGCCCGGGGACGCGGCAACCGTGGTGGCCGTGCCTCTGGCCGGCGCCTGTTACCAGTTCGTTCCGTGGCTGACGACCTTCCTGCGCGGTCTCGGCGTGGCGCCCGTGGTTGTCCGCTCCGCGGCCGGCTCGCTGCGGCGCGGCGAGGAGCGCTGCTTCAGCTTCGACGCCTGTGCGCCGGTCAAGGTGGCGCACGGGCTCGCCGACGCTGGGGCTCCGATTGTCTTTTTTCCGAAGATCCTCAGTTTTCCCGATGCCGACGGTGCGGTGGGCAAGACGTGCCCCATGGAGCAGGGCGCGCCTGAAATGGTAGAGCAGGCGCTCGCGGGGCGCGGCATGGGCGTCGAGGTTCTCAAGCCCGTGATCCGCCTCGATCTCGGCCTCCGCGACGCGGAGACCCGCGCCTCTTTGTACGCGGTCGCCCGGCGTTTCGGCATCGGCTTCCCGGCGTTGTGGCAGGCGGTGCGCGCGGCCGATACGGCACAGCGGCGCTACGAGCAAGAGCTTGCATGCGTGGGCGAGCGCACCCTGTCATACGCCCGCGATCACGGACTGGCCGTGGTGGTGGTGTGTGGTTCGCTGCACGTAATTCATGAGCCCGCAGTCAATGCCGCGGTACCCGGAATCCTGCGCGACAACGGCGTTCTGGCCCTGCCCGTCGACTGTTTTCCGCTGCCGCCCGGGATCGACCCACTGGTCCGCGTGGTGTGGGGCGATGCCCGGCGAGCACTGCGGGCGGGGCTGGCGGCGCGCCAGCTCGGCGGCGTCTTTCCACTGCTGCTGTCTTCTTTCGGGTGCGGCCCCGCCTCATTTTCGGAGCATATCTTTCAGGAGCTCATGGACGGTTATCCCCACACCGCGCTCGAAACCGACGGTCACGGCGGAACCGCGGGTTACGTGACGCGCGTCCAGGCGTTCCTACACGCCGTCCGGCAACACGAAACCACACCGCTTCCGGCGCCCGCTGGCCGGCTCGCGCCCATCGCGCCCCTGCCGACTCGTTCCATCCGCGACGAAAAGGACGCCCGCCTCGTGCTGTTTGCCATGACGGATCGCGTGCCGCGCATTCTCGCGAGCGCCTATCGGTCATTTGGATTCGACGCGGTTGCGGCGGGCCCCTGCACTCAGGAGACGCTCGCCGCGGCCAGACGCGACTGCTCGGGGAAGGAGTGCATCGCCTATCAAAACCTGTGGGGAGCGTTCCGCAGCTACCTCGAACGAGATCCGGACCACGCGCAACGCAAAGTCCTGATGCAGGTTTCCGGGGTCGGCATGTGCCGGAACTGCTTGTTCTCGGTCAAGGACCGCATTGCGCTCCGCGGTGTCCCCGGCGGGGATGCGGTCAGCCTGCGCCATTTTCACCTGGAACATGAGCTGGGAGTGGTGTTCACCGCCAAGGTGTGGACGGGTCTGGTGACGTGGGACCTGATCAACCAGCTCGCCGCGTATCATCGCGCGCTCGATCGCACGGGCCGCGAGGTAGATCACCTGTACGCGCAGTTTTGCGACGAGCTGGAGGCGCTCGTGGGTCGGCCGGTCAGCCCCGAGACGCCGCTCGGCACGCTCGCGCGCGGCGCCGACGTGCTGGCCGCGCTCCGGCTGGTCGATCGCGCCGCGGACGCCTTCCTCGGGCTGGCGCGCCAGCGGCAGCCGGCCGGCGCAGACCTCCGCACGATCTTGCTGGCGGGCGATGTGTTCGTCCGTCTGGACGAGTTCGCGGGTGACCAGCTCGGCCGCCATCTTGCCAGTCTCGGGATTCGCGTCATCGTCGAGCCGCTAAACGTGTTGGTCGAGTACCTCGCCCACGAGCGATCTCCCGAGCTGATCGGCTTGCCTACCAGTGGGTCTGCGAGCTGGACGCTGGCGCTGGCCATGCGCGTCATCCGCGCCGAGCTCTACCGCCGTGTGCGCCGCAAACACCCTTGGCTGCCGATGCCCGATGCTCGCGCCGCCACCCGCGAATCCCGTGCCTTGATCGCTCGCCACCCGATCGGTGAGGGGCCGATAGCGATCGGCAGCGTGCTGCACGCGTGGCGGCAACGCATGTGCGATGGCGCGGTGCTGTCCAATCCGTGGGGGTGCGGGCCGGCGCTGATCACGGAAAGCTTGTTGCGGCAGCAGCGCCATATTCCAATGTTGTTCGTTTACCACGACGGCACGCCCATCGACGAGCGGCGCCTGCGCGGCTTCGCGTATCAGCTTCGGCGGCGCCCGGCGCGGACGGCTGTGGCGGCGGCGCCCGAGTTGCGGTGAATCGCGCGGCGCGGCCGCCGCTGCTAGGATGATGGCGATGACCAGCGAGGATCTTCCAACCCTTGGTCCGTTCGTCGCCGTCGCGGCGATCGGACAGGGCGGCATGGGCGTCGTCTACGCGGCCGTTGACCGCCGCACCGGTGAGCGCGTGGCGCTGAAAACCGTGCGCTGCGCGGGGCGCGGTGCGGCCGGAGCCATGCGCCGTGAAATCCGCGCGCTGGCCGAGCTGCAGCACCCGGGCATCGTCCATATCCGCGGCCACGGCTTCGACGGAGGCCAGCCGTGGTATGCGATGGACCTGGTCGAGGGCAAGTCCTTGAGCACTCTGGGGCGCTCCGCAGTCACGAGCGCAGGCAGGCCGCTGGCCGCCGGCTGGCCGCGCGACCTGCTCACGGTCATTCGCCGCTTGTGCTTGCCGTTGGCCTACCTGCACGGCAACGGTTTCGTGCATTGCGATCTGAAACCCGGTAACGTCATCGTGCGCTCGGACCTCGTCCCGGTGCTTGTCGACTTCGGCGTCATCGCCACATTTGCCGGCAAGGCGAATCGCGAGCGGTTGCTGGCCGACGCGAGCTCCGGTGGTACGTTGACGTACATGGCGCCGGAGCAGATCCGCGGTGGGCTGTTGGATGCGCGAGCCGACCTGTATTCCCTGGGTTGCATGATCTATGAGCTCGTCGCGGGGCAGCCGCCGTTTGTCGCGGCGTCGGCGCAGGATGTCGTCCTGGCGCATCTTTCCGCGGCGCCGGCTCCGTTGTCACGGGTCTGCGCGCAGGTCCCCGCGGGCCTGGATGCGCTCCTCGACAGGTTGCTCGCCAAGGACCCGCGCCAGCGCTTCGGGTATGCGATCGACGTGGCCGCGGCGCTGGAACCTATGGGGGCCGAGAACGGTGCATTCTCGGGGGCACCGGTGGCGGGGCTCTACCTGTATCGATCGCGCCTGGTTGGGCGGGACGAGGCGCTCGGCTCGCTGCGCCAGCTTCTTGTGGGCGCCGGCGAAGGGGCCGCGCGCTGCGCCGTCCTGACCGGCGGCGGGGGAGTAGGCAAGACGCGGCTGGCCATGGAGCTGTTGGTAGAAGGCGAGTGCTGCGGGTTCGAGACGTTTTCGGGGCGGTGCCCGGAGCTGGGCTGCAAGCCACTCGAGCCGTTTCAGAGCGTCCTCCAACATCTGGCGCTCGGACTGCGGGAAGGCGCGATGACGGGCGACGCTCGCATGGCCACGGCGAGCCGCGAGCTCCTCGGGATCGCGGTCCCCGCGCTCGCGGGGGGGCGAGGCGGCGCGGAGCATGCCGGCCTGCCCCCGGCGCAGGTGCGGCGCCATCTGATCGCGACGATCGTTGAGGCGATCTCCGCTCTGGGTACGACTCAGCGCCTGTTGTTCGTGCTGGACGATGTGCAGTGGGCGGACGAGCTCTCCCTTGACGTGCTTGCGGCGCTTGGCGGCGGCATTACCGGCGATGTCGTCGTGGTCGCCTGCATGCGGACGGACGACGCGCTCCCGCCGGCGCTTGACGCGATGCGGCGCTCGGCCGACCTCGGAATCGAGCTCGCGGCGCTCTCGCCCACCGACGTCGGCCTCATGATCGCGGACATGCTGGCGCTGCGGGAAGTGCCGGCCGTCCTCGCCGCGCGGCTGTCTTTGCAGGGCCAGGGCAATCCGTACTACGTCGCCGAGCTGCTCCGTTCGCTGCTCGAAATCGGCCATTTGCGGCGCGACGAGCGAGGTGTGTGGCGGGTATGCGGAGCGGCCCTTGACGCGGAGGAGCTCGACCGCTTGCCACTGCCGTCATCGCTACGTGACCTCCTTTCCCGACGCCTTGCCGAGCTGGGAGCACCGGCTCGTAGCATCGCGGAAGTGGCGGCGATCGCCGGCCGCGAGGTGTCGCCGGCCCTGGCGCGCCGCGCCGCGGATCTTTCAGACGACGCTTTCTGGGACGGTTCCCGCGAGCTGCTGCGCCGGTCGCTGATGGAGGAGACGACCCAGGGATCACTGCGCTTTGCACACGACCATATTCGCGAGCGGACCGCGGCGGCGCTGGTCGACGAGCGCCGGCGACAGCTCCACGCCGCGCTGGGCGCCAGCATCGAAGCGCTTCCAGAGGCAGAGCGAGCGAAGCACGAACAGGTCCTCGGCTGGCACTGGGAGCAGGCCGGCGAGGTGGACCGGGCGCGTGCCGCGTACCTCGGCGCGGCCCGTAACGTCGCGAAAATGTTCGCGCATGCCGAGGCTGAACGGCTGTATCGCGCCTGCCTCGCGCTGGCCGACCGCGCGCCCGCGACGAGCGCGGCGGTGCTCGTGCGCGTGGAGCTCGGCGCGCGCGTTCTGGGGGTGTGCGGCCGGTTCGACGACGCGGTTGCCGAGCTCGACGGAGCGCTGGCGGCGGCACGCGAGCTCGGCGACGAAGGAGCGGCCGCCGAGGCACACCACGCGCTCGGCGTCTTGTTGGCACGCACGGGTCGCGTCGCGGAAGGAATCACGATGATCGAGTCGGCGCTCGGCTTCTGGCGGCGGGTGGGCGCCGCCGCCGGGGAGGCGGCGCGCGTGGCGAGCTCCCTCGGGCTTCTTGGCGCGCTCTACGCCGAACAAGGGCGGCATGCCGAAGGGGAAGCGCTCATGCGCGAAGGCATCGCCATGCATAAGGACCGCGGCGAGTTTGGCGCGGCAGGGACCGTGGTCGGCAATCTCGGGCTGCTCTGCGACCGTCTAGGGCGGCACGCGGAGGCCGAAGCGTGCTACACGGAAGCACTGCGCCTTCTCCACGACGGCGGCAACGTGTACGCCGAGGCCATCTGCCTGTCCAACCTCGCGATCCTCCACCAGCAGCGCGGCGCTCTCGAGGTCGCCCGCAATCTGCTCGCAAGCTCCGCGGAGCTGCACCGCAAAGTGGGAAACCGACAGTATGCCGGGATTGCCTGCTACAACCTGGGCGTGCTGGAGGCGGAGATCGACCCGTCACGGCACGCGCTCGCAGTCCAGCTCGTCGGGCAGGCGCTGGAGCTGGCGCGCGCCGTGCGCGACCGGCGCAGCGAGGGCATTGCTCTGGGCACGCTCGGCGACCTGGCGCTCGCCGCGGGCGAGGTGGAGCGGTGCCGGGAGCTTCTCGCGCTGGCGCTTGAGATTCACCGCGAGGTCGGAAACCAGCGGTATGAGGCCGTCGCGCTGGTCTCGCTGGCGCGCGTCGCGCGCACGCTGGACGGCGACATCGCGGCGGCCGAATGGCACCTGGAGCGCGCCGAGTCGATTCTGACGGCCGCAGAGGACCGCCACGAGCTGGCGCTGTGCCTGTGCGAGCGCGCTCGCTGTGCGCTGGCACGGAGCGAAGATGCGTCCGCCTTGGCGGCGCGAGTGCGGGAAATCGCCGCTGGTTTGGCTGTGGGTCCGCGCGGCAAGCTCGCCAAAGAGCTGGCCGATCTGCCGTAGGGCTGCGGCTCGGCGAGCGCGCGCACCGCGGCGCCGCTCACCTCGGGGCGGCTCCCTCGGGTTCCCGGCGATGCTGCGGCCCACTGCCCTCTCCCGCGTGTGCGCTACTCTTGCCCGGCGGGACCGACGGCCGCAGCCATGGCGTCGTGGCCACCCAGCACGATCGGCGCGCCGTGCGACACGACGACGCAGTCGAACGGCAGCGCGAGCAGCCGGCGCAGGGAAGGCCGCAACGCTTCCCGATAACGCACGGGATCGCGCGCCCACGTGATCGGCGGCAAGCGCAGGCCGCCATCCCTACCACCGAGAAGCGAATCCGCGACAATGAGCGCACCGGCAGCCGGCAGGTAAAGAGCTGACTCGCCCGGGCACAGCCCCTCGATTGAGTACGCCCGTATCCCCTTCGCGAGCTCGGGATCGTCGCGAAAGCTGCTGGTTACCGGCACCCCGAATCCGCGATGTCGGTCTGCGGCATCCGCGTGCGCCCAGACGGCCACCGCGCCGGAGGCTGCGTAACGCTGCGCAATAAGTCCGGCAGAGCGGTGGTGGAAACTATTCAGCACGACCAGCACAACCGCACCGCGCCGGCGCTGCACGCGTTCGTCGAGCATCTGCCAGAAGGCAACCGCCGCATCGCCTTCCTGGGGGGCGAGGGGATCGACCAGCAGCAGCGGCTCATCCGGGTCCGGAGCTTCATACAGCACGCATCCTACGTCGCGGTCCCAGTCTCCGGGGCTTCCTGGCGGCGATGGCCGCCAGTCCGGATGGGGCACCGTCCAGCGAGACAATCCAGAGCACAGCACTACAAGGTCCATTTGATCCCCTTTCCTCGGCCTCCGCGAAGTGTCGGCCGGTGAGACTGCCATAATGCTGTGCAAAGACTGCCGCAAGCCGTGATTCCAACCTGGATCCCTCGCCTTTTCGCCTGCAAGGAGCGCGGAAAGCGCATCACGAAGACTCCCGACCTCACCTCCCCGCGCCAGCGGGGGAGGGACGGAGGGCGGTGCTGTCGCGTCGACGTCGAGCAGGCGGTGGATTCAGGCAAGACGCGCGAACGGCGCAAATATCGCATCAGCGCTCCCAGGCAGCAGGCCCGGCTGCCCCCTCGCTGGTTGCATTCTCGGCACCATGGCCCTAGAATGCCGCGTGCTTCTCTCCTCTGCAGACCCTTCGAGCCAGGGAGTAACCACCATGTCGCGTCCCACGGGGACCTCGGACACCCCGTCCGCATGCCGCTCTCAGATTGCTTGTGCCTTCCAGCGAGCGCTGTCCCCAGGTGCGATCCGCTGGGCGTTTGGCCTGTTGTCGCTGGCGCTGCTAGCCGTGCCGGCGCGTCCGGTTGCCGCCGAAGACGCATATCAGCTCGGCTACGACTACTACCAGAAGGAACAGTACAGTAGCTGCGCAGAGGAAATGGAAAAGGCCGTGAAGGAGTCGCCGGACGAATACAAGCGGCAGTACCTCCTCGGCCTGTGCTACGCCAAGGCCGGCAAGTGGGATTCTGCAATCGAACCGCTGAAGAAGGCGACCATGGTGCAAAACGACTCCCTGGACGGCTTCAAGATGCTCGGTCAGGCCTATTTCAAGCTTCCCAAGCCGGACTACTATCAGGCGCAAATAGCGCTCGAGCGCGCCGCGAAGCTAGATCCAAAGGATGCGTCGATCCATTACCTGTATGGATTCGCAAGTCTAAAGATCGGCAAGCACGCGGCGGCTATCGAGGCATTGAAGCAGGCCAGAGAGCTCAACCCAAAGGACAAGCGCGCGCTTCGCGAGCTCGGGACCGCCTACGTTGGCGCGAAGGACTGGGCCAACGCGGAGAAGACGTTGGCAGCCGCCGCCCAGGAGCTCGGCGGCGATTGCGGCGTGATCAAGATGTTGGCAGCGGTCCAGATGACAAACGCCGGCGCGGTGAGCGGCGATGCGGAACGGAAGAACCTCTTCGGGAAGGCGTTTGCCACGGTCAAGGACTGTGCCGCGAAGGGTGACGACGTCGACCAGATGTACACCGCCGGCAAGGCGGCGCTCTTCAGTGAGCGGGCGGATGATGCCATCTCCTTCCTCGGAAAGGTGGTCGCGAAGTCCCCCAAGAACCACCAGGCCAATAGCTACCTGGGACAGGCATACGAGCTGAAGAACCAGGAAGAAAAAGCGCTGGCAGCCTACCAGAAGGCGCTGGAAATCGGCAAGGCCGGGGGGCTCAATGGAACTGATCTGGCCGACTACCTGTATCGCGTCGGCCATGCTCACCACCTGCTGAAAGCATACAAGGAAGCCGTGACGTACTATGATCAAGCCATGAAGATCAGCCCCGACCACGACCGCGCCACCGCCTGGAAGGAGAAGGCGATGGAGCGGATCAAGCAGGCCGAGATGCAGGAATAGGTGCTCTCAGTGGCGATCGAGGCAACAATCCAGGAATGGCTCGGGGAATCCGCCGCGCTCTTCGGGCGGGTGCGGGAGGAGACCACGCGCGCGATTCAGACGGCCGGACAGGCGCTCGTAGTGTGCCTCACACGCGGTGGCAAGGTGCTGGTCGCCGGCAACGGCGGCAGCGCGTCGCAAGCGCAGCACCTGGCCACGGAGCTGGCGGGGCGTTTTCTCCTTTCGGAGCGCCGGCCCTTGCCCTGCGTGGCGCTGTGCGCCGACACCGCGATCCTCACGGCCCTGGGGAATGATTTTGGTTACGAGGCCGTTTTCTCTCGCCAGATTCTCGCGCTCGCCAAACCAGGCGACACCGCCGTCTTTCTGTCCACATCCGGGAGCTCGCGAAATGTCGTTGCCGCTGCCAGCACGGCGCGCACGTGCGGGCTCTGCGTCATCGGCCTGACCGGGGAGGGAGGCGGAGCGCTGCGGCAGTGCTGCGACATTCTTGTCGCAGTGCCAAGCACCTTCACGCCGCACATTCAGGAGGCGCACCTGGCGATCTTGCATATCTGGTGCCAGATGGTCGACACGGCTTTCGGCGGCGACCGGCCGTGACCCGTTCCCTCCATGGCAGGCCGCTCGCCACACCTCCGGAGCTTCGTCTGAACGACCTGTCTACCATCAGCCTGGGAGAGCGGTCGAGCAAGGTTGCGGTGGGCGACTTTGCCCGCTCGGTGCGCAACATTGATGGCGCCGCGAGCCTTTTGGAGGCGTTCCCGCGAATTCTCGGCGGCCAAGCAATCCGCGAGGTCGTCGCCGCGCTGCGCGCCGCCAGACGGGGTCACCGGCCAATCATCTGGGGATTGGGCGGCCACGTCATCAAGGTCGGCCTTGCGCCCGTGCTGCTCGAGCTTGCCGCGGAAGGCTTTGTCGATGTCCTCGCCCTCAATGGCGCGGCGGTCATTCATGACTTTGAGATCGCTCTGGCTGGCCATACTTCCCAGGACGTCCAGGTGGCGCTCGAGCGCGGCGATTTCGGCATGACAGAGGAGACAGGAACGCTTCTCAATGAAATCTACGCGGGCGGCGTCCGAGCGGGGCTGGGCCTCGGGGAGGCGCTGACCGAGCACATGCGGGGCCGGAGCCTGCCGTTCGGCGAGCACAGCTTGCTCGCCGGCGCGGCCAGATTGCGTATCCCGGTCTCTGTCCACCTGGCCCTGGGCACGGATACCTCGCATTTCCACCCGAGCGCCGCATGGGATCTCCTCGGCACCGGCGCCAGGCGGGATTTCGCCCGCTTTTCGGCATGGGTGGCCGAGCTGGGCCGAATCCCCGACACGGATGGACCCGCTGGCGTCTACCTGAATGTGGGCTCGGCCGTGCTCTTGCCCGAAGTTTTTCTCAAGGCCATAACCGTCGCGCGAAATCTCGGGCGCGATCTCACCGGCATGGTGACGGTATGCCTCGATTTCCTCGCGCAGTATCGATCCACGGAGAATGTGGTGCGCCGTCCTCCCGCGGCGCTTGGCGGCAAGGGGTACTTTCTTTGCGGCCACCATGAGATTCAGATTCCGTTGCTGGCCGCAGCGTTGCTCGACAGGCGAGCAACCGGCGACTGAGTGCGCGTACGCCGTGCGATGCCCGAGCCGAGCCGAATCTACCTCGACCACAATGCCACAACGCCGATCTGCCCGGAGGTCAGGGTTTTCATGGATCGCCTGCGGGATTCGTTCCCGCTGATTGGTAACGCCTCGAGTCCGCACGCGGAGGGGCGACGCGCACGTCGCCTCGTGGAGGACGCCAGAGATAAAGTCGCGGCGCTCTTTGCCGCCGAACCGCGAGACGTGGTGTTCACCAGCGGCGCAACGGAGGCGAACAACCTGGCGATCTGGGGATGCGCCCTCAAGGAAATGGCGACAGGACACCGCCGGCCGTTTCTCGTATCCGCCACGGAGCATCCGTCGGTGTCGGAACCCGCCAAGCTACTCACCTCTTACGGCATTCCGGTCACCACGTTGCCCGTTGACAAAAACGGTGCCGTGGATGTGGATTTCCTGCGGGACGCGCTGCGCCGGGCGGGGGCCGCAATGATATGCGTGCAGCACGCTAACCACGAGACCGGAGTGTTACAGCCCCTCGCAGCGATCCTCGCGACCATCCGCGGCGCAGCGATGGCAGATCCGCCTCCGCATCTGCATGTCGATGTCGTTCAGAGTTGCGGGCACATGGCGATCGATTTCCCGCGGTCAGGAATCGATTCGATGGCCATTTCGGGTCACAAGATCTATGGACCTTCGGGAGTTGGCGCGTTGCTCGTGAGGGTAGGAGCGGAGCTTGTGCCGCTACTGCGCGGTGGCTTGCAGGAGCGGGGCCGGCGCCCCGGAACCGAGAACGCCGCGGCGCTTGCAGGGTTTGGCGAGGCGTGCCGCGTGGTCGCAAACCATGTCGCGGGCGACGCCAAGGCGTTGGCGGCCCTGCGGGACCGGCTCGAGGCGGCCCTGCTCAGCCGTTGTCCTGAAGCCGCGGCCGTCGGCGCCGGCGCGCAGCGCATTCCGGGAACGAGCTGTATTCGGTTCTCGGGAACCGAGGCGCAGTCCGTCGTGGCGGCGCTCGATCTCGCGGGAGTTGCTGCAGCCGCTGGCAGTGCCTGCGCGTCGGGTTCCCCGGAGCCTTCGGCGGTGCTGCGGGCAATGCACTTTTCAGAACAGGAATCGGCCGAGGGTGTGCGCTTCAGTCTCGGTCGCGAGACGAGCATTGACATCGTAGATGACGCTGCCGTGCGCATCCCTGCCGTAGTAAGACAAGTTCGGGAGTTCTTGAATGTTTGAGATCATTGTGGAGCAAACGATCAGCGCCGCCCACCGACTGGTCATTCGCACCGCGAGTGGAGCGCTTGCGACCGACGAGCCCAATGCGCCCGCACAGCGCATCCATGGCCACAACTGGCGCATCCGGGCAGCGCTGACGGCTCGGCGCCTTGATCGCAACGGCATGGTCTATGACTTTGGTCTCGCCGAAGACGCGCTCGCCGCGATTCTCGCGCCGTTCCGGCATCGGGATCTCGCCGCGCTGCCGCCGTTCGCGGAAATAAACCCCACCGCCGAAGTGCTCGCGCAGCACGTGACCTCCGAGCTCAGCAGGGTCCTGCGAGACCCCGAGGGACGGGGCCTGCGCGTGGCGTGGGTAGAAGTCTCCGAAACGCCGACGTGCCGGGCGCGCTACACTCCGTAGCGCCACCCGGTCGCGTGCTACTTCACGGTCGCCAAGAACTCCTTGACGACGCTGGCCTCGGGGTGATCCGGCGCCAGCTCCAGGAGTTTCTTGAAGCTCGCCTTGGCGCCCTCGTTGTCGCCGAGTTGCATCTGGCAATAACCCAGTTGCACGTAGGGGTCCGGCCACTCCGGCTTCAGCTCGATCGCCTTCTTGAAGGCCGCGGCGGCCTTCTCGGTCGCCTTGACGCGGAAGTGAATCGAGCCGATCGTGAAGAAGAGGTTGGCATCCGTGGGATTGAGCTCGGCCGCCTTCTCCAGGTAAGGGCCGGCCTGGTCGGGCTTGCCCTCGGCGATGTAGGTGTTCGCCAGTGCCGTCATCGCCGCAGAGGAAGAAGCGTCGACGTCGATGATTTTCTGAAACTGCTCGCGGGCCTTGTCATACGCACCGGCCTTGGTGTACGCGTTGCCGGCGTTGATGCGAATCTCGTTGACCGTCGGGTTGTTCGCCAAAAACTTCTCAAACTCCGCGGCCGCCTCCGCGTACTTGCCCTGGTTGAAGAGCTCGTTGCCGACCCGCACCAGCTCGATGTCTTCCGGCGACGGCCCCGTGCCTTCACCGCCGGCGGCCCCGCTTTCCCCTCCCAGCGCGCCCGCCTGTGCCTGCATCTTGAGGATCTTGAATGCCAGCGCCTCGTTGCGGGAAAGCTCAGAGATCTGCACTTCCTTGATGTGCTCGTTATAGCCGTCCTTGCTCGCGGAGATTTCGTACATTCCGGCAGTGAGTCCAAGCAGGCCGAAGTGTCCCTTGTCGTCTGTCGTCGCCTCGCGCGGATTGCCTCCCTGCGTCGGCTTTGCGACGACCTTGGCCCCTTCGAGGGGATTGTCGTCCTGGTCCACGACGCTACCGGTGACACGCCCGCGCCCCATCTGGGCGGACGCCGACGACAGGCCGACCTGGGCAGCAAGCAGCACAACCGCAGCGATCACCACTGTTCGCCGCATGACGCGATCGCAGCAAATACCATCGTTCACAGCCTGATCTCCTCTCTGGCCCGTGTGTCATACATGCTGGGTCTTGGTTCAGATGATCCCGACTTCGATCGGCGCCATGCCGTCGACGCTGACTTTCACGGTTGCGCAGTTGCCGGTGTTGAAGTCTGCGGACGCCGAGTGGCTTGGCCACGTTATCGCGATGGTTCCGAGGTCGGGATATGGCGAGCACTTGCTCGAGAAGACCAAAGGACTGGAGACCTGAAAGCTCCCGGTCCCTAGAGTCGAGGCGTTGTAACTCCCTGAGCCTCCAAGCGTGAAGCTTTCGTCGCCAGTGACGTTGGCGACGCCGTCGTCCCACGTTCCGGACAGGGTAGCGACGATACTGGTCGTGCGCCCACCGGCGGATACCGTCCCGTCGATGACGTAAGTCACGGTGCTCGAGGTGGCCGTGGCCGTAACGCTGCCGTCGACAGAAGCAGTGCTGATGGAATAGCTGTCGAAGTCAGCGAGGATCGACACGGTCGAGGTTCCCCACGTTACCGTGAAAATGATCCTTCCGCTCATGGTCGGTGAGCTGCCCGACGGCTGGCACCCGGTGCCCCAATCGGCCACGATGCGGAAGGGGTTTGCGGTGAAGCCGTCCGGGAAGCTTACGGCCGGACAGGCCGCCGCGTTGGCGCCGGGTGCCGGGACCATGGCAACCGGAAGTTGGCCCAGGGCAGGACCGAGGATGGTTGTGCCGCTTGCCAGGGAAACGCCGCGGTTCGCGGACTGCACCAGCACCGCGGTCGAGCCGGCGACCTGCGCTGCATTTCCCGCATCGGACGAGCCCGGGTCGGTAACAGTACCGCCGCATGCCAGCGCCGACAGCGCTACGAGCAACCCGGATGCGGCAACCGCACCTCGCGATCGGCCACGAGACGCGTTCGTTCGCCAGTTTGAAATGAAGCCCGCTCTCCGCGCGCTCTCGCCGCCGCTCACCGCAAACCTCCTGAACAGGCCGGCAGCCGAAAGGTTCGCTGCCGTGGTTGAATTGAGCCACCCCATGTCTAGCGCTAACCGTGCCCCCGATCAAGCCCCGCGCGAGGCCTGCTGAATCCGCCGCCCGCTCGGCTGAAAGCTGTGCGGAAAGCGCATCACGAAGACCCCCCGCTTCCCCTCCCACCGCCAGAGGGGAGAGGGGACGCAGGGGCTGCTGTCGCGTCGACGCCGGACAGGCGGTGCATCCAGCGAAGCCTTCGCGGCCGTTGCGTTGTCATCTGCAAGCTGATAAGCTCGCGGAGAACTTGCTCCGTTGACCAGGGTTCGGCATGCGCATCGTTCACGGCTTAGACCTCGTCATTTCGGCGATAGAGCGCGCGGTTCTGTTCGGCAGTCTTGCCGGCATGCTGGCGCTTTCGTTTACTCAGGTGGTGCTGCGGAACGTCGACAGCCTGGGCATTCATGGTGCTGGCGCGGTGCTTGGGACGATGACTTGGAGCGACGTCGCGGCGCGCCATCTCGTACTCTGGTTGGCTCTGGCAGGAGCGGCCAGGACCACGCGCCGCGGGTCTCATCTGGGCATAGACATCCTCTCCCGCCTGCTGCGCGGTCGCGGCAGGGCCGTTTACGCAGTCTTCTACTCGCTCGTTTCCGCGGCTATCTGCGTTCTCCTGGGTCTGGCGTGCTGGGATCTGCTGGTCATCGAGAAAGAGGCGGGGTCAGTTCTTTTCCACCTCGGTTCCCTGGCGGTCCCAACGTACATCGGCCAGGCGATTCTGCCGTTTGGCTTCTGGCTGATCGCAGGCCGGTTCATATTGGTCGCCATCGCGGGACCTTCCGAAGGTAGCGGCGCACTGGTCGCGCCCATCAGCGCGCAGCCTTCCGCGGCCGGGGAAGCGCCACCTTCTATGCACGCGGCTTCATAGGAAAGACCGTCGAGATAGCGCTGTTTTCCTCGCCAACCGCCAATCGCGAGCGAGCTTTCGTGAACAATAGTTGATATCGGGGTACGGCGCGCGCCGGAGAATGACGAGATCTAGCGACTGGGTCGCGGCCCGATCTGGCATGGCGATTGCTATAGAGTCGTTGGTTCCTTGCCGAAACGCGCCATCTGTTTGACGCAATCTCAGGAGGTAATGACAATATGACTCACGTGCCGCTCTTCACCCGGCGGCTTCGGCGCTTCATTCTGCTCGCGGGGTCTGTGGTGCTCATCAGCTTGACCTCCGCGGGTTGCCAGGTGTCGCCCTCCGGCAACGACGATTCCACGGAAGCGCAGGTGCCGACCAACGCGATCATCGCCACCACGTCCATCACCAATGATGTCGTCACCTTCGACGTCAACACCTACAAGACCCTGGGTGTGGACGGCGCTGCATACAAGGATGGGTGGTGGCATATCAACCTGTCTTTCGATTTGAGCCTGGGCGCCAAGATCAACATGGATTTGCAGATCCAATGGAAAGATCGCCAGGGCAATGTGGTGCAGATTCCGATCCTCGGCATTTCCGAGCTGACGGTTGTCCACGACATTTCCGGCTCGATTCAAGGCACGCCGATTGCTCTCGCCGGCTCGATCAAGCTGATCAATGTCGATAACTCCTATCTGCCGAAGAATCTGGCGATCAGCGGCCGCGGAGACGGAAACTACGGCTACAGCTCGCTCAGCTATGACGTCCCGGACTTCCGCTTTGATCTGGACGGGAAATACCCCATCGGCACGCTCAACGCGCTCTTGTCCGATCCCGACCTCGGCAAGTGGACCGTCAACGTCATCTTCGACGGCACCGAGCTCGTGACCATCTCCGCAATCACGGGCGAAGCCGCCTTCGAGCTTCACCTCGATCTCGGTTGCGTCTGCCTGACCGGCTAGAAGAGCAGCAACGGCAAGTATTTGATCCTCTCGCTCACGGCGAGAGGTCATTCGCTTCCGCTAGCTAGCTTCCTGAGACTTGCAGGGCTGGGAGCGTTAGCTCCCAGCCTTTTCTTGTTGATCCATCTTTCCCAGATAGAACCGCGCGTCGGTATTGAAGGGATCGACCTCCAAGACCTCCTTGAAGGCCTCACGAGCCGCCGCATATTTCTTCAAGCGGTAGAAGGTCTTTCCCCTTTCGGTCGCCTCGAGGATCTTCTCGCCGCGAGTCCGTTCGGCCAACACGTCGTCCAAACCCTTCCGGCCATCAGCGCTGCCGGCGTCGATGCGCAGAATATCCCGATACGTGAGCTCCGCGCGGGCGAGGTCGCCCCGCTTTCGCTGCGCCGCGGCGATAGTCAGGAGCTTCTCCACGCGATCTTGCCGGCGGACCAAGTCGGCCTTTGCCTCCTCGACCTGCTTGATTCCGCGCTGCGCGCGCTCGTAGTCGGGCTCGCTGGCCTGGATCTTGCGGAGCTCCCGAAGCGCGTCGTCGTACCGCTTCTGGTCAAAGAACGCGAGGCCCCGCTCGAACGAGCTCAGCGTCGCAAGCAACTCGGCGCTCAAGTCCTCGACATGCTCCTGACCGCTGCCGGATCCCCGCGCCCCCGGCGTACCGCCGGCCTGAGCGGCCGCCGTCTGCTCGGCCCCGGCGCTCTCGGCGGCGGGCGTGCCGGTACCCGCGCTGTCGCTGGGGGGACCGGGAGTCGACGCCGCAGCAGGAGGCGTCAGCCGCTCGGCCGTGGGAACCCGCGCCGGTTCTGAATCAAACAGACCGATTCCCCAGGCCACCAGCGCGGCAGCCGCCACGCTTCCCGCCCCGATGCCGGCAATTAACGCAGGAGAAATGCGCCGCTTCGGCTTCAGTGGTTCACTTTCCTCCTCGCCGGTCGCCGCCAGTTGCGTGCCGATCGAGGCTGCGGCAACCACTGGAGCCGGAGCACCAAAGGCGAGCTTCGGGAGATCTTCGCGTTCTTCCTGAGCTTGGTTCCGCAGACGCCCGCCGGGATGCTTGAGCAGGGACGTGAGGTCTGCACTTCGCTCCTCTCGCGGCGTCTCCGGCATCGCCTGGGCCGCAGGCGCCTCCTCAAACAGCAGGGCGCCGCTGGAGCTCTCCATTCCGTAGGACGCGAATCGGGAGGAAGAATCCTCGCCGCCAAGCGACAGCTCGCGCTCCATGGCTTCCGCCGGGCCGTCGGCTACCTCGTCGAGCGCGAGCGCGGCAGATCCTAGCGCACTGTGGTCATCGGCGGGCAGCTCGAGCTCCAGGCCTCTGGCGGTGCTGGCCGGGGAGGTGTCCAGGGTTAGTCGCGCCGTGGGAGTTGCCGACAGCTCTGGCACCGAAGCCGGTTCCTCAAGCACCAAGAGGCCATCCGAAGCGTCCCGGTTCATGCGAATGTTACCCGCCGACAAGGGAATGCTCCCTGTCGGTGGGGGTGGCGGGCCTGCGGTCTCGGGAGCTTCCTCGAGCTCCAGCGAGAACCCGCCGCCAAAGGTCGGAGCCCTGCTCGGCTTGCCGCCGCGCGGTTCGATCGATAGACCGCCGGCGATCGCTTCCACGGATTGCTCGAGACGGCGGCGCACGTCCTCGCTGTCGGTCAAGCTCAAAAATGGCTGCGCGGATTCCGGCGACGACAGGATGCCCGAAAGGTCTGGAAAGTTGGCGGCCTTTCCAGACCCGCGGGCGAGCCGTCCCGTCAGCTCGGCAATGTCCGCACGCAGCTTGGTGTCGACGGCGAGGAACTGCGCGACCTCCAGCGCCACAGCCGCCTCCAAGACGTTACCGGCCTCGGAGAATGCGGCCGCCTTCTGAAAAAAGCGCTGAGCATCCTTGTCGCCGTCACGGTAGCCCTTGGCCACCCGCTTCTTGTACCGGGCCACGGCCTGGTCGACGTAGCGGCGCGCCTTCTCGTGATCAGGCACCTTCGACAGGGCGCGCAACCACTTTACCAGCGCCTCGCCGAGCTCGCCAGCAGTGTATGCCTCCACACCCAGCAGCACGTCGCGGTCCACCTGACGCCGATCCGGCGCGCTATCGGCGGCTTCCCGAGCCGGAGATGACGCCTCGCCGGCTCCTCCTTCCCCAAGCATGCGTAACGTTTGTGCCTGGTTGAGCAGCGTCACCGCCTCCGCATGAGCAGGCTCCCGATCCAGGACGCTGGCGAACAGCCTCTCGGCCTTGTCGTATTCACCGCTCCGGAGAAACGCCTTTCCTTGATCCAGAATGGGTTGAAAATCCATGGTGCCCTCGCTTATCGTTTTTCCATCATCGCAGCATACCGTGCGCCACACCAGCCATGCAATCGCGCCTCCCGGGCCTCTTTTTGCTCACCGCACCGGCTTGGGCGTCGCAGGCGCCGCTGTCGGTGTCGGCGCCGCGGTGGCGGTCTTGTCCCTATTGGGCGCTCCGGCGGCGCCGCTTACGCCGGGCGCCGGCGGCTTGTTTGGCACCGGGACGCCCCCGGACATGACCTCCTTGGGCTTGTCCTTGATTAGACCGCGAATCGCCCCGGTCTTGTGAGCAATCTCGGCATCGAGATGCTCGGCCCGATCGACGTGCGCCTGCCCGTCTTGCTCATTGCCCGCGAGTATCAGCATATTGCCAAGAAAGTACTCCACCTGGGCATTGTCCGGGAACTCCTCCAGCAGCCGCGTGAGGTCCGCTATCGCGTCGTCTTGCTTGCCGATGTTCCACGCGTTGCGGGCTTTCACGACGCGCGCCTCTAGCGGCTGTAGCGGCGGGGACGCGTCCGCGGGTGCGTTTCCAGGCCCGACTTTCGACTCGTCCTGCGACCAACACCCCGCCCCGAGCGCGCTCGCGCACAGCAGGACCCCGGTAGCCATGACCACCCTTATCTGCGACCGCTCCATTTTCGACTCCTTCCCGCAATGCCGAGCATCACTCCGGCGCTGAGCAACAGGATGACACCCCCAGACGGCCTCGGCAAGGACGGCACGAGTGGTGCGACTACCGTTGCCCGATTCCATGCATCCCCCCGGTGCGCTCGCCAGGAACCCTGTCCTGTCCCGTCCGCTCCGGGGAAATCCCAGCAATGTAAGCGCGTCTCCTCGGTGAACCCGATATTGTTCACTGTCGTCATCAACAACTCCACATCCCCGTCCGCATCGATATCCCCTACCGCCGGCCCGTACAGCACCCCAGTTATTCCCCTGCCGGGAAGCAACCGCTGCGGGAACCCGGCGTAGAGCGTCCCGTCGGAGTGGAATACAGCCGCGGAGGTATTGTACGTCCCGACGGCAATCTCCGCTCTGCCATCGCCATCCAGGTCGGCAACGACCGGCGGAGCAAAAACACCGCCATCCGCCATGAACGGTGCCCCCGGGTACGCGGACCCGTCGCGCCGCCAGACGGCGACGCCGCCGCTGCCTGAGTCCGAGGGATTGAACATGCCGGCAAGAATCTCAAGAGTAGCGTCTCCATCAAGATCCGCAACTATCGGAAAATACCAGACGGGGAGCGGGATGAACACGGGAAATCCCGGCGCCACCGTGCCGTCGCCCGTCAGGACCCAGACCTGGCCATCCTGAATAAACACCACTTCCGGCTGACCATCGCCATCCAGGTCGCCGGCGACCGGAGCGCTCGGCATCTCCGCCCCGTACGACACGGGCCATCCTGCCGCCGTCGATCCGTCAAGTCGTATCGCCTCGACCCCGACGCCATCCATCGCCACAATGATCTCCGGCGCGCCGTCCCGATCGATGTCGGCGATGGCCGCGTCGCTATAGTAAAAGAGCCCTGTCCGGGTCACCGTGCGCGGCCACCCCGGCACGAGCACACCCGCGGCGTCCAGAAGGTGCAGGTAGGCTGTCTTGGTCGCGTCCGGGGACAGCATGCTGCTAAGCCTCGACAGAAGAACCGCAATGCGGCTGCCGAGCCACATACCGGGAAGCGGGACAATCACCGCGGTCGTCCCCAGCCCGGCCGTCACCTCAATGGTCTCCGCGGGCGGCCAGCCCGGCACGGCGCTGCCGTCGCCGTGGAAGGCAGACGGGCGGCAATAGGTTTCCGGGTTGCCGGACGCGCACGAAACGACGATCTCTTCCCCGGGAAACCGCGGGTCCAAGTCAACAGCCGCTACCGGCTCGAGCAGCGCGTTCATCGGATCTCCCGGGCTCGCTTCGGTAAGCGGCCAGCCCGGCATCTCGTTCCCCAGATGGTCGAAGGCGTGCACGTAGTGTACCGATGACACCTCCTCGTCCCAACTCCGCAGCACCACCTGCCGGCGATCTCCATCGACGATACGCGCAATCTGCGGTGCCCCCCCCGAGCCCGGAAGAATTACTGGAAACCCCTTGCAGATGGGAGGTGCGGTTTCCCGCGCCGACGCGATTTCGGTCGCGAGCATAATCGCGAGGATTGCGCCGGCAAGGCGTGCAGCGCGCTGCCGAGAGCGTTGCGGTACCTTGGCGCGACTATGCTTTCGGCGGGCCGGCTTTTCGGCGGCGGCGCCGCGCTCCCAACGAAAACAGACTATTCTTGCCGACGATGACATCCGGATAGGCGACTCCCCAAATGACGAAGGGCACCAGCAGCGCTCCAGCAACCTCCCAGAACCCATGGATATAGTGTAGCGCGTAGTAGCTCGCGATTTGCGCGAGCTTCCAGAGGCCGCTGCCGCTCACGACGATGGATGCGTGGGTGGCGCTGTAGAACCCCGCGGTCATGTGAACGCAGTGCGTGAAGAAGACGGCCAGCAACGCGATTCCGAGATTCGCCAGGCGGCGGTGCAACGGTACTCCCGGAATCGCGAGCATCAATCCGACCAGCGGCACGATGTTGAAGCTCAGGGTCATGCCGTCGAGCGTGCCGACGTACCGTTCGCGCAGCACGTTGTCCACCTCGAGAAAGATGAGCTGGTGACCTTCGGCGCGGGTGATGACGTTTTGATACCCCGTCACGTGCAGGATGGTGTTGGCGACCTGAGAAAAGAAGGTGATGTAGTGGGACACCAAGAACACAGACCAGCATGCGCCCATCGCGAACGAAATGGTCGTGCTGATGACAAGGAATTTCAGCAATCGTCGCACCGAATCACTCTCCCATTTTTTCGCGGATCTTGGAAAGGTAGTCCCGAGCAATCGCGCTTTCGGGGTTGGCGAGCAGAACCTGCTCGAAGTGCGCTCTGGCCCTGACGAAATCGCCCGTTTGAAAGGCAACGACGCCGAGATTGCCGATGGTATTCACGTGCAACGGGTCCCGCTCGTGAGCGCGCTGCAAGAAATAGCCCGCTTGCCGAAACCTCCCCGCCTGAAGGTGTAGATTGCCGAAGTAGAAGTTCGCCGTGACGTCCTGCGGGTCGAGGGCAAGAGCCTTGCGATAGTAGCTCTCGGCCCCTTCCAACTCGCCTTTCTTCGCCGCGAGGCGCCCGAACGCGAGGTATGCATCCATGGTCCAGCCGGTGGTCTTCAAGGCGCGCGCGGCCTCGGTTTCCGCGCTTTTCACCCGACCTTGCGAAAGCAGGATCGCAACCACCGGAAACTGCGCCTCTCGGCGCCAGGGATCCAGGGCATGGGCGATCCGGGCGTGCTCTTCAGCGGCCAGGAGGTCGCTTCTGAGCTCGAGATAGCCGGCAAGCAGTTGCTGCGCGGTCGCGGACCACGGGGCGACCTCCACGGCGGAGTGGTAGAGCTGCGCCTCGTCGGCCCACACGAGGTTGCGCTTCAGCGTGGCGGTAGTCATCGCGGCGATAGCGAGGGCGGCGACGACGGCGCCGGTGCGCTGCAGCGGTCGCCCGCCGACCCACCGCCGGTACTCCACCCATCTCCCGGCAAGCGGCGGCCGGGGAGAGGCGCTCAGGAGCAGCGCGGCACAGACCAGACCGAGCCCGGCGACTGCCGCGTACATTCGATATTCCTGCATGACGATCGTAATCGGCACGACGCTCGAGCTCGGCGCCAGGGCCACGAAGAACCAGACGATACCGAGCGCCAGCGCGGGCCGCGACTTTCGTACGGCAACCGCCACACACCCGAGAAACCCGAGCAGCACCACCGCGGCGATGACGCCAGGTTGCAGGAGCTCCGACGTACGCGGCCACTCCCACCACAGCGTCTGACGCGCCGGAACAGCGAACAGACCGAGGTACATGCAAATCACCTTCCCCTGGGTCAGCATGTTGCTCCACACGCCGACGCCGCGCGATGGTTCGGTCTGGCCAACCGCGCCAAACAGCGCGTTCCGCCACAGGATGTACGACACCGCGAGCATCAGGAGCGGTGACAACCGCGCCCACATCCGCCCATCGCGGAGGGTGCCGCGCAGCGACCCGCCATGCCAGCCGAAAAGCTCGACCGCAAGGATCAGAAAAGGACAGAAAAAGGCGGATTCCTTGCTGGCGAGCGCGAACGCGAAGGACAGCGCCGCCAAGCCGAGCCACGTGCGCCGGCAGCGGTGAGTTGCGGCGGCACGCCCGCGGGCGTAGCTCAGCATCGCGGTAAAGGCGAAGACCGTCGCAAGCTGCTCGGAGCGGCCCCACGCATAGGTTACCGCCTCAGTCTGGAGTGGGTGGAGCGCGAAAATCGCGACTGCCACGGCCGTCTGCTGCCGCGCGATTGCCACCGACCGGAACAGCGCCCACAGGATTGCGGCCGCCACGAGGTGCAGCCCGACATCCACAAGGTGAAAGGCCGTCGGCGACACACCGGCGACGGCGTAGGTTCCGAAGTAGCTTAGTATGGTTACGGGACGCCACAGGCCTTTGAAGGTGCCGGCATGATCGAGGCTCGTGCCGAGCAGATAATGAGGGAGCGCCGAGGCCGCGCGCACATAGTAGTTACGGGCGATCCCGAGCCAGTCGTCGTAGTAGAAGGGGCTGCCGAGCGCCGGCGCGTAGGCTGCGCCCGTAGTGATCAAGATTGCGCTCAGCGCCGCCACGCTGCGAAGGGCTTGGCGGTGCGTCAAACCACGGACCCCGCGGATCTCGGGAACATCAGCGGCGCACACGGCCAGGCGCCCGCAGCCGTCATTGAGACGGCAAGACCATGCCGAACCCCGGAGGGCTGGCAAGCTTGCGAAGTGGGGCAACCTTGCTCTGATAGAGAGGCGCCCACGACTCGCCACTGTCGGTGCTACGAAGAATGGCGGTGTCCGTCGAAATGAAAACCATCTTGTCGTTGGTGGGATGAACGACCAGGGAGCGCACGGCACCACCGCTCGATTTCGTCTTTTTCGCCTCCCAGCGAAACCCGGTGCGCGTCACGACCTGAACGCCGCAACAGTCGACCCCGATGTAGATCGTCTGCGGGGCACTCGGCGCTATCGCCATTGACAACTGGCGCGCCATACGGGCGTCGAGGTTCAGCGCCAGCCCGATTGCGGTGATGTGAAACTCCTTGTCCGCGGCGGTCGGTGCGTACAGATGCGCGCTGTCGACGTCGATGAACATGGAGTGGTAGCTCTGGATTGGTCGGGTGATGGCGCGAGCCTCGTTCTTCTCCGAGATTTCCACGATCCCGCTCTTCGCCGGCGGGCGCACCTGCATGAGAAGAGGACCGGGAATCAGCGGATCTTCAAAGAGCCAGCCAACGCCTCCGGAGAGATCCACCTGGTCGCCCCCAAGCGTGGGCCGCTGCCACTCATTGCCATCCTTGCGGAACAGCCCGCGCTCGGAGCCGGCGTAGAGGGCGCGATCGCCGTGCGTGCGCCGGACGATATTGCGCACCCCGCCCTCGACGCGGCCGATCGCCCGCGTCTGCGAGGCCGGGCCTCCCAGCGGCACCGTGAATAGCTCGCCCGTGGACAGCCCGACGACGAGGTCGGCCTCGTCACGAATCAGCGCGGTCGGCTCCCGCCACCCAAGGGTCACGTACTCGGGTTTGGCCTCGGCTCCTTCGGTCAGCTTCACGCGGAACACACCCTGCATGGCCCCGAAATACAGGTACGGATCGGGCGCCGCCACGTAGGTCACCGACGTGAGATTCGTGAGCTCTTCGAGATCACCGGATGCGGGCTCTAGCATTGGAACCGCTTCCGGGTCGGCGCAGGCAGCGGCCAGAAACGCGTATGTCGCGGCGGCCGCGACCGGCATCAGGAAAGGTCTGACTCGGGGCTTAGTTGGAAGGTGTTTCATTGGCGTGTTCCTGTGCGGCGGCCTCGGGCTGAGCAGTGGGCGCGGGCGACGCCGCTGGCATCGACAAGCTCTCCTTCATGGCCCTGGCCTCCGCCGCTTTTTCGGGGTTCCCGGCGCGCTCGTAGGAGTCCGCCAGCATGCCGTACGCCCGCAGTTGCCAGGTCTTGAGCGTCAGCGTCGGCTGTTGTCGGATGACCTCGGCGATTCTCGCGATCGCCGCTTCCAGAACCTTGCGGCCCTCCTCCTCTTTGCCCGAGGCGATGAGCGCGGCCGCCTGCCCCACCTCGAACAGGCCGCGAAGCGGCGCAGAGTGCTCGGCTGCCTTCCACTTTTCCGCAAGCGCGAGCGCTCGCGGGAGATCGTCCTTGCGCGTCGCCATGACGGCGATAAGCTCGGCGTAGGCAAGGGCGTAGTTGGGCGCCTGCAGGGCGATTTCTTCGAGCGCCTTCTGCGCGAGCTCCAGGCGATCGGTGGCCTGCAGCACCTTGGCCAGGCCGAGCTTCGCGGGCGCGAACTCAGGGGCGACCTGCAGGGCCTTCGTGTAAACCCCCTCTGCCTCGGCGTACTGGCCCCGGAGGGTCTGGACGTCCGCGAGGTTCACGGCTGTAGTCAGGTCCGACGGGTTTTGTTTCAGCACTTTTCGGTACAAGGCCTCGGCCTGGTCGAGCCGGCCGTCCTCCTTGTACAACCCGGCGAGGTTTTGTTGCACGCCGAGGTGATCAGGGTTGAGCTGGAGGGCGTGCAGAAAGGACTTCTCGGCTTCTGCGTAGTTTCCCCTGCCGATGTGTACTAGCGCGAGGCTGTTGTAGGCGACCGTCATCTTTGCATCGGCCGCGATCGCGGCCGTGAGGTGCTTCTCCGCGCCGTCGAGGTCGCCGCTTTGAAGGAAGTAAGCGCCGAGGAGAAAATTGGCGCCCGGGTGCTTGGGGTTTTCGGCCAGCGCGGCGCGCCAGTGCTTGGCGGCCTCCTCGCTGTTGCCGACCTCAAACTGGTTCTTGCCCATGACGTAGAGAACCTCGGCCTTGTCTTGCCCGAGGGAGCACGCCGCGAGGGCGATCGGTGCGACCATGAGAATGCTCGCCAACGCCACGCGGGGAGAGAATGAAGGGCGACGGCGGACTTGCGGAGACATCTGGCGGGGACTCCAAGAATGACAATGGGCACATCCGGCATTGCTGCCGCAGAGGTGCCCATGTGTGCGATGCGGCGAGGGCGGCGGTTTGCGCCGCCTCGCGATCGTTCCGCTCTACTACTGCAGCGTCTGGTTGAACCCGGCGCTCGAGCTCAGGAAGTACACGGTCGAGAAGATGAGCAGTCCAGTCTCGTTGCCGCTGGTCAGGCCATCGACATCGTACCGGCCGTAGCCGTAGCCGCTGGCGTCGCCGTAGCCGGCGGTGCCGGTGACGGCGTTGTGATACTGCGCGCCGGCCTCGGTGGCCAGGCGCCACATCGCGCCGGGCGCGACCGCCGATACCGAGCTGGCGAGTTGCGTGCCCGCTTCGTTGAAGAAGGTGATCTGGACGTTCTCGCTAGCGGTGCCAGTGTTGCTGATCGCGATGAAGGTAAAGGCCATGCCGGTGCCATCGAAGGCGATGGAGCTGTGGGTCGCAGCGGAAGCAACCGCTACCATCGACACCACTGCTGCCAGGATCATTGCTGCAATCGTCAGAAGAGCAGCCTTACGTTTCATTCTATATTCCTCCAAGAAAAAACCCAAAGCCAACGCATCCATCCCAAAGTCCCGGTCTTCCCTGGCGCACCTCCCTTCGTCAGGCGTCGCTCGCCTACTCCTCCGTTCCGTTCCGCCTCGCCTGCGCCGCGCCAGGAGGCGAGGCCGTCATGTTCTTTTCGTTCCAAGTCTGCCAGATTTTGTACGGCCCGCTGCGGCTGGATCCGCCTTTGCTCTCTTGTGAGCCATTTAAGCCGCCTGCTTCGACGATGTCAAGCCCATGTGCGGTCTTTTTCCGAGCTTCGGCTCCAACCTCTGCAAGTAATATGCACGTTTCATGCCACATTAAGCGCGCCGTGCCTGCCCACGATAAGCAGGCAGACGCCTGCTCGGCAACCCCATTGTGATCCCATCGTACAGCACTTTTCAAGTCGCCCACGCGGCCTCGTCGCAAGAAAACGCACGTCTCCAAAACAAGACTTGTCAACGTCGTGACAATCCTTGGCGCGATAATTTGTCTCCACCTTCAGCCTATCCCTTAGACACGCACGCCGTTCCCTGAGGGCAGCCGGCCGCGCGGGTGACGATTCGCGCGGGCGGAACGTCGAGCAGCTCGGACACGGGCACCAGCGCCACCTGCCGCCGGCCAAGCTCCTCGTAGTACCCTTTAATAGCGCGGTACGTCGCTCCGCGCACGTGCCCGATGCCGATCGCCTTACCCTTCCTCAGCGCCACGCCTACGAGCTCGTCGAGCTGCTGGCGCACGGCATCCTCCGCGTCGAGGTTGTCGATGAACACATCCCGCCTGGCAGCCGGCAGACCCAGACTCGCCGCCAGCTCATAGCCCACGGAACCCGCCGCCGTGACGCTGTCCAGGAAGAAGTAGCCGCCTTCCCGGAGCTCGCGCAAGACCTGCTCCATGCCCCGGCGGTCTTGCGTGAATCGCGATCCCATGTGGTTGTTCACACCCAGCACATGTGGGACAGCCCCGAGGTCGCGCCGCGTCGCGCGGAGGATTGCCGAGGGGTCCATCGCCACAAAGAGCGCGCCCTCGCCCGGATTGTCGCGCGGATACGTCGTCGGCTCCATGGGCAGGTGCAGCAGCACGTCGTGCCCGTGCTCGTACGCGAGCTCACCGAGGCGCCGCGAATGCGCCAGGTGCGGCAACACGGATACCGAGATCCCGGAGAGATCCATGATCATGCGCTCCGCCACGTCCCACACATGGCCGAAGTCGTCGATGACCAGCGCGATCTTGGCCACCGGGGCGGCGTCCCCGGGCAGATAGCGCCGGCGCGCCGAGTCCGCAGGAGGCGCTGCCGCCCGCCGGCGCGCGATCTCTTCTGCCGGCGCCGGCGCTCGCGTTGGCGTTGCCGTCGCGGCCTCGAGACGAGCGACGGCAACGGGCCTCGCGGTGGCTGCAGGTAGAGCGCGGGCGCGGGCGCGGGCTACTGGAGACGAAGTCGCCACGGTCGCTTCCCGCCGCGCTGGAAAGAACAGCGGCATGCCCCCGGGCAAAGAGTAATGAACGGCGTCGACAAACGCCAGGCCAAAAGCCTCGATCACGAGAATCGTGCCAACGAGGCCGAGCCAGTTGCGCGCCGGCTTTCGCGACGCCGGCCTACCTCGCGCCGGCCGCCGAGATCCGCTCACTGTTTCTCCTGGGCGGCGGCCGTCGTGTCCGCCACTCGCTGCTCGGCCATGGCAAGCAAGGCGTCGCTGATCTCGGCCTCGGCTCCCTTCTCCGCATCCCCGGCGGCAGCCTGAATCGTGTCGGGCGCGGCCTCGCCGGCGCCGTCCACGCCGCCGTCCGGCTCCAGACCCGTGCCATTCAGTGCTTTGCCGCCGCCCACGATGTATTCTCCTGTCGCCACAGTCACGGACCCACCGTCCGCGAGGGCGATCCGCGAGCGCTTCAAGGCGTGGCCGAACGTCTTGTCCCCCAGCACCTCCACGCGCAGCCCGGCGGTAGCGCTCTCCTTCAAGGCCGCCGCGAACAGCTCCGCCGCACTCGAGGTGCCGGTATCGACCAGGACCTCCACCAGGGCGCCATTGACCAGACGGACCCCGTCCGCCGCGACGGTCCTGGCCATGACAGCCTTTTTGCGGTCGATCACGCGCGATAGCTCGGCTCCATCCGGAACCATCAGATCCGCCAGGGCCAGCGCCGCATCCATCTCGCCGACCGCCGTGCCCCGCAGGTCAATGACGACTCCGGATAGCTTCGGTGCCACCCCGGAAGAAACTGGCTTGAGCGTCTCCGGTTTCGCAGCGGCGGCCCCCTCCGCGAGTCCCCAGGCCATGAGGCGCTCTCGCACCAGCATGACGGTGTGCTCATCGATGCGGCGCACGCGCAGGTAACATACGCCCTTTGGCAACACCCGCCCTTCGACGCGCGTCAACGCCGGAAGCTTTCCCCTGACCAGCTCGTGCTCGGCGACCTCGCTGGTGACGGACCGGTACGTCGAGACGTCTACCGTCGTCCCGACCTCACCGTGCAGCATCTCGTACGCTTGCTCTACGGATATGCCGACCGCGAAGTCCTCCCCGACCTTGACCAGGCGATCGCCGGGCCGGATGCCTGCCGTCGCCGCCGGGGATGACGGCAGGACCGCAAGCACCACGATTTCGGGCTCGTGTTCCTCTTTTGAGCGCACCGACCCGAGCACGATTCCGACCCCTGGCGGTTCGTCTCCGGTGCCGATGAGCTCCGAAATCGGCGGAGTCGCGGGCGGCGCCGCCGAGTACACCGCCTCGCCATCCGCGGACTGCAGCAGCCCCTCGATGGCGCCCTCGAGAAGCACGTCGTCGCTCACCTCGTCCACGTAGTTTCTGCTGACGAGCTGGAAGACCTCGAGCATCAGGCCGAGGTCCTCATAGATCGACGAGCCCGCCAGTCCCGTGCCGATGACGGTGCCGGTGGCGACCAACACGATGAACACACCGGCGACGACCAGAGTCCGGCGCGCCGGCGTTGATCCGCGCAGAGTCATGCATTGTCCTTTCGGGAAGGCGCGTTGCGCGCCACCCCTTTCGCGTTGGGGGGCCGCGTATCGCAGTTGTCCTCTATCTTAATCCAGCAGCGCCGCACAGGTCAACTCGCCGCTGGAGAGCGGAGCCCGTTGCCCTGAATCCACCGCCTGATCGACTGCAACTTGCTTGGAATGTGCATCACGAAGCCCCTTCACGCTTCCCCCCGCATGTGGGGATGAGATGGAGGGGGACTTGGTCGCGCTGACGGTGAATGGGCGGCGGATTCAGGTGGGCCGTATTTGCTTGACAGCCCCCGGGTGAGCGGCTAAACTGTCGCCGAACTTTGACTTGGAGGGCGCTCCGTGATCGAGCTGGACTGGACCGTTATCGTACAGATCCTTAACTTCTTGATTCTGCTCGGGATCATGAACCGGTTCCTGTTTCGCCCGTTGCGCCGTGTCTTGGATGAGCGCCACACCCTGGTCGAATCCTCTCGCAAGCAGTCGGTGGAGGGCCGTGCGGAGCTCGAGCGGCTTCGCACCGAGATCGAGGAACGCCTGGCGGCGGCGCGGCGCGAGGTTTACGCCCACCGGCACACCATGCGGGAGCAGGCGACGGCCGAGGCGGCGGCCTTGATAGACCAGGCGCGCAAGCGGTCGGAATCTCTCGTGGCTCGCGCTCGCGAACAGCTCACGGCCGAGGTCGAGTCCGCCAAACCTGAAATCAGTCGGATCGCGGCGGATATCGCGCTGCAAATCCGCCAGCGTCTTTTTGTACAGTTGGCATCCTAGCGCGGAGAGAGTCTGATGGCCCATCCCCTCGACCGCACCGATCACCCCTGGCGCTCACGGGTCGCCGTGTCCCTGGCGCATGTCGCCACGGCCGCAGCATGGCTGGTGCCGACGCTGGCGGCGGCAACAGAAGAAGGCCATGAGGGCGGTGGCGACTCCACTCTGCTCCTGATCCGGGCGCTCAACTTTGTCGCCTGTTTCGCGCTGCTGTTCGTGCTGCTGCGCCGGCCGCTGGGCGGCTTCCTGCGGCAACGCACCAAGGACATCGCCGACAAGCTCAACCAGGCCAAGCTGCACCGGGAAGAGGTGGCAGCCATGCTTGTCGCGGAGCGACGCCGATGCGAGGACATCACCCGCGAGATCCAGCAGCTCAGCGAAAGCGGCCGGATCGAGGCGCAGAAGGAATACGAAAATGTCGTTGCCGCCGCCAGGAAGGAAGCGGACCGTATCGTCGCCATGGTAGACAGCCGGATTGCTGCCGAAACCGCCCAGGCGAAGCTCACGCTGCGCGCCTATGCCGCCGAGCTCGCGGTGGAGCTTGCGGAACGGAACTTGGTGGACGAAATGGGTCCTGAGATCGACGCCAAGCTTCGCCGGGCCTTCATGAAGAGCGAAGCCGCGAAGGACCGACCCACAGGATGAGCCGATGAAAACCCGGTCGCACAAGAAGTTGAAAGCGGTCACGCGTGGAGTATTCTTCGCCGTGCGTGATCTCCCCGAAGGGGCGCGCGTTTCTGATGAGCTCGCAGCCCTGGTGCGCGTCCTGGAAGAAACGCCGAGCACGCTGGCCTTTTTGCGCTCGCCGCTGGTGGATGCCGGGAAGAAAATCGCTTTTGCTGCCGACGTGACGCAAGAGCTGGCATTTCACGAGTGGACGGCGGGCGTCGTCACCTTGCTCGGCGAGGAAGACCTGCTCGGAGAGCTCCCGCGCTTCGCCGGCCGACTTTGCCGGTTGCTCGACGACCACCTCCGCCGCGCCGTGGCCCGCGTTCGGGTCCGGCATCCCCTCGACGACCGCGAGCGCCAGGAGCTCGAGGCCTTTCTTGGCGCCTCTTCGGGCCTGGCGGTGCGGGTGGAGGTCGAGGTCGATCCGAGCATCATCGGCGGTTTTGTCGCTCAGGTCGGCGACGTCATGTTCGACGCCAGTGTGGCCACGCAGCTTAAATCGATCAAGGATCATCTCATCGCGGCAGGAGCATAAAGGAGTATGGCCATTCGCACGGACGAAATCGCGGCGTTTCTCAGGCAGCAGGTCGAGCGCTACACGACGGACATCGATGTTTCCGAGGTGGGGCGCATTATCTCGGCCGGCGACGGCATCGCTCGGGTGTCCGGCCTGGAACGGGTCATGGCGCTCGAGCTTTTGGAGCTCCCTCACAACCGCTACGCCCTGGCGCTGAACCTCGAAGAGGACAACGTCGGCGTGGTGATTCTCGGTGAATTCGCGGATCTCAGCGAAGGCGACGTGGTCAAGCGCACCCATCGCATCATGGAGGTCCCCGTCGGCGAAGAGCTGGTGGGCCGCGTCGTCACCCCGCTCGGCCATCCCCTCGACGGCAAGGGCCCCATCGCCGCCAAGCAGCATCGACCGATCGAGCGGATCGCGCCGGGCGTGATCGACCGCAAGCCGGTCCACGAGCCGCTGCAGACCGGCGTGAAGGCGATCGACGCCATGATTCCCATCGGGCGCGGACAGCGCGAGCTCATCATCGGCGACCGCCAGACGGGGAAGACCGCGGTCGCCACCGACACGATCATCAACCAAAAGGGGCAAGGCGTCATCTGCATCTATGTGGCCATCGGCCAAAAGCAGTCGACGGTTGCCAAGCTTGTCAGCGAGCTCGAGGCCAACGGCGCCATGGAGTATACGATCGTCGTCTCGGCGGCGGCCTCCGACCCTACACCGCTGCAGTACATCGCGCCGTACGCGGGATGCGCCATGGGCGAGTATTTCATGGACAAGGGCGGCCACACGTTGTGCGTCTACGACGATCTGTCCAAACACGCCGTGGCGTGGCGCCAACTTTCCTTGCTGCTGCGCCGCCCGCCGGGTCGCGAAGCGTATCCTGGCGACGTCTTCTACCTCCACTCCCGGCTGCTCGAGCGCGCCGCAAAGTACTCGTCGGAGAAGGGCTCCGGGTCGCTGACAGCGTTGCCCATCATTGAGACGCAGGCGGGCGACGTTTCTGCCTACATCCCTACCAACGTTATCTCGATTACCGACGGGCAGATTTACCTCGAGACCGACCTCTTCTATTCAGGCGTCCGGCCCGCGGTAAACGTGGGGCTTTCGGTCTCCCGCGTCGGCGGCGCCGCGCAGATCAAGGCCATGAAGCAAGTTGCCGGCACGCTGCGCACGGACCTCGCGCAATACCGCGAGATGGCGGCGTTCGCGCAGTTCGGGTCCGACCTCGACAAGGCGACCCGCCAACAATTGGCCAGAGGCGAGCGCCTCGTGGAGATTCTCAAGCAGGACCAGTACAAACCGATGCCGGTGGAGCACCAGATCGCCGTCATTTTCGCGGGCGTCAACGGTTTTCTGGATGCCATTGCCGTGTCCGAATGCCGCAAGTTCGAGCGCGAGCTACTGAGCTGGCTGACCTCCAATCGCGCTGAGCTGTTGGAGGAGCTGCGCCAGAAAAAGAAGCTCGACGAGGACCTCGAGAAGAAGCTGTCGCAGGCAGTTGGCGCGTTCGCGGCAGAGTTTCAGCCGGCCAGGGCCCACTAGCTCGCGGAGGTAACGTGACGTGCCCAATCTGAGAGACATTCTCCGCCGGCGACGGAGCGTCCAGAGCACGCGGCAGATCACGCGCGCCATGAAAATGGTCGCAGCCGCCAAGCTCCGCAAGGCGCAGAGTCGAGTACAGGATGCGCGTCACTACGAATCCGAGCTCGATCACCTCGTCGCCAGTCTCCTGTATCGCGATCCGGAGCTCTCGCATCCGTTTGTGCGCCCGGAAACCGATCCGCAATCCGCCGTCCACGTGGTGGTCCTGACCGCTGACCGAGGATTGTGCGGAGGCTACAACGCCAACGTCCTGAGGGCCGTCCGCCACCACCTCGAGACCACCTTCTGCGGCCGCAAGTCTTACTTGTCCGCAGTGGGACGCAAGGCCATCGAGCACTACCGGAAGCTCAACATCCCGGTCCTGAATTCCTGGGAGAACGTGCTGGAACAATACACGCCGGCGCAGGCCGGGGTCATCGCCGAAGACCTCAAGAACAGCTACCTGGACGGCACGTGCGGCGAGCTATGGATCGCATACACGCAGTTCGTTTCGGCAGTCAGCCAGCGGGTCCGGGTCGAGCGCTTGCTGCCGATCCAGCCGCAGCAGGTCGCGAGCGGGCTTCGCACCGACCACCTGTTCAGTCCAGATCGGCAGACCGTCTGTGACGAGGTGCTCAAGCGATACCTCAGCACCCGGGTGTTCGTCAGCGGTCTTGAAGCGTACGCGTCCGTCCAGGGTGCGCGCATGACGGCCATGGAAAACGCCACCAGCAACGCCACCGAAATGATCGCATTCCTCACCCTGTCCTATAACCGCGCGCGGCAGGCAGCGATAACGAAGGAAATCATCGAGATCGCCAGCGGCGCCGACGCCGTGTCGGCAAGCTCCTGACAACATGATAGCCGCACGCTCTGAGCTCACCGCGTATCGCGCCGCGCTAATCGGTTTTTTTGCCGCTGCGGCCGTGTGCGCAGGCGGGCTTGTGGCGCAGTGCCGAGCGACCGAAGCAGCGGCACAGCTCGCGTGGACCGAAGCGGATTTCGCCACGCTGCAACTATCGGCGGACATGCTCCGGCTCTGGGGTCGGCCAATCGATATTTCCGAGGATCTCGATCAGCGGATCGAGGACCTCGAGGCGGGGCTCTGGGAGTTCGACTTGCCGAGGCTCTACGATCTGCTCCCGGCGGCGCTGGACAACGGCGGGCGCGGCGGCGGTATCCTGCTGACCAGCGCCGGCCAGACGTTGAACGCCACGGAGATCACGAGCCAGGCCGCGTTGCAGCAGGCCATCGCCCGCCTGGACGAGGCGGGAGCGACGCTGCTGTGGGCGGAGCTGACGCGGTCGTCCGAGCGCGTCTATCACTTCGCGATCGACTTTCGCATCGGCCTCGGTGCTCTTGGACCTCGCGACCTGGATCGGGTCTACAAGCTCGGCTTGGCCTGGCTTCACGATCCGCGGATCGGCAAGAAGATGTGGTCGGATCTTCAGGAAGTGCCGCGACTTCTCGATTTCATTGCCGCTGAGGTCGGCCCGGGCCAGCCGCAGTGCACGGCGGCGGGCTGTTTGACGCTGCAGATGCGCATCGATCCGGAGCTCATGCGCAAGCATTTCCCCGAGCTGAGCCGCTACGCTCGCAAGCTCGGAGATCTCCTGGAGTCGCGAGTGACGATCTCGGTGGACCAGAAGCCGCTCGCAAGCTCGACAGTGACCTCGAACGATTTGACCTTCAAGGTCGATGTGGCGCCGCTCCCCAATGGTCTCGTGCCGCTGTCAGCACCTGCCGCAGCCCCCGCCGCACAAGAACCCCCGGTGGATCTCCTGGCCGCTCGGAACATCGGCTTCAACGGCGCGTTTCGGGTGGAGCTGTTTCGGCTGTCGGCGCTCATGGATCAGGTCAGGTGGGACATCGCCATGGACAGGAAGGGAAGCTCCGAGCTCGGATGGCGAGCGCGCCCGCTCTTGCTCCCGAAAATCACCTACGATGGCTACCTGCTCGGCTTTGTACCGCCGTGGGCCATAGACCTGTTTATCCCGTCCAATCTCATGGAGATTACCCGCGAGTTCACAGAGGTTCTGTTTCGCGGCCCGCCCAAGCCACTGAACGTCGACGTGTCCATCATGCCTATCGCCGCCGCATCGGGTGCGGCGGAATCCGGGCATCACCAGTGGCGGGTACATTTCGAGGGCCAGGCGGTTCACAACGGCCTCATGTCCTTCGGGCTCGGGAGAGTCCGCAACCGCCTGCGACTCAACGCTGCCGGCCTCCAAGAGTATCACCAGTTGTTCAAGGTTCTGGGCGACGCGCTCGCAGCAGACGTGGCAACACTGGTGACCACTACCAACAGGAGGATAACCGATGCAGCCTCTTCGACCGGCGCTCTGCCATTGGGCCGCTGATTTTTCGGGGCGACTCTTTCCAGGCGCCGCGATTGTGGTATTCCTGACGATCCTGGTCGCAGCAGCGTCATCACCGCCAAGCGTCGGCGCCGATGCTGGCGATGGGCTGCTCGCCCTGGCGCACACTGCTGCTGATGATGACGGCGACGAGGACTGGCAGGAAGTGTGGAGTCATCGCCGCCGGCACCGCGACGACGATGATGAGGACGATGACCGCTGGAGGCCCCGGCGCATCCACGGGCGGCTCGGTTTTCGCGCGGGGGCGGAATCGCGCTACAGCGATGATGGGGATTGGGACGAGCCGCGCGACCTCGTGGGCGTCGAATATATCGGCATGCCGGCCCGCTTCCTCGGACTTGGGTTGTTCTTTTCCTACTATCAAGACCCCGACTTCACCTGGGAAACCCGCGGGCGGGCGTACGACGCGACCTTCAATGCAGTGCCGTTCCACTTCTCGCTGCTCGGCTTCGTCCCCATGGGTGTTCCGTTCCTGGAGACCTACATCGGTGGCGGCCCGACGGTGCTGAGCTACTGGTTGAGCGACCTGCCACCCGAGGCGGAGCGCGATGACAGCGATACGAACGGCCGCAAGTACGGCGTCCACTGGCGGTGGGGAATTAACATCATCCCCGCGGATTCGCTGGAGCTGTTTGGGGAGTACGCCTACACCTGGCTGGCAAGCGAAGAATTCGGCCGTGCCGGCCCGCAGGTCGGTTTTGGCCTCAGGGCGCGATTGCGCTGATCGCTCGCGCGCAAGTGGCCGGCGGCCACTATTGCCGCCACTCGAAACCCTGACCGGAGAAGCCAAGGTTCCCGTCGCGCGGAGGGGAAAAGGGTAGCGCCGTGGCGTCAACGTCGAACCGGTAGTGGAATAAGGAATGCGCAAGGGCTTGACACGCCGCGCGCAAGGGGGCAACAATCGGGCGCGAATCGGGCGCTAGTCACACCACCTAGCCAATACCCAGAGCCTTGCTGCGCGCCCGACGTTTCTGGGTGCCGTATGCTGCGGCGAACGACGGAAGAAAAAATGAAGATCGCAGTGCGGAAGGAAACCCGGCCGGGAGAAAGGCGCGTCGCGTTGGTCCCCGAGTCGTGCAAGAAGCTGGTACAGAAGGGCATCGAGGTCTGCGTGGAACCGGGCGCGGGTGACGCCGCGCTGTTCTTCGACCCGGCGTATGAACAGGCCGGAGCGCGCCTGGAGAGCGGCGCAGCGTCCTCCGCGGACCTGGTGGCGGCGGTGCAGCCGCCGGCGCCTGACGAGGTCGGCAGCCTGCGCGAGGGCGCCATGCTCCTCGCAAGCGTTCAGCCTGTGCGGGCCGCGGACGCCGTGCGCGCCCTGCTTGAACGGAAGATCTCGATATTGTCGACGGATTTTATCCCCCGTATCACCCGCGCCCAGTCGATGGACACGCTGTCCTCCATGGCGAGCATCGCCGGCTACAAGGCCGTGCTCCTCGCCGCAAACGAGCTCTCACGGCACATGCCCATGCTCATGACCGCCGCGGGGACGATCCTGCCCGCCCGGGTGTTCGTCATCGGCGCAGGGGTGGCGGGCTTGCAGGCGATCGCGACAGCGAAGCGCCTCGGCGGCAGCGTCACGGCCACCGATACGCGCAAGGCGGTTGCCGAGCAGATTCAGAGCGTCGGCGCCAAGTTCGTCGGCGTCGACTCGGATGAGGACGCGCAGACGCAGAGCGGCTATGCCAAAGACCTATCCCAGGAGTTCTACCGCAAGCAAGCGGAGCTCATCGCCAAGCAGTGCGCTCAGAGCGACGTCGTGATCACCACGGCGCTCATCGGCGGCGTGAAGGCGCCCAAGCTCATCAGCGCTGCCGCCGTGCGTGACATGCAACCGGGCTCGGTCATCGTGGACCTCGCCTCCGAGGCGGGCGGCAACTGCGAGCTCACCCGGCCCGGCGAAACGGTGGTAGAGCGCGGCGTCAAGATCATCGGCCCGCTCAACCTGGCATCGACCATGCCCAAGGACGCAAGTACGCTGTTCTCGCGCAATCTCACCACGTTCATCCTCAACTTCTGGAAGGACGCGGAGAAGCAGTTCAATCTCGATCTCGCCGACGAGATCATCAAGGGATGCTTGCTCACTCACCAGGGCGAGGTCTTGCACGGCCCGACCAGAGACCTGCTCGCGCGTGCATGACTGCACACAGAAGGAGCTCGCTACAATGATGACGAAGAAATTTGCCTTGCTGGCGCCGCCATGCGCCATGGTGCTGGCGGCGCCGCCCGCCTTCGCGGAGACCGGCCACCCGGCCGGCGGCCAGGACTTCATCGGCCTGCTGTTCGTGTTCATGCTGGCCACATTTATCGGCCTCATGGTCATCAGCCGCGTCTCGCGCCTGTTGCACACCCCTCTCATGTCCCTCACCAACGCCATCTCCGCCATCTCCGTCGTCGGTGCACTGCTGGTGGCCAGTGAGCAGGATTACCCGTTCTACATTACGGTGCTCGGCTCGGTGGCGCTATTTTGCTCCATGACGAACATCGTCAGCGGCTTTCTCATCACCGACCGCATGCTCAAGATGTTCAAGACCGGGAAGGAGCGCTCGAGATGAACGCCGCCACCTTCGATAGCGTCATCAAGATCGTCTACCTGGTCTCGACCGCACTCTTCATCTTCTCGCTGCGCTGGATGAGCGATCCCAAGACGGCGCGGCGCGGCGTCATCGCCGGCGTCGCCGCCATGGCCGCGGCGTTTGCCGGCACCATCATCAAGCCGTCCATTCTTGGCGAGAACCTACACTTTGTCGCCCTCGCCGTCATTCTCGGCTTCATCGTGGGCATCCCGCTGTCGCGCGTGCCGCTGACAGCGGTGCCGCAACGAACCGCGCTGTCGCACGCCTTCGGCGGTCTCGCGGCGGGGCTGGTGGGCACCGCCAAGTTTTACCATTGGTATCTCGACGCACCCGCCGAGCTGACGCATTTTCGGATGTTTGCCATCATCGCCGAAATCATCCTCGGCTACCTCACCTTCACGGGCTCGCTGATGGCCGCCGGCAAGCTCCAGGAGGTGCGCTTCATCCCGCAACGGCCCGTCACGTATCGTGGGCAAAACGAGATGAACCTGACGCTTTTTTCGGTGGCCGTGACCCTCGGCGTGCTCCTGGTGATCATGCCCTGGGCGGGTTGGGCACTGTACGCATTCCCGGTCATCATCGGCCTGTCGCTCTTGTTCGGCGTGCTGCTCACGATCCCCATCGGCGGCGCCGACATGCCCACGGTCATCGCGCTCCTGAACTCCTATGCAGGCCTGTCAGCGGTGTTTATGGGCTTCGTCCTGGACAACCCCCTGCTGGTAACGGCCGGTGCCCTGGACGGCTCGTCCGGCCTCATCCTGGCCATCATCATGTGCAAGGCCATGAACCGCTCCTTTGCCAACGTGCTCTTCGGGGCCTTCGGCCAGGTGCAGCAGACGGCATCCTCGGGCGAGCACAAGGTATACAAGCCCGAGACGATCGAAGGTGCGGCTCAGATTCTCGAGCAGGCGGGATCAGTGGTGATCATTCCGGGCTACGGAATGGCCGTGGCCCAGGCCCAGCACAAGGTGCGCGAGCTCTACGAGCAGTTGCGCAAGCGCGGTGCGACCGTGAAGTTCGCGGTTCACCCGGTGGCGGGGCGCATGCCGGGGCACATGAACGTGCTCTTGGCGGAGGCCGAGATTCCGTACGAGGATCTCGTGGGGATGGAGGACATCAACCCCGACATGCCGCAGTGTGACGTCGCGCTGGTCATCGGTGCCAACGACGTGGTCAACCCGGCGGCGCGCACGGAGAAGGCGAGCCCCATCTACGGCATGCCCATCATCGACGCCGACAAGGCGCGCACCGTGTTCGCCATCAAGCGCAGCAAGAATCCTGGGTTTGCGGGTATCGACAACGAGCTGTACTTTGCGCCGCAGACCTTCATGCTTTTCGGCGATGCGAAGAATGTCGTGGGCGAGCTCGGCAAGCAGCTCGCTGGAGGGGCGCTCGGTCACTAGGCGTCGGGCGCGCTCACCCAGGTAGGGGCGGGGGCGCCTCGCCTCGCCCCTACTGCAATCACGCCGAGGCCCCAGGCCAGACCTTCGCACTTTCCCGCGGAGGGTGACCAGGATCGAATCTGAAATCTGGGATCGACCGAATCTGCTTGACACCTGAGGCCGGCACGCAGGGGCGCGATTTATCGCTCCCGGTCATCGCGGCCGGTAATCGGGGCGGGTCGTTCTCGGCCAGATGATCCCCGGCCCGGCATTTGGGCGCGATGAATCGCGCCCTGCTCACCGAAGCCTGCGGCGGGAAGAAGTGTCAAGGATGAAACCGGACATTCGGCCGACGCCCGAAAAAGGGGGGAGGGGGTGAACCGATACGGGCGGGGAGCTCGACGCTCGCGGTCGCGCCCGCCGGCCGTAGCCGCGAGTGGGGCAAGGGCGAAACGAAGCGGGGATGCGGGCGGCACGAAAAAGGCTCGAGCCTTGCGGGCTGGTTCGAGGACCTTTCATCTCCCGGCGAATGAGGGTACGGTAGGAGTCAACACGCGCACTCGAAAACCCCACTCGCGACACCCGGGAGCTGGAGAATATTGACCGCCCCCGCCGCACAGAAGGCTGCCGCTGACCTGCGCGCGACGCCGCTTCGCCGCGGCGGTATCATCATCGTCACCTCGCGCGGCCCTGTACAGCTCGGCGTCCCCCCCGAGACGATCAAGGACACCCTGCCGCTGAGCCACGGCGTCCCCGACATCTTCGTGCTCGCGCAATCCTTCTTCAGCTACGAACGCGGCGTGTGCTTCGCCGAGCTCGAGTTCCCAACGTACTACAACTACTTCCTGCGCCAGCGAAAGACGCACGTCGTGGGCACACCCGCGCAGCTCGAGCGGGTCCGCCGCTTTCTTGGCGAAGCGCTGTTCGGCCCAGCCCACATCGATCTCACCGCGGAAGTCGAGGGCGTGGCGAACTGGGGCGTGCTTCCGGACCTGCCGCGGGAGATGGCGTATTTTCGCCGGTGCCCATCTGCTCCCGAGCGCGCGATGGAGCTGAGTGACCTGCTGGCGCTGCACGCGCTCGAGGAGCCGCCCCTGGGCGGCCCCAGGCAAGCCGTCATCGACAGCCTGCGCTTCGAGCTGCAGGCGGATGGCGCGCTGCTCCTTGAAGATCTCGGCCAGGGCGGCGCGACAATCGCCGTCTCGCGCGAGCTTTCGCTGCCCGCCCGCAGCGCCGGCAGCCGGTCACCGTCCGCGCCGTTTACGCCGCCGCGATTCGCGGTCACGGTCCTCGGGGCCGGGCACGGCTTCGACGTCCACGGCAAGACTACCGGCCTGCTGCTGTGGATCGACGGGCGGGGCATCCTCGTCGACCCCCCGGTGGACACGACCGAAGTCCTGCGCGATCAGGAAGTCCCGCTCCGCTGTATCGACTCCGTCATTCTCACCCACTGCCACGGCGATCACGATGCAGGGACTCTACAAAAAGCGCTGCAAGCGGACCGCGTGCGCCTGCTGACGACACACACCATCTACAACAGCTTCGTGCGCAAGTCCGCGCTGCTCACGCAGCTCCCGCGCGAGCGCTTCGACGCCATCGTCGAGCACGTGCCGGTGCCGGTCTACCGCCCGGTGCAAATCAACGGCGCCCGCTTCCGGTTCACGTACACGCTGCACTCGATTCCGACGATCGGGTTTTCCGTGGAGCTCGATGACAAGCGGCTGCTGTACACGGCGGACACGCTCAACGATCCCGGCGCCATTCGCGCGCTGGCGGACGCGGGTGTGCTATCGCCCGGCCGCGCCGCGGATCTCCTGAGCTTCGACTGGTCGCACGACCTTGTCATCCATGAAGCCGGAGTGCCGCCGCTGCATACGCCGGTCGACGTTCTTGCCAGGCTCTCCGCCGAGACCAAGCAGCGGCTGTTGGTCGTTCACACCTCCCGTGCCCACATTCCTCCGGAATCGGGGCTGCGGGTGGCCGCAGTCGGGCTGCGGAACACCGTGGTGCTCTCCGCCGGCAACCCGGCAAGCGGCGGCACGGCGCGGCGGCTCATGGCGCTGGCGGCGGTGGATCATTTCCGCGCGCTGCCGGTGGCGAAGGCGCTCGAGTTCCTGGACGTCGTGCACGAGGTGTCCTTCAGCGCCGGCGAGGTCATTGTCCGGCACGGCGAGGAGGCCGGCCATTTTTACATGATCCTGTCGGGGAAGGCGGTGGTGACGGGGGGGGAGGTGCCGGAAAAGGTGCTCGTCGCCTACGACTATTTTGGGGAATCAGCGCTCTTGCTCGGCGGCCCGCGGACGGCGAACGTCACGGCGGTTTCGGCCGTGCGGGCGCTGGCGCTGACGCGCGAGGATTTTCTCCGGCTGATCGCGGGAACACCGGTGCGGGAGCGCATGCTCAAGCTCTCTGCGAATCGCCAGCGGCAGACGTGGCAGCTTCTGGACGACCATCCGGTGCTGGCCACGCTCGGCGCCTACCAGCGCAACGAGCTGCAGTCGATGATGGAGGAGCTATCCGGCGACGCTGGCCGCGAGCTGGTGGAGGCGGGACAGGCGCCGGCGGCACTGCGCATCGTGGCCGCGGGCGAGGTCGAAGCGATCTGCCCACACGGAAAGTCGGGGCGCATGGGCCGCGGCCAGCTCGTGGGCTCGCTGCCAGAGGTCGTGCGTGGGAGCCTGGAACCTTATTCGGTGCACGCCGTAACGACGTCACGGGTATTTGCGTTGCCGGCGGCGGAGCTCCGGCGCTTTTTCCTCACGTATCCGGGGGTGTATCTGCGGCTCCTGCACGAAGACCGAGGCCGGGTGCGCTTTTGCCCGTACTGCGTTGACGCCGCGGAGGCGCAGGTCTAGACTGGCATCGGCGTTTTCGCTCCGAGGCCTGGGCCAACACGCATGTCCACGCTCGTACCGCAGCTCATCGTCGACCGCGACCGGCAGGGTCAGCGCTCGGGGGTCGTGACGGGTGCGGCTGTCTTCGCCGACATCTCCGGGTTCACGATCCTCACCGAGCGCTTGATGGCGCACGGCAAGGAAGGAGCCGAGGAGCTGGCCCGGACGTTGCGGTTCTACTTCACCCCGCTGGTGGGGGCAGTGGAGGCCGCCGGGGGGATGATTACCGGCTTTGCCGGCGACGCGTTCACGGCGGTGTTTCCCGGCGGCGAGACCGAAGGCGGCGCGGAAGCTGGGGCAGCGGTGCGGGCGGCGCTGGCGATGCAAGTCTTCTTTGCCGAGAACAGCACCTACACGACCCGGTACGGCGAGTTCGCCTTCTCGATGAAGGCGGGGGTGGCGTGGGGCGAAAGCCGCTGGCACATCGTGGACGCGACGCCGGACGCGGCATCGTTCTTCTTCGCGGGTCCGGCGATCGACGGCTGCGCGGCGGCCGAGCACCATTGCGAGCGCGGGCAGGTCGTGGTCGACGAGGGGATTCGCGCGCGCCTGGCGGGCGGCATCGCGTGGGAGCCGGTCGGAGAGAACGTGTTTCGGGTGCTGGAGGACCCCCCGTCTTTCCTCCCCCCGCAGGCGGGGCGAGGAAAGGCAGGGGATGGTGCCGCGCCAGAGCTGCAAGACAATGGATACAGCGCGACGCAGACGCGGATCGGTCTGACTTCGGGGGAGACGCGCTTCTTGCCCGCCGACATCGCTTCGGTGCCGATCGAGGGGGAGTTCCGCATCGTCTCCAGCGTCTTCGCGGCGTTCACGACTCCCGGCGATCTGCCGGCGTTCATCGCGCAGGCGCACCGCGCGGCGCTAAAGCTCGGCGGCACGTTCACGCGAGCGGACTTCGGCGATAAGGGGGGCAACATCCTGGTGTTCTTCGGCGCGCCGACAACCCACGAAAACGACGCTTCGCGGGCGCTGGATTACGCGCTTGCATTGTGCGGAGAGCTGCCGGCCGGGGCGCAGCTTCGCGCAGGGGTCACCCACGACGTCCGTTACGTCGGCTTCAATGGCGGAGGCAACCGGCTCGAGCTCGCGTGTCTCGGCCGCGCGACGAATCTGGCGGCGCGCATGATGATGAAGGCGCCATGGGGCGAGGTGTGGTGCTGCCCGAAGGTGAGCGAGCAGGCCCAACGGACGCACGAGCTGCGGCCGGCCGGCGCCCACCCGTTCAAGGGGTTTGACGCGCCGCTGGAGGTGTTTCGCCTGGAACGGGCGCAGACGCGGCAGATCCGGGTGTTTCGGAGCGCTCGGTTCGTCGGCCGGGAGGCGGAGCTCGGGCAGCTCTCGGCCCACGTCGAGCCCGTGTTCGCGGGGCGCTTCGCCGGCCTGGTCTACGTCGACGGCGAGGCGGGAGCGGGCAAGAGCTTTCTCGTGGATAACTTCCGGCGTGCGCTGGCGGAGGGTCGCGGGGAGAAGGCGTTCACCTGGATCGACGCGCCGTGCGACGCGACGCTACGCGCCTCGCTGAACCCGTTCGCGTGGGCGCTGCGCGACCAACTGAAGATGGCGACGGGGAAAAGCGCGAGCGAACGCCGGGCGGCTTTCGACCGGCTGTTGGACGACCTGATCGTCCGCCTGGCGCTGAAGGGCAGGAAGATCCGGGCCGAGGTAGAGCGGCTGCGCTCGGTGCTCGGAGCGCTGCTTGACCTGCGCTGGGAGGGGTCGCTGTACGAGCAGCTCGACCCGCGCCTGCGGTACGAAAACACGCTGATTGCGGTGCGCGTCTGGCTGGAGGCGATGGCGTCGGTGAGACCGGTGATCGTGCACCTGGAAGACGCCCACCTGGCGGATGAGGACACGGCGGAGGCAATCGCCCGGATCGTCAAGTCGGCACGCAACACCGGCGCGTCCCTCGCGCTGGTCTGCACGTGCAGGTTTGCGGCGGGCGGCGAGCGCTTTCGCTTCGCGATCGAGAGCGAGTGCGAGAGCGAGACGGAAGGAGGAGAGGACGCGGACCGCGGCGCCGGCGATGGAGAGGCTGAACGCGGGGCGGACGCGCCCGCGGTGGAGTTGCGTGGGCTGTCGGCGGAGGCGGTACGGGCACTGGCGGAGGCGCAGCTCGGGGAACCGGTCGCGCCGAGTCTCGCGGCGCTGGTGATGGAACGGGCCAACGGCAACCCGCTGTTTGCCGAGCAGATCGTGGTGTACCTGCGGGACCGCGAGCTGCTGAGCAAGACTGCCGAAGGGTGGGTGGCGACCGCGGGGGAGGACGCGGTGCCCGACGACGTGAGCACGCTGCTGGTAGCGCGGCTCGACCGCCTGCCGGCGGAGGTGAAACGGGTCGCCGAGTCGGCGGCGGTGCTGGGCCGCGAGTTCGGCGCCGAAGTGCTCGCCGCCATGGTCGGCTCGAGGGCTGAGGTCAGCGGCGCGCTCCATGTGGGAACGCTGGAGCGAGTGTGGTCGGAGACTTCGCCGGGCCGGTTTCTGTTTTCCCACGTGCTGCTGCGCGATGCGGCGTACGACATGCAGGCGCGGGCGCGGCTGCGGCGGCTGCACGGGAGGGCCGGGCAGGCATTCGAGGAGGCCTACGCCGAGGACCTGGGCTCCGTGCTCGGCGAGCTGGCGCACCATTTCGAGAAAGCCGAGCAGCGGGACAAGGCGGTGCTGTACCTTGGACGAGCGGGTGATGCGGCGCGCGACGCGTACCGCAACGCGGATGCGCTGGGCTACTACGACAGACTGGCGGCGTGGCTGCCGCGTTCCGAGGCGGCGTGGAGCGACTGCGCCATGAAGCTCGGCGGCGTGCGCGAGCTCGTCGGGCGGTGGGCGGAGGCCGAGGCCGACTACCGGGCAGCGCTCACGGCGGCGCTGGAGGCCGGGGAGCGGCTTCGGGCGGCCCGGGCGGGCGCGGCGCTCGGAAACCTGCTCGGCGCGCGCGGGGACACCGAGCAGGGGCTGGAGGAGCTGGAACGGGCGCTCTTCGCGCTGCCCGAGGACGACGGGGACGTCGCGCCGAGGATTCAGGCACTGGATTACAAGGCGGCGCTGCTGTTCCGCTGCGGGCGCGTCGACGAGGCCGAGAGGATCTGGCGGGGGATCTTGCGCGACCGGCAGGCGGCGTTGACGGCGCTGATCGCGGCCGACATCATCTCACACCTCGCGGTCGTGGAGCAAACCCGCGGCTCGTTCTGCGAAGCGAAAGCGCTGTACAGGACGGCGCTGGCACGGCTGGAACGTGCGGACGACAAGCGGCGCACGGCCAATATCCTGGCAAACATGACGGGGATTCACTGGGCGCTGGGGGAGAAACGAGAGTCCGCGGAGCTGGGCGAACAGGTCAGCCGGCTCTACCGGGAGATCGGAGACCGCCAGCGGGAGTGCACGTTCGCGATCAACATGGGAGTGGCGCTGATCAATGCAGAGCGTCTCGAGGACGCAAACGGCCTTCTGGTCTCGGCGCTGGAGGCGGCGCAAGACATCGGCGATCGCCGGCTCGAGGCGAACGCACTCCTCCGCCTCGGCAATCTCTCCTTTCTTGGCGGGGAGCTGGAGGAAGCCGACGCCTTCGCGGCACGATCGATCGCGGCGGCCGGTGCTCTTGGGGAGCGATCGCTCGCGGCGGAGGCAACCCGTCTTCGGGCGCAGGTGCGGCAAGAGACGCGCTGCTTCGACGAGGCGCGCAACCTGTTCGGGCAAGCCGTGCTGGCGCAGTCGCAGCTCGGCGAGAGAGACCAGGCAGCGGCGACCCTGCGGATGGCCGGGGCGATGGAGGTGGCGTGTGGAAATCTGGCGAGCGCTCTCTCCTTGCTCGATCGCTCGGTGTCGCTGCAGCGAGAGGTCGGATCGCCGCAGGACGAGGCGCGCACCTTGTACTACAGCGTCCGCGCCCGGCGGTGGCAGGGTCGAGATCCGCGCGATCTCGCACCGGACATCGATGCCGCCGAGGCGCTGGCCCGCGATCTGGGAGAACGGGCCGACATCGCGTTGTGCCTTTGCGAGCGCGGCCACTTGCTGCTGATGGCCCGCCAGGACCCCGCTCACCTGTTGTCGGAAGCAAGCAGAGTCCTCGGTACAGTCGGTACACCAGTGGACCGGAGCGAGGTCGCGGCGGCTTGCCTGGCGCTCGCGGCAGCGGCCTCGGCCGTTGAAGAGGGCAGGGAGCTGGTCCGCGGCGAGGCAGCGGACCAGCTCCCGGAAGGACTGCGGATCTGGCTTGAGAACCGCGGCTCGTGACCTCACCGCGACGCACATTGCCTCGAGAGCCGCGGGGGTGAATGCGGCTCATCGCCGGCGCCGCCGCCCGGCTCGGGATGCAAGCACGCTCAGCCCGGCAAGAAGGCACGTCGTGGCCGCGACAGTTTCGGCCGGAACCGGCAGCGAGAACGGACCGAGCAATACCTTTTCGCTCGGGTTTCCCTCCAGGTCGACGGAGTAGACTTCCGCGTAGTAGGCGGTACCGGAGACCAGCTCGCTCAGCGCCATCTCATGGTGGGTGACGTCGGCTCCGGCCTGCACGTAGCGATCCAGGTTGGCCGGCGACTGCCCAAAACGCACCACCGTATCGGCGGCTTCGTCCGTGTCCCATACCAGGATGACGAAGGGCGACTCGACTCGTACGGTCGGGCTACCGACGAGGTGCGGCGCGGTGACATCCTTGGTCGCGGCGGTGGTCGTCTGTGCCGGGGTCGACGAGCCGACATTCCCGGTGGGATCCTGGGCGTCCACGTGGTAGGTGACCACCCCGGCGGTGGGAAGGTCGCTGATGCGAATCGAATGATCGACCGCTGGCGAGTCTTCCTGTACGTGCTCCTCGTGGCCGTCCCCAGTCGAGAACACCACGGTCGACACGGCCGGTTCGGAGGTCGTCCACTCCAGGACGACGGCGGTGTTCGTCGTCGAGGCGACGACGAGATCGCGCACCTCGGGAGGCGTCGTGTCATCGGACGTTGGCAGGAAGGTGCTCACGGGCGGCGTGGCCTCGAGAAAGGCGCCGTCGAGCGTCCAGGAACGGAGACGAAATTCGTACTGCTTGGCGGGATCGAGGTCGGGGATCTCCGCGACCTCCTCCTTTTCGGCGCGCGGCGAGCTGAAGACGACGATCCACTTGACAATCTGCCTGGCTCTGCCGTCGTCCTCCCGCTCGCGAGGGAAAGGTCGGAAAGAGGGGGCGTGCTCGGTGCGGTCATCCTTTCCGCCCCCCACCCGGCCTCCCCCCGCAAGCGGGGCGAGGAGCGCATGTGCGCCTTCCTGCAGGCTCGGAAGGAGCGACCTGCCGCCTTCCTCCACCTCCCGATATGCCAGCTCCGACTTCGCCAATCGATTCAGCGCCCAGCGGATCACCGCGGTGCCGTCCGCCGCGTACTCGATGGTGCCCTCGTTGGTGTACATGGCCGGCGGGATGCCGCCGGTCGGCCACGTGCGCGCCTCGATCTCCTCCGACTCCACGGGATCGCGCCCGAAAATGTCCCGACTGCGCACCACGATGCGGTAGCGAGTGTCGGGGGTCAGGCCGGTCACGTAGACGCGGTGGTCGCGCGTCAGCTCGGGGTCGTAGACGGAGTTGGCCGGCAGGTCGCGACGCGGCGCCGCTTCCACCTCGCCTGCGCGCGCGGTCACTGCCTCCCAGAGCACCTCGCTGTCCGCCGGCCAATCGGTGATCCAGTCGACGACGATGAGGTCAGTGGTACTGCGCTCGGCCCCCGCGAGCGGCCCTTCGAGGATGCGCAACGCCGCGCTCGGAGCGCTGGCGAGCGTGCGGCAGGCGTCGGACGCGCTGGTGCCGATCCTTCCCCACCGGTCGGTTACCGTCGCCGTGAATGTGTATTCGGTGTCGCTGGTGAGGCCCGGAACCAGCAGCCGGTGCAACGTCCGCAGCTCGGCCGAGGCGACGCTGCCCGCCGGCGAACCGGCGACGGCGTAGTCCAGCACGAGCGTCGTCGCCTCGTTGGTGTGGACCTCCACGAGCGCCGAGCCTTGCGTCACCGACCGCGAGTCGCAGACGATCGAGAGCAGGTCGGGCATCAGCGTGTCCGGTGCCGACTGGGTCATGAAGGTGTAGGTGTAGGTGGCGAAGGACTGGCCGTCGAGCGACGCACCGGAGACGGCAAACTGATAGGTCGTGTTCGGGTTCAGGCCGCCGAGCTCGAGCTGATGATGCGTCGTGTAGTCGCCCACGTAGGTGCTCGAGCTGTAATCCGCCGTTTCCCCGTACTCGACGGCGGCCGTTGTCGGCACATTGGTCTCCCAGAAGAGCGTGACAGCGCGGTCCGAGACCGCCGCCGGTGCGGGCGGCTCGACGAGCCGCGGCGCCGCCACGGCCCTGGCGAACGCCGCCGGCATGGCCACGGATTGCTCGACGGAGCAGACCTCGCCGCTGTCGGCGTAGTCGACCATGCACCCCTGCACGAGATAGGTCAGCCCGGCGGTCAGGCCGGTCGCCGTCAGGTTGGCATGCGTGCCGTAGCCCGCCGAGCTCACCTGCCCGGATGCAGCGCCACCGGAGTCGCGCCACTTCAGCGTGGCGAGGACCGGCTCCGACGCGTCGAAGCTCATCGCGATCTGGCCCGAGCGCGCATCCTCGACAAAGGGCCCGGAAACGAAAAACGGCTTCCCGGCGTCGGCGAGCCCTGCCATTGGCGTGGCCATGGCAAAGCCACCTGGAGAGGCGACGACCAGTGAGGGATTGGAGGTGACGAACGCACTGTAGTAGTACGTCGTGCCATTCACGGCGCCGGTATCGGCCACGGAGTTGCTACCGATGGGACCGATCGACGCCCCATCGCCCGGCGTCACCGGAAAGCCGCTCGTTCCCCTGGTGATGTGCACCACGTCCGCGACGCCGTATACCACACCCGACGGAACATCCAGCGTCGTCCAGGTGAGCACGACCCGGTTATCTCCGGGCACGGCCGCAAGCTGACCTACGCCCGGCATGGCGATGCCATGGCTGCCGATGCGCGTCACAAACGCGTCGGTTGGCGCGGTCAGCGTGTCATCATAGGCGGTGCTGCTGGTGACCGGGAAATCGGCAGCGAAGGTCGTGCCTACCACGTAGCGCACGCCGTCATCGCCCGCGAAGATGGCGTTACCCGCGTCATCGGACCCGCCGCCGAGAAAGCTGAGGTCGTCGAGATACTCGCCGCCGCTGCGGACCCGCCCCACGAATGCGTCTACCATGCTGGCCGGGTCCGGCTGGAAGGCGTTTGCCACGGGCAATGCCGCGGAGTCCGTGGTGCCGGTGAAATAGACGTTTCCGGCAGCATCGAGGCTGAGACCGTTGATCTCATCGTAGCTGCTGCCGCCAAGTAGCGTCGAAAATGCCAGGCTCCTGCCGTCCGCCGAGAACTTGGTAAGAAATGCGTCCGGAGTCGCGGCGGGTGACTGCAATGGGTTCACCATGGGGAATGAAGAGCCCGAACCTGTCAGGCCGCCAATCCACGCCTCACCAGTCGGCGTCACCGCGATGTCGTTTCCCCAGTCGGTCGCGGAGCCACCCAGGTAGGTCGCATACTCGAGCACGTGGGTGCTCAGGTTGAATCTCGCGAAAACCGCGTCCGCGGAACCGGAGTCCAGTGGCTGGTACGCGTCGTCGCTGACCGGAAAGTCCGAGGAGTCGCTGAGCCCCGCGACATAGGCCTTGTCCTGCGCATCGACGGCGACTCCCCTGAGGCTATCCTCTCCGGTGCCGCCGAGATAGGTCGAGAAAGCCAGGCCGCTGCCGTCCGCAAGTAGCGCCGTGACGAATCCGTCCGTAAAGCCCAGAAGCCCGGGTTGGGTGGGAAATTGTTGCGGGAAGTCTGTCGAAAAGGTGTAGCCGACGACGACGGCGAGGCCGGTGCTCGTCACGGCGACCGCCGCGGGCGTATCCGGGGACTCGGACGAATCGCCGCCGAGATATGTCGAATAGAGGATGTCCGAGCCGTCACCGAGCAGCTTCACGACGAAGATGTCGCTCGGCGCTGCGTTGGTCGACTGATAGGCGTTGCGAGTGGGAAAATCGAAGCTATCTGTGATCCCGACGAGGACAATATCGCCCGTGGAGGGATCGAGCGCGATGTCGGTCGCGTCGTCGACCTCGGAGCCGCCGAAATACGCGGCGAAAAGAAGCTGGCTCCCTGGCGCCGCGTTCGGATCGAGCTTGACGATGGCGGCGTCGGTGATTCCAGCGTTGGCGCCGAACGGGGCACCGAGCGAGTTGAGCACGGGGAATTCCGCATCGGAAAAGGTGGTGCAGGCGATGTAGACATGGCCGTCGCTGTCGGTGACCACGCTCTGACCGCGGTCGTCCGAGTTTCCGCCGATGAAGGTCGAATAATCGATCAGCGGGTCGATGACGAGCATTCGGGTAACGTCATAGGCATCGACTTGAAAGCGCACGAGGCCGTCGCCTACAAGCACGTACGAGGAGGTCACCGGCGCCCTGCCGCCCGTCGGCCCGTCGATCTGATATGCCCGCGGCGCGCGCTGGATGATGTCGCGGCCGAGCACGGTCACGTGCAGGTCGCCGCGTTCATCGATGGCCAGCTTCTCGGCGCCGGAGAATGCGAAAAGCGGCGTCGTCGGGTCGGCTCCCGGCGCGAGCACCACGTCGAGCTCGAGCACGCCGGCCGCGTCGTAGAAAATCACGTCAGTTCCAGCATAGAGCTCGGGATAGGCGACGGCTCGAAACGTGGGGATGCCACGGAGCCAGCGCCGGGGATCACCGCCGCGGTAGTACGAGACCTCGCCCCGCAAAGGGTCCACCCCCTGCGGCGCGCTCATCGGGCTGGCGTCGCGAAACTCCAGGCGCACAGTCGCACTCCTCCCGGAGCGCGGATCCCGCACCGTAAGGAGCGACCCGGCAGCGCCAAACGACACCTGGTAGTCGCGGCCGCGCCCGAGAAACACCGCCTCGGCTGCTGCCTGGCCGACATTGGCCTCAAAGCCCGTGGCCACAGAAAGGGCGCCGGCGGTGGCCGCCTGCCCGGGCGGGGGCACGACGGCCCACGCGGTGGCGGCGATGAGAAGCGAGGTGAGCACGACCGAACCGACGAGGATTCCCCGAGACCGGGATCCGCTGACAGCGAGGTTGACGACCAACACTGGATTCCCCCAGAGGAACGTGAGTTTCCTTGACACGCGCGGACAGGTCGGGATTGAGCGTAACGAGCCTTGCACGCCCCGTCAATCGGGCGTCGGCCGAAGGTCCTTTACACTTGCCGGAAGTTGAAGGCGGTGCGACACCCGGCTGACGCAGGGATAATCTTCGCGGCCTCGCGCGGGAGGGGTCGGCGACGGTGTCAGGAAGCGCTGCCGGGCGCCGGTTCGAGGGTGAAATTCTCCGCAAAAAACCGCTCGCTGTCCAGGTCGTAGACCCAGCTTTTCACGTCCGCGACGCGCCCGCCCTGCACCGATACGATGATGTACGAATAGTCCGGCCAGGCTCGCGAGCGGTCGGTCTCGGAAGCGATCGCCGGATGATCGGGATGGCTGTGATACACGCCGAGAATTTCCCTGCCGGTGCCGCGGAGCGCGCGGTCAAACGCCAGGAAGTCCTGCGGGTCGAGCTCGTAGCGATCGCGGGCGCGTTCCTGGTTGAGGTTGGCGGCGCGGTGCACGGTGTCGACGCGGCGCGCCTGCCGGTCGCCCGCGAACAGCCCGCAGCACTCGTGCGGGTAGGTCTCCTCGGCGTGCGCGATCATCGCCGCCAGCATCTCATGAGGGACGGTCAGGGTCTGCATAGTAGGCGGTTCTCCGATGAACGGGGGCGCAATCGACCAAGGGCCGCGCGGTGCATGATCGCCTTCCGCGACTGCCACGATACCACGAGTGCGCCGCGGCGACAACGCTCGCTCTAGATGACATGGCGTCCGCATGGGATCATTTCCGGGTGCTCAGCGCCGCTGTCCCGGCTGCTCATGCCCCGCCGCCGCCGTCAGGCGGTCGCGTTCGTCGCGCACCTCGCGCCACTCCGGCGAGCCGTGCTCGCAGCAGTGCAGCGCCGCCTCGAACAGCCGCGCCGCAAGCTCGGTGGCGAACCGCCGCGCCGCCGCTCGCGCCGCGTTGCGATAGCACCAGAACGCGCGATCGAGGTTCCCGGCGAGCCGCCAGTGATCGCCAAGCGACCACACGCCGGATTCGCCTTCGGGGGCGGCCAGAGCCGTCATGCCCTCCACACGGGGGGTGTCTCCTCCCTTCATCACGAGGTCCGCAACCGCCGTCCAGCGCTCGATCGCCGACGCTGCCCGCCAGTGGAGCTCCCGCCGCGACTGCTCGTCGATGCCGCGGTATGCCGCCTCCCGGTACTGGTCGTGTGCGAAGCGCAGCGTGCCGGGCGCGCCATCCTCCAGCACGCCGCGGCGAATGAGCTCCGTGATGCCGTCGAGCATCGCCTCGTCGGTCAGACGCGAAATCTCGAAGACGTGCAGAATCGCCACCTGCCGCCCCAGCACAGCCGCGGCGTCGAGAACGGCCCGGGCCTCGGCGGGCAACCGACTATAGCGCCGCACGACGAGCTCACCGATAGACGTTGGCATCTGCAAGCGTCGATACGCCTGGGGCAACGCCTCCGTGGCGGCGGCCTCGCCAAGCAGCCAGCGCCCAGCACCGTCGCGGTGGAGCAGTCCTTCGGCGACCGCGCTGCGCAGGTACTCGGCCACAAAGAACGGGTTCCCCTCCGACTGCTCGGCCAGAAAGCGCGCGAAATCCTCGGGTATCCGCGTGGCCAGCATGCCCGCGGCCATCTCCGCAACGGCGGCGGGATCCAGACGGTCCAGGGTGTAGCAGGTCACGCGTGGCGACGACAGGAGCTGCTTCAACCTGGGGCTGACCTCGTCGGCGCGGTATGTCGCCAGCACGAGCAGCCCGGTGCTCTCTACCCAGCCTTCGCCGACGAGGAGCTCGAGCACGTCGATGGTCGTCTCGTCCGCCCACTGCAGGTCGTCGATGAAGAGAAACAGCGGCCGCCGCGAGGCCAGGGCCGCCAGCAACCGCGCCGCGCAGGCGGCGATCTGGAGGCGAGCTCCTGCCGCTTCGACGCCGTCCTGGACCGCATCGGCGCCTTCCCGGACCGATTCGGCGCCTTCCCGGACCGATTCGGCGGAACTGGCGGCGACGCGCGAAAGCGAGCTCATACAGCCTTCGACGAGTGCATTGTCCTGTTCGAAAAACGGCAGTACGGCCTCTCGCGGACCGAGCTTCAGGCAGTCCAGAACGCTCTCCAGCAGGCGCTGCAGCGGCTGGAGCGGGGCCGGAGATGACGCAAAGGGGGCGCTCCCGGAGGCCGCCGGGTAGGCCGGGCTGGATTCGCCGGTCAGGACACGGATGCCGCGGAGCTGTGCCTCGCGGGCTACTTCCATGGCGAGCCGCGTCTTGCCGACGCCGCTCTCGCCGCCGACCAGCATGACCGCGCCGGACCGCCGCCCGCACCTGGCCAGAAGCTCTCCGATGCGCTGCAAGGGAGCGTCCCGCCCGACAAGCTGCGGGCGATACAGGTACGAGCGGGGAGCGGCATCGTGGACGTAGCTCGGGCTGCCGGCGCCGAGCTCTTCGAGGATTTTCGCCACATCGCTCGCGTGACCCAGGCGGTGCTCGGGCCGTTTCGCCAGCAGCGCCAGCACCAGGCGGTCGAGCTCCTCCGGAATGCCGTCAACCAGCGCGCTCGGCGGAATGGCGCAGAGCTCATCGCTGAGTATGTCCTGCAACGTGCGGAAGGGGTTGTCGCCGGTGAGCAGTCTGAAGAGTATGCACCCGAGCGCATAGAGATCTGCACGAGCATCGACGAGCTCGCGGCGGATTTGCTCCGGCGCCATGAACGCGAGCGTCCCGCCGGTCTCGGCCACCACGAGTGCCTCGCGGCCGGAGACGCCGCCGGTTTCACCCACCAGTCCGAGGTCCACCAGCACCGGCCGGTCGCCTTCGCGGATCAGGACATTGGCGAGCTTGAGGTCGCGGTGGACGAGGCCCTCGCCGTGCAGGTGAGCGAGCGGCTCGCAGATGCGGCGCGCCACCGTGAGCACCCCGGCGAGCTGCGCCGCGGAGATGGGAGTCAGGCCCGCCGCGAGCGGATCCCAGAAGCGGTTGACGTGATCGGCGAGCGTCTGCCCTTCCACGAGCTCCATGGCGAACCAAGGTAGTCCGCCATCGACACCGTGCGCGACGATGCGCACGATCCCCGGGTGAGAAACACGCGACAGCGCGCGGATTTCGCGGCGGATACTGGCCACGGCGTGCTCGTTGGCCGCGCGGAGCGTTTTGAGCGCCACGGCCTCGCCCGTCCTTTCGTGGCGGCCGCGAAAGACGATGCCCATGCCGCCTTGTCCGAGTCGACGCTCGACGACAAAAGGTCCGAGTCGCTCGGGAAAGCGCCAATCGGCCGGCTCGGGCGGCAGCGGCGCAGCGGGATCGGAAGCAGGCACGGTGGTCACGACGACTCCTCCGCACCGGCGAGGATGGCGTGCACGGACGTTCCCGCCTTGCGGAGCCGCCAGTACAGGGCATCGTAGCTCACGTCGAGCGCTCGGGCGGCGGCAACCGCCGAGCCGTGCTCGCGGATGGCCGCGGTGATGCGGGCCAGCGGCAAGCGCGTGCCGCGGCGGCGCGGTTGCTCCAGGGGAGCGGCGGGCGCCGCTGGTACTTCCCAGGCGGCGAAGGAAGCGATCGCTTCATCGATGCGGATGGCGTCCGGGTCGAGCACCTCCGCGTCGGGATCCGCGAGCAAGACGGAGCGCTCGACGGTGTGTCGAAGGCCGCGAATGTTGCCCGCGAGCGCCCAGTTGTTCTCTTGCAGCTTCCGCAGGGCGGCAGGGGAAAAGCGCAGCGGCCGGTCGCGCCCCATTTGCTGGCAGGTCTCCTCGAGAAAGCGCTGGCTCAGGGGCGGGATATCGCGAACCCGGTGCGAAAGCGGCGGGAGGGGTATGCGCACGACGCTGATGCGGTAGTACAGGTCCTCGCGAAAACGCCCGTCGCGCACCAGAACGGGGAGGTTGGCGTTGGACGCGGCAATGATCTGGACGCTAACGCGGCGTTCCTCGGCGCTCCCGAGCGGCGAGAAGACGCCATCCTGAATCAGACGCAGCAAGCGCTGCTGCAAGTCGAGCGGCAGGGCGCTGATTTCGTCGATGAACAGGCTACCTCCGTCGGCCAACGCGGCCTTGCCGAGGCGACCCTGGGTCGGGGCGTTGGCGTACCCCGAGCTCGGCGAGTAGCCGAACAGCTCGGCGGCGAGCGTCTCCGGAGACGTTACCTGAGAGCAGTCCAGCGTGATGAACGGGCCGCGCTGGCGGCGGCCTGCATAATGAAAGGCTCTGGCGAGGTGCGACTTGCCGGAACCGGTGGGTCCGACCAGCAGCAGGCCGACGCGGTCGGCGTGCGCGATGCGCTGGAGCTGCTGCAACACGGTGCGCGCAAAATGGGGGTCCTCGGTCTCGAAGTCGCCGAGCCGGTAGCGCTGCGCCTGCGCCTGTTCGAGCTCGCGCAGTCTGGCGCGCGACAACGCCAAGTCCTTTTCGACGTTCTGGAGATGGCGCAGCACGTTGAGCGTGCGCTGGGCGATTTCGGCCAGGTCCAGCACGATTGCGACGTCCGCCTGCGAGAAGCCGCCGCCGTGTCCGGCGCGGTGCGCGTACAGGCAGCCGCCGAAGTGCCGTTCCCGCCGTTCCTCGCCGACGTCCCACCAGAAGATCGGCACGGCCAGGACGCTTTCGAGTTGGTGGAGCGCGATCGTCTCCGACTCCAGCTCGAGCGGTCGGTCGCCGGTGGCGAGGAGCGGCTGCCCGCTCCCGCGCACGCTCTCGAGCACCGACAACGACGCCTGTGAGCGAATCTCGGCGTCGGACAGGCTCTCGCCCGCGGCCGTGATCGCCCACCACTCCGGCCGTGATGGCATCCAGAGGGCGACGAGCGCCTTGTCCGCGCGCACGGCTTCTGCGACCATGCTGGACAGGTCGGCGAGCGCGCCAGTCCAGTCGGCGCCTGTCAGATAGTCCCGGCGAAGCAACTCCCGCAGCACCGCCAGGTGCCGCGAGTCATCGGGCCGGCTGTCGTCATTCTCTGCGAAGCGAAACCAATCGGCAGACATGGCTCCTCATTGCGTGCAGGATCACCCTGAATCCACCGCGTGTTCGCCTGCAAGCTGTGCGGAATGCGCATCACCAAGACCCCCCACCTCACCTCTCCCGCCACGGGGGAGGGACGGAGGGGGTGTTGTCGCGCCGACGGCGAATGGGCGGTGGATTCAGCTCACCTCTCTGCATTGTGCCTAAAGCGGGGTCGCGACGCAAGCACCGGCGGGGCAGGCTGCCATGCCTGCCCCGTGGTTTGTTGGGGCTCCGCCCGCAGACCTACCTACGAGGCCTTGGCTGGCGATGCGTGCAGCGCGAAAGCCGCGCCCTGGGGATCCATGCACTGAGCGACGAGATCGCCTCCGGGGACCTCCATGGGACCGTTGAGGACCTGGCCGCCGAGCCTCTTGACCGCCTCGACGGCGTCGTTGATGTCGGCAACCGTGACGTAGTACAGCCAGTACGGCGGCGCGGGCATGTCCGCGGGCTTGTTGTACATGCCGCCGAGGGTCTTTTCACCCACGCCATACATCTGATACATTCCGCCTTCGCCCATGTCCATGGCCTCGGTCTTGTTCCAGCCGAACAGCGCGCTGTAGAAGGCGAACGCGCTCTCCCAGTTGGTCGTGCTCAGCTCATGCCACGACACGTGCCCAAGTGGCGACGAACATTCTCCGGGCTGGTCCCCCGGCGTCGGCGTGAAGAGCGCAATGGCGGCACCCTGCGGATCCGCGAGGACGGCAAAACGACCGACCTCGGGGATGTCCGTCGGCGGCACCAGGACGTGCGCTCCGGCCGCGGTGGCAGCGGATGCAGTCCGGTCGACGTCCGGCGTGCCGACGTACCCCAGCCAGTGCGGCGGCGCTCCGGCCTGTTTGAGATCGTTCGGCAGCGCCATGAGGCCGCCGATGGGAACCCCGCTGGCGGTCCACATCGAGTACGTCATGGGGCCTTCCCAGTCCTGCGTGCCCCAGCCGATCACTTCCCCGTAGAAGGCCTTCGCGGCCTGCAGGTCGGTCGTCATGAGCTCGTACCACACAAACTCCATCGTGTTCCTCCATGGTCGCGCGGGACCGCGCCGGCAGCGTGGCCCCGCGAGGTAATGATCCAGGGTGAGCTGGGCCGAGACCTACCACCTCGCGAGCCTGACGTCAAGCGCGTGTGGTACCGCGCCCTCTGCTGTCGGGTCGCAGCGACCCCGTTGCGGTGCGTAGGTTCCGACAATATGCTCGGAGCCATGTCCAAGAGCTCTGTCGTTTCCAGAATCGCGCACCAGTCGTTCGAGCTGGCACCGAGCATCATGCCGGCCGGCCCCTGGTGGAACAACCTCGAAACCACGTTTTCACAGCGGCCGGAAGGCTTCGAGCTGGAGCTTCTGGACAAGACGCGCGTCACGCTGACCGCCGCGCTCGATGTGGCGCTGCGCACGGGCGGCGCGCTAGGTGTCGGGGCGCTGGCGCTGCCGCTTGGTTTCCATCCGCTCAAGCTCAGACAGGCTCTGGCCGACCGCGACCTGTATCAGACCATCGCCGAAAGCGGCGACCCGCGGATCTTTTTTCGCCAGCCCCAGGAGCACGTCGTGGTGCAGACACGAGCACCCGGATGGCCCCACTACGAGCCTGATGACGGGATATGTCAGGACCTGCGCTTTGCTTCCGCGTTCGAGCCGCTCAACCCGCGGCATCGCAAGGAGTTTCGCCGCCATGCGCAAAATCGCATCGCGCGAGCCCGGTACTGGTGCCACCGTGATGGACCACGGCCGACCATCATGGCCGTGCACGGCTTCTTTGCGGATCCGTACTGGCTGAACGAGTGGTTTTTTCAGCTTCCGTGGCTCTATCGCATGGGCGCCGACGTGCTGCTCTTTACTCTCCCCTTCCACGGAGAGCGCCAGACGCGCTTTTCGCCGTTTAGCGGGCACGGCTTTTTTGCCGGCGGCGTCACCCGAATCAACGAGGCGTTTGCCCAGGCCGTGCATGACTTCCGCGTCTTCGTCGACTACCTGTGCGAGCAGCGCGGGGTTCAACAGGTGGGGGTAACGGGGGTCAGTCTCGGTGGGCTCACCGCGGCGCTGCTGGCGGCAGTCGAGCCACGCCTGTCCTTTGCGATCCCGAACGTGCCGGTTACCACGATTGCGGATCTCGTGCTGGAGTGGCAGCCCCTCGGCACGGCGCTGCGGGCGCTTCTCGCCTTGACGGGGTACTCGATCAGGGACCTTCGTCACGTGCTGGCGGTTTCGTGTCCGCTCACCTACCCGCCGCTGCTCTCCCGCGATCGGCTCATGATCATCGGTGGCGTCGGCGATCGCCTCGCCCCTCCCAAGCACTCCCGGCTGCTGTGGGATCATTGGAAGCGCTGTCGAATCCATTGGTTTCCCGGCAGTCATGTCATCCACCTCGACCGGGGCGAGTATCTGAAGCAGATCGCGCGCTTCCTCGGCGAAATAGGCTTTTTTGAGGAGAAATGGCAGACACCATGGAAACGACACCTCCGCGCATAGGGGAGCGCCCACTGGCACTGGTCGCCATGGGCGGCCACGCCTTCATTCGCCCCGGCGAACGCGGCACGATCGGTGATCAGGAGCGCAATGCGGAGCTCATCTGCAACGAGCTCATGGTCCTTGTCAGACGGGATTACAACCTCATCATCACGCATGGCAACGGCCCGCAGGTGGGCGAGCTGATGTTGCGCAACGAGCTTGCGGGCGCGGATCTGCCGCCCCGACCGCTCGACGTGCTGGTGGCGGACACCGAGGGCAGCCTCGGCTACATCCTGCAGCAGGCGCTGCTCAATCACATCCGCAAGGAAGACATCCATCGTTATGTGGTAACAGTCGTCACCCAGGTGCTCGTTGATCGCCAGGATCCTGCGTTCGAAAACCCCACGAAACCGGTCGGGCCATTCCTGAGCCGGGAGGACGCGGAACGGCGCCGAGAAGAGCTTGGCTGGAACATCGTGGAGGATTCCGGGCGCGGCTGGCGGCGCGTCGTCCCCTCGCCGAAACCGACCAAGGTCGTCCAACACCGGATGATTCGCGATACCGCTCGCCAGGGTCACATCGTCATCGCGTGCGGCGGCGGCGGCATTCCCATCATGCGCACCGAGGACGATCGCTACGAAGGGGTTGAAGCGGTCGTCGACAAGGACCTCACGGCCGCGATTCTCGCCAAACAAGTCGAGGCGGATCTGCTCGTGGTGCTTACCGCCGTCGATCAGGTGTACCTGAGCTACGGCAAGCCCGATCAGCGACCGCTCAGCGCCTTGACCATCGGTCAGGTAGAGAAGTTCATCGGCGAAGGTCACTTTCCTCCCGGCAGCATGGGCCCCAAGATGGAGGCGATGTTGTGGTTTCTGCGCGCGGGCGGACGGCGTGGCCTGATTACCTGCCCGGAGCTGCTGTCGGACGGCCTCAACGGCCGTGCCGGTACGCACTTCGTGGGGCGTTGCTGAGCGCGCGGGGGACTTCCCGATGAGCTGGATTCAGACCTACACGGGGAAGCAGTTCTGGCCGCTCGATCCGCGCGCGGAGCACGTCGACATCGCCGATATCGCGCACTCGCTCAGCCTGCAGTGCCGTTTCAACGGCCATTGCCGGAGCTTCTACTCCGTGGCGGAGCACTGCGTGCGGGTGTCGGAAATCGTGGCAGCGGAACATGCGCTATGGGGGCTTCTCCATGACGCGGGCGAGGCCTACCTCGCGGACTTGCCGCGGCCGATCAAGGGCCGGCTGGACGCCTACGGCAGGCTCGAAGACAGGGTGCTGGCGAAGATCGCGGAGGCTTTCGGCCTGAGCTGGCCGATACCGGCCGACGTGCATCGCGCGGACGATATCTTGCTGGCGACGGAGAGCCGCGACCTGATGGCAGCGCCGCCGGCGCCATGGGGGCTGCGGGAGCAGCCGCTCGCCGCCACGATCGACCCAAAACCTCCTGAGGACGCGGAGCGCGCTTACCTCGAGCGCTTCGCGCGACTGCGAGGATAGATCGCGCCGGAGGTGATAACCCGGAGCCAGCATGACGACGACGGCGGCCTCGCGCGGACCTGGCGGACGACTCGGGAATGCGCGGGCCGGGCTTGCCGCGGTCATGCACACGGGTTATGCTCATGCTCAGGCGTTTTTCTGCCATTTCGCGGGCAGTCCAAACCTCCGGGTCATAGTGAAGTTCCTTATATGGACAAATGGATAGGTGTTTCACACGTCGCGCCCACCTCGCACGAATCCGATCGAACGAGAGCGCTGGGCGACCACCGCGGCGATCGCCGGCGGCGCACCGCGGGTGCGGTCGCGGTCGCGGCTCTGCTCATGGCCCTGGCCCGTGCGTTTGCCGCACCCTATCCGCCGACCTGGGGCACGGGCACGGCCGATGAAGTCAATGGCCCGATCCACTTTTCGCCCGCCGCGTGGCCGAGCGAACCCGCCGACGCCGCCGATTGCGGCGTGACGTGCGGCGACTGGAAGCCCTACACGCGGTTTCAGAACGACGTAAACGACCCGCGGACGCAGGATCCGTCAAACGGGGGCACGCGCCCGCAAAACTACGTAAACATCGCGTCATCCTGCATCGACAAGGACCTGCCGAGCATCTACTACAACCTCTACAAGGACACGGCGAACTGCGCGGCCGAGGCCACCGAATGCGCCGGCGACGTCGTCATGTTTCGCTGGCGGGTCGAGCAGATCGCGCAAACCTACGCGACCGGACCGAGCGCCGGGACCTACGGCAGCACCGACGCCTGGAGCTCCGGCCTGTGGACCGTGCTCTTCGACGCGGACGGGGACGGCTACCGAGACGTCGCGGCTCACCTCAATGGCTCGTCCGGCTCGCCTTCGGAGCAGGTCGACATCATCGCGGGTATCTGGGGCAACATTCCGACGCAGTCCATCGACTACCTCTCAGACCCGAACATCCACCTGATCGCGCACAATCCGACAGCGTTCGTCGGCGCCACGAACAAGATACTCAACTTCAACGGCAATCCGGCAGCGCCTACGGAAAACTGGCCGAACGGCAGCAGCGAAACGATCTGGGACTACGGGACGACGCGCGCGCGGCCCGTGTACACGAGCTCGTGCACCGAGTATTTCATCGACTACCAGATTCCGGTGAGAATGCTCGACGCCTCGCCGACGGGACCTGGCGCCACTTTGACCGGCCCCAAGATCACCCGTTCGTCACCCATCTCGATGCTCTTCTGCACCGCCAATAGCCTGAACAACCCGTTCCAGAAAGACTGCGCCCTCAACCGCGCCTGGCTCTCGGACCCCAACAAACCGGCGCCGTTCGGGGATTACCTGTCCTTCAGCAAGGAAGAGCCATATCGACAGCCGATCGTCGCGAGCGTGACGGCGACCGGGCCGAATACGTGCCCGGGAAACTATACGCTGACGGCCACGGTTCAGGACACCCTGGCGATGGTCGGTGGCGAGGTTACCAGGTCCGTCCAGGCCGTGGACTTCTACTACTGGTACGACAAGGACGGCGACGGCACGGCCGACAGTGACGACACCGGCAGCGCCTGGACCCAGATCACCCCGGGCGCGACCCCGGTGGGGGGAACGCTCAACACGTGGACGCTGAGCTGGAACGCGACGGGTCTGCTCAAGGGGCGCTATCTCGTGGGAGCTCAGGCTCTCGATGACATGACGCTGCACGACGACGATGTACCAGATGCGCCGATCGACAATCGCACGTTCTCGTACCTGCCCGGGAGCAGCACCGCCGCCACACAAAATCAGATCTACACCAACGACTGGAGCTGGGACGGCGTGACCAAGACGTGGGGACAGGGCGGCAACGCGGGCTGGATCACGGGAGAGGACACCGCTTTTCCCGCACATTCGCCGGGTATGAGCCCGGGAACCAGCGAAGACTGGTACGGAAACCCCAATATCACGGGCGTACAGACGGCCCAGGTCGGCGTCGACCTGGCCGTCAACACCTGCGGTCTTTCGCCGAGCCTGACGAAGTCTGCGAACCCAACCCTGACGACGATCGGCTCGCCGGTCGACTTCACCCTGACGATCACCAACCCGCTGACAACGGGAATCGACGTCGAGTCGGTGACGGACTACCTGCCGAGCGGCTTCACCTACACGAGCACCGACAACACCAACAGCACGCTCTGCGCGCCTGCTTGCCCGAATCCCACGGCAACGGGCAATGACTACACCTGGACATTTGCCACCGCGATCACCATTCCCGCCGGCCAGTCCCGCACGCTGCTTTTTTCCGCGAACGCCCCCGAAGTCACCGGAACGTACGCCAACACGGCGAGCACCGCCGTGACCGACTACGGTGACATCCCGAGCGCTCCCGTGCAGATCAGCGTGGGCGTCCCTCGCCTGACGATCGTCAAGACGGCCAGCACGCTCAGCGCCAACGAGGGTGACACGATCACCTATACGATCACGTATGCGAACGATTCGCCGATTAACGTGACCAGCGCACTCATCACCGATACGATCCCGGACGGGCTCACCTATGCCAGTTGCACAGGGGGCTGCACCTGCGACGATTCACCTTGCGGGGTCGGAGACACGCTGACCTGGACGATCGGCAGCCTCGCCGCGGGCGAAGGGCCGTACTCGGTGACCATCACGGGGACGGTAACCAATTCGTATCCCGGCTCGGCGACGGTGCCGCTGCAGAATACGGCGACCATCGGTTCCGACCAGACCGACCCGGCGTCCGCCACGGCGTCCACGTTCGTGAATGTGCCGAGACCCAGCCTGACAATTCAGAAAAAGTCGTCGGTGGCCATGGTGGCGCCGCCCGGCAACGTGACCTTCACCATCGACTACGCCAACTCGGGAACCGGCGCCGCCTCCGGCGTGGTCATCACGGACACGCTGCCGGCGGGATTCACGTACGTCTCCAACGTCGGCGGCGGATCCGAGACCGGCGGGGTCGTAACCTGGAACATCGGGGCATTGGCGGCGGGGGCCGCTGCCTCGGTCAGCGTCACGGCCTCGGCGGCCGATCCGTTCCAGGATACCGATCCGAATCCCGCGACGAACACGGCGACGATCGACTCCAATGAGACCTCACAGGTGAGCGCCACGGCGCAGGTAGGGGTGACACAGGGAGCGCAGGCCTGCAGCTCGTTCTATTTCCGCCCGGACACTGCCGATGTTGATTTTGACGGCAACCAGAAGATCGCAACCAAGACACCGATACCCGTTCCGGCGGACACTGGCGCCTCGATCACGGTCACCGCTCCGGTGAGCGGCGCGTCCTGGCTCGAGGCCTTGCGCTTTTACCAGGATCCGGCGACCACCAGCCAGACGGACTTTTCCGGAGACCTGACCACGACCATCTTCATCGACCGCGTAAATGGCCAGGGGCTCAACATTCGCACCACGGTGTACGACTACGACTCGAGCGACGGCAGCCGAACCATCCTCAACAGCGGAGGCGTGCCGGACATCGATAGCCTCACCGGTAGTGAGAAGGGGGAGCGGACGCTCACCACCCCCCTGAATGGAACCCTCTCCGCCAGTCATCGCCTGCTGTGGGTCTATGAAGTCCGATCGAACCACGCCAGCCAGACGGTAGATGTCCAGCTCCAGTATAACGGCACGGTCACCAACGCCTTTTCGGGTGGTACCGCTTTCGCCGATAGCCGTGGGGCCTTTTGCGTGACCCCTCCCCCCAACCTCACGGTGGACAAGCGCGTCGATCAGGCACTCGCCAGCGCGGGTGATCCGCTGACCTACACGATCGAGTTTGCCAACACAGGCCAGACGGATGCGACCGGCGCCGCAATCGTCGATGCGCTGCCGGCGGGTGTGTCGTTTGTCAGCGCGACGCTCAACGGCGGAGCCGTGGCGCCCACGCAGGTCGGCCAGGTGCTCACGTTCAGCTCGGTGAGCTCGGCCAGCGCGGCCGCCGGCACGGTAGCGGGAGGCGGCATCGGCACCCTGGTCATCAGTGTCACGATCGACGATGCGCTCGGGGCGGGGATCTCCTCGCTGCTCAATACCGCCACCCTGTCCAGCAACGAAACGACCCCGGTGGCGGACACGGCGACCACCGCGGTAGACGGCGTCGTCGACGCGGGCTCCCCGAATCTGGTGATCTCGAAGGCGGCGGACAAGACCCTGCTGCTTCCTGGCGACACCGTCACCTACACGCTGACCGTGCTCAACGCCGGCACGGCATCCGCCAACAACGTGGTCGCCAAGGACGACTTCCCCGAGCAGACACACTTCGCGTACCAGACGTGCAGCACAGCGACGGGCAGTTGCTCGGAGGCGCCCGCCGGAACGCTCACGTGGACCATCGGCACGCTGACCACCGGGCAGAGCGCCACGGCGACCTACGCGATGAAGGTGGGGACGGGCGCACCGCCCGCAGGCCCGCCCACGGGCGTCACGGAGCTGACAAACCATGGCGAAGTCGACAGCGACGAGACCAATCTCGTGGCCAGCGAGGACGTCATCGTCTCCATCAGCACCAACCCCAACCTGTCCATCGTCAAGTCGGTGTCGCCGGCGAGCCCGTGGGCACCCGGAGCGACAGTGACCTATACGCTGGCCGTGACCAACAATGGATCGGGGACCGCGACGAACGTCACGGCGTTCGATCCAGTGCCGGCCTACACGAGCTTCGTTGCGGGCTCCCTGAAGGTGGATACGGCGACGAAGACGGATGCCGCGGGAGATGACACCGGGGAATTCGACGCCATCAACAACCAGGCCGTGTTTCCTCTCGGCGCTCTCGCCAGTGGTGCCACCGCCTCGCTGGAACTCAAGGCACGGATCGTCAGCCCCTTGCCCAACGGCACGACGCCCATCGATAACGGGGCGTCTGTAATCGCCAGCAACGCGGCCGGCCGCCAGGACACAGAGCCCGGCACCGCTGACGCGGCGCCTCAGCTCACGGTCAACAAGTCTGGCCCGAGCAGCCACCCCCTGCCGGCCACCACCCTGAGCACGGATGCGAGCAGCGGCGCCACGACGGTTTTCGTCAGCGACACCTCACGGCTCACCGCGGGACAGTACATTCGCATCGGGAGTACGACCGCCGTGGTCGCGGCAGTCGCGGGCAGCGCGGTGACGCTCGACACGGGGCTCGGTGCCGCGGCAAGCGCCGGAGATCCGGTCCTGTCCAGCTTCACCTATAGCATGGCCTACCAGAACACCGGCAATGCTGACGCCGCCAACGTCAGCCTGACCGATCCGCTGCCGGCAGGCGTGCTGTACATCTCCTCGTCGCCGGCGGCTACCACGGCTCCGAGCCAGGGCGCAAACGGCACGGTCACCTGGGACATCGGAACGCTCTCGGCGGGCGCCGCCGGTACGGTCCAGGTCACGGTTTTGGCCACTGCCGCGGGCGCCAGGGACAACCAGGCGACGCTGAGCGACTCGGTCTACTGCACCGGCGCCGAGCCACCTGCTGAGTGCCTCGGTAGCGTCATTACGGCAGTCGGTGGGCTCGTGGTCAGCAAGGTCACGAGCACCCCCGTGGTTGCGGCATCGACGGGCATACCGCTCAACTGGGCGACGTGGACAATTACGGTTGCGAATAGCACGGCAACAGAGGCGACGCCCGTCGACGTGATCGACGTGCTTCCGGCGGGATTTACGTACAAGACCGGCACGACGACCATTGACGGCAGCGGTGCGGCCGATCCCGTGCTCGACGGCGGCGACGCCGGACGGCCGAAGTGGACGGTCAGCGTCCCCGCCAATGGCAGTGTGCAAATCGGCTTCGACGCGGAAATCGCCGAAAGTGTCGGGGCCGCGACCTATCAGAACGAGGTCCTGATCGGTGCGGATGGCTTCGGGGTCGTGCCTTTCGACTACCTGTCGACCACCGCGGAAGACGTGACTGTGCTCGGCACTGATCAGGGCATCCTGGTAGGCAAGATCTACCGGGACGACGGGCAGACGAGCGGCTCGTTGGACATCAACGACGCCCGGTACGCAAACGTGGCCGCGGTGCTGAGCCGCAACGCCGCTTCGTGCCCGTATCCGCCGACGGCCGCCAGCGCCTACAGCGCCGACTGCCGGTATGCCTACACGGATACCAGCGGCGAGCTCTCGGTAACCGTGCCCACGGGTTCCTGGACTGTGGACTTCCAGGAAGGCACGGGCGACATGCCCGGCGGCCTGTCCTTGGTGGTCGGCACGGACCCGACGGTGGTCACGGTGGCGTCTCAGGCCATCGCCACCGACGAGAACGGCTACCTGGACGTAACCGCGACGCCCACCCCGACGCCTTCGCCCACCGTGACGGTGACGCCGACGCCGACGGCAACAGTGACGGCAACGTCGACCCCAACGGTCACCCCGACGCCGCCCGTGTGGACGCCGAGCGCAACGCCGACGGCGACTTCGACGGCAAGTCCGACGGCGACAACCACGGTCACGCCCTCGGCAACGCCCACGCCGACGGCAACGAGCACAAATCCGCCCGGCACACCCACGCCGACGGCAACCCCTACCCCGTCCACGGACATCGCCGTTACCATTGCAGTTGATGACCCGTCGCCAACGGAAGGGCAGACCATTCAGTATACCGTTTCCGCTACGAACAATGGGCCGGACGGCGCCTCCGGCGTGTCGCTCACCGTGGCCTTGCCGGCCGGTGTCACCTTCGTGTCAGCCAGCACCGCCGCGGGCGCGTACGCCGCAGGAACCGAGCTCTGGACCATTGGTGGGCTCGGCGTGCGGCAATCGGTAAGCCTGATCATCACGGCCACAGTTAACGCGGGCACCGCCGGATCCACGCTCGACACGGCCGCCGTGCTCGCCTCCGTGTCTCCAGACGACACGAATGCCACCAACGACAGCGATATGGCGACCATCACCGTGCAGTCCGCTCTCATTCGCATCGACAAGGAAGTGGACAACACGAACCCCGCCGAAGGCGGCCCCTTCTCCTATCGCATCACGGTGACGAACGACGGGCCGGACGACGCCAGCGGTGTCCAGGTCACGGACGTGTTGCCCGCGGGGGCCGTCTACATATCGGACGCGGCGACGACCGGCTCCTACGACTCAGGGTCCGGTTTGTGGTCGGTGGGATCTTTGGCCAATGGCACGAGCGCGACGCTCACCATCACCGTAGTCGCCGGCCCCGGGACAGTGCTCACGACTCTGACCAACTGCGCCGTGATCACCTCCGCCACGCCGGTAGCTCCTCCGGGTTCCGATGAGGACGACTGCGTCGACGTCGACGTCGTGGGCACCCCTGCGCTCACGGCCGAAAAAGTCGACGCGCTCGCCAACGACGCGGACGGCAGCGGCGCTTTCTCGCCCGGTGACACGATCGAGTATACGGTAACGATCACCAACACGGGGAATGCGCCAGCCACTTCTGTTGCATTTACGGATCTCCCCGGGGCCAACACCGGTCTCGTCGCCGGAACCGTAACCACGACGACAGGATCGGTCACCTCCGGAAACGCCGCGGGCGATACCGCGGTCGGCGTCGCCGCGGGTGATCTCCTGCCGGCGCAGGTGGTGACGATTACGTTCGAGGTCACCATCGATAATCCGCTTCCGGATGGCGTAACGTGGGTCGCCAACCAGGGCTTCGTCGCCACCACCGAGCTTCCCACGGCAAGCACCGACGATCCCGATGCTTCGGGCAGCACGGATCCCACGGTGACGCCGGTGACGGTCGCCCCGACCCTGCTGGTAGACAAGGCGGTTTCCCTCGCTGATGATGTCGACGGGGACGGCATCGCCTCGCCGGGCGACATCCTGCACTACACGGTCACGATCCGCAACAGCGGAAACGGGCCGGCAACTAACGTCGTATTCACGGACGAACCGGACCCGAATACGGTCCTGACAAACGGCTCGGTCACGACATCGTCAGGATCGGTCACCTCTGGGAACGCCGCGGGCGATACCGCTGTCGCGGTGGAAATCCCGGCAATCGCGGGAGGTAGCGCCACGGTAACGGTGGATTTCGACGTCGAAATAGCCAGCGCGCTTCCGGCCGGCGTGACGCAGATCCGTAACCAGGGCTTCGTGGACTGCGACGAGCTGCCGCCGGCATGTTCCGATGACCCGCTACTTGCCGGCGCCTGCGATCCAACGCAAGTTCCGGTGACCGCGGCTCCGCGGTTGGCGGTTCAGAAGACCGCCACCCTGTTTGCCGACAGCGATGCCAACGGCCTCGCGTCGCCGGGAGACGAGATCCTCTACACCGTCACGATCGTCAATGCGGGTAACGCGGCCGCCAGCAGCGTCACCTTCACCGATACTCCCGATGCGAATACAGAGCTCGTACCGGGAAGCGTGCAAACCAGCTCGGGCAGCGTCATCTCCGGCAACGGCCAGGGTGATGCGCAGCTATTCGTTGCGGTCGGGACTCTGCTCGGAGGCGGCGGGCAAGCGGTCATCAGCTTCCGGGTCACGCTCGACGATCCACTGCCGGCCGGAACGACGGCGGTGGCCAACCAAGGAATCGTTACGAGCGATAACCATCCGGCCACGTGCTCGGACGACCCCGCCGTGGGCGGCAACTGCGACCCGACAACCACACCGGTCGCGGCAGCACCGTTGCTTTCGTCGTCGAAATCGGCCGTTCTTGCGGCCGACAACGACGCAGACGGGGTTGCCTCGCCGGGGGACGAGCTCCGGTATGCGGTAACCATCGTCAACAACGGGAATTCCTCGGCCACGTCGGTCACGTTCCGAGACTCACCGGGCGCCAACACGGCGCTCGTCGTAGGCTCGGTCGAGTCCGATCGCGGCACAGTGTTGGCGGGAAATACCGCCGGCGACACCACCATCGACGTCGCGCTGGGCGCCTTGCCAGGAGGCGGAGCGGCCGCGACCGTCAGCTTCCGCGTGCTGGTCGCCAGCCCGTTGCCGGCCGGCGTCACCAGCGTTGCGAACCAGGGCTTCGTCACGTCGTCCGAGCAGCCGACGGTGTGCACGGACGATCCTCGCCTCGACGGCCAGTGCGATCCGACCGTCACGCCGCTCATTGCCGCCCCCAAGCTGGACGTGCTCAAGACCGCCAGTCTGCTGGCCGACCTTGGCGGCGACGGCCAGGCGTCCCCCGGTGACGTGATCCTCTACATGGTGCAGATCGTCAATACGGGAAACGCGCCGGCCTCGGGGTTGACCTTCACAGATATCCCGGATGCGAACACGACGCTGCTTGCGGGCTCGGTGCTCAGCGATCTCGGCACCGTGCTCTCCGGCAACAACGCTGGTGACGCGACCGTCGCGGTCGCCTTGGGGACGCTTCCCGGGAACGGCGCCGGCGCCACCATCTCGTTCGCGGTGGCTATCGATTCGCCATTGCCGGCCGGGGTATCCAGGGTTGCCAACCAGGGCATCCTCACGGCCGACAACCATCCCGAAGTCCCAAGCGACGACCCCGCCACACCCACTAGCGACGATCCCACAGTGACGCCGGTGACCGCGTCGCCGCGCCTGTCCGCGAGCAAGACCGCGGTCCTCTTCATCGACGCCGATGGCGATGGCTTCGCATCCGCGGGAGACACCCTGCTCTACGCCGTCACCATTGCCAACAGCGGCAATCAGGCCGCCACAGGGGTCTACTTCCAGGATGCACCGGACAACAACACCACCCTCGTGGCCGGCACTGTCCAAACCAGCCGCGGCACCGTGGTTGCGGGGAATGGCGGTGGCGATCGCGAAGCACAGGTGGACGTGGGCACTATCCCGGCGGAAAGATCGGCGGCGATTACGTTCCAGGTCACGATCAACGCACCGCTCCCCGAGGGCGTAACGCGAGTGCGCAACCAGGGCTTCGCGTATAGCGACACGGAACCAGCAGTGCCGACCGACGATCCGGAGTCGCCACCGGCGGACGACCCCACGGAGACGCCGGTCACCGTCGGGCCGCGACTCGCGGTGACGAAGACCTCGACCCTCTACGCCGACAATGACGTCGATGGTATGCCTTCCCAGGGCGACGAGCTCCAGTACCGCGTCGTTCTCGCCAACGCCGGCGCGGCCCCGGCGACAGCAGTCGTTTTTGACGACGTGCCTGATAGCAACACGACTCTGGTCGTGGGTACGGTGCTGACCAGCGCCGGAACCGTGCTGGTGGGCAACGACGCGGGCGACACGTCGGTTTCCGTCGACGTCGGGACTCTTCCCGCCGGCGGCGGCGCGGCGATCGTCACGTTCCGCGTGGAGATCATCGCGCCTCTGCCCGCGGGAAGCTCCGTAATCCGAAACAGCGGCCTCACGCGCTCCGACGAGCTGCCGCCGACCTGCTCGGACGATCCGCGGCAGGCCGGCGAGTGCGATCCCACCACCGATCCCGTGGTGCCCCTACCGATCGTGGAAGCGACCAAGACCGACTACCTGGGCGGCGACAACGACGCCAATGGGATCGTGTCACCCGGGGATCGGCTGCTGTATGTCGTAACCGTTGCGAACATCGGCAACGTTTCCGCGACGGGCGTGCAATACCGAGACGTGCTCGATCGCAACACGGCGCTCGTGCCGGGGACGGTGCAGTCGACTTCCGGTACGGTCGTCTCCGGCAACAACGCCGGCGATACCTCGGTCGGGGTTGACATTGCGGCGATCGCTGCAGGAGAGTCGGTGCGTATCGCCTTTGAAGCTCTCATCGCGTCGCCGTTGCCCAGTGGCATCCACGCGGTCGTCAACCACGGCATTGTGCTCGGCGACAACTTCCCCGGCGAGCCGACAAACGACCCGGATACCGCGGTCGACGATGACCCCACCGTGACTCCGGTCACGGCGGTCCCCCTGCTCGACGCCGGAAAGGTCGACCGCCTCGCAACCGATGCGGACGCCAACGGCGTCGCCAGCCCGGGGGATACCGTCGCCTACACGGTCACGATCGCCAACATCGGCAACGCGCCCGCGACGAACGTCGTCTTCGGAGATGTTCCAGACCTCAATACGGCGCTGCTCGTCGGCTCCGTGACGACCACATCCGGGTCCGTGGCGGCCGGCAACAGCGCTGGCGACACGCAGGTCCAGGTCACGGTCGGGACGATTCCTCCTGGTGGCGCCGCGATCATCACCTTCTCCGTCGTGATCGACAATCCGCTTGCCGATGGCGTTCAGCGCCTTCTCAATCAGGGTTATGTGCGGGCCGACGAGACGCCGGAGGTGCTCACGGACGACCCCGATACCTCGGCTCCTGAGGATCCTACGGAGACGCCGCTCATTGCGGCGCCGAATGTTCAGGCGACCAAGGTGGACATCATCGCTGTCGATGCCGACAGCGACAGTCTTCTCGGCTCCGGCGATACCCTGGCGTATGTGGTCACGCTCGCCAATATCGGCACCGCCGCGGCCAGCAACGTGACGTTCACGGATGTTCCCGACGGCAATACCACGCTCGTGGTTGGCTCGGTCCAGACCGGCGCCGGGAGCGTGACTTCCGGAAACGACGCCGGCGACACGGGGGTAGCGGTTCAGGTCGGGGTCATACCAGCGGGTTCGCTGGTCCAGATCAGCTTCCTGGTCACGATCAACACACCGCTGCCGGTCGGAGTCACTCACGTCGTCAACCAGGGCGTGGCCGCGGGTGACAACATCGCCAACGTTCCCACCGACGACCCCGACACGATTACGGGGCAAGACCCGACGCTGACGCCAGTGGCGGCGACGCCGGAGCTCGCCGCCACCAAGACCGACACTTTGGCCATCGACAGTAACGGCGACGGCCTTGCCAACGCGGGAGAGACGTTGCTCTATGTCGTCACCATACAGAACACGGGCAACGGCACAGCCACCAACGCGACGTTCGCGGATTCACCCGATGCCAACACGCTTCTCGTCGCCGGATCGGTCCAGACCAGCACGGGATCGGTGACAACGGGGAATGGTGCGGGAGACACGGTCGTGGCTGTGAACATCGGCGCACTCGCTCCGCAAGCGATCGTGCACATCAGTTTCCGAGCACAGCTCGTGGATCCTTTCCCCGTCGGCGTCACGCAGGTGGCCAACCAGGGGGTCATCAGCAGCGCGGAGCTTCCTCCGCTGCTGACAGACGATCCCGACCTGCCCGCGGACGACGATCCCACGGTGACGCCGCTGACCTTGTCGCCGCTCTTGTCCGCGGCCAAGCGCGCCTACTTCTGTGTCGACAATGATCAGAATGGTGTGGTGTCGCCGGGTGACGTCGTGATCTACAACGTCGTTATCCGCAACGCCGGCAATGCGCAGGGCACGCTCGTCCGCTTCTACGACACGCCTGACGCAAACAGCTCAATTGTCCCTGGGTCCGTCAGCGCCACGGCAGGCGCGGTCGTGACCGGAAACGGCGCCGGTGACTCCTCCATCCAGGTCGACATTGGCACGCTCGCTGGCGGGGGGACCGATGCGGTGGTCGGCTTCCGCGTTCAGATCCACAGTCCAATGCCCGTGGGTGTGACGCGCATAATAAACCAGGGGACGATTGCCTCGGCCGAGCTCGGGACGCAGTACACGGATGACCCGAAGTTGGGTGGCAAGGCGGATCCGACAGGCTTTGACGTCTTCCCCGGGGTCTCTCCGGTTCCCGCTGCGGCCACGGCGCTGGCACTGCTGCTCGTGGCCGGCGGGATGACGGTGGCGATTGTTCGCCGCAGGAAGAAGGCCTGAAGGTCGCGAAGCTGCTCGGGTGTGGCGCGATGCGTCGGCGTGGCTGAGGTCACGTCAGTCGCGCCGGACCTCTCTGACGGCGGGCCCGGAGCTTGACCCCGCCGCGGCCAGTCCTTGGGATAGGCGCTCAGGAGCCTCTGGATGCTGGATCGCCTGGAAGGAGGAAGCGACGTGGAGGTTTTCTCGGGTCCCGACGGCTGGATGGAAACGGTCGGTATCGAGACGTTCAACGATCTCCGGACGCATGGCGTGGAGCTTACGCCCGAATTGCGCAAGCGGTTCAGCAGCATCCTGGGGGACTGGATGGTGCAACCGGATACGGAGCTGGCGGTGGCCTTCCGCCCCGTGAGCCCCGGCGAGTACGGAGTCGGCCTGACGGCGAACCAGTCGCTGGCGGTGGTCCACCCGCACAGCACGAGCGCGTACGTGAAGCCGAAGGCGGACCGGCCGCAGGCGACGTTCCTGGCAAGACTCTTTCATGGATTACCCGCCATGGCGCTGGCGCCCGGGGGCCAGACGCTGTCGCCCGAGGTCCATGCCGCCGCCACTGTGCTCTGGTACCTGTACCGGATGGAGGCGACGCTCATCGAGCTCTTCGACTGGGAGACGTCGGTGGTCAACGTGCGGCGCTTCGGCGACCCGGCGCGCGCGCACGCGGCACAGCCGGCCGTGACCGGGGCACCGGGCGGTGCGGCCCAGCCGGCCGAACCGCGGCCGGCGCCGGTCAGCCCTCCAGGCAAGCTCCCCCAGGCGCTGCTCGACCGCCAGCGGACGATCCGAGGACAGTTCGTCGCGTGCCTGTTCATGGACGATCCGCGCCTCCTCCAGTACCTCACGTCCCTCGAGACCCATGGCGGTCTGGCGCCGCTGTTGCACGGTCTGCTGCAGAGGCCCATGGGAGTGCCGGAGGTGACGACGGAGGTCGAAGGCCGGCAGGCGGTGGCAGCGCGGCTGCGCTGGATCGGCGGGCAGATCCCGCCGCAGGACGTCGCCGCGGGGTTCAACGTCAAGTACGGCTGGCAGAGCGGAGCGCCCGCCGAGGCGCTCGTCAAGTCCCTTGGGCTCACGGGACCCGGCTCCGGCTCTCCGACGCACCCGGCGGACCCGAAACGTCCGTCACCGGTCCTGGCCGCCGTGGCGCAGCCGGCGGTGACCCCGCAGGTGCTCGGCACAGTGATCGGCGCGTTGCTGCAGGGCCGCCGCGCGGTCCAGTCGCTCATGGGCTACGGCGACGCCGAGCTGATGAAGTTCGCGCGGCGGGCCTGGCACCTCTGCAAGGAGAAGGGGCCCGGACTCGCTCTGGCGATTTCCGAGGCGATGCTCCTGCTGCGGCCGGACGAGCCCTACTTCTGGCACTTGCAGGGCGCGATCAGCGCGCTGGACGGGGACCACGACCGCGCGCTCGGCCAGTTCCGCGAGGCCTGCGAGCGTAATCCACGGGACGTATGCTCGGCGAGCGCCATCCACGAGATCCTGTTGCGGCGGGGCGAGCACGAGCGTGCCGCCGACGTTCTCGAGCGCCTCGTGGCACCATCTGCCGGCGAGGGCGCGGTGGCCACCGGGCCAGCCCAGTGCCTGGCGCTCAACCGTCAGCGGCTCCTGGTCACCTACCTCATCAAGCAGCCGTGGAACTGAAGCCGTGGGGGAATGAGGCGAGCGATCGGCGAACGAGCGCCGGAAGCGCCGGCCGCTCGGAAACGCGTGCGCCTCGGCCGGGCGACCCGCGACCGAGGCTCACTTGGTTGGGCGGCGACCTCACCCGCGCGCCCCAGACGCTCCGGCGGTCCGCGCTACGCGTGATGGCGGCATCCGGGAGCGGTGGCGGCTTGCCGTCTACAGCCGCGAGGGATCGTCGACCCGCGAGTGCTTGAGGTCGACGTCGTCTCTGTTCCCATCGTTGTCGAGTATGATCCAGTGGATCTGCCCCGTGACCCCCGGGGCACTGCCGTCGTCGAGGTCCCAAAGCGTGATGCCCTCGATCTCCATTCCGTACCACGGCGCATAGCCATCCGGGTCGTCTTCGACATCGGGATCGAGGTACTGCACGAGGTACCCCGTCAGGCCCGCGAGCTTGAAGACATAGACGCCCGGGTCATAGTACGTGCCGGCCTTGTACGTTTCCTGCGAAGTGCTCACGTAGAGGTAGCCGTTCTCCGAAATATCGGTACCTTGCCAGCCGTCGAAGTAGTAGTCGAGGTAGATGCTGTAAAGAGGCGCAATCGCCGCGCCGTTGGCGAAGCTCCGGTCGTATACGCGAACCACGCTGCTGTGCTGCTCGCCCGCGTACATCAGACCCGTCTGCGGGTGGATCGTCACCCAGGGCACGTTGCGCTGGTTCGCCAGGCGGCAGTAGCGGACGAAATTCAGCTCCCGGTCGTACACGTAGATGCGTGCCTCCTGGGAGTAGCCCTCGAATCCCCAGTTGTCGACCGCTGCAAAGACCTCGCCGTTGTGGTAGGAGATGTCGCCGATGTGCTGCATCCCGTCGCGCACGTCGGCTTTTCTCGTGTAGTCGTTGGAGCTGAGGTAGGTCTCGACGGGATACTTGAAGACATGCCAGCGGTTCGAGATATACCAGGCATCGCTATCGTGCGTGATCCCGTTCGCTTCCTCCGACCAGTCGTTCTCCCGTTCATCTGGGTAGGTGGTCAACTCCTCGTAGTCCGACCAGATGAGCGTGGCCTTCCGAACCTCGACGGAGGAGATTCGATCGTTGAACCAGTTGTTGGTGTAGTCCCAGAAGCTGTTGGGGGATGCGGGGTAGTGCTTGCAAGTTCCCTGGAAGAAGGCGTGCTCGCACACAGTTGCTTCATAGCCCGGCGTGGTGGAGAGCGACGAGATGCTGTCATTCATCGAGGCCCCCTGCGGCCAGGTGTTGTTGCTCAGGTCAAGGTCCGTCCCGCTCGGGCGAAACGTCAGGCAGGGGTTCCCGAGGTACTGGTGCTTGCAGAGCGTTACGCCCTCCTGGGCGGCCGTGAGCCCGGTGGCGACGAGGTCGGCGAGGGTCAGGACGGTCCCCAGGACGAGGATCGTGACCGTCCGCGCCGCCGCGGCAGCCGTTGCGGCCACCTGGCGGGCAGGCGCGCCTGGGGTCGCATCCGCGAGCGAACGAACGTGCATCCGGGAGGTTGCCGGCGTGGCGAAGTGATTGGCTGTCATCGTCGTGTTCCTTGATCGGTGTTGCGGTTTAACCGTCCTGGGGACAGAGATGCAAGGGCCGTGCCGGCTTCCGGACTGGCCTGAAGACGCCGGAGCACCGCGCTCTTGGAGCCCGTGCCTTGCACGCGTCGACGATTTGCATTGCGAAATCGCGAGGATTGCAGCAACGGCGCTTTCTGTGCGCTTTCGTGCAGGGATGACCGGCCGCCGCTCCCGTTTCGGCCAGGTTGCATCTGCATGGAGTAGATCGCTTGCTGAAGTCTACCCCACCGTGAAGACCACGGATCGCCCAGTTTCCGTGGATCCGGATCGTTCTCGTTCATGCATGCCAGTGACCGTGGGCCAACTCCTGACTCGAGGATCCCTTCGACGGAGCCCGCCCACAGGGGCTCCGACTTCCTCTCGAATCACGTCTCTCGACGGCTCGCTTTCCTGGGGAGATGGGGGCGACCCGGCTATCCTTTCGCCTACCGGAATCCCCCCGATCCTGCCTTCTCCCCGGCCCTGCTTCTTTCCGGATTCCTACCGGGGCTACACCGCTCCCGCGTCCGGATCGGGGATGGCGAACGGCCCCTCCTTCGACTTGACGAACAGCGGGTTGTCCGTCGGGTTGGAGTAGTTGCTCGGATAGAGCGTCCCGCCGGACCACCCCAGGCCGTCGACCGGGTTCGGGTCTCCGTCCGGGCTCCACGGGTTGACCTGGTTGTCCTGGCCCACGCGGCCGGGCAAACGGCCCTCGCCGTCGTCCTCGCCATGGGGGCCCGGAGTGAAGGTGCCCGCGGTGACGCCCACGGGGCCGCCAAGGCTACTGCCTCGCAACACGAAACGCTCGTTGGTACCGTCGGGGTCGCACTGGTCTTCCGTGTCTGGGGGCGGGTCACCGCTGTTGTCGGAATCGTCTACCTTGTCGCTTCCACCGTCGTCCTTGTTGCCGTCAGCCTTCTCGTTGTTCTCCTTCGCCTTCGCATAATCGTTCATCTTCTCCAGCATTTCGTCCTGCTCCTTGAGGCCCGCCACGCAGACCGCGGTGGCCAGGAGGTTGCCGCCCGTAAGGGTGAGGCATGCCGCCGCCTTGATGGCGTCATAGGTGCCGCCCGAGCTAGCTTGGTCGCCCGGCAAGCCAACAATGTCTGGGCCCACGGAACCTCCTCCGCCCGGGTTCTCCGCGGACCCCAGCCCCTGATCCGGGTGGAACTGGCTCGGATCGAAGTTCCCCTGCTCGGGTCCGCCTCCGCCAATCAACCCGTCTTCCTTGGTGAGCCCGCCGCCGGGGAGATGACCGACGTTCGGTCCCCCTCCCACTTGCAGGCCGTCGGCGAACCCCGGGTCCAGACCCGGCATCTTGCCCGCCTTGTCGCCTGGGCCACCCGGAAGGATTGCCTGACCGAAGATGGCGCCTTCGGCGAGGTACCCGAGCCGCCCCGAACCCAGCCCGGGCGGCGGGGCCACCACCTGGGTGTGCTGTTGGGTGCTCGTCTTCGGAATGCCGCCCACCTCCACGTTGGCGAGCGCATCATCCATGCTCACCTGCGCCGTGAGCCCGCTCCCCGAAACGACGGGCCGGGTGACGTTGACCACCGCCGGTTCGAGCGGCTGCGCCTGCGTGCTTGGCTGCTGGCCTCCGATGGCGTACTTGTCGATCTGCCGGGCCTGCTCGTAGACGTCGGCGCTTTCGCCCTTGGGCTGCAGCGGAGCGACTCCGGTCTGACCCATCGGCGGGGCTACACCGACGGCAGCCGCCGGAGCGGGCGGGCCGCCCGCAGGCGGCTGCGAAGACGTCTGCGCGGCTTGCGCCTGGGCCTCGAGCATCCGTGCCGCGATACTGTCCTGAACCTTGCTGACCATCCTTCAACCCTCCAAGTTGTGCGAAGCTCTCCTAGTGTCTGACCTGCTGCGTCGGCGTCGGAGCGGCTTGCTGCGACGTCTGCTCATCGGGCGTGCTCCCGGTGGTCAACTCCGCAAGCGCATCCTCGATCGAGATGCCGGTGAGTGCTGGATCGACGGGCGCCCAATCGTCCGAAACCAGGGCCGAGTCCAGCCCGAACCCTGGTCCGGATTGAGCGGCCTTTGCGGCGTGGCGGTGACCGCCAAGCCCGTACTTGTCGATGGCCGCGGCCTGCTCGTAGACGCCTGAGTTGAGCGGTCGCTCGCCAGCGAGCTCCGTACCGCCGTCCGGCGCCGAGGTTCCCTCGAGGTGCGGATCGACGCCTCGCGGTCGCTCCGGCGCACTCCCGGTGAGCGGCCCGCGGTCGTTGCCCGGCGCCACCGGCTCCAACTCACCGTCCGAGGCCTTCGGCGCCCGCGGTTCCCGCCGACCAACCTCCATCGCCTCTGCCCCGGCGGCGGACAGCGGTCCGACCAGACTATCCTGGATCTTGCGAATCATCGTGTCTCTCCTCATGCGTGTTCCGATACGGAGGCCCGACTCCGGACATGCAAGCCACTTGCCAGGCCGGGCGGGCGACCCCGGCAATCGGCGCCCGCCCATGCCCGGCCGGCGGCACGATCACGGTCGGCGGGCTCTGCCAGATAGGGGCGGTGCTTTTCGGAGCCGCCGGGAGGGTCAACCCTGCGTTTCCCGCACATCCGCAATGCACTCGTGATCGTCCTGCATTGCGAAAACGTCGTTCTCGCGCAGAGCCGTAGGGATGAGGTGCCTTGTCTCGCTTTTGTCGTCCCTCCTGGCCCCGCGCACCGGGTCGACCAGAAATGCCTTCCAGATCATCTTCGCGCATGTCTTTCTCCACCACCGTCGCGCCCGCGATAGGTTTGGGGCCGAATCGACCCCGACCTCGGATTCCCGGGCGTCGGCAGCCGGACTGGCCGCCGCGCCCAGGCTCACCGGATGCTTCGAAGCGCTGCTGTAGACGCCGTAGTAAACCGCCATCGCTCGCGCTCGTCCGGTACGTGCCGTCGGCGCCAAGGAAGGCGGCGACGCGGTCGCGGGCGAGCACGAGCTGGCGGCGGGCTTCGCGTCCGCGGCGGTGCGGCGAGCAGGGTTGCCGGACGCCTCGCGCATGGTCGCGCACATGGCCTGGCACACCTCATCGATGGGCGGCGCCGATGCATCGTTGTCGAAGTAGACATCCTTCACGCCTTCGCCATCCCGCAGTGGACCATTTCGCGGGGCTACGGTTCTCGGGGGTGCTGCGGTTTTCGCCCGATTTCGGAGTTTCGCGCGGCGCCGCTGAGCTTGTCAAGACGCAAGCAAACCTTGCACTTCTGCCAGCGCGACGGGATCGCGGTGGCGCGGCCGCGAGCGGGGGTGATATCTTGATTCTTGCCGGTTTCGTCCGGATGAGCGTTCTCCTGCGGAGGGATAGCCGCATGCGCACTGCCCATGACCAACTCGCCAAGCAGGCGCTCCGGGTGCTCCTCGAGCCCGCCGGCTCCGTCCACCTCGAACAAGAGGTCGCCGGCGAGGTGCTGCGAATCGACGTGTGGTTCACCCCTGACCCCGGGGCGGATCGCGCAGCGCTGGGTCTGCTCGGCCGCATGGTGGATCGCCCTTGCCTGATCGAGTCGTTTTCCAAGACCCCAGGGGTCCAGACCGGGAGGGACTGCGCTGGCAAGCTGCTGAGCTGGCACCGAGTGCTGCGCATTCGCGCTCGCGCCAGCGCCGGTGCGACAAGCAAGGTGACCGCCGGGCCGGTCCCGCTGCCGCGACTGTGGGTGCTGTCGCCCGGTTCACCCCGCGACGCGCTCGCCGGGCTCGGCCTCGCCCCGGCGCTCGGGTGGCCAGAGGGCGTTCACGTCGCCGCGCCGGCCTGGCGCCTTGCGGTGGTAGTCCTCGCTGACTTGCCGCGCCAACGATCCACACTCCCGCTCCGACTGCTCGGCCGCGGCCAGACCCAGCGCGAGGCGGTCGCGGACCTGGTTGTGCTCCCCTCCGATGCTCCAGAGCGCATGCCACTGCTGCGGCTCATCGGACGACTCCGAATCCACGTCGCTGCCCACTCCCACCAACGTCATCAGGAGTTTCTCATGAACACCAAACCCGCCTTCGAGCTCCTCGAAGCCGAGCTCATCGAAAAAGGCATCGAGAAAGGCATCGAAAAGGGGATCTAGCGGGGTGAGCTCAAGAAAGCCCGGGAGGCGGTGCTCGCGGTGCTCCAGGCGCGTTTCGGGGCCGTACCCGCCGCGGTCATCCAGCAGGTCGAGCGCCTCGATCGCCTCCCCGTCCTCGATGCCCTGCTCCGAGATGCCTCCATCGCCACCAGCGTGGTGGAATTCCAGGAAGTCCTGGCACATGACCTGGACGATCCGAGCTGAACGGAAGTGCTGCGAAGCAACGTGTGCGTTACGTCCGATCGCCGGGCGCGTGACGCTCATTGCAGCGCGCGGTGGCTTCGAGGCTCCAGTCATCGGTTGGATCTGCTGCCGAGATGAACGTGGCGTGGTCACCGTGAGGCTCAACCGGGACTGTACGAGAGCCGGCGGCAGAAGTGAACCGTGATGAGCCACCGGCCTGCGGCTGGGCCTTCCGATGGCGCTGCTCGGCCTGGCGGACGGCATGTTTTAGCGTCCCGCGGGGCATCCGTCGAAACGCCTGCGCGGCCTTGCGCTGCGATTGCCGGCGGGCGGCGGCGGCGGCACAGGCACGACCGCAATAGCGGTTACCGCGATCGCAGTGGGTGCAGATGCGGACCCGTCTACCGCAGGGCCCGCAAGCAAAGATGCGATAGCTCACCGGGCTGCGTGCGCAGGAGCCGAGCGTGGGCAGGAACGGTTCGCCGGGCAAGAGTGCAGGTGCAACTACGAGTCATCCATTGGGCGGTTCCCGAAGCCCGGGGAGTCGCATTCCTCGGGCTTCACCCTTTGCGGAGGTGGAGGTGGCGCAGCTTGTCGAACCGCAACGCAGGAGACGATCTGGCATCCCAGAGGGGGGGCGTCGGTAGAAAAGGCAGCTCAGAGGGCAACGAGAGACGTCTGCACCTGCCGGGCTCTTTGGCTCCACGGCGCATTCAGGGTCGACTGGTATCCTATTCCTCGATTCCGCCACGGGCAATCGCGGCCGACTGGTCCCTTGGTCCACGATACGTGGCCACCTTCGAGGCCGCGATTAACGGTCCTGGCCTCGTTGCTGCTCGGCAGGGCGACCCGTAGCGGGCGGGCGATCCGGGGATCCGCGCCGCGCTTGCAGTTGAGCGTGGGGGCGAGGTACGATGTCGGACCAGCAGCCTGGTCGGAATGGCCCATCATCGGGCATTGCTGTTGCTCGTCTGGGCCGGTGATGTGGAGCACAGGCCATGGGCTCGCACTGCAGCGACGCGCCGGGATGGCGGCGTCGAAGAGCGTCGGGAGGTACGCGGTGAAACTCAACACCGGCCGCATCGATGAAGCCGTTTTGGCGCTCCTACAGCTTGGGCTCCACGACGGCGCCAGAGCCTGGAAGTCTCACGATTGGGACGCACTGGACCGACTGCATGCAAAGGGCTACATCACCGATCCGGTGGGTAAAGCAAAGTCCGTCACGCTCACCGAGGAGGGGCTTCGCGAATCAGAGCGTCTGCTCGAAGTGTTGTTTTGCGAACCGGACGAGTAACCGCACTCGCCCAGTCGCAATCCTCGCCTGTGCGACCAACCTTCCAACGCCCGCGGCAACGAAAGGACACGACAATGAGGGTCATGGTGATCGTGAAGGCAACGAAGAACAGCGAAGCTGGCGTAATGCCGAGCGAGGAGCTGCTCACCGCGATGGGCAGCTATAATGAGGAGCTTGTCAAGGCCGGCATCATGCTCGCGGGCGATGGCCTTCACCCGAGCGCCAAGGGCAAGCGCATTCTGTTTTCCGGGAGCAAGCGCTGCGTCGCCGACGGTCCGTTCTCCGAGACGAGGGCGCTCATTGCCGGCTACTGGGTCTGGCAGGTCCGGTCAATGGAGGAGGCCGTCGAGTGGGCGCTGCGCTGCCCGGATCCGATGCCGGGCGAGGACGCCGAGCTTGAAATTCGCCCCATCTTCGAGGCGGACGACTTCGGCTCGCGACCTTGCTCTCCTGCTTGAGCGCCGCTGCCAACTGAATGGCCCCGCCACCACCGGAGCCGAGCCATGAATGAGGCCCGATCCGAAAGCTAAGGACAAGCGACGGGTGCGGTGCTCAGCACTCCAGAGTTGTTTACCGTTAGCCTGAAACAGTTTGAACCATCTGTGGCTCTCAGGATGAGCCCGGTTCCCTGTGTAGAGATGGCTGCATCACCGCCAGCCACCTGAAGTCTCGCGTTGGCACTTGATGTGCCGATCCCGACGTCACCGTCGGAGTCGATTCTCATGCTTTCAGTTCCTGTGCGATCGGATTGCGTCATCTGATTAACAAAAACCAATACATCTTCACTTTCTCGCCGCATCGCGACGTCGGTGACCGTTGCGTCACTTGAAGTCAGGCCACCAGGGCCGAATTCGATCTGGGATGACGGGTAAGAGTTTATGCGAAAGAGAGGCTCAGCTTGCCCCCCGATGAAGCCTTCGAAGTGGCTGCCAACAGTTGTTTTGACAGAGGCCACGATCCCCTTGTTGTCAAACTCGAACACCGATATTCCATCTGGAATTGTCGGGCTTTCGCTGTATAGAACACGAAATGCAGGACTCCCGTCCCCAGCCGCGATGATCCGTCCGAGCTTGAATGCCGGGTTTGTGACTGCGGGCGTGCCGAGGCTACCGGAGTGTCTGAATTCAAGTTGACGCTCCGCGCCCGGAACCTGCTCAAGAAGTATGTTGCCTTCTTTTACATATAGTCCTATGTTTGGATCTTGTGATGGTTCTGTGTTTACTCCGACGCTAGAGAATGACGCGGACGATGGCGCTACCTGTCCTATAGGAGTATTGTCTATCTGTCCGGCAACTATAGTAAGATTATCATCCGCCTCAGCGTCGGAAACTACAGACGTTGATGCTGCGACGTTTGCCGCACTAACATTCGTCAGGTTCTCGCCATTGCCTGTGAAACTCGTCGCCAGCACGTCACCTCCCTCATCCACAGAGAACACCTGAGCCGGTGTGACAGTCCCCTTCGAAATTGCAAAAAACTTCTGGTCTGCCGTCGGAGTATCACTGGTGAAATCTAACAGTAGCTGCCCTGAAGCAAGCGTGTTCTCCAGTTCTACGTTAAATCCGCCCGTCAGCTTAAGACCAGCATCCAGTGTGACGGTGTCAGCCAACTGTGCCCCGTCGATCCCATCGTTGCTTATTCCTACGGTGTCCGATCCCACTGTGATCGCATTGCCGGCTCCCACAGCCAGCGGGCTTTCATCGCCTCCCGTCAGGCCAGCTCCGGCCACCGAGGGGTCAAGCTGAGCTCCTGTTATTCCGCCGTTGCTGATCCCGACGGTCACCGCGTCGGCCGCGGCGTCTCCTGTGATCGTGATGCCGATTCCATTGAGCAATTGCAATGTGTCCGTCGGACTGTCTGCTTTCGGGTCAGTCCCCGCAGAAACATCAATGGTCTCAAAGAGATTCTGCGTAGGTGTGCCGATCGCAGCGTCCAAATCCTTGAGCGCACCCTGCACCGTCGGGGAGTCGGAGTTGCTCAGCTCGTCGAACACGCCGACCAGGAACGCACCGCTGTCGTTGGCCGCTGTATTCTCATTGAGCGTCGTCGTACCATCTGTGTTTCCTGCGAACTGTATGTCCTTGATCTCGCTGTCCCTATGTAGCGCTGAAGCAATAAAGGCCTCCCCTACTGTTCCACTCGAGACATTTGTGCCACTCAAGGACGCCAGCCCAGAGCCATTGCCAATGAAGCTCTTGGCGGTTGCCGCGCCTTCCACGCTGAGGTTCGCCATTTTCTCAGGAGAGTTATTCGTGAGACTGAGCGTCGTGTCAGTGCCGCCACTATTCATCTCGAGTGTCTGCGAGGATGTGCTGGTTCTGACCAGGAAGTCGGACGGCTGCCTACCGGCCAAGGTCTGGGCATCAAGAGCCTCAAAGGCATGGAGTACAGAGCCGAATGGAAGATCGGGACTCAGTAAATGAAACAGCCCCGAGGTGGCATCTTCCTCACGTGCCGAAAACCACACTCGGAGTCCTAGCTCGTGACCGACCAACGCTGCTGCTGGCAGCGGAGACATGTTTGGTTCCTTGCCAAGGTACGCGAAGAAATGGCCATCAGCAAGCGGAAGTGAAAGAAATGCCTGAGGCTCTGGTAGAACTCCATCATTCGTCCAGACGGCATTATCCTGCTCATCGAGAATCGCAAACTTGAAGTAGCCAGTTCCATTGGTTGCTTTGCCTTCAACCAATACACGTCCTTGATAAGTCACCCACGCGGGGAGAGCATAAGAGAAAGGTGTCACAAATAGAAACACTGCGGATATCGCGATGAACGGCCGGACAGGTGTTGAACGTCTGCGTGCAAGCCATCCAACGAAAAAACCAGCCGTGAGCAACACTACAACACCGAAGCGCTGAATTGCCCAGACTACCAGGCCCTGGATAGCGTCCCCCCAGTAACCATCACTGATCCTCGCCGAGCCATCGGATGTGGCGCGCACGCCAACAGGCCCGGTCTGGCCGACAATGCTCAACGCCTGGAAACTTGATGTGCAATCGTGTTGCGCACCCGCAGTCGCGGGAAAAGCGGAACGTTCCAAGAGGATGTCTTGGGCGCTCGCCAGGGTGGAGCCGCAGATCCCCCCGAGAAAGGCGGCAGCGACAAGCGAAACCGCACGAAATAGACTGACCAGTGTATTCGCACTAGTTCCGCACGGGAAGACTCTGGGCGCTGCTAGAGTATTGGTGAGAACGACCTGGACTGGCCGCAATCTTGTTTTCATTCCTACTCCTCCGAGTGGCACAACACATTCCAGCGTCGAGGACGCGTGAGACGCAGTTCGTAGCTCTTGGCGGCGCTCAGCCGCAAGCGCCGCGCGCGACGAGCTGTTGAGGGCCGTGAGGGGATTTCTGCTTGCGCCGACCCCGATCCCGAGTCAAAGCCGAGTCTCGCACGCGTAGCGCCGGCTTCCCGCTCGCAGTGGCGGTCGCAGGCTTGATTCGTTCGCCGACGACCGCTGCCAGCCGGTGCGCAATGCGCGGTGCCGGAATCAGCTCAACACACCTCGCCTTGCGCGCCGAGGAGCTGCCGTCGGAGCGGATCGCCGATGCACGTTGGAGTCGAGGTCGGCGAGGGAGTCGGCGTCTGCGTCGGCGTGCTGGTCGCGGTGCCGGTCGCGGTGCTCGTGTACGTCGCCGTGGGCGTCACTGTGGGGGTATCGGTCGGCGGTGGCGTGAACGTCGCGGTAGGCGTCGGGGACGACATCGCCGTGGGCGTAGAGGTGGGCGTTTCCCCGCCCACCGGGCCACCAAGCAGCGTCTGCGACAGCGTTCGCGCAAACGACGACTGACCTTCTTCGCAATAATCGCATGCCGATTCACCGCCGACGAACGCCGTCACCTCTATGGGCTTGACTGCGGTAAGCCTACCGAAGTCGATAGCCGCCCACGCCATGCCGCGCTCGTTTGTCAGCGCCGCAGCCGATGATGCGAGCACCGCGGCACCGCGCACGCCAAAGCGCACAGGAACCCCTGCCACTCGCCCGCCGAGGGCATCGCGGACGATGACAGCGACCGAGCAGACCGTATTCGCTGGCACCACCCGCCCGTAGTCGGCGCAGTCATTCAAGCCCCACGCCCCAAAGTGGACCCACGCGACGTCCGACAGCCCGACCAGCTCGATTTCCGCCTGCGTCATGGGCTCAGCAAAGCCCTGATCCGGCAAAATCATCGCCGACAGCTCAGCCTTCCCCAGCGCTTCTCCAGCGGCCAGGTAGGGCGCTACCAAATAGGCTTCCGCGCGCCCCGCGGCGTCTGTCGTCACGTACGCGGGACAAAGCACGTCCGCGCCGCCGGAATCCAGCTTCAAGCAGCCGCGGCTCGTGCGCATGGCCAGGCGAACACCGCCGACACCTTTTCCATCCCGGGCAAGCTGGGCGACAACTCCGATCACGGAACGGCCATCAGCGATTGCAGTAGCTCGCTCGGGTGTCAAGGCGAGCGTGACCGCTCCCGCGGTCAGCTCGAAGGGCACCTTGAGCTGAACGTACCCCGCGACTTCCGCCGCGATCAGGTAGCGACCGGGAGCATTACCGGTGACCAGCGTCAGCCGCGCCGCGCCATTTCCATCAGTGCGCACAGTGGCTCCCGCCGAGCCCGACTCGGCGAAGGTGGCACCGCCTTCGATGCGCAGGTCGACCTCCCTGTTGGCCGCGGGCTGGTCGCCACGCGTGGCGCTGATCGACACCACCGCCCGAGCGGCCCCATTCGCCGGCAACACCGCAGGGTCCACGACCACCTCGAGCTCATCGACGATCTCGTCGACGCGGTCCGATACGTCATTGTCGAGAAGACTGTCGCATCCCAGCACCAATCCCAGCGCGACCAGCGCGGCGAACACCATGATCGACATTGCCGGGAATACGGTGGCTGCCCGCTTGTCTATGTTCCTGCTCATGGAAGGATATACCGCGCCGTGTCGAATAAGCCGTTGTAGGACACTGTGACCGCGATTTCGCTGCCCGAGTCCAGCGCTGCCACGGTCGCGACGAGCTTGTAGGTAACCAGCTCTATCGTGCTCGCGTCGCGATAGGCTTCGGCCGCGGCGTCGACAGCGGCCTGGGTATAGTAGCTGCCACCGGTGCCCGCGGCGATGCGCTGCAGGTAGCCCTCGTCGAAGTCGGCGGAGCGTAGGCCGATCAAGTAGACCGCGACACCGAGCTGCCGGGCGGCGGCAATGACGGCCGTTTCCGTCGCGTTCGAGTAGTTCTCGCCGCCGTCAGATAGCACCACGACGGCGCGGCGGTTTGCTTCGCCCTGCAGGTACCCGGTACCGGCCAGAATGGCGTCGCTCAATCGCGACCGCAGGTTTGGGTGCTTAAAGGGAAGCGATAGGGCCGCCGAGACGCTGTCGAGGCTTCCCGTCATGGCCTGCAGAAGCTCGATGTCCTCGCTGAACTTCAGCAGTGCGCCGCGATCGGCCGTGCCCATCAGGCCGATGAACGCGGCCGCGGCGGCCTCCATTTCGCCCCGCAGGTTCACATCTGGATAGATGCTCTCGCTGTAGTCGAGCACCACCGCGGCGGAAACGTGCAGGCGCTCGGAGCTCTGGGAAGTCGCCAACGAAATCTCGCCGCTGGAGAGGTTGGCGGTGGCGGCGTAGAGAAAGAAGTTCCCCGGCTGCAGGCGCGCAATGCTCGTGCCATCCTGATTGACGACTGCAACATCGAGCTCCACTCTGTCGCCGGACAGCCGCGCCGAGCGAATCGTCACGTCAATGGCCCGCGTCTGCGTGTCGGTCGGATCGGAAAAGCCAGACTGCGGGGCAGTCGGCGGATCGAGACACGCGACGAGCAAGGCACCGAGCGCGAAGGTGCCGAGCACGGTGAAGCGGCTATTCCAAGCCATGGTCTGAGCGCCTCCACAAGACACTGGTAACAACTCCCACACTGACTCCGCCGAGATCGTCCTCGCCAAACGCCTGCGCGGCGCCGCCCTCGCCGGTTGCGCCGGGGAGCCAGGAATAGGCAGCTTCCAGGCCAATGGTCAGCCAGTCTGTCGCGTGCAGCTCACCGCCGGCGGCGAGCTCAAAGGCGGGGCAGGCCGAGGAAGAGGAAAGACCGCCACCGGACCCTTCTTCCACGCGAGCGGCCCCGAGCGCCGCGACGCCGTATCCGGTCATCGTGCCCGAACGCACGAAATCTCCACGCAGCCCGGCGAGGAGCCGGTGAATCTGCAAGGTGGAGCGCACGCCGGCCTTGATCCACGAGTTGCCGCCGCCGCCGAAGGCTACCGCTTCACCGCTGGCGCGCAGGTAGTCGTAGCCGAGCCGTACGGACAGGCGCCCGCCAGCAAGTGGCGTCGTGCGAGTTGCGAGCAGTCCGAAACGCGGTGCTCCTTTCTCGTAGACCAACGCGTAACTGTCCCTGGCGTTGGTCGGCTCGTGGTAGGCGCCCGAGAGGGAAAAAACGTAGTCGGCCGCGACCGCGGTGGGCATCTCGGGAAACCCCGCGGCAACCACAAGGAGGAGACAACTGACCGCCAGGCCCCGTGGGCTCATGCGCCTCACCATTGGGGTCCGGCCTCGGGAGCGCGGCGCGCCGGGCAACAGCTTCCACGTATCGGACATGATCGCGAGGCGACCGCCCTCACCCACGCGCACGCGCGCTCCGGCCGCCGTACACACCAACGCCATTATTCGTCCTCGATGATTCGTTGCCGCCAGACCGTCCACAGCGGGCGGGGTAGGAAATGGATCTACCGATCAAACGGTCCAAATAACGCCCCACGTTCAAAAACGCAAGGGGTCCTCGGGAGCCCTGGGCCCACCGGCCTGCCCTACGAGGAGATCGCCATCAACCTTGGCATCTCGTTGTCGGCAGCCAAGGTGAAAGTCCACCGGGCTCGAATCAGGCTGGCATCTACATGTAGGAATGCGGAGAGATTGCATGACTGTGACTCGTGACGTAATTCTTGATCTGTTGCCGCTGTACCTGGCCGACGAAGCGAGCCAGGATACGCGGGTGCTGGTCGAGAAGTTCCTCGAGCAGGATCGAGAGCTCGCTCGGCTGGTCGAGGAAACGCCGGACAGGCTTCTCTCGGCCAAGATCCCGGTGCCCCTCACCGAGGAGCACGAACTGAAAACCCTGAAAAGGACCAAGACCATGATGAAGTTGCGAAGTGTGCTCCTGGGCTGCGCCATATTTTTCAGTACAGCTCCTTTTACAGCATACTTCCCATCTGCGGGGGACAGATGGCTGCTGATGGAAAAGCTGCCGGCGCTTGCGATTGTCTTCGCCATCGTGGGCATGTCTGCGTGGATTGGCTATTTCACCGTTGGGCGCATGTTGCGGTGACATTGGGGAGAGGTCGGCGGCCCCCCTCCATCTCACCCGGCCGCGTCGCCGTCGGTCCGGTCCGGCGGCGGCGGCCCGGTGGTCGCCATGCCCGCAAGCAGCCCGGGCGGCACGTTTTCCGCGAGCTCGCCATGCCGCAGGTTTTCCCACCGCCGCGCCTGCCATGCACTCTGCGCAGCGCGCAGCGCGGCGAGCTTGCGCGCCACATCCCCGTTACCTTCCGGTGCGATCCCGAGCTGTCGCGCGAGTGTGCTCGCCTCATCGAGACAGACCACGCTCGACGCGCCTCGCGCCAGGAGCGCGTGACCGCGCTCGCACAGGCACCGGATCAACCCGAGCGGGCTGTGAATCCGCCTGTAGATGCTATCCGCCACCTCGAGCTCGGCTTCCGCCCGACGGCCGTCACCGCACCCCAGGCGCGCGAAGCGCGCGCACTCAACCCGCACAGCGGCCTCTCCGTCCAGGTCGCCGAGCTCCTGCGACCGTGCCAGAGCCTCGTCGTATGCGGCAGCCGCTTCCTCCCAGAAACCGGTGTCCCGATAAACATTCGCGAGATTCGTCAACGTAATCGCGATGTCGCGGCTCTGCCCGATCTGCCGCAAGAGCGACAGCCCATCCTCGAGCTTCGCGCGCGCGTCGCCGAGCCGCCCCGCGCAGTACGCCTCGAGGCCCAGACTGCCCAGCGCGAGCCCCTCACCGGCCGGGTCCTCGAGCTCGCGGTGCACCTCCAAAGCCCGGCGAAAGACCCGCCGCGCGCGGGCAAACCGGCCGGCGTCGAGGTCGAGGTTGCCGAGGTTGCCGAGCACCATCGCCTCTCCCTCACGGCCGCCGATGGAGCGATAGAGCGCGAGCGCCTTCAGGTAGAGCGTCCGGGCGCGAATCGCGTTTCCGAGCTGGTACTGCACGACCGCAAGCAGGTTCACGCAACGCGCCTCTGCGGCAGGCGCCGCCGCCGCCCGCGCCGCGCGCAACGCGCCGCGGCAGCGTTTCAACGCGTTCGCCAGATCTCCCGAGTCAGCGGCAATGCCCGCCAACGAGTAGAGGCAGCTCGAGACCAGCGTGGGGTCTTGGAGCTTCCGCGCTGCCGCCGCCGCGACGGTCAGCTCGCGGCGCGCGCGCTGCGCTTCACCGCCCCGCCAGAGAATCTCCGTCGCCAGCTCGCACCGCAGCCGCACCGCCTCGGCAGGGTCGCCATCGGCACAGCGCAGCGCGCCCGCAAAGCAGACCTCCGCATCGCGCAGTGCGTAGCGCCGCCTGAGCTCGCGCCCGGCGCGGGCGAACCAGGCGCGCGCCTCCACGACGTTGCCGCCTAGCTCATGGTGATTTGCAAGCTCCGCAAGCGCATCCGACAGCGCGGCCGGCAGGCGCTCCTGCAATAGCGCCGCTACCCGCCGGTGGTACGCGGCACGGCGATCCGCCTCCAGACCGCCATAGAGGGCGCGCAGCACCCGCTCGTGCGCAATCCGGATCCGCCCGTTGGCCAGCTCCTCCAGCATCAGGCACCCCAGCGCCTCGGAAATCGCCGCGCGGGTTTCCTCGAGTGGCAGGTCCGCGACTGCGGCCACAAGCTGCTCGCTGGTTGGGCCGCCAATCACCGCCGCGACCTCCAGGACCGTGCGAGCAGCAGGCGACAGGCGCGCCAGTCCTGAGGCGATCACCCCCGCTAGCGTCCGCGGCAGCGGCAAGGTAGCGTAGAGCGCCGCGCCGGTCGCAGCGGGGCCGCGGGTCTGCCGCACTTGCCACCGGCCGCCATCGTCGCGATACAGCACTCCCGCGGAAACCGCGATGAGCAGATACTCGGCAACAAAGAAGGGAACGCCGCCTGACTGTTGGGCCACGAAAGTGCCGAGCTGCGCCGGCGCCGGCCGCATCGCCAGCATATCGCCGATCATGCCGATAACGTCCTCCGCGCCCAGCGGACCGAGCGCGATCACGACGGCGCCGGCGGCGAGCTCCTCAGCGGCCCCCGACCGGGACGCCCGGCTGTCTTCACGGGTCCGCGCGCACGCCAGGACCAGACGGTGATCGGCAAACCAGTTGGTGCCGAGCAAGTGCTGCAGGAAGCCGATCGTGAGCTCGTCCGCCCATTCGAGGTCATCGATCGCCAGAAACACCGGTTGGCACCGCGATGCCGCCTCGAGCGTCCGCGCCAGAGCGCGGTACAGCCGCGTGCGCGCGAGCTGCGGGGGCAAATCCAGCAAGGGCGACGGGCCTTCTGCGGCGCTTACCGCGCGCGCCAGTGCCGGCTCGAACAACGCCAGCAGCCCGCTGTCGTCACCGAGCGCCGCTGCGACCGCCTCCGGTCCCTCGCCCATGAAGCGGTCGGCGACCGCGAGCAACACCGCCTTGAACGGGTGTAGCGGCGCCGCCGAGCGCTGATTTCCCTGCAGGTTCGAGCGCCCTGGCACGCAGATGCCGCGCAGCACCCAGAAGCTCCCGGCCGCGGCGCGCTCTGCCAGCTCGTTCACCATCCTCGTCTTGCCGATGCCACGCGGCCCCTCGACCAGGAACATGCTGCCCCGCGTTCCCCCAAGCTGGGCCACCTCATCGCGAATTCGCTCCAAAACGGGATTTCTGCCATGAAGCCGCGGGCGGTAGAGGTAGACCTTGGGGCGGGTCCCCACCGCGCGCGGAGGCGCTCCCCCGTCGCCTCCCTCGCCGGCGAGCATGCCCGTGAGGATGCGCGCGACGTCCATGGCGTAGCCGAACCGGTCCTCGCGGCGCTTGGCCAACAGGCCCATGACGAGCTCGTCCATGCCCTCGGGCAGCTCCTCAGTGAGATCTGACGGCGGCAGCGGCGGACGGTGCAGGTGCTGGCCGACGATTCCGAGCTCGGTGTCGGCAACAAATGGCGTCCGCCCGGTCAAGAGCTCATAGAGAAGGCAACCAAGCGCATAAAGGTCAGCCCGCGCGTCGACGACTCCGCCCACGATCTGCTCGGGAGCCATGTACGCGAGCGTCCCCACCTTCGGGTGCGTGAGCTCCAGCAGCTCACGGCTCTCCGACGTGCCGTATTGAGCCGCGATACCGAAATCGACGATGACCGGCAATCCGCCGTCGCAGACAAGGATGTTCGCGGGCTTGAGATCGCGGTGCACGATACCCTCGCCGTGCAGGTAGGCGAGCGCGTCGCAGAGGCGGACGAGAAGCCGCAGCACGCCGCGCAGCTCGTGCTGCCGCCAGACGGCGGCCCGCACCTGAGGCGGCAGCATGTCCTGGGTGGAAAGCGGCTCTGCCGCCGGTCGCCCGAACTGCTCTCCCCCATCCGCGCCCGCGTGTTGCGGCGCGGCACTGCTGCTTGGAGCAGCGTAATCCGAGAGGGCCGACGTCCACCACCGGCCCGTCTCACCACCGCCACCGACTTCGCCTGGCGCACCATGCGCCCCCGAGGTGCCGCCGGCCCCATCCCGCGCGTCCGCGCCGCCAACGGGCGCGACCACAGTGCGATCGCGGCGCAGCCCCGCCGCAAAGGCGGCCAGCGGCACACCGGCGAGCAGCGGCATCGCATACCACGGTAGCCCGCCGTCGATTCCCTCTTCCAGGATGTCGACGATTCCCGGGTGGCGCAGCCGCGCCAGTGCGTGGATCTCCCGGCGGATGGGCTCCGTGAAGCGATCGTCGGCAATGAACACGGTCTTGATCGCGACCGCAGCGCCGGTACGCGCGCACACCCCCGCGTACACCACGCCCATTCCCCCGCGCCCGAGAACGCGATCAATGCGGTAATCACCCACTCTTTCGGGGATTTGGCGAGTCATGCTCGATCATTATACCATGTAGCGCCAGACGCACGAACACCTGTGGGGCGCTCATGTCCATCATGCCGAAAGAAATCGGGCCGTACCGTATCCTGGCGCCGCTTTCCAGCGGGAGCATGGGAGTCGTCTATCGTGCGGAGCATCTCCAGAGTGCGGCGCCCGCGGCCGTAAAAACCGTCCTGCTGGCCCACGAGGGCATGCTCGAGTCGATCAGGCACGAGATCCGGGCGCTCGCTCGGCTACGCCACCCCGGCATCGTCCGCGTGCTGGACGAGGGGGTGTGCGACGGCCTGCCGTGGGTGGCAACCGAGCTCATCGAGGGGGAAACGCTCGAAACCTGGTGCCGGGCGCACTGGGATCCGGCGAGCCGGCCGCATCCCGGACGCGAATCGGAGCGGCTCAGGGCCGTGCTGGAGGTCATGCGTCGGATCTGCTCTCCGCTCGGGTACCTGCATGGCGAGGGTATTGTGCACCGCGACCTGAAGCCGAAGAACATCCTGGTGCGCGACCGCGACGAGCCGATCATCGTCGATCTGGGGCTGATGTCGCAGTTCGCCGGACACTTCAGTCGGGAGCACCTCGAAGTGGCAGACGCCGGCGGCTCGCCGGGGTTCATCGCTCCCGAGCAGATGCGGGGGGAGCCCGTCGATGCGCGCGCCGATTTGTTCTCGTTTGGCTGCATCCTGTATCTCATGTTGACGGGCGAGCCCGCGTTTTCCACGACGCGCGCGCTACTCGACGCGGACACGCGCCCGACCTCGCTCAAGCGTCACATCCCCGACATGCCGGACAAGCTGGACCGGCTGGTCAACCGCCTACTCGCCAAGGCGCCGCACGAGCGATTTGGCTACGCCGACGACGTCGCGGCCGCGCTCGAGGAGCTCGGCGGCGGGCCTGACGGTTACTCCGGGGCGCCCGCCGCGCGCCCCTACCTGTACCGGCCGCGGTTTTGCGGCCGCGACCAGCTCGTCTCGGCTCTCGCCAACTACGTGGCCGAGCGGCTCGACGCCGGCCGCGGGGATTTCGTGGTCATCGGCGGCGAGAGCGGCATCGGCAAGACTCGCTTTGCCAGTGAGCTCGGCAATCGCGCGCAGCGGCGCGGGTATCGCGTGCTCACCGGCGAGTGCCTGTCGCTGTCCGGGGCGGAGGGGCAAAGAGGGGAGACGCGGGAGACCTTGCACGCCTTCAAGCGCCCGTTGCAGGCTATCGCCGATCGTTGCCGGCAGCGCGGTGACGCCGAGGTGGAGCGCATCCTGGGCGCGCGCGGCCCGGTGTTGTCGCTGTTTCAGCCGGCGCTCAACGCTCTGCCCGGCCAGCGGGACCACGGCCCACCGCCCGAGCTTCCGCCTGACGCCGCTCGCACCCGCCTCTTCGACGCCCTGTTCGAAACGCTCGCGGAAATGGCGTCCGACGCTCCGATCGTCCTCATCCTCGACGATCTGCACTGGGCAGACGAAGCCACGGTCGACTTTCTCAGCTACGTCCTGGCGCGGCAGCGACTGGCGTCGGCGCCGATCGTAATCGTCGGGACCGTGCGGACTGACGAGGCCAGCCCGGCATTGCGCCGCCTGCTCAGCCGCGAAGGCATCCGCCAGCTCCGCCTTGGGCAGCTCGACGATGGGGCGGTCGAGAGCATAGTCGGGGACATGTTGGCGCTCTACCCGCCACCCAAGGTGCTGGTGGACTTTCTTGGCCGGCACGGAGCGGGAAATCCGTTTTTCGTCGCCGAGTACCTGCAGTTGGCGGTGTCTGAGGGGGCGTTGCTGCGCGATTTTTCGGGCCACTGGCGAGTGCGCACGGGACTGCCGAATACCAAGCGCAGCCAGATTCTGCCGGTGCCGGGATCCATTCGCGAGGTCGTGGCGCGCCGCCTGGCGGGCCTCGAACCGGCCGCGCGGTCGCTCGTCGAGGCGGCCGCGGTACTTGGCCGGGAAGGAACGCGCACCATGCTCGCGCGCATGACCGAGCTCGACGGCACGGACTTCGCTCTGGGCCTCAATGAAGCACTGTTGCGCCGGCTGCTCGAAGAACCCGAACCCGGTACCATCCGGTTCACGCACGACAAGATCCGCGAGGTCGTGTACGAGCAGATCGCGCCGCCAATGCGGCGCCAACTCCACGGCGTCGCGGCCGCTGGCGGGGATTCGTGGTTCGGAAGCGCGAAGGACGAGCATCTCGCAACCATGGCGTTTCACTGGGAGAAGGCGGGGGAGCCGGCGCGCGCCCGCAGCGGCTACCTCGCCGGTGCGCGCAAGGCGGTCGCAGCCTGCGACTACCGCGAGGCGGAACGGCTGTACACTGCATGCCTGTCACTGTGCGAGTCGCCCAGCCCGGAAGGGGTAACGGTGCGCAACGAGCTCGCCCGCAACGTCCTGTCACTGCAGGGCCGCGGCGCGGAGGCGCTGCGGACCTATGAAAGGGCGTTCGAGGAGGCGCAGCGACTCGCGGACGGCGACGGCGAAAGTCAGTCCCTGCAGGGCATGGCGCACGTTTATCGCGACTCCGGTCAGACCAACAAGGCCTGGGCCTTTTACCAGCAGGCGCTCGCGGTCCACCGCCGGATCGGAAAGCGCAATCGCGAAAGCGTGGCCATGACCAACCTCGCGCTCATCCTCGTCGACCGCGGCCAGCTCACGGAAGCGCGCGACTTCTATCGGCAGGCGCTGGAGATCCACCGCGAACGGGGCGACTGGCGATCGGAGGTCATGGCGCTCGGCGATCTTGCGATTCTCCATCATAACCAGGGCCTGGTGTCCGAGGCGAAAGCGCTGTATCGCCAGGCGCAGGCAGTGCTCGAGAGGATGGCGGGGGATTTTGCAAACGCCGAGCCCATCAGCAACATCGGCCTGGCCTATCGCGAGCAGAGCCTGCTCGGGGAGGCGCGGACCTACCACGAGCAGGTGCTCAAGCTGCACCGCACCGGCGGCGACCGGCGCCGCGAGGCGATCGCGCTCAGTAATCTGGCGCAAATGCATCATGATGACGGCGTGTACGAGGATGCTCTGGCGCTCTGCGAGCAGGCACTGGCGCAGCATCGCAAGCTCGGAGACCGGCGCTGGGAGGCCATCGCCGTTGGCCTCCTCGCGAGCGTCTGTGCGGCGCTAGGCCGCGTCGAGGAGGCGTATGGACACTACAAGAGCTCCCTCGCCATCCACCAGGAGGTCGGAAATCGGCGCATGGAGGGCGACGTGCTGTGCGACTACGCGACGCTGATCCGGCGTGCCGGCGGTGATCTCGAGGAGGCGTTCATGACGGTGGGGCGCGCCGCCGCCACGGCCGACGACCTCGGTAACAAGCTGGTCATGGTCAAGTGCCTGTGCGAGGGTGGCCACATCGCCCTTGCACGAGCGAGCACCGCGGATCAATATCTACAGAGGGCGTGCGCCTTCACGGAAGCTTCGCAGCTCGGACCGGAAGGCACCCTGAGCCGACGCGTTGCCGGGCTGGCGCGGGCGGTGACCGCGGTACGTGAGGGCAGGCCGCTCTTTCGGGGCGAGCACATTCAGGATATTCCTCCCGGTATGCGCGGGTGGCTGGTGGAACGGGGCGATTTGTCGAGGCAAACGATCGATGAGTAGCGGTATTGCGAGTCGGGAAGCGCTGCGCACGCTGATGATTCTGTTGGGAGCGACAGCCGTGGCGCTCGGCCTGTCTCCCGGCGGCGGGCTGGCCGCCGATGCCACGGTTCCACGCCCGCCCCTGGACCGACAGGCAAGAGCCTGTCGCGACCCTGCGCTTGCCGTGCCTCCCGTGCCGTTCCGGTCAACTGGTCGCGCCACCTACGATCCTGCGATCGCAGCGCTCGTCGCGGCCGTCGATGCGGAGCGCTACGAAACAGCGCTCACCGATCTGGTGAACGGCTTCGCCACGCGCTACACGACTGCGGCCTCGTTTTCGGCCGTCACCGACTACGTGCGGCAGGAGCTCCTCGAGGCCGGCATCGCGGACGTCGCGCTGCATCCCTTCGAAATCGCTGGCAGCACCTACCACAACGTGATTGCGACGCTGCCGGGGACGGTGGACGACGGGCGATTCATGGTCCTCGGCGGCCACTACGACAGCACCAGCGAAAATCCAGACGTGTCCGCACCGGGGGCAAACGACAACGGCAGTGGGACGGCGGCGCTGCTGGCGCTGGCGACGTTGCTGCGGGACGCTCACCTCGACCACACCGTCGTGCTCGCGGCTTTCGCCGGCGAGGAGCAGGGCCTTTACGGTAGCGAAGAGTACGTGGCGGACCTGGTCGCCGCGGGCAAGAGCGGATCGCTGATCGGTGCCGTAATTCTGGACATGCTCTCGTTTGACCGGGGCGGGCCGCCATCGATCCTGCTCGAGACCAGTGGCACCTTCACCAACGTCATTCAGGACATGGGCGAGCTCGCACAGCTCTACACGAGTCTCGAAGTCGACACCTCCACGTCCCCCTTCGGCAGCGACCACATGCCGTTCCTGGACCGCAGCCTGCCGGCGATCCTGTTCATCGAGCTGGACTGGGACAGCTACCCCGCGTATCACAGCACGACCGACACGCTGGACCGCCAGACCATGGCTACCGGCGTGGAGATCACGCGCCTGGGCGCCGCCGCGGCGGCGCTATGGGCGGGAGCGCGCCTGAACGGAGCGCCGACCGGGACCGCCACGGCGACCGCGACACCGACGAGCACGCCAACGGCCACCAGCACCGCGACCGCAACCCCAACCTGCGCATGCACGCCGGTCACGACTCCGAGCGCGACACCGACGGCGACCGCTACCGCCACCGCCACCGCCACTGTAACGCCGGGTCCAGCGGCACCGGTGTCGAGCCTCACGCCACTGTCCTTGCTGGCGCTGGCGGCGCTCGGCGCGCGGCGGCGGCTGCGGCAGCGGCGGCATCACCCGGTCAACCCGGCCAGGGAATGATGAAATCACGCACCAGCCGCGCACTTTTCCTGGCCGCAGCGTTTGCTTGCCTGCCCGGTGCCGCGGATATCGCTGGGGCCGCTGACACCACGTACTATGTCTCGAGCTCCGCGGGCGACGACGCCTTCGACGGCCTGTCGGAAGCGCGACCGCTGCGGAGCCTGACGCGCGTCAACCAGCTCGCGCTCGGAGCCGGCGACCGGGTGTTGCTCAGGTGTGGCGATACCTGGCGCGCGGAGATGCTGGTCGTGACCGCTTCGGGAACCGCGGACGAGCCGATCGCCATCAGCTCGTACCCAGAAGGCTGCCAGCCTCGCCCAATCCTCTCCGGTGCGCAACCCATCTCCGGTTGGGTGCAACACGCCGCGTCGGTGTTTGCCGCAGACCTGTCGGCCGGCGCTAACAGCGGGCTATTCGCGCTGTGCATCAACCAGCTCTTCCGCCTGGGTCAACGGCTGCCGTTGGGGCGCTGGCCCAACTTGGATGCGCCCGGTGGAGGCTACGCGTTCATTGATTCGTCCTCGCAGGCGCCGGCGCAGATCTCGGATGCGGCGCTGCCGGCAGGCGACTGGACCGGCGCCATCGCTCACATCAAGGGCATGCGCTGGTACATGATGAACCGCGAAGTCACCGCCGCGAGCGGTTCTACCCTCAGTCTCAACGCGGACATCTATTGCTACACGACCGGTGATTGCACCGGCTGGGGCTACTTTCTGAATAGCCACCTCGCGACCCTGGACGCCGAGGGCGAGTGGTACTACGACTCGGCCACGAACGTCGTCTACCTGTACACGCTTCTCGGCGCACCGGCGGACGGCGCGGTCGCGGGCTCCGTCATCCTGAGCGGTGCAGGCAGCGAGCTCGGGGCGGTAATCCTCGGACGGCATGCCGGCGAGCACGTTGCCAATGTTGTCATCGAAAACCTGGATATCCGCGGTTGGTTTGCTCACGGAATTACCGCGCCCGAGGCGCTGGAGCTCGACGACAATCAGCACGTTGCGGTCCGCAGCAACGCCATCACCGACGTCGACGGCACGGGCATTCGCATGAGCTCCTGGGTGTGGAATGCGGGCGCCGCCAGCGGCTGGCGCGGCGGGCGCAACCTGCAGGTGCTCGACAACGTCGTCGATGGTGCCAATGAATACGGCATCCGCACACACGTCGTCGAGTCGACGATCGCCGGCAACACGGTGCGCAACGTGGGGCTCATAGAAAACCTCGGCCGCGCCGGGATGGGTTGCGGATTCGACACGACCGAGGCGTGCACGATCAACGGCAGCGGCATCTTTCTGGACATCCATCTGCAGCAAGATTCCTACCAGGGCAACACCGTGGAGCGGAATCAGATTCGCCGCGTCGCCATGGGCGGTATCGATACCTCCTCGGCCAAAAACGAGCTACGGATGAACTTCGTCGAGGAAGCGTGCTTCGCCAAGGCGGACTGCGGGGGGATACGCGGCTATGGCCTCAGCAGCCTGGAGCAAACGTCCGTCTACGACGTCGTCGTCGACAGAAACATTGTGGTGGATACCATCGGCAACACCGATGGCTGCAGCTCCGCGTTCAGCTCTCTGTTCGGCTTCGGAATCTACTTTGACCACTATTCTCGGGACATTGCCGTCACCGGCAACACGGTGCTCCGCTCCAGCGCCGGCGGCATCCTGTTCTGGTGGCGATCCACCGGCACCATTACCGGCAATACGGCCTACGCCAACGCCTACGAGGAGGCTGGCGGCGGCAACGCCCAGATTGCCGTTTGGGACTACGAGGGCGTGGAGCTCGGCACGCAGGTGACGCTGTCCGACAACGCGACAGTCGGTGTCGATGCGGATCAGAAGCTGGTGAGGATCAGCTCGCCCGCGAATCTGGTCAGCGCGGAGAACAACGACTACTTCAATCCCTTCACGGACGAGCTGTTTGAGCGGACATCGGATTGGCGATCCCTGACGCTCGCGGAGTGGCAGCCGTTCATCAACGGCGACTGGGCTTCGCGCACGAGCTGGTTCACACAGGCGCCGGGCGAGGAACCGCGGTCGCGCATCTTCTACAACGAGTCGGAGGTGCCGATCACCGTGGATCTCGGGCCGCAAGCCCACGTCGACCTTGGGCAGCGGCCGGTGCCGCGGTGGCTGCAGATCGAGCCCTACCGCTCGCGCGTCGTCATTCAGACGGACGAGGTAGCCGTGCCGTCATCTTCGGCGCTGGTGCTCGCGATGCTCGCGGCAGTGCTGGGCCTGCTCGGCAGCGCCCGGCACGAGCAGCGCGTCTCATCCGCGCGCGCGCACGTGGTCGCACAGCGCCGGCCTGTGGAGCTCGGCGATCGCTGCCGCGGTGTGGGCACGCCGACTTGCCGCAACGTCAAGGCGGGGACGTGTGGCACACCGCAGCGCCAAATTGGGCGGCCGCTCCGGGAAGACTCCGGCGAAAGCGGCCTCCATGCCTGGCGCGGCCCTCAGCCCGACAGCTCGACGACGATTTCCTCCCACGTGTCCGGCGAGCTCTTCCTGAGGTCTACGAAGGGACAGTCGTCCCTCCCCTCCCACAGGAAGTACCAGGTGGCCAATCCATAAGAGTCGTTGTCTCGAATGGCTTCAATCAGCTCGCTACGGGCATCGGCGATTCCGCGGCTCGACGCTGCGTCGAGGTAGGCTCTAACCGCTCGGATCAGGTTACGTTTCGTCTTGGCGCGTCCGTCGGCTACCGCCTCGAACCTCAGCGTCTCCAAGATTTCAAGTGTCTGTCGTCCTCGCTCACTCTCCACGCCGGTCGTGCGGTCCCAGCGCGCGGCGAGCTCATTCGTATCCGAGTCAAAGCACAGGTGCTGCCACGGATCATCGTGGGTCGGATCGATCAGCAGAGGATCGCCGGCAGCGTTCAGGGGAAACCTCGTGCCTTTTTTCCGGTTGCACCCGCTACACGCCCAGAGAAGGTTGGGCCAACGAAACGCCCGCTCCGGGTATCCCGGCTCTCCGCGCATGGGCCAGAAGTGCTCGATGTCCGTGCCCCGCGAGTCCTCGCAGTACATGCAGCGCTCACGCGCCCCGGCCATGCGCCTCAGCGTTTCTTCCACCGCTCGCATGGAACGTGTCCGACGCTGGCCATCCCAGGTTTTCTGGATTTCGCCGCCATCGTCGATCCTTTTCTGCATACGATCGAGGTAGCTCGAGAGCGGCCCCGTGAGGTTCTGCCGAGATACGTGGCGCATGCACCTATGTCGCCTCCTCGGCATCCGGTTCGATCCACCGCTCGAAAAGCTCCAACTGCTTCCTCTCCTCCGCTGGGGACAGTGTCACCGCCCGCCGCTTTGCTGCGAGACTGGCATAAAGCTGGCGATTCTCGACTGCCTGAGGCGAGCGCGTGTGGGAAAGCCCGAACGCTTCGCTCAGAAGGATCGTGTCCGGCTTTGAGCGCACCACGGTCCAGAAGTCGTGCTCCGAAAGCTGGAACGGCAGGTTGCCGCTTCCGGGTGCGGGAAGCCGAAAAATACCGCCAGGATCTGCCGCCTGGCAGACGAGCGCGCTGTGTGTGGTCACAATAAACTGGATCTTCGGAAATCTCTCCTTCATCCAGAATCCGATCTGCCGCTGCCATTCCGGATGCAGATGGGCATCGATTTCGTCGATGAGAACAACCCCGCAATGAGGCACGACAAGCTTTTGCTGGTCGCGGCCGACCAGATCGCGGCCCTCGTGAGCATCGGCCAGATGGCGCACGATGTCGATCATCATGGCCAACGCGGCGCGGTACCCTTCGCTCATGTCGGTCAGAGGCAGTACGGTTCCCGCGGCGTCTCGCAACCAGAGACCGTCCGAGTCCACCCGGTCCACGCTCATGCCGTTGCGGAGGAATCCGTCGTTGAGAAGCCGAAGCACCTGATCCAGGAGCTGGGATTCGCGTTCCTTGCTTTCGAGTTTCTTGAAGCTCAGGTCTTTCAGCCAGATCTCACATTCGCCAAGAGTGGCGTCTTCCTTGAATAGGGTGGCAAAGCGCGCGATCCGACCTGCGGCTGACATCACCCGTTGCGCTTCCGGGGACGCTCCGTAGAGCCTGCGAAAAGGTCCATAGCCAACAGCAAGCCATCCCTGGGCGTTCTCCGCCCAGGGGCCCGTCAGTGGCCCTTTCCTCTTGCCACGGCGTTCGTCCCCGGGCTTCATAGAGACTTCCGGTCCACCGTTTCGCTGCAGCTCCAGCTCGGACCAGAAATTTTCCTTGGGACGGCGTCCCGCCGAGAACTGGTCTTCGTCGTGCGGCACAATCTGAACGGCAATGGAAGCGGCGTCACAGCCGTGCGTTACCCAGCCGCGCAGCGATGGCTGGAGCGCTCGACTCACGTCAGGTCCGACCAGCGCAAGTGCGATCGCTTTGAGGAGCGCGGTCTTGCCCGACGCGTTTTCGCCCGTGATGACGGTCCAACCGGCAAATGTGCCATCCGGCCGTTCCCACGAGAAATCCAACTCTGAAAATCCCCGGAGATTCCGGATGATCGTTCTCTTCAGATACACGAAATCAGCCTCGCCGCTCCGCCACGACTTCGGATCGTCACACGGGCGTCCTACGAGCCCAAGCGCCTCTTATTCAGGCGCGCGACTTCATGGCCGCCGAAGGTCCGTCGACAGCATTGGCGTCACGGCTGAAGATATCATCTCCTCCGGGGAGCAGCAACGTGCCCCAGTAGACAGGAAACCGACTGGATCCATTCCGACTCGCGCGCCCGGTTGATTTCACGCACGCGAATTAGGGTAGAATCGCCGCGGAACCGAGCGCAGCGAGGTCCAGGGCGGCGCCCGCCGCCGCAGGCGGTGGGAGGGTTCCCGAACCCCTTCCCTGACGGCGGGTATCCTTATTGGTAACCATATCCTGTTCGAGCGATACGATCGGTCACCTTTCTTTCATCGCCACTTTCAAGCGCTCGAACTGCACCTCGAGCTCCGGCATCCCGGCTTTTGCCGCGTCAAGATCGCCGCCCGCGGCCGCTTTTTCCATGGCGAGAGCGATGGCGCTGAAGGCGTGAGCGTCGACACTGGCGGCGGCGCCCTTGATCTTGTGAGCCTGCAGCCTGGTACCGGCGAGGTCACCGATCTCCAGGTCGTGCTTCAGCACTGCGATTTGCGTGGGCATGTCACCGAGAAACGTGGCGACGATGCGCGCCGCGATCTTCTCATCGCCCAGGAAGCGCTCCTGCATGGCCTCACGATCAAAGACGGCGGGCTCGCGCCGCGGCGGCTCGCAAGGCCCGGCTTCTCGCCCTGGCGCGCACGGATCGCTGGCGCCGAGCCATCTTCTCAGCGCCTCTGCAAGCGCAGTCGGGTTGACGGGCTTGGATATGTAGTCGTCCATGCCGGCTTCCAGACACCGCTCGCGATCTCCGCGCATGGCGTGCGCCGTCATGGCGATGATGGGGACGCGACGGCCGCCGGCAGCGGCAGCCAGAGCGCGAATCTGCCGCGTGGCCTCCAGCCCGTCCAGCACCGGCATTTGCAGGTCCATGAGCACGAGATCGTAGGGGGTGCTCCGCAGGGCCGCAACCGCCTCCGCGCCGTCAGCCACGGCAGCGGCGTGAAAGCCGAGCTTCTTGAGGATGCCCAGCGCCACTTGTTGGTTGGTGATGCTATCCTCGGCAAGCAGAATGCGGACGGCGTCGGGGGACGGCAATAGCCGGCCGGGGGTGCCATCGGCACTACCGGTCGCGATCGGCATGCAAGCAGCTCGAACCCTGTTGTCCACTGGCGCGGTTGCAATCGCGAGACGCGCCGTAAACCAGAATTCCGAGCCTTCACCGGCGGCGCTGTCGACGCCGATATTCCCGCCCATCAAGGCCGCAAGCTCGCGGGAGATCGCGAGCCCCAGACCGGTGCCGCCATAGCGCCGCGTCGTGGAAGCGTCCACCTGGGTGAACTTCTCGAAGAGAATACCGATCTTGTCCCTTGGAATGCCGATGCCCGTGTCGCGGACCGAGAATCGCAGCACGGCATCCACGCCGCGCGTGGATTCCCGCGACACCTGCACCGCAACGCTCCCGCGCGGCGTGAATTTGATCGCGTTTCCCGCGAGGTTCGCGAGGATCTGGCGGAGGCGCCCCGGATCACCGCGCACCCACACCGGAACCTCGGGATCGATGGCGCAGCTCAGCAATAGTCCTTTCTCTCGCGCGCGCACTTCCATTGTCGCCGTGAAGTCGTCGAGGAGCCCTCTGAGGTCGAAATCCACGATTTCCAGCTCCAACTTCTTCGCTTCGATCTTGGACAGGTCCAGGATCTCGTTGATCAGGCACAGGAGCGATTCACCGCTCGCCCTGAGCAAGCTCGCGTAGCGCCGCTGCTCCGGGTCGAGATCGGAATCGAGCAGGAGCCCTGTCATGCCGATCACGCCGTTCAGGGGCGTGCGGATTTCGTGGCTCATGTTCGCAAGAAAGTCGCTCTTGGCCAGGCTGGCCTGCTCCGCCTGCGCGGCCATTTCGTTGGCGTGTGCCGTGGCTTGCTCGAGGCGGCGGTTGGTTTCCCGCAACTGCTGCTCGGCTCTCTTGCGGTCGGTGATATCCTGGAACACAGTCGCGAACTGCCCCGGCGCGACCCGATAGGCGTTGACTGCGTAGTGGCGCTGCAACACCTCGAAAAACCGCTCGAAGCTGGCGGGATTCCCGGAGCGCGCGACCTCATCGTAGACGCCGAGGATTGGCGTCTTCTCAATCCCTGGCAGGACATCGCTGGCGCGGCAACCGATGACGTCGTCCGGGCGCAGGCCGGTGTGATGCTCGAAGGCGGAGTTGACGCTCAGGAACACAAAGTCGACGGGATTGCCTTCCTGGTCGCGCACGATCTCATGCGCGGCGATCCCGGAGCTGGAGTTCTCGATCAACAGGCGGTGCTTCTCCTCGCTCTCACGTAGCTCCACGGTGCGCGCGCGGACCGTCCGTTCGAGCTGCTCCCGCCGGTTGACCACAAAGCCGACCACCAGCACGAGCGCTGCCGTGATGAGTAGTCCTTCGAGCGCCACCACAACGCCGGCCCGAGCCTCATGCAGGGCGCTGAATGCAGGCCCCGGATACACGACTACCGCGAAGGCGTGGCCGAAAAAGAACAGTGGGCGAATCAGCGCCCGCTGCCCCGTATCGGCGCGCAGAGGCGGTTCGCCCGCTACCGTTGCCTGACCGGGCCGGCTGGTGCCGAGCAGCTCCGGAGCGCCCCCGCGCCGCAGTTGGTAGAGCTCCACGATGGTGGCCGGAAGCCCCGGTGCCGAATTCGCATGGGTCGCGCTCCTCAGGAGGTCTTCCGGGCACAGCACCGCCACCGCGAACCCGCGCAGCCGGGACGAAGTGTGGGCGGCGAATACGGGGCGAAACACGAGTATTACCTTCGTCGCGCCGGCCTCCCGGAGCACGGCAACGGGCCTGGTGCCCGTGACCATTCCCGTGCGTGCGGCCTCGTCGAGCGCTTCCCGCATTGTCGGGTCGGAGCCCAGATCGAATCCTGCCGCGAGCGCCTTACCGCCCTCGGGCTCGAGAAAGTCGACTGGATAGTGCGCGGTGCGGGCCGCTGACGCGCGCCCGGTGAGCTCGCTTGCGGCAGGAACGGCCGATACCCATGCCCACAGCGGAACGGCCGGAACTTTCGCCAGGAACTCGGCATAACCGTGAAAGCGAGGGGCGTCGATCGCCTCGGTGGACTCCAGAAAGCGCGCCAGGCCCTCCACGCGCACATCGCTGATGTTGCTGAGCAGCTTGGCGACATAGGCTCCTTCCTGTTCGGCCAGTTGCACGAACGCCTCGCGGCGGGTGCGGGCTTCGCTCACGTGCGAAAGCCACGAGGCGCCGGCGGTAATCGTCAGGCCGACGGCGGCAGCGACGATGGCTTCCACGTGCCGCCGCCGCCATCGCTGCTCGGCCGAGGCGCGCTCGCGGCGCGCCAGCACAGCTTGCGCCGCCGCGACGATGCCCACCAGCAGGAGAGTGAGCAGCCCGGGCGCGATCGCGGCCCGGGCGGCGTCCCGCTTCCAGGTGCTGACGTCGACGTCCATCCCGAACACGGCGAGGACCGCACCGCTCAGTGGGTCGGTCACCGGCACGAGGCCGCTGACCCAGGTTCCCCAGCGGTCACTGGTGGGCCCCTCTGTAGTCGGGTAGCGCTCGCGGAAGACGCGGTGCAGGAGCGGCGTCGCCTCGTCGTAGATCTGTCCCGGCGGCGACTCGTCGGCCGAGCCTGCCGGCTCGGAATCGACGTAGAAGAAAACGACTCCCTCCCGCGTTCGACCCATCAGATAGAGGAAACGGATCTTCGGGTCGAGCGAACGAACGGCGGCGAGTTGCTCCTTCAGGCGCAGGTAGGTGGGCGAGTCGAGGTCGCTGTCGGTGCCCGTCAAAGCCTGGACGTCGGTAGCGGCCGCGGCCTGCATGACCAGCGTTGCCTGCAGCAGCAAGTCCTCGCGCAACTGCTGGTCTGCCTGCCCGACCCGAAAGTACGCGAATGCCGTTCCCGCGATGGCGATGACCCCGCAAAGCAATAGCCCGGGTTTGGGTCGCCGCCGCCGGATGTAGGAGATCATCGCCGAGTATCTGCTCACCCCCTCCCCCCGCTTGCGGCGGAAGGGCCGGGGTGGAGGGTGGAAACGTGACCCTCAAGCGCATCGACGATGGTCGACAGCACCCGCTCGAGGTTATCAAAAACATCATTGTTCCAGAACCGGAACACCTTGAACCCTCATTCACGAAAGATTAGTGTTCTTATGAGCTCATACTCTTTCCGCTGGGCATGCTGTCCACTGTCTATTTTACGACCAATAAGGATGCCGGCGTTCAGGCCGGGGTTCCGCGGCGATTCTGCCCTGAAGGGCGGGGTTTCGGACCGGCAGACGAATGGATGATATGCTCTGCGAGACCCACGAGCTCTGCAATATATGGACATATCGCGTGTTGCCTGCGGCAAAGATGTCCATGTAACTGCCGCCGTCGCCACCTCGCCCAGAGAAGTCCTTCAGCGTCGGTCATCTCGGTTCTCGGTTCTCAGAGGGCGGGTCCGAGCTTGAAGCAACATATTCCACATTGGCCGAGCCGGCGAGACTGAATCCTTTCATTTGCTCCATTGCGATCAGCTGAGGACGATTCGAAATTACTCCCGCCTTTGCGGTCGCTGCATGCAGGGGGTACCACCTTTTCGTGTTCTCATCCCATTCATAGATTAGCTTCTTGAATTCGAGGTGCTTGAACGCATCGAGCATGGCGACAGCGGAGCGGATTCCATCCATGGCGTGATCTGCAGCCTCTGCGAGAACGCCCGGTTTCTCCGCCGGCGTTACGAGCTGAACGCGACAGCCATTGTGTTCCGCTACGAATTCAAAAAGCGTTCGCTTCTTCTGAAACAGCTTCGGAAAGACGTGCTCCTTCAGCCACTTGACCAGTTGCTTGCCGAGCTCACGCTGGCACTCTTCGGCCAGCGGAGTCTTCAGAACATAAGACACTCCGCGCAGGAAGAAGGACACGCTTGCGCAAAGCGAAACGATCGTGAGCGGGTCCAGAGCTTTTCTGAAGTGGCGCTCAGCACGAATGTCCAATTCTGGAGGTGTATGCGCCAAGGCGTCAATAATGACGCTTTCGTCGATCTCTTGAGGGCTGAAGCCGAGCGTCAGAGGCGGCACCTTGTCCTTATCGTCCGGTTCCAGTTGCACAGCCGATTCGGCCGCCGCGAGAATATCCGCGGTGATGCCGACGTCGGCGAAAGTGGGCAGCTTCTCGACCTTGTAGACGCCGGCAACACCAGCAAGGATATGAGTGTCGGTACGAGGGGAGTAAAATACCTTCGCGCCGATCGCTCGGCCTCCGGGCTGGATGAGCGGATCATGCATCACGTTCATCCACAGTTCTCCACTGTTGATGGTCCGCTCCGCCTGCTCCAACGCCCCGAGCGAGAATGCCTCATGATGAGCATCGACCGCAGTGGACGCGAGAATGCCTAGCGTGAAGTGCTCGAGCTCCTCATGGGCGAATGCCTTGTGCTGTTCGATGTTGCGAGCGATGCTCTCGCAAAACTCCTTCGCCTCGGGAACGTCATCCCATACGTCGACCATGTACTATACCTCCGAAAGCGAACGCCGTTGCTGAAATCTATGCGAAAGCCGCCGCGAACGCAACAGGTACTGCGGCTGTGGGTAGAGGCGTTCCCCAGTCCGACATGATGGGTCGGGCAGGGGCACAGGCGTGGGCACCCGCTTTGAGCGCCCACGGTGCCCGGGCCCGCATCCGGGCACGCTCTGCTGGGCTTGGTGCTTCCCCCGGGCCAGTCCACCCACCCCTGCCCCGGCCCAACGGGGCGCCGGGTCAGCGGCAGCGCCCGGAGGTAGGTTACTACCGCAGGGCGCTGTCCGCTGCACCCGGTTGTTCTGCCGCGCGAATCAGCGAGGTGGAACAACCGGGCTTTGCCCGGCGCCGCGTTCTTCTGACGCGCAGCGTCGGAAGAACGCCCAGCATCAGCCGCGGCGCGCAGCGCCGTCAGCCGCATGCTGTTGTCATGCGCTCTTCTCACGCGGCCGCCCATTCACCGGACAGCAACGCCGCCTGCTCCAATACCGTCTGCGTGGCCTTCTCCTGCTTGTCCGGCGGATAGCCGTGCTTGCGCAGGATGCGCTTGACGAGCACCCGCAGTTGCGCCCGCACGTTCTCGCGCAGGGTCCAGTCAATCGTCACGTTGTTGCGCACCGTCTCGACCAGCTCGCGGGCGATCGCGCGCAGCGTGTCGTCGCCCAGCAGCTTGACCGCGCTGTCGTTGGTCTCCAGTGCGTCGTAGAACGTGAGCTCATCCTCGCTCAAGCCCAGCGCATCGCCGCGAGCGCTGGCCTCGCGCATGTCCTTCGCGAGCTGGATCAACTCTTCGATCACCTGCGCCGCTTCGATGGCCCGGTTCTGGTAGCGGCGGATCGTCTGCTCCAGCATCTCGGCGAACGAGCGCGCCTGGACAACGTTCTTGCGCCGGCGTACGCTCAGCTCACCCTTGAGCAGCTTCTGCAGCAACTCCACCGCGAGGTTGCGCTGCGGCATGCCGCGCACCTCCGCGAGAAAGTCGTCGGAGAGAATCGAGATGTCCGGCTTCGTGAGCCCGGCAGCGGCGAAGATGTCCGTTACGCCCTCGGGGGCTACCGCGCGCGAGATGATCTGCCGCACGGCGTGGTCGAGCTCCTCCTCGGGCCTGGCGTCGCCCGGTGCGCGCTTCGCGAGCACCGCCTGCACCACCTGGAAGAAGGCCACGTCGTCGCGGATGCGCAGCGCCTTGGCATGCGGCACCGCCAACGCGAACACCTGCGACAGCTCGCGCACGGCGCGCACGCAGCGGTCCTTCCCGTTGTCCTGACGCAGGATGTGCTCCTGCACCGGTGGCAGCAGGCCGAGCCGCTCCTGGGGCGTCCCGGTCGTCCACTTCGTCCAATCGAAGCCGTGGAAGAGGCCGCAGCAGACCTCGTACTTCTCCAGCATCACGGCGACCGCCTCGTCCTGATCGAGCGCGGTGCGGCCCGTGCCGCCGCTCTCGGTGTAGGTCGCCAGCGCCGCCTTCAACTCCTGCGCGAGGCCCAGGTAGTCCACCACCAAACCACCGGGCTTGTCCTTGAACACCCGGTTCACGCGGGCGATCGCCTGCATCAGCCCGTGCCCACGCATCGGCTTGTCGACGTACATCGTGTGCAGGCTTGGCGCATCGAAGCCGGTGAGCCACATGTCGCGCACCAGCACGAGCCGGAGCGGGTCGGTGGCGTCGCGGAAGCGGTTCGCCAGCGCTTCGCGCCGCGGCTTGTTGCGGACATGCCGCTGCCAGTCCATCGGGTCGGAGGCCGAGCCGGTCATCACCACCTTGATCGCGCCCTGGTCATCGTCGTCGCTCGCCCACTGCGGCCGAAGCTTCACGATCTCTGCATGCAGCTCCACGCAGATGCGCCGGCTCATGCACACGACCATCGCCTTGCCGTCCAGCGCCTCGCAGCGCCTCTCGAAGTGCTCGACGATATCGCGCGCCACGATCGCGAGGCGCTTCTCGGCGCCGACCACGGCCTCGAGCTGCGCCCACCTGGTCTTGAGCTTCTCCTTGCGCTCGACCTCCTCGCCCTCGGTGGCATCCTCGAACTCCGGGTCGATCTTTGGCCGCTCCGCCTCGTCGAGTGCCAGCTTGGCCAGCCGGCTCTCGTAGTAGATGGGCACCGTGGCGCCGTCCTGCACGGCACGCTGGATGTCGTACACGCTGATGTAGTCGCCAAACACCGCGCGCGTGTTGGCGTCGGCCAGCTCGATCGGCGTGCCGGTGAAGCCGATGAATGAGGCGTGCGGCAGCGCGTCGCGCATGTAGCGCGCGTAGCCGTCGATGAAGTCATACTGGCTGCGGTGCGCCTCGTCGGCGATCACGACGATGTTGCGGCGCTCGGAGAGCGTCGGGTGCCGATCGCCTTTCTCCTCCGGGAAGAACTTGTGGAGGGTGGTGAACACCACGCCGCCCGCCGCGACGCTCAGGAGCTCGCGCAGGTGCGCGCGGCTCTCCGCCTGCAGCGGTGGCTGGCGCAGGAGGTCCTTGCAGCGCGAGAAGGTGCCAAAGAGCTGATCGTCGAGGTCGTTGCGGTCGGTGAGCATGACGATGGTCGGGTTCTCCATCGCCGGCTCGCGGATAATTCGGCCGGCATAGAACGCCATCGTCAGGCTCTTGCCCGAGCCCTGGGTGTGCCACACGACGCCGATCCGGCGGTCGCCGAATCTCGCGTCCTCGCGCGGGCTCGCGCGGATCACTTCGACGAGCTCCGCGACGACCTGCAGGCGGTCGCCCTCATCGGGTGAGAGCACGATCGGCTCGTATGCGGGATTCAGGGGCTTGAGCGTGATCCCGACATGCCGCCAGGAGCCACCCGCGGGAGCCTTCTCGCTCTCGTACCGCTTGACGGTGTAGCGCTCGCCCGTCTCGGGATCGATCGCGTCGCGGAGCTGAACGAGAACCGTCTTGCCCTGCCGCGTCCCTTCGACCGGCGCGGAGAAGAGACACAGCGCGCCGTCCGGAATTGCCGGCTCCATGGACCTCCCTTCCACGCGCGCCGCGAACATCCCCGGACGGAGCCGGCGCCGCGTCTCGACTGCAACCCATTCGAAGTCGTCGTCGAGCACGTGCTGCGGATCGCCGAAGGCACCGGCGGCCGCCTTCAGCGGCACGAGAGGGACGCAGCTCCGGTAGCGCTCGCGAGGTTCCGGCCGGACGAGCCTGGGTGCCGGTCGCGCCGACGGCGTGGCGCCGAGGCGAAGCTCGGCGGCCCGCAGCGTCTCATGGACCGCCACCTGCACCGCGTGGAACTGGTGGTAGCCGGCCATCTTCTTCGCCACACGGCCGCCGCCGTCGTCCTCGTAGACGATGAAGTCGCGCACCAGATCGAGGAAGCGTTGCGGGGAACAAAGCCCCTCCATCACCACCTGCAGCTCCGGCAGGTGCGAATCGGCCAGCCCCTCGCCCGCGATGGTGCGCCAGGGCTTGAACCACTCGCGCCCGGCGGTGAGCGTGCCCCCCCGCGCCTCTACGCCGTCGGAGATGACGAACAGGGCGTTGCTGGCGAACAGCGACGCGATCTCCGCCTTGTAGGTCTGCAACTGCTGCCAGGCGCTCCAGATGGTCGCGCTCTCGTCCGCCGCGTTCTTGAGCTCGACGACTGCCAGCGGCAGGCCGTTCACGAACAGCACCACATCCGGCCGGCGCGCGTGCTTGTTCTCCGTCACGGTGAGCTGATTCACCGCCAGCCAGTCGTTGGCCCAGGGCTTGTCGAAGTCGATCACCCGCGCTTGTGCACCTCGGATATCGCCGTCGGCCGTGCGGTACTCCACGGTCACGCCATCCACCAGCAGCCGATGCAGCGCGCGATTGCGCGCCACCAGCTCCGCGCCTTCCGGCCGCGTCAGCTTGCGGAGGGCGTCGTCCAGCGCCTCCGCCGGCAGCGCCGGGTTGAGCCGTGCGAGCGCATCACGCAGCCGCTGGGCGAGCACCACCTCGCCGTAGTCATCGCGCTCGGCGGCAGGCTCGCCGGGCGCGATCGCCGCGCCGTTCCTGACCGACCAGCCGGTGCTTTCGAGCCAGGCGAGCGCGGCCTCTTCGACGACGGATTCGGCGAAGGTGCGGTTCATCCCTCACCTTCGATGATTGACCAGACACGGTGATAGCTCTCGCCGCGGTCGCCAAGCGCAGTCCTCCACGTCATCACGTTGGACGCCCGAAGTTTGGCTCGCACCTCGTTCAGGGGTTCAGCCGCGCCCACCCCCAACGATTTCGCCAACGGCGCGGCGGCGGTGCGCGGTACGCCCAGAAGTCGCAGAGCAACGGCCTCGTCCGAATTCACGCCGTAGTAGACGCGCGCGGGCAGATTGCGAAGAACGCGCTGGTCCTCAGCGGACATCGCATCGAAGGAATCGCCGAGTGTGACCGACTGCAGGGCGGACAAGCCCCATGAGGCTGTTTGCGTGAGCCGACCGAACACGCTTCTGCAGCAGCGGGTCATCGCTGCAACCGGATCCTCGTCGTCCGCGCTCTCCTCGTCTTCACCCGGCTTCGTCGAGAAATACTCCGTCGCCATTTCAGTGAGCGGGCGTCCCTGCACCCAGTCGCAGATGATCCGCGCCAGCATGTCGCCGTCGGGTTGCGCGCCGCCCGTAACCTCCCCGAGCGGCTCTCGCAGCTCGGGCACCTGGAGCAAGACGCCCATCATGCACTGGAGGTCGTCGCGGCGAGTGCCGAACAGCTCGGGTGACCACGCCTCGCTTGTCAGGCCTACCTTGCGCACGCGGGCCAGCGTGTTGCTGACGGATTCCCATGAGAAGCCGGTGGCGTCGACGAGCTTCAGTGGCTTGCCCTTGATGCGCTCGGCGTAGTTATAGACGCCCTGTACCAGGCTATCGGCCCAACTCTTATGGCTCTTCCGCAGCGCCTGAAAGCCAAGCGTTCCGCGCAGGACCTGCTCGACCTCTGCCGCGAATCGCTCGTGGCTGCCTATCTGCCGATAGGTATGCGCCAGGTACTGCAAGAACGACGACCAGCCCGGCTGCCAAGAGAGCGTCTCCAGATGGAGCAGCTTTCCTAGAGCATCGGCGCGCTGAACCATCTCGATCAGCGTGGAGTTGAGAGCGCCGACAGACCGGCCGATGAGCTCCTTCAGCTTCTCCGCCCTGGCGTCGTTGTGACCGGCGAGCGCAACGATGCCGAGGTCGCCTTGATCCACGCGACCGGCACGCCCTGCGATGTTCCAGAAATCCTCGGGCGGCATGTCTTGCCCATACGGATACTGGTGGCTCGCGAAGACGACGCCGGAGACCGCAAAGTTAACGCCCTGAGCGATGGTTGTCGTCGCTACGAGCACGCGCAGTGTCGATTGCTCCGTCAGCCACTCGACAAGCGTTTTGGTGTCTTCGGAGAGCCCGGAATGGTGAACGCCAATTCCGTAATCGAGCAGCGATGCTAGTGGGAAGTCTTGCCCCATCTCATCGACAAGGAATCGCTGAATGTGGGTGAGGTCAGCGCTGCTGACGTCGACGCGGTTTCCATCAACCTTGAGCGCCGCGGCAACTCCCCAACTGTTCCTGGGCTTGTCGACGAGCACGATCACCGTTCCCCGTCGCTGGAGGATCTGCGCGGTCGCCGCTGCTAGCTTTCCCGGTGAGGTTGAAACGTCAGACCACGACAGCCCCAGTGGACGCCGCTCCCCAACGTCCAACGCCTCTGGCACCTCGATGGTGCTCCGCGTAGTGTGCTGGGTGACAAGCCGCACGCCGAAGTCTCCGCGCTTCGAGCCCTTCCGCGGCCGAGCAATAGCGATGACGCGATCGTTGGGGCTCCAGTCAACACCGAGCTCGATATTCTTGTTGCTGTCGGGGGACAGCCACCGCGCGATCTCAGCGGCGTTCTGAATGAATGGCGTGAGCAGCAGGAACTGCGCGTGCCGACATTCCCGGTTGATCGTGGCAAGCAGGAGCTCCCACTTAAGGCCGCGCGCTTGGCCGAGCCCGTGTGCCTCGTCTACGACCACAAGCGTCAACGGTCGACCGATCTTTTCCTCCCATCCACCACGAAGCATGAGGTCGAGCTTCTCTGGCGTCGTAACGAGGATGCGAAATTGCCGTCCAGCATCTGTGTCGGTCAACATGCCGGCTTCGAGCCCGTCAATCTCTAGCGCAGGGCTCACCTTCTCAACAATACTGCCGAGGGCGGCCAAATCCCGTCGAAGACGAAGCGTGAGCTGGTTAACGAGTGCACGGGTCGGCGCGAGGTACGCGACCCAACCGCGCTCCAGGTCGAACTGGTTGAGCGCTTGGAGAATGCGGAGCTCCGCGATGAACGTCTTTCCGCTCGACGTCGGAAGGCTCACGACGACGGAGCGATGACCCGAGCCGAGCAGGCCCTGCTCGCGCAAAGTGCGACGCTGCGGGGGGAGCATTTCGAAGATCGGCTGATTCCGATCGCGCGAAGTCAACGATTCCACGAATCTCGTTACGCGGCTATTCACCGCCCGGGTCACAGTCCAAATGCTGTTATCGACGAGGGCACGAGCGGTTCGAGCGAGCAGACGAGCCAGAGATTCGCGCTCCATGAGTTGGCCACGCCCGGCAGCGCCGATGGCGCGGTCAAACTGCGCCTCATGCTGTTCCCGCACGTCGTAGTGGCCGTCCACCGATCCCTGAGTGAGATAAATGCCGAGGATCTCGGCAGCCCTCGCGAGGTGATAGTCGGTAATGAGCTCCCACGCGGGTCGCGCGTCCCTTCGCTCTTCAGCCTGGGCGAGGTATTCTGGTTCGTGCTTGCGCTGGTCGGTACGTAGCGCGGCCACACGCTGCTGCACCAGGTCCAGATCCCCCCAACCCTGCTTGCGGAAGAGGCGCAGCCAGATGTCGAGGATGCAGGACCAGACGCGGATACCCCAGTCTTCTGAGTCCAGCGGGAGTTGAGGCAGATCCACTTCGCAGAGAAGACGACGAACATCGGCCCCACGGTCACCCAGTACTCCGAGGGCACCGAGGCGCACGAGCCATTCCGCCGCCTCGATGGGTGCCTCGGGACACGTCAGCGAGCGTGCAACTTGGAATGCCTCCGTGGCAGCGGCTTGGAGGACTTCGGGGTTGTCTCCCTCAAGCAGCCCGAAGACGCGCAGCTCAAGGCCATTCGCTACGAAGCGAAGCTCGTCGTCCGGAAACTCGCCAGCACCGTCAACTCCGAGCGCGTTGCGAAGGCGCCGCCGGCCAGCCTCTTCTACGGCCTTGCGGACCTTCTCGCCTCCGAGGGCCTGAATGATCCAGGAGTCGGCAGTCATGATACCTCCTCCTTCAAGAGCTTCGGCCAATCCGCGATGGGGACCGGCAGATACCAGGCGATGAGCTCGATGCGCGTCGGCTTGCCGAGCTTCTTCGACAGCGTCTGCCCGCGGCTCTTCAGATCGAGCGCGCTTGGCGTCGTGTCGCGTATCAGGATGCCGACGAGCAGCAGCTCCTTCCCCTCCGAGCTGAGGTAGCGACCCACCGCTTTCTCGTACAGATCGCGGTACGGCTGCGATTGGCATCGTGAGTGGAGCCACTTCAGCAGAGCGTGTTGAATGTCGCGGCGCGTCGCGCTCTGCTCGAGCTGCCATGCCATCCCACTCCCGCCGTTCATCACGTTGGGGGGTGTGGTCGCGTCGGACGAAGTCTTCACCTCGCCGAACAGGAGGAGCACGGAATTGTCCTCCCGGTAGAAGCCGACCAGATCGGTACCCGGAAGACTCGCCCTCGGCGTGCGCCGATCCCGGACCGTGCTCCAGGGCCAGTGGACCTCGCGACCCGAGTCGTGCTGAAGCGCGCATTCCGCGAGCGCTTCACCTACCTCCCACCCTGCCGGGTCAGGCACTGCCTTCAGCAGGCACTCCATAAACTCCGTCGCCATTCCGGTCGTCGCGAGCCCGCGGAGGTCGGACTCGAACGATGAGGCAACATCGGCAATCCGCGGGCGCACTATCTCGTGCATGAAGCGCTTGAACTGCTTCGTGTCGGCAACGTTCCGTCCTTCCCAGCTCACCGACGTGGCGCCCCCTGAGTAGCAGATCGCGGAGCCAAGCATCGCGGTGCCCGTCATGCCATGCCCTCGGAGATGAACCTCTCCGCATCGTTCACTCGCAGCTCGCCGGAGATGAGCTTGGGCAGCAACGCGTCGCGCAGGGCGGCGAGGGTGCGAGATTCGCGCCGACACGCGAGCGATCGCACTAGCAGGCCGTCGGCCGAGCGATCGAACGCCGCGACGATGGACGAAGTGGGAACGACTACCGCAAGGTTGAGAATCGACTCGACTTGAGCGCGCTGATGGCTCTTCGAGGTTCCCGTTACCAGGCCCTCGATCTGCTGTCGAAACAACGGCGAGCGCGCGAGGCAATAGACAAAGCTTCGCGTGAACGGAGACCGCGCGCGGAGCACCAGAAATTCCGTCGAGCAAACCGCTCGTTCGGACGGGCGTACGTCAACAAGCCACACCCGCTCGATCTCTGGGTTGAGCTTCGAGAGAAGGACTACCCCTGTCGGTACGCGCGACTTCTGGCTCTTGATGCTTTCGCCGTACTCGGCCTTCGGGCTTTGGCCTTCGTCGAAGGCCGGCAGGCTGAAGTGGTGGAAGAGCGCTTCCGGCGACGAGAGCGGGTTCTCCTGGTCGCGAAGCTGCTCGACCACGTCGCCGAATCGGCCAACGCACCACTCCTTCGGAATCTCCCCCAGCGCCGAGTCCTCGAAGGAATCCGGGAAGAGGTCGGCGAGGGGCTTGGGGAGGCCGGGGTCGCGGCCTTCGGCCTTGGCGCGGACGGGGTCGAAGTCCACGAACCACGACCTGAAGAGCGCCCGCGCCATCGCCTCCAGCGTCTCGTTGACCCGGCGGTTCAGATCGATCTTGTCGTCCAGCGTGCCGAGGATGTGGGCGATGGCGCGTTGCTCGCCTTTGGGTGGAAGCTCGAAGCGGAATGCTCCGATCCGAGACGGCGCCGTATGCAGAATCTTGGTGCCACTAGCAGAGGTCACCAATTCACGGTTGAAGTCCTGCCAGAGAAAGAGCCAATAGAGAAACCCGGAGTCAACGTCCGCACCGTCTCGTATAAGGACCTTGCCGAGTCGTTGGTTGTGCAGGTACACGCGGCCGTCGTCTGGCACTCTTGCAGGTATGCCGAGAATCTCGCCTCCGGCCGTTTGGCAGGTCATGATCAACAGAATGTCACTTGGCGCCAGCTCGTACTCTTTCGGGTAGCCGTCCCGATACTCCTTGACCGAAGTCTCAGCCAACCGGAAGCCGCCCGTATACCGGAAGTTGCCAACGCTGAGAACGATTGGCCGACCCCTCAAATCCTCATGGAAGTGTTCACTCTTGAACGGCCAGCCGTGCTTGATCTCTACAAGGTCGCCAAGCCTCGATGGCCTCCATTCACTAACCGCCATACCCAAGCTCCTTCAGGTTGGCGGCGATGGCGTCGTCCACGAGCCGGCCGATGGTGGCCTGCTTCGCCTGGGCCCTCAGATGCGACCAGCGCGCCTCGGGCGGCACCCAGAAGATGCTCAGGGCGCGATACTCGTCAGGGTCCTCGGGATCAGCTCCGCTCGTCTTCTCGGCCACGAGCTTCGCGTGCTGCTCCGCAAACGCGTCGGAGATGTACTTGAGGAAGATCAGCCCGAGGACGACGTGCTTGTACTCCGCCGCGTCCATGCTGCCGCGGAGGGCGTCGGCCATCTGCCAGAGCTGGGCTTCGTAGCCGACGGTGGCGGAGGTCGCGTCCGACTTGCCCGTGTTGTTCTTTTGCTTCGCCAATGGCTACCTCAATCAATAGTTGCGGGCTTCGATGGTGCGGTGCGTCTAACGGGGCGCCGGGTCAGCGGCAGCGCCCGGAGGTAGCTTACTACCGCAGGGCGCTGTCCGCTGCACCCGGCTGTTCCGCCGCGCGAATCAGCGCGGCGGAACAACCGGGCTTTGCCCGGCGCGACGTTCTTCCGACGCGTAGCGTCGGAGGAACGTCGCGCGTAACCTGCGAGCGAAGCGAGTCAGGTGTCAGGTTCACGCGCTTGTTCGCTGGCGCTCCGAGCATGCACGCACTCCTCCTCCGTCCGTTCGACCGGTCTCCAATCCCTCCGATGTAGTAGCTCGGTATCAACATGCGAAAAACAGCAGGCGTGTCAGTCCTTTGACGTGGTCGTCGCGTTGAATCTGAAGCGGCGCAAGCCCAAGCGGTTTGCCTTTCAGACGACCCCTGCCCCGCTCGATGGTGATGGCGCCCCGATAGCTGTCGTAAGCCTTCCGAGGCGGGAGCTCGTTCCTCCCGGCGTTGGTCACGTACTGGTGCCATCAGAGCATCGCGCGAGCGACGCAAATGACACCTGGCCGCCAACGATGTACTCGCCCTCGATCTTGTGCCCATCCTCGCGAAACTGGTCGATGACGCCGACGACGTTGGGTGAATCAAGGGCGGCAAGGGTCGTGGCCTCCTTGCGAAAGCGGTCCAGGATGCGCGGGCTGGCCGCAAAAGATGGGTGCGGCCGTTTCCGAGCTACCATTCGGTTGAGTCGCATGTCGCTGCAGCTATACACCGACGCGAATCCACCACTGCCCAAACGAGCCTCCACGCGAAATCGGCTGCCGACAACCGTACCGAACACCAAGGAGCCAGAAGGCTTTGCGTCTTCCACCGTTGCCTCACCACCGGACGCCTGGTCCTCTGGCCGCCTCGCCGGCTGAGATAAGGCCTGCTCCACTGATGGTTTGGGTCGTACACTTCCGGGCACCTCAGCGTCTGCCGCGCGGGTTCCCCGGGTTTCATCGGCCGGAGCTCGTTCGGTACCTTCCAGCGCCAACGGTTCGCCGCAATTCGGGCATGATCGATGCGCCAATCATCGCTCAGGGCTCACCTTGAACCGCTTGCCGCACCGCAAGGATTGAACAACTACTTTCTCCATGACCGCCGAGACCGTTGGTTGTTACGTCTGAGACATCGGTGAAGATATCACACCAGAAACGTACGATTGTCATCCCAACGGACGGAACCAAGCTGCCATCCCTTGGCTGCAGGGCTACGGGCAGTGGCTCCGCGCGCCTGGCCGGGTCCAAGCCGCGTCGTCGTCGCGCCCGCCGCGGCCCCGGAGCCGACCCGGACGCCTCGCGGCCAGCAGGTGGGAAGCGGCTTTGTTGTCGTTGTCCCGCGCGCTATGCTCAGGGCTGGACGAAGAGGCGGGGGTCGACCGGCCGTGCGGCGCATGCCGGCGGAGCCAGGCGCGCCAGCCCCCGCCGAGCTGGTATCCGCTATCGAGGGGAGGTTCGCGTGACTCGGAGACTCAGATCTGGGGTAGCTGCGCTCGTCGCCATCATCAGTGCCGCGGTCGCGTGCAGGACCGCTCTTGCCGCGGGTCCGGAAGAGGGCGACATTTTGATCCGCGTCAGCGAGGCCGCCGGCGTGGCCCGGGTGGGCGAGGCCGTGACGCTGGGGATTCCGCTGCCGAGAGGAGCCGTAACCGACGCCTCGAGGCTGCGCATCTACGACCCATCGGTGAACCCGATCGCCACCGATTGCGGGGTTCTGGCTCGCTGGGGAGGGCCGTCAAGCAATTCGGCGCTGCCAATCGGTGCGGCGCTCTGTGACTTTCGAGCCGATGTGGCCGCGTCGTCGACCGCTACGTACCGTTTGCGCATCGAGGCCGCCGCCTCGGCGCCGCCCGACGGTGTCACCGTCACCGCGGGCAACGGCCAGCTCACGGTAGATACCGGCGCCGCGGTTTTCGTGATCCCGACCGACTCTCTGCAACTGCTGGCGCAGGTCACACCTGCGGGGGCCACCCCGCTGCTTGGGGCGCCGGCCGAGCTGCGACTGGATGGCGCGGCCGTGTCCGCGGAAAACGTCTCGGCTCGGGTGATCAAGGACCGCGGCCTGCGAGCAGCCGTCGAGATCAAGGGCGGGATCGCCGGCACGCCGCTGGACGTGACAGCCGTCCTGACCTTTCACGCCCAGAGCGCCACCGTCGTCGCCGATATTCGCGTGGAAAACAACGAGGTCGCGGCTATCCAGGAAGACAACCAGCCGCACGTCAACGACGTCTGCAACGGCAACAACGACCCGTACTATCAGGCTCCTTTCACCTTCACCGACCTGAGCTGGTCGCTCCCGTTACCTCTCGAAGCGACCCACTCCTATCGCACCGAGGGGCCGAGCGGGCCGCTGGCCGCGGCCTTCGCCACCAGTATTTCGGTCTTCCAGGGAGCGAGCGGCACGGCACTGTGGGACACGTTCGCCAACAATCCGAGCTACGCGTGCCGCCTGCAACACGGCGCCACGGCACGCGCGTCGACGCTGACCGTCGACGGCGCCCCCACGCCGGGGCCCTTCCAGCATCCCGGTTGGCTGGTCGTCAGTGATTCCCGGCGGGCTGCAATGGTCCAGGTACAGGACTTTTGGCAGAACTTCCCGAAGACTCTGCGCTATACCGACACCGGACAGATGGAGGTGGGGCTGTTCCCGAGCGAATTCGCGGCGGGCCACGTGCTGCGGGCGGGCGAATACAAGACCCATCGGACGGGGCTCACCTTCGGCGCCTCACTGGCAGAGAACGACCTCGTGGCGGTGCGCAGTCCGCTCGCGGCTCGCAACGACGCCACCTGGTATGCGAGCTCGGCCTTCTTCGGGCCGATCGGGCCGCAGCTCACCGGCCGCCTGTCCGTGCTCGAGGAGTATCTCTCCTACTTTCTTGACACCAGCCCCAATGAGCCAGCGGAAGACGTGTCCGACAACCTTTTCCACGCCCTCGAGCGGTTCGACGAGTACGGGTACGTCGACTACGGCGACATCCCCACCGACTTCGAGATCGGGGCGTCACCATACAATGTCAAGTACGACTTCTCCCGCGGCCTGCTCTACCAGTTCCTCATTGACGGCGATCCCCGCTGGTGGCAGCTCGCGCGGGCGGCCGTCCGGCACTTCGGCGACATCGACATCCAGCACAGCCCGCTGCGCGCCCGCGATGACGCGCGGCGCACCTGGCCGCTCGGCGGCACCTACGGGCACGGCTACCACGATGAGGACGCGCGCTTCAACCCGCATCGCAACTACATGAACCCGACCCACGGCTACGCCTTCGGCACACACGCCGCGTTTCTCTACTACCTGCTGACGGGCGACGAGCTCGTGCTCGACAGCGCGCTCGAGGTCGCGGCGAGCTACCACTGGCGGCTGCGCAACACGGCCGATCAGCCGCCGCTGACCACGTGCACCGCGGAGTGCAACGGCTGGGCCGACTGGACCACCTCGCGCGGAACAGCGGACCCGATTCTCGCGTTTCTGTGGGCCTACCGGGTCACGGGCGACGGCGAGTGGCTCCAGATCATCGCCGACGGCCTGACGTTCCAGAACGGATACGAGAGCCAGGAGCAGTCGGCGGACTTCTGGTCCGACCGCCTCAACATCAACTCGACCAACTTCCGCTCGGTCGGCGAGTACCTCCTGTATCGCCGCGAGCTCGGCGAGGACGACGCCAACGGGCGTGCCATCATGCAGCGGTGGATGAGCTACCTGACGACGCCGGCAGTGTACACGGTCAATGGCAACGGGCTGTCGGAGCTCAACTACACGTACGAAGGGACGCCGCAGGTGATGCACGACAACTGGCTCTTGTCGGTGGCCGACGGCATGGCCGCGTACGCGCTGCTGACCGACTCGAACAGCTTCTTGCAGACCTACGCCGAGCCGCTGGCCTATACGGGATCCGTCGACCCCTGGTTCGAGGGCGACAGCCACCACTATCACGGGTCTCATGTCGCGGTGAACGCCGCGGGGTACGGCAACACGTTCCGCTACGCGCAGTGGCGGTTTGGGGGAGAAACCACCGTGCCGGGCGGATCGCCGGCTGCCGTCGCGACGCTCGGGCTAGTCCTGGCGATGGCGTCGGGAGGAGCTGCCAGGCAATGCCGGAAACGGGCGGGCGGAAACCGGAGTCGTGCGGGGGAGACACATTCGTAGCGCCGGCGGCGGAATCCGGGAGTTGGGCTCAGGCCCAGCGTCGTCGAAAAAAGCATCTCGGAACGGGACATTGAGCATGAGCAAGTGGAGAGGCCAACCCACCGGCTTCGCTGTGGTCTTTGCAGCCGCTCTGATGTTGGCGCTGTCGGCAGCGCCGGCGTTTGCAGCGAACATTTACGGCAAGGCGTACAGGAATGGTGAAACCGATCATGCCGGTATTGCCGTGAAACTGCTCGAATCTCGGGATGTCCCCGCGCTGGGTGGGGCGGCTGCCGTCATGATTGCCATGGTGTTGGGCGCCGCGCTTCTCCTGAGGCGCAGGCAGTGGCTTGAGACGCCCATTACCGCGGCGATGATGCTGTTCGCGGTCACGATCGTCGGCGCGCAGGTCGTGCAGGAAACGCAGACGAGCTCGTAGGGAGAATATGCGTTCGCTGGCGTCGAACCCGGGACGTACCGCATGGAGATGTCGGCGAGCGGGTTCGCTCCTCACGAGATTGCGGAAGTCGCGGTCTTGGATGGTGACAATTTCGTAGATGATGTTGCCCTGGATCCGCTCACGGCAACCGCAACGCCTCCGCTTGACCCAACCCCATCGGCGACCTCGACGGTCGACCCCTCGGCCACTGCGACGTCCGTTCCGCCCACCGTAACCGCTATCAGCACGCCGAACGCGACCCCTTCCGCAACGGCAACCGCCACCACGGTGGCGGGAACGAGACTGCTGAAGGACGTCAATCCGACGACTGCCGTTGCCCGCGCGCGGCGCGGGTCGGCGTCGTCGAATCCTGACCATCTCACCGTGGTGGGCGGCGTCTTTTTCTTCACGGCCGATGACGGCGCCCGCGGAACCGAGCCATGGAAGTCCGATGGGACCGAGGCCGGCACGGTCCTGGTCAAGGACATCCGGCCCGGCCCGGCGAGTTGCTGTTCCTACTCAGCTCCCGGTGATATCGAGCTCACGCTCTGGAACGTGGATGGTACTGCTTTTCTTCGCCGACGACGGCAGCGGCGCCGGAGTTGAGGTGTGGCGCTCCGACGGCACCGAAGCCGGCACGTTCATGGTCAAAGATATCGACACGGCGAACTTTCAGGAACCCGGAAGCATCACGGCTGCCGGAGATGTCGTCATGTTCGTCCCCTACCAGCCGGACAGCGGCCTGCAGCTTTGGAAGTCCGACGGGACGGAAGGCGGCACCGCCATGATCAAGCGAATTTGTGCCGCTGCATCCAGCAACCCCGAGTCCCTGCTGTACAGGAGCCCGGAGATGTTCTTCAGCGCCTTTGACGGGTTCGATGCGGATGGTTTCCACGGCATAGAGCTATGGAAGTCCGATGGCACCGAAGCCGGGACGGTGCTGGTCAAGGATATCCTTGTCCCCGGCAACTCGCGTCCGAACCCGGTAGGAAGCATGGGGGGGACAGTATTCTTTTTTGCGGAGGACGCCGGCGGCGAGGGCGTGTGGCGCTCGGACGGTACCGATGCCGGTACGGTATTGTTGCGATCCGAGCTTCGCGGTCTCGGTTTCCGGCGTGGCGTCGGGCGGTACGTTCTTTTTCGCCGCAGAGGACTACGTGGACTGGGCGTACGGCTGGGAATTGTGGAAATCGGATGGCTCGCCGGCCGGAACGGGACTGGTGAAGGATGCGCTTGCCGGAGCTTCCGGCTCCGAGCCGATGGACCTTATCGACCTCGGTGGAGTGCTGCGCTACAGCGCCGATGACGGTGCCAACGGTCGCGAGCTGTGGAGCTCCGATGGCACCAGCGACGGCACCGGCATGGTGGCTGACATTTATCCCGGCAGCGCCGCGAGCTCGCCGGAGGCCTTCGTTGTCCTCGCCGGCCGGCTGTATTTCTCCGCCAATGACGGTGTCAACGGTCGCGAGCTGTGGGTCCACGAGCCGGAATAGCCCCGGCGCGCCAGCGGGTGGGGCGACCGACCTCAGCCGAGCGCCGCCGCGGGGGCGCAGCGGGCCGCCGACTGCTCGCGCCAGGGCATCGCCTGCTCCAGGGTTCGGGACAGGGCGAGCACCAGTGCGTCCGCGCCCGGCCGGCCGACGATCTGCACGCCGAAAGGCAAATTCCGCTCGCCCACGCCCGCCGGGATGCTGGCCGCCGGCTGCCCGCTCACATTGAAGATCGCGGTGAATGCGCCGAGCGGGACGATCGACATGAAGGCTTCCTCGCCGCTCAGCCCCCGCCACGCCCCAATGCGGGGCGGGGCGACGGCCACTGTAGGGGTCAGCCAGACGTCCGCCGCACCGAACCACGCCAGCACTTTTCGCTGGAGCTCGGCACCGTACCGCTTCGCCTCGGCGCGCGAATAGGTCCGGCCGTGCTCGCGCAGCCAACGTGTCGGCGGCTGCAGGAGCGCTTCGCTGATCACCGGGACGTTTGCGGCCATGCGCATCCACAGCGGCAGAAAGTCACCGAGCTCGGCCCGGAGCGTGTCCGCTTCCTCGACGGTGTGGCCCATCTGGGCGAGCAGCCGCGCGACCCGGCGCACCGCGTCCGCGACGGGTGGAGTCGCGGTAACCAGCGGCGACTCGACCGTGAAGTTGATGCGAAGGTTGCCGGGAGGGCGCTGGCAGGCAGCGAGATAGGAATCCTCCGGAGGGCGGCGCGGATCGTAGGATCTGCCAGCCATCACATCGAGCATCGCCGCGCTGTCCTCAACGCCGTGCGAAACCGCATTGACGGAGCTTAGCCCGAACATGTCCGCCGGGTAATAGTAGTTGGGCATGGCGCTGCGCGAAGGCTTGAGGCCGTAAAGGTGGCAAAACGAGGCGGGGATGCGAATGGAGCCAGCGCCATCCGAAGCGTGGGCCATCGGCAACATTCCGGACGCCACCGCTGCCGCCGAGCCACCGCTCGACCCGCCTGGGGTATGCTCGAGGTTCCAGGGATTCCGGCATGGCGCGTGGATGTCTGTCTCGGTGATCGGCATGATCGCAAACTCTGAGGTCGCGAGCTTGCCGAGGAGCACAAACCCACCGGCTCGCACGCGCTTCGTCACCGCACTGTCGAAGGGTGACCAGAAGTAGCGAAAGGCCCGCGAACCGGCGCACGTGAAGGTGCCCGCCATGAAGTCGATGTCCTTGATGCCGTTCGGGACGCCGAAAAAGATCGGGAGCTCCTGCCCATCCCCGCGCTGCAAGATGCGATCGAGCGTCTGCGCCTGACGCCGGGCGCGACGATCAAAGACTTGCACGAACGCGTTTACCTCGCTGTTGCTGCGCGCAACCTCCGCGAGGCACGCTGCGGTGAGCGCCTCGCACGATTGCGCTCGCGCGCGGATAGCGGAGGCGAGGCCCAGGGCAGACTGTGGGGAGTAGGTGTGGCAGATGCTCACGACTTTGGCTCCTTCGGCCTCATGGTTGGCCGCGGTTGGGCTCGTACGCGCCATCGGCGCCTCTGTGTGGTGACGTCTCGCCGGGTTTTCAGCGCAGGCCCGGCCCACCTGCGGTGCCTCGCCATGACCCGGTCTCGCGCCGCAAACTTCGGCCTTTAGGCCGGAGTCAGGCGCTGCAGAGAATATCACGGCGTGGCCGAGCGCGCCCGGTCAGCTCGACGCCGCCGACGACCCGCTGGGAACGACGGCCGACCGCAAGGCGCTCGCCGAGAAGCTCAATAGCGCCCACGTCCTTCGCAACCTTCGCAAGGACAGCGCACCGGAGGTAGGCCTCACCGCGCTCCCCACAAGTCAGTGCGGTCCGTGGCTCGCCCAACTGTGGGCGCGGGCAGCCGGTGGCGGCGCGCATTGCCGCCACCGCTCGTGGCCCTTTGGCGCGGCGCGAGGCGAAAGACTGCGCTCAGCGCTCGAAGCAGCGGCTATCGTCTCCGGTCAGCAACACCCCTTCCAGCTCGCGCTCGTCCAGCTCCCCACATTCCCTGGCGAACGGTTCGGGAAGACCCGCGGTCGCCGGGACCACTGCCTGGCGCCATGCTCCGGCGCTGCCATCGCGCAGCCGCTTGCCACCGTAGCTCCTCAGCAAATAGGAGCGCCAGGGAGCTCGACCGTCCACCAACCCATCCACGGCGACCTCTCCGTGATCGTTGATATCCGCAGCGTCCCACAGGACGATCCAGTCCCACTGCGGCGGGAGGTAGTCGTTGAGATCGCTCATCCGGTCGTCCTGCCAGATGTAGGCGTGATACCCGAGATCGCCGGTCACCGCGGAACCTCCAACCACCTGGTTCCGATTGTTGACGCCTCCGTAGTTGGTGCTCTCATAACCGCCGAGGGTGCCCAGCTCTTTCACGCCGGCGGTTGTCCAGACCGCCGCCCGCCTGCTCCTGGTCTGCCCGGAGGTGTACACGTTGCCGGCGAGGAGGCCGTTGCCGTTGGCGCCGTTGGCCGATCCGCTGGTCCTGCCCGGCGGCAGCTCGAGGTAGACGAGACCCGGCGGGACCTCCTCCCCCTGTGCCACGATGGTCGTCACGATCGGCAAGAACGCATAGCTCTGGGTGATGACTTGACCGGGCGCATACGCCGCCGCCGATTGAGCGTTCGCATACCGCGGAGAGACCCGTCCGAGAAATATCTCCCGCAGGCCAGCGATGCTCGGAAACAGCGTGCGCCCTGTCCCGCCCGCGATGGCGAACGGCCGATGGTAGGGATATTGCTCGCTGTACCACATTCCCGTCACGTCGCCGGCATCGTTGATGCCCGCCGCGGAATAGGTCTGCACCCCGGTCACCGCGTCCAGGCTGTTTGACTGCTCGCCTTCCCAGATCAACGCGGTCTGGCCGACTCCGTACCGACCCGCGTAACCGACAGCCTGCCCCGCGCTATTGACGTCGTGCATACAGCCGAAGTCCGCACCCGGCGTCGCGTCGAAGATGACGCCATCGCGCCACACGAAGCCGTGCCGCTTCCTGTCCTCGGTGTAGCTGCAACCGACCAGATAGCCCGTGTCGCTCAGCGCGCGCGAATCGGTGTCGACCGCGCCGCCCGAAAGCGAGCCCACTTCGACCAGCGCCCCCGGCCTTGCCACCACCCCGGCGACTGCCCCGCCGGTGCCATCTTCGGCCAGCGTTTCCCCGCCCAGCCCACCGCGGATCGCGACCGTCACCTCGAGGTTGCGCAAACCCTCCACGAGGGCGTTGCGGAAACCATCCACGAAGAGGAGCTGCGGAATCTCGACCGTGATGACTCCGGTTCGCTGTGCGGCCGGCTCGGGTTGGCTGCGGGTTCCGCTCAGGGCAATGCCGCGCGCATTCCCCTGGAGAACCTCGAGCGCGACGTATTGCCGCCGCTCGTCTTTGTCCTCGTCATCCGGCGCGCGTATCGTCGCGATGAAGGCCAGCTCCGCGTCGGCCCAGTCTTCCTCGGAGTCGTTCTGCACCACGATGTCCATCAGGTGCCGGCCGTTTTGCGAGTGGACGAATGCCGACGGCACGCTCAGACGGCCGCGGAAGAACCACTCGAGGTAGGCGGCGCTGTAGCCGATCGCCAGCGGCAGCATCGCTTCGGCGATCGACCGCTTCACCTTGTCGTCGTTGGTGGTCCAGATCTGGCGGCCGATTTGCTCCTCGCGATAGCAACGGTAGTCGTCGCGCTGCACCGATTCAGAGACGTTCTGGGGACAATCGTCGAGGTCGGGGTCAGCGGGAGCGAAGAGGGCGTCCGGTCGCTCGTCGTAGCGGAACGCCACGAGCTTGCGCTCGCCGCCCAGGCCGAAGATCGCGGGCGCGACCAGAAACGGCGGCCCGGGCGCCTGGTAGGTGACGAGTCCGAGGCCCGCGAGCGCCGGCTCGGCGAATTGGCGCCGGGCACTATCGCCATACAGGGGCGGGCCGAGCGTCAGGTGCACTGCTGGCGGCAGCGGGTCGCGCGCGGTGAGCGTCACGCCGGCGGGCAGCGTGTGCGAGGTCACGAAGTGGGCGCTCGAAAGCTGGGCGATGCCGGCACGGCCGCGGGTCTGCTGATCGAAGAAGTCGAGGAAGGAGGGCGAGCCGGACGGCACCAGCGCGCGCCAATCCACTGCGGCGAGCTCCGGGTGAAGGCTGTACAGCTCTTCGTGCGCCTTCGGGAACGGGTCCAGGTTGGTGTACTGGGGGTGCGAGTCGTTGCGGGTATGCTCCGGCTGTGCGGCGTCCTGCACCAGGTGGGCGACCTGGCCGAGCGCGCGAAAGAGGCGCGCCCAGGAGCCTTCCCGGCACGGCGGCGGATAGCGGTCGCGCACCGCCGCGACCGGCTCGGCGCGGGACACGAACCGCGCCAGCTCTTCTTCCTTGTCGGGGCAGCTCCAACGCGATTCGTCGTTGTAGGCGGTGAGCGGATCGTCGACCAGGGTCAGCGCCTTCCAGAAGTAGTCCCGGGCGGCGCGGTGGGAGAAGGCATTCTGCTCCGAGTCGTCGCGGTGAAACGTGGCGCCGGCGAGCAGGCTCGTGCCGCGGAAGTCCTCGCCGAGCGCCCAGCGCGGGAGCGGCAGCCCGTGGGAGACGCGCCGCCGCTCGTAGAGCGGAGAGGCGATCCCTACCAGCGCCACGTCGTCCAGCCCACCCTGCCGCCGCCCCCGCGTGCCGCCCACCGCCGCCAGCTCCGGGTTGTAGAAGTGGTTCTGGGCGCGGAAGTTCTCGCCGCAGCTCAACAGCAAGGTTGGACCCAGCACCTCGTCTTCGGCTACCGCGCCGTAGAGAATCCAATCCCTGGGGGTGTCGGCGGAGACTTCCGCCGCCAGCTTGCAACCTGGGGCGGCGATGTCGTAAAGCCAGGAGCGGGGGATCCGCGGTCCGCGAAATACGCGCCTGATGTCGAGCCCAAGCTCGCGTATGACCGGGCCGATGCGATCCTGCGTTCGACCGAAACCCATTTCGGCCATCTTGTTGTGTACGACTTGAGACCATCCCGAGGCGGCGATTGGTGTCAGAATGCAAGTGAAGAAAAGCACCGTGGACGGAAAGACAGTGAAACGAGACGAGATTTTCATCCTATCTTTCTCCCTCCGCGGTATTGGTCATGCGGTGATAGATAGGATCGCGGCTCCGAGCAAACTCGTCATTTTCTACCACGATGATCTCGTGTCGATGGGCCACGTTGTCTTCATACTGTACCACAGTCGCCGGATAGAAGCCGTATTCGTCATAGGTGTGCCTGATTCCTCCAAACGCTCTATAATTCGCGTTGTACTCGTCGCAATCGATTTGTAGATCCGAGATCGAGTCGCCGTTCCAGTCGATATCGTATCTAGTGCTCGAGTCAGCGAGAGCGCAGCTCAGGCTCGCAGAGACAGTGAGGGCAGGTGGGCGCGACCAGCTTGGATCGGTACCGATCGTCCACGCTACCAAACTCCAACTCACTCTTCTTCCCAGGTCCCGGTGCTGTCGGACGGGTATGGGAATGAACGCCTTGCCGCCCTGCCGGTTGAAAACCACCGCTGCGTAGCGATCGTAGCCGGTGCGCGTTGCGTCGGTGTCGATCAGCACCCCGAAGCGGTCCTTCCCCACCTGCGGCGCGAAGTCGGTAGGGCCTTCGGTCCAGGCGAACACATCGGGCACCGAGTCATGCCACCACCCCGCCCACGGTGAATCCTCGGTCAGGTCCGAAGCACCCGAAAACGGCGCCGGGTAGGGACCGCAGTACTTCGCCAGCGTCATGGCGTTTTCCTTCCCCTGCCAGCGCGCCGCCCGCTCCTCCATGGACCCGAGCTGCTCCGGCTCGAGCGGGTCGCAGGTCCCGAGGCTCGTGGTGCAGCGGCACAGCTCCACCCACCAGGGCGAGCTCGACTTGACGCGCCCCTCGATGAATACCTCGTCTCCCCAGCGCACTGGGTCCGGCGGCATGTAGTAGCCGCCCTGCGGCGGCTCCGGCAGCTCGACCTCGATGCCGCAGTCGAAGATGCCGAGCACCGACAGCTCCAAGGTCGCGCCGGGCTTGCCCCGCGCCTCGACCGCGAGCTCGTTGATGCCGCTCACCAGCGCCACCGGGCGCGCTACGGCGTAGGGCACGGCGCGGAAGTCCGCAGGCGACAGCACGATGGCGCCGTTGAGCTTCACCACCGCGCTCGCCACCGCACTCGCACCGCTCGCGCCGCTGGACGCCTGCAGCCAGAAGCGGCCTTCATGCGTGCACGGCGCGAACCGCACGGCGCTCTCCGCCGGTTGTCCGGCCTCGCGCGCGAGCGTCCACGGTCCGGCCACAAGCTCGGCTTCGGCGGGCACAGTCACCGCGCGCGTCGGACCGCCGCCCCCGGAGGGCGTGCCGGTACGCGGCGCGCCAGCTCGCGAGGCGGTGATCGGCCCGCCTCCAACGGCGAGCAGCAGGCAGAGGAAGAAGATCGACGCAAGCATCGCTCGAGCACACGGCCTTGGAGTCATGGCGACGGCGGCCCTCCGGTGATGGGGTTGACAACAGGTTGGTGGGTGCGACCCGAGGGGCGCGGCGCACGCCGCGCCCGGCGTCCCGGGTGGGATGGGGAGATGAGACACCCTCGCGACCTCGCGCCCCGTCGACGCGCGGGCCCTTCGGCGACTGGCTTCGCTTCCAGCGTGGATCGGTTCCGCGCGGTTGGCTAGGCGCAAGCATTTGAGGCCTTGCCCGCAAGCAAACCTTGGGCGACGGCCGAATGTCGGGTGATGCGCCTTTACAAGTGTCCACGCGCATTGCGCTCGCCATGGTGCAAACCACATTCGGCCTACGCCCTCACTCCGGCATCGGCATTTGACAGTGCCCCTGAAATTCCGAGCGGTGGGGACCGCCGACGATGGTGTTTTCCATGACATTGTTTCGGGGAAGCAGGCCGACCTCGCCAAACTCCGGCTTGACGGTCAGTTTCCACGCATCGCCGGTCTTTCCTTCCGCTCTGAAGCCTCGGAGCTGATTCAGCACATCGCCGACCACTTGGAGCTCGGAAGGAAGTCCGGAGCGGTCGTCGCGTAGCCGTCCCCCCGCCTCGAGCCAGGCGAGTCTCTGGAGCAAGACGCGCTCGATCTCGTCCCAGTCCGTCATGAAATTGACCGCGCGGAGAACAGCATAGCCGCCAGCCGGGTCTTTCTCGGCCTCTGCTAGATAGAAGCGCACGATGCGCTGCAGGGATTCGCCGAGCGTCATGCGCCGCTTTTTCTCCTGGTGCCGGAAGAGCTCGAACCGGTGCTGCTGGAGGGAGGCTTCCTCCGGGGTCAGACCGACGCGCCACGCGGCGGGCTCTGGCGATGGAGGGAGCCGGGCGATCCACGCCAGCCTCGGAAACCGCGCGATCGCCGAGTCGATGGTTGGCACCACCTCGTAGGCGCCGAGCCGCAACGGGCAGCTGTCGCGCAGGCGCACCTCGAAGGGGATCGACACCGAGCTGTGCGGGCCCAGCTCGGTCGATGGGTGCAGCTTCTCGCTCTTCAGCCACTGCTTGACGTACGCCGCCTGTGCAGGATCGGCGAGTCCTTTGGCATTCGTGCCGACATCGAAAGTCAGCTCCAGCCACGACTCGGCGCGCTCGCCATCATGGCGGATCTCCAAGTGCAGGAAATCCCGCCAGGATACGTCCCCGGTGCGCAGGGGGTGGACAGGGCCAACGCTCTCGTCGTTGGCAAGTACGACCCAGCCAATGAAGCGGGTGGCAAACCGGTATTCGGGAATGACTTGGGGACCGTCCGTGACGGGGTCATACGTGTCCAGACGCAGATGGCGGTTGGGGAGCGAGCGGTCCTGTGCCGGCGCCCTCGCGACGCCCACCAGCATGGAGACCAACACGACGATCATTCCGAGCTTGTACATGTCATCCTCGGTGGGCCGCTGAAGGCAGAGCTGTCCCCCGTCGATCCGGCCGAAGTCGCGCGGCGGTCGGTACGGCAAGCCGCTGACCAATGGCGCGCCGCTCCACGCCTGGTCGAGGTCTCAGGCCGAAAGCGGACGCTGCTCGATGCGCGTAGCTCGAGCTCCACCTCGAACACCACCGCGGCAACGTCGGCAAGCAGTGCCCACTGCCCCGCTCTAGCAGAACCGCCAGGCTGGATGCTAGCTCGCCCCCGCACACGGCGCAAGCATTTCCTGAATCCACCGCCAGTGCGACCGCAAGCTGAGCGTAAAGCGCATCATGAAGACCCCCCACCTCCCCCCCCCCGCAAGCAAGGGGAAGGACGGAGGGGGCACGGACTGGTCAGCGGCTGCCCTTCATCCCGGAGGCGTCTGGCCGTCGCGGCCCGCCGCCACGGGAAACAGCATCAGCAGCTCCGCTCCCCGTTCTCCGTCGCGCCGACTGCGCGCCTCGATGATACCCCCGTGCGCATCCATGATGCGGCTGGCGATGGACAGGCCGAGCCCAGTGCCGCCCGGACGCGTCGAATAGAAGGGGTCGAACACCCGTTCGACGTCTACCTGCGGCCATCCTGGGCCGCCATCCATGACCCGTGCCACCGCAAAGTTGCCGTGCGGCAGCCCGCACAGCTCCAGGCTGACCTCGACAGTGCCACCTTCCGAGGAAAACTGGATCGCGTTGAGCAAGACGTTGAGCAGCGCCTGCGTGATCTTGTCCGGGTCGCCCGTAATCTCCGGCAGCACCCCGCCGGCCGACCCGGTCCCCACCAGCGCGAGCGTCACGCGACGCAGCTCCGCCTGGGGGCGCACCAGCGCGATCGCCTGCTCCACGACCACGGGCAAGTCGACCGGCACAAGCTGCGACGCCTCGGGGCGGGCAAACGCGAGAAAACGCTCGAGCAACATCTCGAGCCGGTCCAGCTCCTTCTGCAGGATGGCCACCATCTTGCGGCGCGGCGACGCCGGAGCGACCTCGTCGCCGACAATCGCCGCGGCGGTCTTGAGCGACGCGAGCGGATTCTTGATCTCGTGCGCCAGCCCGGCGGTCAGCTCTCCCAGCGACTGCAGCCGTCCCGCCCGCACCAGTTGGTGCTCCATGGCGCGCATTTCCACCACCTTGCGCTCGAGCTCGCGCCGCGCCCGCATCTCGCGCTCCGCGAGCAGGCCGCTGACGATCGCCACGGCGTTGTACAGGGCGACTTCGAGAACCTTGTTCGCCGTCCCCGCCGGGTCAGGATGAACCATGGTGCCATGATGATGGCCGCCGGCCCAGAAAGCGTGCGGCAAGTACAGCGTCGACGCCAGCAGCGAGGCGAGGAGCGCACCGCCCATGCCGAAGCGGAACGCGCCAACGATGATCGGGATGTAGTAGAGGCGACGGAGCACGTCGTGCAGCCAGCCGTGGGCCGCGGGAGTGATCAGGTGCGCGAGCGTGATGACGACGATGGGTGCCCACACGCAGGCCAGCGCCGGCCCCGAAACCAGCCACCGCAGCTCACGAACCCGGATCCTGCGCGGCATCCTCACGTCGTGCCTCGGCCGGAAATATCGAACTTTTCCATGCGATACAACAGAATGTGCCGCGGAATACGCAGGAACCGCGCGGTCGAGCTCTGATTGTAGCCGTTCATCTCCAGCGCGCGAAGCAGGATCGCTTTTTCCAACGCCACGAGCGAAATGCCCTCCGGCGGCAATGCAATGGTGTCAGCGGCAATGCGCAGCGGCGCGGTGGCGTCCGCGGGAGGCGGCGCCAGCAGCTCCTCGCCGAGCACGGGTTCGTCCGACAGCAGCGCGGCGCGGTGGCACAGATTCTCGAGCTCGCGCGCGTTGCCCGGCCAAGGCATTGCCGCGAGCCGCCGCGCCACGGCGGGTGGGATGTGCCACTGCCGGCCGCCGCCGTGCTGGGCGAGGAAGTGGCGAGCAAGCGGCAGAATGTCCTCGGGCCGTTCCCGCAACGGCGGGATGCTCAACGGCACGACGTTGAGGCGAAAGTAGAGATCCTGGCGAAACTGCCCGGCGCGCACCAACGCCTCCAGCGGCCGGTTCGTCGCCGCCACGACGCGCACGTTGAGCGGCACCGGCCGATCCGCGCCGACCGGGTCCATCACCTTCTCCTGAATGACGCGCAGCAGTCTGCTCTGCAGCTCGAGCGGCAGCTCGGCGATCTCGTCCAGGAACAGCGTGCCGCCTTCCGCCTGCTGGAACCGCCCCCGGCGATCCTGCGTGGCGCCCGTGAAGGCGCCGCGGGCGTGCCCGAACAGCTCTGACTCCAGCAGCTCACGCGGAATCGCTCCACAATTGATCGGCACGAACGGACCTCCCGCCCGGTGGCTCGCGCGGTGAAGGCGACGCGCGACCAGCTCCTTGCCTGTGCCGCTCTCGCCCTCGATGAGCACGGTCGCGTCCGAGGCCGCTACCCTGTCGGCGCGGGCGAGAAGCTCCGCCATGGCCGCCGACACAAAAATGAATAGCTTCCCCGCGCTGGCACCACCGCCGCGCAGCTCGCGCACTTCCCGCCGCAAGCGCGCGTGCTCGGCGGCCCGGCGCACGGTAAGCTGGAAGTGATCGCGGTCGCACGGCTTTGGCAAGAAGTCGAAGGCGCCGGCCTTCATGGCAGCGACCGCCGTCGCCATGTCACCGAACGCCGTGATCACGATGACCAACACGTCGGGGTCGAGCCCGAGCGCCTTGCGAAGCAGCGTCATCCCGTCAAATCCGGGCATCTTGAGGTCGGTCACCATGACCGGAAATCCTCCGGTCTGCAGCGCGCGCAACGCGTCCGGCCCTGAAGCCGCGCACGTGACGGTGTGCCCGTCCTCGGTGAGGACGAAGGTCATGACCTCCGCGAAGCTTTCATCATCGTCGACGAGCAAGATCGGGCTATCCCCTGGGTCAGGCAAGGTCGGATCCCTCTGCCGCGGCGCTCGGCCGCAGCTCGTTTCGCAGCTCGTTTCGCAGCTCGGTTCGCAGCTTCCACAACTTGTACACCGCCGGGTAGACCAGGAGCTCCAGCAGGAACGAGGTCACCAGACCGCCGATCATGGGCGCCGCGATGCGCTTCATCACGTCGGCACCCGCCGAGGTGGACCACATGATCGGCAACAACCCCATGAACGCCGCTGCCACGGTCATCATCTTCGGCCGCGCTCGCTTCACCGCCCCGTGCATGAGCGCCTCATCGAGCTCGGCGCGAGTGCGCAGCCGGCCCGCGTCTTTCGCCTCCGCGTAGGAGAGGTCCAAAAACAGCAGCATGAAAACGCCCGTTTCGGCATCCAGGCCGAGCAGCGCGATCATGCCCACCCACGCGGCAATCGAGACGTTGTACCCGAGAAAATAGAACAGCCAGATCGCGCCGATCGCCGAAAATGGCACCGCGAGCATGACCACCGCCGCCTTGAACGCCGAGCGCGTGTTCATGTAGAGCAGGACAAAGATGAGGCAAATCGTCACGGGCAAGATCAGGCGCAGGCGCTCGCGAACCCGCAGCATGTTCTCGTACTGGCCGCTCCACTGCAGCACATACCCCGGCGGCAGCGCGACGCCGTCCTTGACGCGCCTCTTGGCCTCTTCCACGTAACCTCCGACGTCGCGCCCCGCGATGTCGACGTAGACGTAGCCGGCGAGGAAGCCGTTCTCGTCGCGGAGCATGGACGGCCCGCTGGCGATGCGAATGTCCGCAAGCGCGCTCAGCGGCACGTGAGCGCCAAGCGGAGTCGGGACCAGGACGCGGCCGATGCGGTCGACGTCGGACCGCAGCTCTCGCGGATAGCGAAGGTTGACGGGGAAGCGCTGCCGGCCTTCCACGGTAGTCGTGATGTTCTCGCCGCCGATGGCGCTGCCGATGATCATTTGCACCTCGTCGATGGTCACCCCGTAGCGCGCCATTTGCTCGCGGCGCGGTTCGAAGTCCACGAAGTACCCCCCGGCGACGCGCTCGGCGTACACGCTGCGCGTGCCGGGCACGGCGGTGAGCGCGCGCTCGATCTCCGCCCCGAGGCGCTCGATTTCGGTCAAGTTGGCGCCGAAGATCTTGATGCCGATCGGCGTACGAATGCCCGTCGTCAGCATGTCGGTGCGCGTCTTGATCGGCATCGTCCAGGCATTGGTCACGCCGGGCGTGTGCAGCGCGGCGTTCATTTCGTCGATCAGCTCATCCCAGGAGATGCGATCCGGCCACAGCGGGCGCAGTAACCCGGTGAGGAGCTCGGGGACACGGTCTGTGTACCAGCGCTCTTTCGGGCGCCACTGTTCCTGCGGCTTTAGCACCACCGTCGTCTCGAACATGGAAAACGGCGCCGGGTCGGTCGCCGTATCGGCGCGCCCGGCCTTGCCGAAGACCCGCTCGACCTCGGGAAACGACTTCAGGATGAGGTCCTGGGTCACGAGCAGCTCCTGCGCCTGCGACACCGACACTCCCGGCAGCGTCGTCGGCATGTAGAGAATGGTGCCTTCGTTGAGCGGGGGCATGAACTCCGAGCCGAGCTTGAAGTAAACTGGAATGCTCGCCGCCACCATGGTCACCGCGATCGCTACGGTCGCGAGCGGGTGGCGGAGGACCAGCCGGCATGCGGGGCCGTAGACGCGGAAAATCGTCCGGCTGATCGGGTGTCGCTCCTCGGCATGGTAGGTGCCGACAGCCAGCGCGTTGACGACACTGCATAGCGCGCGTGGCCGAAACGAGAAGCGGTCCACCCGCGCGAACATCATGCGCATCGCCGGGTCGAGCGTCACCGCCAGACCCGCCGCGACGAACATGGCCAGGTTTTTTGAATACGCCAGCGGCTTGAACAGCCGCCCCTCCTGGTCAGTGAGCGCAAAAATCGGCAGA
>JACPHN010000247.1 GCA_016188575.1 Candidatus Schekmanbacteria bacterium
CGAGCGCGCGATTCACCGCGGGAACGCCGTGCTGCTGCAGGGTATCAAAGGGGTCGGCGCGCAGACCGCCGACCGGCTCATCCGCGAGCTACGCTCCAAACGCGGCTCCCCGAGATCCTGGCAGGTTTTTTCGCGAGCGCCGGGCACGCCCCTCCCCACCGAGCAAGAGAGCGGGCCGGTAGCGGGCGAGGGCCCCGGCGAACCGGCAATCGCGGTCGCCGATCTCGCCGCGGTGCCGGCGCCGGCGCCGGTGCCGGTCGCCGGCGCGGACACGGGCTTCGAGGAGGCGCGGAAAATCCTCATGAATCTCCAGTATTCGGATCAGGAAGCGACCGGGGCGCTGCGCAAGGTGGCCGTCGAACAGGGTTGGGATCTGCCGGCCGAGGAGCTCGTGCGCGGCGCGCTGGCGGCGCTGCAAAAACGGTGACCGGCCACCGCGCTGCTCAGGAGGGGCCGCCGTAGGCCCGCCGTTCGCGGAGGGACGCGAGAGCGTCGGCGCAAGCGCGAAACATGGCGCTGTCCCGCCGGCTCTTGGCCATCGCCTCCAGGAGGTGAGGCTCCGCCTCGAGATCGCCGGCCTCCTTGAGCGCGGCGACCGCCGCCAGCGCAAGCTGCTCGTTGGCCTTCCGAAAGAGCCTCCTGATGCCCGCGCCCAGATACGGCCGTACCAGCGGGGTGATCTTCTTGACCTCGGGCGCCTCAGTCCGGGACAGCTTCGCAAACGCTCGAATCGCTTCGAGCTTGAGCTCGTCGGAGCCATTGGCAAACGGCCCTTGTTCCTGCAGAATCTCCCCGATGAGCGCCAAGCCGCGCAGGTCCATGAGCTCGCCGAGATGGAGAACCGCATCCTGGCGGTGCACCTCGGCGCTATCCTCTGCGGCGATGCGCATCAACAGCGGCACGACGTCCGCCCCGCCGAGCTTTCCGAGCGCGCCCACCAGTTCCTTGCGTACCTGCGGGGTGGCGTCGCCGATGAGCTCGGCGAGCGGCGAAACCGCCGCGCGATCGCCGATTTCGCCCAGGATCATGACGACGTTGCGGCGCATGAACCAGCGGTCGTCTTTCAGCCTCTCGAGCAAGCCGGGCACGATGCCCGGTCCGAGCTTCACGAGCTCCTTGATCGCCAGGACGCGCTGGCGGCGGTTGCGATCGACGACCCCCTCGAAGAGCTCCACGTACGGCCGGATGCGGGCCGCTGCGCGCAGAATCCGGTCGACCGGTCCGTGCATGCCGGCCGATAACCCGCGGTTCGTCGCGAAGCGGATGACTTGCTCGAGCAGCCGGCTCGCACTCTCAATGTTCCTGGCCTGCACTTCGAGCGCCGAGGTCGCCGCCACGCTGCCGAGCAGAGCTACCGCGAGGTCGTCGCTGTCGAGCGGCTGGCGCAGGCGCGCCTTGATGATCTCGAAGATGCGCTCGGCGAGCTTGGTATCGCCTTTTTCGATCGCCCCGAGGAGAACTTCGTGGAGCGCCTCGGCGGCTCTCAGGGCGCCTCGCAGCTCGCCGAAAAGCGCGCCGGTCAGCTCGTCGGTGAGCCGCAACTGCTCACGCCGCTGCACGAGCTCCTGTGACTTGGCGAGGAGTCGGCGAGCCTTTTCCTCAACGCCGGCGGCCTCGACCCCAGGCGATTGCGAATCGAGCTCATCGCTGTCCTCATCGAGAGCGGCCGGCAAATCATCGGGTGCGGCCATCATGGCTTCGCCGGGCGCGCCGGCGGGCGCCGGCTCGGGTCCTGGAGCCGTGTCCAGGACGCGTTCGAGCGCGTCGATCGGGACGCCGTGCGTGGCCAGGAGGCGCACCACGCACTCCAGGGTGGTCATGCCGTCCTTTTGGCGGGCGCCGTAGCCGCGGACCAGGGTGGTCACCACGACGCCGAGGGCGCGGATATCGGCCGCGATCGTGGTCGGGCCGGGCAGCGGCACCGCCGCGGAGAGCGTCGTCGCGGCCGCGGCCTCCAACAGGCGCAGGGTCTCGGTCGGATTGCGCCGGAAGCAGATGTCCAGCTCCTGATCGAGGTGCTCAGCGGCGTAGGAGTCCGTGAGCCCCAAGACGTGCCGGATGAGCTCCGGATTGGGCGGTGGCGCCAATGGCGGCGTTGGCGGCGCCGCGGTCGCTGTTTCACGCTCGGCCGAGGGCGTCTCGGGAGACCCGGAAAGCCCACCCGCAGCGCCCGGAGGCGGGCCACCAGCCGCGGCCGGGGTGCCACCTGCCGAACCCGCTCCGGCGGCACTGCCGCCGACACCAGCGCCGGCCCCAGCTCCGGCACCGCCGGCCGTGGCCGGCGGGAGCGCGTCCCCCGCGGCATCGGCGCTCACGGCGCGATAGAGCACCGCGTTGACCGAGATGTTGCGGATCCCCGCCGCTTCGAGCAGGATCGCGAGGTCCGCCTTCTGCTCGAGCGTGGTCGAATCCGCCAGGATCTTCAGAAACCGCTCGAGCTCGCTCAGCTCGAGCTCGGGACGAAAGGTCACCGCCCAGACGTGGAGCGAATCCAGCAACTGGCGAAACCGTTCCAGCATCGAGCCGAGCTCCGTCAGCGCCTGGCCGTTGACGATCAGTCTTCCCGCGGCCGTGCCGATCGTCACCCCGCCAAACTCCTGCAGAAGCTTGCGCGTGGCTTCGTGGGCCTGCGCCACCGCGGCGCGCAACAGCGGATGCACCGACGGATACTGGCGGTGACGGATCAACGCCAGGTGGAGATGCTTGGCCATTTCTTCGAAGAGCTCGGCGTGCTGCATTTGCTTGGCTTGAGTAGCGCCTCGCGACGGGCACTGTCAACTGCAACGGCCGCCGCGCCAATCCTTCCTTGATTCACCCGCCGCCCGGGTGCTATAGTGATCGCCTCGGAGCCCATGCGCACCGCGAGCCGGCAGGGATGGCGGCCTGCACCCGTATCGACAATCCGCTCAAGGTACTCACCTGTTTCGAGGAACGTGCACATGTTGCGTCGATTCTTTTCGGTTGTGTGCTTTGCTATCCTCGGTCTGATCGCGTGCGCACCGAAACCCGGCGCCGCGGCGGCAAGCGTCGAAGCGAAGGGAGTCGCCACCGTCGGCGCGGCTGGACTCGGCAAGGCGCGCGACGACGCCATCGCGGACGCCATGCGCAAGGCCGTCGAGTCCGCTGTCGGCTCCCTGGTGGCGTCGCAGACGATGATCGAAAACTATCAGCTCCTCAGCGACAAGATCTACACGCAAAGCAGCGGCTATGTCACGAGCCACGAAGTCGTCGAGGAACACCAGAGCGGCAATCTGTACTGGGTGACGATTCGGGCGGAGGTCAGCTCCGACAAGGTCGAGGGCGATCTCGCTCATATCGGGGTGCTCAGCGCTCAGAAAGAGCTGCCCCGTGTCGCCGTGTTGATCGGCGAGCAATCCATCGGGTTTTACGGCTGGGACGTCTACTGGACGGACATCGCGACGACGGAGAGCACGGTGATGGAGGCCCTTCAAGAAAAGGGATTTCAGATAATCGACACGGCGGAGCTCAAGCGCACCGTCGATCGCCCGATCGCCGAGGCCGCCTATGGCGGGGACCTGAGCGCCGAACGCCGTCTCGCCGCGAGCCTGGGACCGCGCTTTGGCGCGGACCTGGTGATCGTGGGCAAGGCGGTTGCAAAGGACGCGGGGTCGATCCTGGGCTCGCAGCTCCGATCGGTGCAGGCGAACGTGGTGGTGCGAGCGGTCCGCCCGGATACGGGCGAAGTGCTCGGTATCGCGCAGGCGCACGCCGCCAAGGCGCACGCCGATTCGGCAAGCGGCGGCGCGGCGGCGCTCGGCGAGGCGGGCAAGCAGGCGGCCGCGGAGCTGGCTCAGGAAATCGCTACCAAGTGGGCCCAGGAAATCGCCGGAACCACGCTGGTGACGCTGTCCGTCGTCGGCGCCGATTTCGCCAGGTACAATGAGCTGCAGGCGTCCCTGGCAAAGGACTATCGCGGTGTCAAGACCGTCATGGATCGCGGCTATGCGGACGGTCGCGGCTCCCTCGAGATTCGCCTCGCCGGCAGTCTCTCGGATTTGCTCGGCGAGCTCGATGGCAAGGAGCTCAAGGGCAGCCGCATCACGGTGGTCGAGCGGACCCAAAACAGCGCCGTGCTGAAGCTCTAGGCGGCTCCTCGGCAGGCGCGGGCAATCAGCAAAGGCTTCCAGCACAGGCTTCGGAGGTATCGGATGCGACGTCGAATTGAGGTTTTTCTCGTAGTGTCGGCAGCGCTGTTCGGCGCGCTTTCTCCACAACTCGCCAGGGCAGCCGGCAAGTTCCGGATCGCCGTCGTGGAATTCGAAAACCGTGCCGGCAACCAGTGGGGGCGCCTGGGGTCAGGCGCCTCGGATATGCTCGCGACCGAGTTGGTCAAGACCGGCCAGTTCAGCGTCATCGAGCGCGAAAAGCTTCAGGCGGTGTTGAATGAGCAGGCACTGGGCATGTCCGGCGCCATCACGCCGCAGTCGGCGGCGCAGGTCGGGCGGCTCCTGGGCGTGCAGGCCATCGTCACCGGAGCCGTCACGGAGTTCGGTGAAAGCCAGTCCGGGGTCAGCGGCGGCGGCTATTTTGGCGTGAGCAAGCGGGAATACCGCGCCGCCGTGGACGTGCGGATCGTCGACACGGGCTCGGGGGAGATCGTCTTCGCGGATAATGCGGCCAGCACGGACTCGATCGCGAACGTCAGCGTCATGGGCTTTGGCGGTGGCGGCGAATGGGACGAGCAGAAGGCAGGGCAAGTCATGCGCGGCGCGATTTCGACGCTCACCACCAAGATCGGCCAGCGCTTCAAGAGCTGGTCACCCGCTCCCATGGCGATGAAGGTCGCCAACGTCAAGGGCGACCAGGTGTGGCTCAACGCCGGCAAGGGCGCCGTCAACGTCGGCGACTCCTTCAGCGTTTTCCGCAAGGGAGAGGAAATCAAGGATCCCGATACCGGCCAGGTGCTCGACGTGGAAATGACCAAGGTCGGTGAGCTGATCGTGACCGAGGTCAAGGACAAGTACTCCATCGCCAACGTCAAGAGCGGGTCAGGGTTCCAGAGCGGGGACATCGTCAAGTAGCGGCAATGCGACGCGCCCTCGAGAACCCCTGGCTCAGAGCCGCTCTGGCGCTCGGGGGCGCTCTCGCCCTCGGGGCATTCGTCTATCAGACGCGAGCGATTCTCGCGCCGTTTTTTCTCGCCTTCATCATCGCGTACGTGCTCGATCCCGTCGTCGATCGGCTCGAGCGCCTCCGCGTGCCTTTTACCGCCTATCACTTGCCGCGCGCTCTCGGTGTCTCCCTCGTCTTTCTCGGGGCGGTGGCCGCGTCCGCCATCGTCATTCTGCTCGTCCTGCCGACGATCATCCATCAGGTAAGCGACCTCGCCGATCGCATGGCGCGGTATCGAGCTACCGAGCTGCCCTTGCTCATCCCTCGCCTCGAGAAGGCGCTCGGCGTGCAGCTTCCGCGCAGCTCGCAACAGCTTTTCGATCAGCTCGTGGCCAACACCGAGACCCTGAAGGATCTCTCCAACCGCTTGATGCAGCCTGCCGGCCACCTCCTGCAGCGCACCGTCACCAGCATCGTCGACGCCTTCCTGGGGGCGCTGACCCTGGTGATGGCACCGATACTCACCTTTTACTTGCTCAAGGACATCGACAAGATCCGCGTCGCCGCCGCGGGTTTCGTTCCCTACCGGTATCGGCCGTGGCTGTTCTCCCGGCTGCGCGCCGTCGACCTCATTCTCTCCACCTTCATTCGCGGCCAGATGACGGTATGCCTGGTTCTTGGGACGCTCTACAGCAGCGGCCTCGCCATCCTCGGGTTGCCGCTGTGGCTCGTCGTCGGGTTCCTGTCCGGCTTCGGCAATGTGGTCCCCTATCTCGGGACAATCATCGGTCTGTCGCTTTCGCTGCTGCTGATGCTGCTCGAGCATCCCGATGCGTATCATCTCGCCGGCGTGCTGCTCGTCTTTGCCGTCGTGCAGGGGCTCGAGGGCACCGTGGTGACCCCGAAAATCGTCGGCGACACGCTGGGCCTGCACCCGGTTGTGGTGATGCTCGCCGTGCTCATGGGTGGCGAGCTCTTTGGATTTGTGGGCGTGCTGCTGGCGGTCCCGGCCACGGCGGCGGGGAGCGTATTCTGGCGGGATCTGGTGGCGCGCTACCGCGCGTCGGTATTTTTCGGACGCGAACAGGAGGCGCCGCCGGAAGCTCCGCCACCGGCCGCGCCGGGGGCGGCGGCGGCGACCATCGAAAGGGAGCAGCTCACGTGACCAACACTCCGGCCGGCGCCGTCGCCGACGTCGAACAAACCCGCATCGCCGAAGTGATGCCCGGCAGTATCGCCGACAGCCTGGGCATTCGCGCCGGCGAAGCACTGCTCACGATCAACGGAACGGAGGTTCACGACGAGCTCGGCTACCGCTACCTGGCGGCGGAGGAATGCCTCGAGCTGGCCATCCTGGGCACCGACGGCAGCGTGCGCACGCTGGAGATCGACAAGGGCGAAGACGAGGATCTCGGCATTGTGCTCGCGGACATGCGGCTCATGAAGTGCCGCAATCGATGCGTTTTTTGCTTCGTCCATCAGAACCCGAGAGGGTTACGAAAAAGTCTGTATTTCAAGGATGAGGATTATCGCTACAGCTTCCTCTACGGACATTACGTAACGCTCGCCAAAGCAACGGACGAAGAGATCCAGCGGATCATCGACCTTCGGTTGTCTCCAATCTACATCTCGACACATACGACACGTCCCGAGCTCCGAGACTATCTGCTGGGCATCCACGGCGCCCGGCGGATCCCCGAGCTGCTGTCGCGGTTCGCGCGGGCGGGCATCGTCACGCATCACCAGGTCGTGCTGTGCCCGGGCTTGAACGATGGCAAGGAGCTGGACCGCACGGTTACCGAGCTCGCGGGCCACTACCCGACGGCCTCGTCGGTCGCGCTGGTGCCAGTAGGGCTGACGGAGCACCGGCGCAACCTCCCGGCGCTGCTCCCGCCGGATCGCCAGTATGCGCGCGCGACGCTGCTTCTGACCGAGGCGTATCAACGCCGCTTTCGAGAGGAGGTCGGCACGTCATTCGTGTACGCGGCCGACGAATTTTTCTTGCTGGCCGAGACGCCGCCGCCGCCGCTGGAGGACTACGATGATTTCCCCCAGGTCGGCAACGGGGTGGGCCTGTACCGCATGCTTCTGGACCGCCTGGAGCGCTTCATGGAGGAGGCGCCGGCGGAATCGGCGGCGCCACTGGTCGGACACGTCATCACGGGGCGCGTGGCGGCGCCGATCCTGAGCGCGGCCGTGCGGCGGCTCAATGCGATCGCCGGTGTCCACCTCGAGCTCGTGGTCGCGAAAAATACGCTCTTTGGCGACTCCATCGGGGTTGCGGGCTTGCTCTCCGGCCGCTGTTTCCTCGCCGCCATGGAGGGCGTGCGACCGCTGGGCGAGGTCTTCATCCCGGAAGTCGCACTGCGAAGCGAGGACCGGCACTTTCTCGACGACCTGACGCCGGCCGACCTCGAGGATCGGCTGCGCGCACCCGTAGTGCCGGGTGATCAGATGCTGGAAGTTTTCTATCGACGGATTGCCGGCAGCTCAGTCTCCGGTGCCGAAGAACTCGCGGAATTCTCGATCCCAGTCGATTGACCGGATATCGTTGTCGGAGAGCTCGGCGAGGGGGAGCACCCCCAGGTCGACGTGTCGATCCACGCCGTTGGTCGCGAGGGCGCCGGGCAGGCGGTCATCAAACCATCGCAAGTGGTTTCCCTCCTTGGCGGCAGCGACGATCAGGCACGTTTCGTCCTCCAGGGTCGCCTGCAGCTCCGGCATGGCGAGCTCCCGCGCGAGCTGAATGAACAGATCGATGATCACGATGCGCAGGCGCTCGGCGACGGTGAGCTCGGTCGGGGTGTCGACGCCCCAGCGAAGCGTCCACCACTGTTGGTGGTGGGGCTTGACGACGGGCTCCCAGAACAACTGGATGTGGTACCCTTCCTGCTCCTCGCACAGGTATCCGTAGACGTCGGTCGCGGCGATCTCCAGGCCGTGGCTGAGCGAGAGGATACGTTCCATGGCGAGATCGATTCGCCGGCAGATGACGACGCTTTTGACCTGACCAGCCAGGACGGAGGGCAAATGGGAGAGCACATGTTCCACCATCTCGGCACGCCAGCTCTGCCGGGGTTGAGACGCCGGATGGGGGCCAGACATCAGATCGACGACGATCACGAGAGTATCTCCAAGTTCTGCCGGGCGCGGCAGCAGGTGAGGTGCATTGGCATGGCAATTAGATCGGATCGCCCACCACGCCGGCTTGAGCGCGGCTGTGCGGTGGCGCGACTGCGACTCGCTACGGGCGCTCGAGAAGAAACAGCAGCAGAATCGTCTCGGCCGTGCGATGGGGACCGGGTGTGCCCTGGATGCGCCGCAGCGTGGCGGCCATCTGCCGGCGGCGGTACTCGCGGAACATCAGCCGCGGCGAGCCGATCGGCGCGAACAGGTCCTCGGCGCTGACTCCGAGGACCCCCGACACCCACTGCCGGTCCACTGCTGCTCGTCTTTGCTCCGCCATTCGGGAGCGCAGCAGCCGGAGCTGCTCAAACGTCAATCCGAAGAGAAACTCGTCGAACGCCAGGTAGGATTCCGGATTCGAGGTCTCGCCGATGAACGCATCGATGAAGCGATCATCCGACGCCGCGGCGAGTAACCTCAGCACCTCGACGTTGCCCATCAGCGTGCCGAAATCGACGATCACGGCATTGCGCGCCTTCCAGGCCGCTTCCAGCAGCGGACAAAAGTCACCTACCTCGACACGCGGGCTATCGTCCCAGAAGTGAATGAGCCAGGTGGCCGCGCGCCTCTTCGCTGCTTCGGCGACGCCGCCGTCCAGCAAGATGCGCGTCAGGAGCTCCTCGGCAAGCAGCGTGTGGACGGACTGCGCGGCCTCCAGCCGCAAGCGATCCGCCAGGGCGGGGTCGCACGGCGGGTCCAGACCTTCAACCGCCAGTCGCGCCTCGCGCAGCACCTGTGCCTTGGCGAGCACGAAATCGCGCGCCAGCGACGCCTTGAGCGGCAGGTCGAGCTCGGTCGCGAGCGGTCCGACGCGAATCATGTGGTCGATGAGAGTATCGACCGACCGCCGTGAGGCCACGAGCGTCGATTCCAGATACAGCGACGGACACTGATCCATTAGCGATCGCAGCGCTGTCAGGCGGCTGATGGAGCCCTGCACCATCGCCAGTGCGAGCGGTGCGCGGGCGAGCTCCGCAAGCGTTTCCTCAACGATCAGACGCTCCGGGTCGTCCCAGGGGCTGGAGCCAGGCGACTCGCTCATCGTCCACGCAAGAGCAGGAACACGACCCACGTCGCGAAGAGCGCGGCGACGGCCAGGCCGGCGGCGCCGAGCACCGGCACCCCATGCCACACCGGTCCGACGGCGCCGGCGAGGACCCACGAAGCGCCGAGCACGAGCGCCGAGGTGAGCATTCCCGCCGAAAGCTTTGTGGCCGCGCGCTCGATCGACCGCGTCAGCGGGTCGAGCCCCACGTGTATGAAGCGCACGCCCAGCCGATCCGAAAGCAGGCGGCCCAAGGCGGTGCGACCTTGCACCGGGAGGTGGTACGCCGCGTTCGTGAGCTCGTTGGCCGCTGCATAAGCGTCCTCGGCCAGGCGCACCGGGTCGAAGCGGCGAGCCATGATCTTGAGCGCAAACGGCTGGCCAAGGCGAATCAGGTCGAGGTCCGGGTCGAGCTCGCGACCAATGCCCTCGATCGTCATCAAGGCCTTCGATAAGAGCAGCATGTCCGCGGGTAGCCGCGTCTTGAACTGCATGGACAGCTCCATCGACTTCGTCAAGAGCAGGCCAAACTGCAAATGCTTCAGCTCTCGCCCCCAGAGCGGATCGATAAAGTCGATGAGCTCGCGCTTGAAACCGGCGATGTCCGTGTCTTCCGTGAAGCACCCCAGGTCGCCGAGCCCGTGCACGACCCCGTCGTAGTCGCGCCGCAGCAGCCCGATGACGAGGCTGGCGACGGCCTCGATCCCTTTGCGATCGAGGCGACCCATCATGCCGAAATCGAGTAGCCCGATCGTCTCGGGGTTGTTGGACAGCGCCAGGACGTTGCCCGCGTGCGGGTCCGCGTGGAACAAGCCGAGGTCGAGCACTTGCTTGAGGAAGACGCGGCCGCCGAGGTAAGCCAGCTCGCTCAAGTTGTGTCCGGCGGCGCGCAGCTCGTCGAGATGGCCGAGGGGGATGCCGATCAGCTCCTGCATGGTGAAGACGCGCCGAGTGGACAGCTCCCAGTGGACCTGGGGAATGACGATCTGCCGGTCTTTGGCGAAAAAGCGGCCGAGCTGCGCGGTGTTGGACGCCTCGAGCCCGAAGTCGAGCTCCTTGCGAATCGATCGCGAAAACTCCCGCACCAGGCCCACTGGATCGTAGCGCTCCATCTCTTCGACGTAGTGTTCCAGGAGCTCCGCGAGATTTTGCAGGATGCTCAGATCCGTCTCGATTGTCCGCTCGATGCCGGGGCGCTGCACCTTGACGACGACGCGCTCGCCGGTCCACAGCCGCGCGTGGTGCACCTGGGCGATGGAAGCGCCGGCAAACCCCTCGGGCTCGAAGAACGCGAACAGCTTGTCGACAGGGCCGCCGAGCTCGGAGGCGAGGAACGCGGAAATGTCCGTAAACGAGGTGGCCGGCACCTTGTCCTTGAGCTTGGCCAGCTCGGCGACAAAGTCGGCGGGGACGATATCCGAGCGCGTGGCGAGGATTTGGCCGAGCTTGATAAACGTCGGCCCGAGCTCTTCGAAAGCGAGCCGCAGACGTTCCGCGGCAGTTTGGGGGCGACGCTCCGCCTTGACGCGTCGGGCCCTGAGCTCCAGGCGGCCGAGCGGCAGGATCGTGTGCAGGTTGAGCTGGGCGATAAGCTGGCCAAACCCGTGCTTGGCGAACACACTTGCGATGTGCTGCAGCCTGCCCAGGTTCCGGTAACCACGGTAAATGCGCTCCAGAGGTAACACGCCGGCGAATCCTACCGCAAAGGCCGGGCTTTGACAAGACGGATCGGCGCCCTGAATGGCGAGGTTTCCGAGCGGCTTACGAAGGGCTGATGCCCCTGTGCTTCCCTTCTCCCGCTCGCGGGGAGAGCTCGGATCAGGTGAGGTGGCTCCCAATCTGCGCGCATCGGCTGTAACGTGAGCTTGGAAATGAGTGACCGAGGCGGTCGCACCGAGTACGGGAAATGGAGGGCTTGGGAATGAGCGCGCCGCTCGAACCTGCAGGAGTGGCCCCCGTCGGCGCCGGGCTCGAGGCGCTGGCCGCGTGGACGCGAGACGCGGTCGCGGCGGAGTTGGCGCGACACTTGCCGCGGAACCCGCCGGCGTCGTGGGTTGCGGAGACGATTGGGGAGCGGTTTCTACCGGTCGACCTGGAGGCCGTGCGCAGGACGGTCGCCGAACCGATCTGGGAGTTTCTCGACCGGGGGGGCAAGCGCTGGCGTCCGATGTTGATGGTTCTGGCGTGCGCCGCTGCCGGCGGTCGACCCGACTGGGCACGCGGCTTCCTGCTGGTTCCGGAGATGCTGCACAACGGCACGCTGATGGTGGATGATGTCGAGGACGGCTCGCAGCAGCGCCGCGGGCAACCGGCGGCGCACGTGCTTCACGGCATGGACGTCGCGCTGAACGCGGCAAATCTGATGTATTTCCTGCCGATGATCGTCGCCGGCCGCGCGGTCGAGCAGCTACCTCACGGCACCGCGGCGCTGCAGTGTGCGGTGTTGCAGCGGATCTCGCAGGAAATGCTGCGCGTGCACTTCGGACAGGCGCAGGACATCGCCTGGCACGCCAAGCCGGGCGCTGGCGCGACGGCAACCGAGCGCTCCGGCGCCGCCGAGATGGACGCGAAGATAGCGGTCTCCGAGGCGGTCTACCTGCGCATGTGCGCGCTCAAGACCGGCTCGCTCGCCCGCCTCGCCATGGCGCTCGGGGCGCTCGTCGGTCAGGCCGAAGCGGACACGGTCGAGGCGCTCGCGGAGCTCGGCGAGGTCATGGGCGTCGCCTTTCAGATTCAGGACGATCTGCTCAACCTGAGCGCCGCGCCGCAGCTCGGAAAAACCTTCGGGGACGACATTGCCGAAGGCAAGCTCTCGTTGCCGGTGATCCACGCCCTGCGCGCGCTCCCCGAAAGCCGGCGCCAGCGCCTCCTCAACATCCTGGCCATGTGTCCCACGCCCGCGGACGCGATTGCCGAGGCGGTGGACTCGATCACTGCCAGCGGTGCCCAGCAGACTGCGGCGCGGGTCGCCCGGGAGCTCGTCGCGGCGGCCTGGTCCCGCGTTCGCCAGCTCCTGCCCGAGAGCCCGGCGCGCGACCGCATTGCGGAGCTGGCCGCCTTTCTAGTTGAGCGCAGCTACTGACCGGGAGCGGCGGTGGCGAGGAAGCCGGCCTGGTTCCCCGTTTCATCTCGGGGTAGGCTCGCCACTGGCGGGCGGCCATTCAGCGATGAGCCGCGCCGCAAGACGTTCCAGGTCGCCGAGCGACTGGTCCAGGGCCGCGGCCAGGCCGTCGTGCCAGGCGCGCAGGTCAAACACCGCGCCTAGCTCGGCGCGCGCCTCGCTTTCAAGGCGTGACAGGAGCACCGCTTTCAGATTCCAGCCATGGCGGTCCGCCGCGATATCGTCGGCGAAACTGAGCGCCTTTCCGGCGGCGACCGCGGCGACGTAGTCGCCCGTGGCGTCGATCAGAGCGCGGTCGACGCACCCCGCGTGCGACGTCAGAATCGCGCTCGGCTCCAGGCGGCGATAGCGCTCGAGCGTCTCCAGGTAGCCGTCGAGGAGATGCGTCTGCAGATACGGGAGCGGCCGCTCCAGGTTGTCCGCCGCGAACAGGATGCCGTCGCGGCGATCGAACAGTGACGAGCTGTCGGGCGTGTGGCCCGGCGTGTGCAAGAGCTCCACATCGTCTCCGGGAAAGCTCAGGCGTGTGTCGAAGACCAGATTGGGAAGGCAACGCGTCACCGGGCCCGCGGCGCAGTGCCCATAGGCGCGCAGCGCCGCCTCCCACTCGACGTCGCTCGCGAGCGTCTCGTAGCATCTGGACTGAGCCATGATCACTGCACCGGGAAAGGCGCAGTTGCCCCACACATGGTCAAAGTCGTAGTGCGTGTTGAAGACCATCAGCTCCGCGGCGCACGCGGAACGGAGACGCGGCAGGATCGCCTCCATCGAACGTGGGCCGACGTGCGTGTCGCACAGGAGCAAGCGGTCGCGCAGCGCCGTACTGTACACGCTCGTGGGACACGAGAAAGGGGAATCGCCCGGCTCGAACGTGATCAGAGTGCCGCGGCTCCCCACCGGCTCGTATTTCAACGCTCGATCACCTCCGCACGTCTCACCGCTGGCTGCATCGCCAGGAGCGCTTTTAGTTTCTCCGGATCGCCCGGCTTGACCAGATGATCGTCGAAGCCGAGCTCCTTGGACCGCCGGCGATACGATTCCTGGCCGTACCCGGTCATGGCGACCAGCCGCACATCTTTGCAGCGCTGGTGCGCACGCAGGCGCCGGGCGATTTCGTAGCCATCTACGTCCGGAAGGCCGATATCCAGAAGCACCAGATCCGGTGAAAACGCGAATGCAGCCGCCAACGCGGGCCCGGCAGCGTATGCCACCTGCACGTCATGCCCCGACCTGCGGACCAGCGTCGCGAGAGAATCAGCGAAATCGACGTTGTCATCGACGACGAGCACGCGCAAGGCCTGCGCGGGCCGCGCGGCCACTTCGGTGGGCAGCGGCTGGCCCGGTTGCTCAGGCGACTTCAGCACCGGAAGGTAGATCGTAAACTCGCTGCCGCGCTGCAAGCCATCGCTTTGCGCCTGGATCCTTCCGCGGTGCATCTCGACAAGCCGATGCACGATGGTAAGACCGATGCCCAAGCCGCCTTGTGAGCGATCCGGTGCCCGAGCTGCCTGGGTGAACAGGTCGAAGACGCGCGGCAGCAGCTCCGGAGCAATACCGATACCCGCGTCCCGTACGCGCAGAATCGCCTCCTCATCCCGCTGTTCGACGCAAAGCGAGATGTGACCGCCCGGCTCCGTGTACTTTGCGGCGTTGCTGAGCAGGTTCACCACCACCTGTTCCATACGGGCGGCGTCGGCGAATACCCAGATCGGTTCCCGCGGCAACGATACCGCCAGCTCATGCTTGTGACGCTCGATGATGGGGTTGACCGTTTGCACCGCGAGCTTCGCGATGCCGCACAAGTCCACGCGTTCCTGGAAAAGCTCGACCTTACCCGTGGTAATGCGGGAGACTTCCATCAGATCATCGATGAGCCGTGCCAATTGCCCGGCTTGACGCGCGATAATGGCGGTAGCCTGCTTGCGGATCGGATTATCGTCCCCTTCATCACGCAGGAGATGGGCGGCGGTAAGGATGGGAGCAAGAGGGTTGCGGAGCTCATGCGAGAGCATCGCCAGGAACTCGTCCTTGCGGCGGTTGAGGTCCGCGAGCTCCGCGGTCCGTTCAAGCGCTTCTTTTTCCAGGCGGACGCGATCGGTGATATCGCGAATGTTGCACTGGATCACAGATTGGTTGTCCACCATGTAGACGTTGCTGACGAATTCGACATCGGCGCGCTTCCCGCCTTTGGTCTGGAGCGGCAAGTGCTCGTAACGGACATAACCCTTCTCTTGCAGGATTTTGAACGCTTCTTGGCATGCCGCAATATCAGCGAACAGGCCGATGTGCCAGAGCTGTTTGCCGATCAGATCCTGCTTCGAGTATTCCAGCATCGCCATGATGTATGGGCTGGCGTCGAAGATACGGCCTGTCGCGCCGTCGAGGATGAGAATGCCGACCTCTGCCGCCTCGAAAAGCCGCCGATACCGGGTCTCGGATTCTGCCAGGGTCTGAGCCATCCTGCGACGTTCCGTCATGTCCTCGATGGCGAGGAGGATCAGAGGCGCCCCATCGTCCGACGCGAGGAAGCAGCGGGCATTGAGCCGCATGACCTTGCGCCCGATGGTCGGAAAGTCGTGTGCCACCTCGAAGTCGCAGATGGCACCCTGACCGTGCAGAACGTCTCCGAGCAGCGTTCGCAACGCGGGGATGTCCCACTGGCGATTACCCAGGTCGTAGATGTGCCGGCCCTCGGTGTCTTCTTTCTGGACCTGGAAATACGCGTAGAAAGATCGATTCGCGGTTTTCACTCGCAAGTCGTCGGTGAGCACCACAAACGGCTCGCGGAGGGTCGCAATGATGGTCTCGGCGTAGCTCAGGGCGCGCTGTGTGGTCTGCTCCTGGCGCCGGCGCTCCGTGATATCGCGGAACACGAGCACCACGCCCGTGACGGTCCCGTTTTCATCGCGAATCGGGGCAGCGCTGTCGTCGATAGAATGTTGCGTGCCGTTCTTGGCGATCAGCAGTGTATGATTCGCCAGCCCGACAACGTGGCCTTCGCGCAGGGCTCGGACGGCGGGGTTCTCGACGGGGCGGCGCGTTTCTTCGTGGACGATCTTGAACACCGTTTCCAGAGGAACGCCTGCGGCCTCCTGCTGAGACCAACCCGTCAACGCCTGTGCGGCGGGATTCAGAAAACTGACGCGGCCTCTGTTATTCGTAGTGATAACCGCATCGGCCACGCTGGCGAGGGTTGCACGCAGCCACTCTGGTTGTTCGTGCAGTGAATCTTCGGCTGGTGACATCGCCGTGCCTCCGGGTATTGCCTGACCGGGCTTCGCAGGATCTTGTGGAAGACCCTTGAAAAACCCGCTCTTGCAGGGACCTTCGCGCGCTGACATGGTGCCGAAAAAATGCCCTCTTTACGATCTTGCCACCGCTTTGGCCTTGGGCCCTGTCCTTGGTGCGGAAAGTGCTCTGCTGTTTTCTTTGTTTTGACGATATCATGGTGCGGAGCAGGAAGCAACGGCGCCGACAACGGCGGGGTGCGGCAGCCAACCACCGTTGTCGGTCGGCCGCCAACCGCGGTTGGCAGGGGCGGCGGTCGGGGCCGTGTCGAGGCGGAGAACATGCTCGTCAGGCGCGCGGCCCGGCGCTGCCATTGTGGCGCGAATTTTGCATGCTATTGACGCGGAGCCCTAGGCTACATACGGTTAACCAATACCCTCAACGCTTGCGGCGTCGGATCAGAAAAAAGGGAGACTGAGGACATGTCGAGAACTTCCTTCCGGTCGAGAAAGACGGTTCAAAATCGCCTCACGACTACCGCCGCGCGGACCGTTCGCGGCGCGCTCGCGGCCCTCATGTTGCTCGGCATGCTCGACCCGGCTGCGCGCGCCCTCGCGGCACCAACCGCCGGCGCCGGCGCGGCGACTTCGTGGGCGGCCCTGCTCTCCCAGGGCGAACGCTACCCGGCCCTGGCGTCGCCCTCGGCCCTCGGAGAGCTCAGCGCCAGGGTCGAGCGCGACGCCGCGCTCGCCAGGCTGCAAACCCAGTTCGCCGCGGCCAGCATGATGGCGATCACCGACGAGAGCGTCAACCGCCGGCCCGCCGCACCACTGGCTACCGGCTCCATCGCGGGTACGGTTACCGATGCCAGCGGCAGCCCTATCGCCATGGCCCTCGTTGCCGCCTATTCTCTACCGACGGGGCAGTTCATCCCCGCGTACACGACCTCGGGCGGGACCTACGAGCTCGTGCTTCCCTCCGCCACTTCCTACGTTCTCTTCGCGCAGGCCGATAACTACGCGCGCGAGTTTTACCCATCCACCTATTACGTGCAGGAAGTGCAGCCGGTCGCTGTCGTGTCCGACGCCCAGGTGCGCATCGATTTTGCGTTGGAGCCGGGCGGGTCGATCTCCGGGAGCATCGCCGCGGGGAATACGGGCAGTCCGATCGCCAACGCCGAGGTCATCATCCTGGCCGAGAATTACAACTATGTCAGTATGACGAAGACCGACCCCGAAGGCAACTACAACATTCCCAACCTGCCACTGCAGAAGTTCTATGCCGGCACCAATCTGCGTTATAACGGCACCGAGGCGACCAACTATGCGAACGAATGGTACAACGATTCGCGCGGGCTGCGGTTCGCGCAGCTCGTGGCGCTTACCAATGGCACCCCGAACGTCGGGAGCATCAACTTCGTATTGAGCCCGGGAGCGGTCATCTCGGGGTTCGTTCGTGACGAGCAGAGCGCGGGTATCCCGGACGCCGAGGTGCGGGTCGCGCCGCTCGATTATTACCTGTTCTGGGACGCCAAGACCACGCACACGACAGCCGAAGGCGCCTACGCCATCGGTGGCCTGCACCCGGGTTCCTATGTCGCCGTCGCTCTGGCCCGGGACCGCGTGCGGAAGTTCTACCCGGATGCGCTGAGCCCGCGATACGCGGAACCGATTACCGTCAACTTCTCGGAGCCGACCAAGACGGCCGACTTCACCCTGGAGCCGGGGCGCGTCATTTCGGGCAACGTGCGGAATGAGGACGGTGACCCCATCGAAGGCGTGACGGTGATCGCGCGCTCCCGTGACCTCGACTACGAGCTCAGCCGGAAAACCGGCCCCGATGGGCGCTACGACTTACGCGGCCTGCCGCCGACGTGGGACTACCGGGTGGCGGCGCTAGCTGACAACTACGCGAGCGAGGAATTCCCGGATCTGATCGACATTCGCCACGCCGACGCTGCCGACGTCAATTTTGAGCTGGGCCTGGGGCGGAGCGTAGCCGGTGTCATCTCCTCTGCGGCCACCGGCAAGGGCGGGCTCGCCGAGGTGCCCGTCGTCGCGCACGTCCCCTCGCGCCACATCGCCAAGGGCGTACAGACCAACGGCGAGGGGCGATACTTCATCCCGGGCCTGCCGCCCGCTGAGGACGCCATCGTGTGCGCCTACTCCAACACGTATGCCAAGCAGTGCTTCAACGGCAAGTTCTCCGAAGCAACCGCGGACCACATCGATCTGAGAATTGGGTCGGTCGGCGGCATCGACATGGTGCTCCAGCCGGGAGCGCGAATTTTTGGCAAGATCACGAACAATGATGGTAACCCCGTCGTCATGGCCGACGTGGGCGCCTTCGACCCCGACACCGAAAGCGGCGGCCACGCGCTGACGGACGTGAATGGAAACTACGTCATCGGCGGTCTGAATCCCGGCAACTACCTGGTCGTGGCCAACCACCGCAGCTTCGTCGCGACGTTCTATCCAGGCGTGGCGACGCCTGAGGAGGCGCAGCGCGTGTCGGTCGGGCAGAGCGACACGACGGTCGGCTTCAAGATGCTCGACGGCACGTCGATCTCGGGGACGATCCTCGAGGGGACAGTGGGAATCGGCGGCGTCCGGGTGTTCGCGTTCTCGCCGAGCCTCGGGTCCGGAGCGGCCGCGCCGAGCCAGGTGGCGGGCGACTACGAGATTTCCGGACTGCGCCCGGCGCCGGACTACATCGTCGGTATCGAGTCGCCGCAGTACGGGCGCGTCTTCTACGACGGCGCTGCAAACGCCGAGGCGGCCACGAGAATCAGCACGGAAGACGAAATCGCGGACGACAGCATCGACTTTTCGGTGACGCTGGGCGGGCAGATCCAGGGGCTCGTCACCGACACCGCGGGCACGCCGATCGCGGACGCGCACGTCGTGGTGTTCGACGCGCAAGGCGGTTTCGTGGAGCTGACCGCGACGGCACCGGACGGGCGGTATGTGACTACGGCGCTGGCGCCCGCTACCTACACCGTCGCGGCCGGCGGTCGCGGCTACATGGTGTCGGCGGTCGGTGGCGTCCAGGTCGCGGCAGGGACCGTGGTTATGGCGCCGGTGCTCGAGCTGTCACGGGGCGGTAGCATCGCCGGCTCCGTGCTCGGGGGAGGCGCGCCGATCAGCATCGGCGAGCGGCCGATCGTCTACGCCTACTCGATGGCGTCCGGGCAATGGATCCAGAGTCGCGGTGCGGGCGCGGGCGCGGCGGATGGCAGCTACGAGATCCGCGGCCTCGCGCCGGGCGAGTACAAGGTGCTCGCGCAGGCGGACGGCTATGTGTCCGAGTACTTCGATGGCGCCGGCGGGCTGGAGGACGCGCAGAGCGTCTTCGTGAACGCGGATGCGACGACGCCGGGGATCAACTTCGACCTCGCGGCTCAGCCCGACGCCGGTTCGGCAGGGAAGATTCTGGTCATCATCATGGAGGCCTTTGGCTCGACGAGCGGGCACGAAGCCGGCGTCTGGTCCAACGACGATACGGTGTCGGTGGGATGGGAGACCCCGGAAGACTACTTCGTGGTCGGCTACAGCCTGGTCTGGGATCAGAACCCGGACACGACCCCGCCGACGGAGGTCAACGTGGACCGAGCCGCGACCTCGGCGACCGGCGGCGAGCTCGCGGACGGCGCCTACTACGCGCACATCAGCGTCCTCGTGTATGACGGCACCGAGCCCGCCTGGTCGACGACCACGCATGCGGGGCCCTACTACATCGACACGAGCGCGCCGAGCGCTCCGTCGACCTTTGTGGTGACCTCGGGGACAGGGAACGCGGTGCTGAATTGGACAAACCCCAGTACCGACCCAGGTCTGGCGGGCATCGAGGAGATCCGCGTGCTGCGAAAGACGGACGGCTACCCTATCTCAGCGAGCGACGGCGTTTCGGTGTACTCCGCGGGGCCGCCGGTGCTTGGCGCCGCGGTGACGATCACGGACACCGGCCTGACGAACGGCACGACCTATTATTATGGAGCGTTCGCGATCGACTACGCCGGCAATGAGTCCGCGGCGACGGCACTTGGAACGGCCAAGCCGGCGACCACGGCCCAGGACACCGCGGCTCCCCAATCGGTGTCGGGTTTGGCAATCGAGCAGGGAAATCAGGCGCTGTCCTTGACGTGGCAAAACCCGGCGGACGGCGACCTCGCCGGGGTCGTGATCCGCTACCGCACGGACACGTACCCGAGCTCGGCGGACGACGGCACCCTGGCCGCCGACCTGCAAGCCACACCGGGCACCTGGGGGCACTTCGACCACAGCAACCTGCAGAACGGCAAGACGTACTTCTACGCGCTCTTCGCCTATGATAAGGCCGAGAACGTCGCGGCCGCGGGTGCGGGCGCCCTGGCGAGCTCGAAACCGGGCGTGATCGTGCCAGCGTTGGGAGCTATGGGTGCGGCCCTGGCGCTCATGCTGCTTACGGCTGGGACCCTCCACGGAGGCCACCGCGGAGAACATCCTCACACTTCGGGGCCAAGGAGGTCGCCGAGCTCCCGCGCCGCGTCGCGTTGATCACTCGCCCGGTAGATTTGGAGCGCGCTATCGGTGGCACGATAGACGAGGGGAAGCCGCACGAAGCGCGCTCTGAGGTCAGGGCGCGCATTGCGAAGCACCCGCGTGATGAGACGCTGGATTGCCTGGGCATGAGCCACCGCCGCGGGGAGATCGTGGAGTGTCAGCCTCGCCTGCGCCGACATGGCGTGGGTGGCCAGCCCCAACAGCGGTTGCTCATCGGCAACCGGCTCCACCTCTCTGGCCAGGGCCAGGGACTCCTCGTAGCGCCGCGAGCGAAACGCTACCTCCTGCAGCACAAGGTAGGCGGATGCCCGCGTTGCCCATGGTCCTGCAGGCTCGAGCTCGCCAAGAACCTCGACCGCCAGTTTCTCCGCCGCCGTTGTATCGCCAGCGGCGATACGACAAGAAGCGATCATGATCTTCGCCTCGGCGACCAGGCGAGGCTGCCGCAGGCGCGTCACCCTGGCCAGAATGCCCCAGGCCAGCTCCTCCGCCCGCGCCGCGTCGCCCAGCTCTCGGATGACTCCTGCCTTGACGGCCAAGGTAGTCAATGAGGTCACCTCGTCCCCGACCTCATCCAGAAGTGTCCCTGCCTGCTCATACGAGAGAAGCGCCTGGCGTAGATCCCCCTGCCCCTCGAGCGCGCTCCCCAGACCGTGAATCGCCAGGGCTTCGCTTCTCCTATCGCCGATGCGCTTTGCCGCGTCTTGCGCCTCCGCGAAACAGGCCGCCGCCTCCTCAAAGCGTGCCGCACGAATCAGATGAACGGCGTGGTTGTTAAGTGCCACCACGAGTCCCGGCTGGGCGCCGAGCTGGCGCTGCTGCGCCACATGTTGCTCGCCCAGCGCCATCGCCTCGCCGCGATTGCCGAGCGCGAGCTCGATCCCCTCCAGATTCATCAACGCCGCGAGCTTGCGGCTGGTGTCGCCCCCGGCTTCCGCCACCGCGAGCGCCTCTTGATTGAACGAAAGACCGGCTTGGAGATCACCGCGCCGCCAACTCACTATCCCCAGCCGCAACAGCGCCGACGCCGTGACGTACATGTCGGCGAGTCTCCGCCCGATCGCGAGCGCCCGCGTCGAAAGCTGCTCGGCGACGTCGAGGTTCGCCTGGATGACCTCGATCTTGGCGAGCCCCAGCAGCGCCTGGGCAACGAGGCTCGCCTGTTCCCCCGCCTCCCCCGGCAGCGCCGCGATGACCTTGTCAAACGCCTCTCGCGCCTCCCCATAGCGGCCCAGGGTGTCGAGCACCAGCCCCTTGCCGGCGAGAGCGCGGCACTGGAGCAGCTCCGTCTCGGCGCTCTGCTCGCGAGACAGGCTGCCGAGAAACGCCAGCGCCTGATCGTAGTTAGCCAGCGCCTCCGCGTTTGCGAACCGCCCGCGGAAGCGATCGCCCGCGGCGATCAGGTAGGGGATCGCCTTTTCCGGCACGTCGCCGCGCGTGTAGTGGAAGGCGAGCATTTCGGCGAAATCCTCGCGCGCCCGTGCGCCCCGCCGCTCCAGCAGCTCCGCCGCCTGCACGTGCAGCCGCCGCCGCTTGCGCACGCGCAGCTCATCGTACAGAACCTCGCGGATCTTGTCGTGGTAGAAGTCGAACACCTCCTCCTGCTTCTCCACCAGCACTCCCTCGCGCACGAGGCGGTCGAGCTGGTCGAGCAGCGCGTCTTCCTCGCCGCCGAGCACTCCCCACAGCAGCTCGAAGTCGAACTCGCGGCCGAGCACCGCGGCGCTGCGCAACAGCGATAGATCCTCCTCGGAAAGCCGCTCGAGCCGGCGCCGCAGCGCCTCGCGGATGCTCGGCGGCACCCGGAGCTGCGCATATTCGCCGATGTGCATCGCGCTGCGCACCAACGTCGCCTGGCTGTCGAGCAACACGACCCACTGATCGCCTTCGCGCCGCAACACGCCGTCCTCAACCAGACCTCGCACCATTTCTTCCACGAAGAACGGATTTCCCTCCGTCTCGATGTAGATGCGTTTGGCGAAAAGCGGCGGCGCATCCTCGGCGCCCAGCATCGATTGCACGACCTGCGCCACGTCTTCCACCGACAACCGGCCGATCGACAGCACTTTCGCGAGTCCCGACGCGCGCAGCCGGTCGATACGGCGCCCGACATCCTCGTTCGGCGGCCGGCGGATCTCGTCGTCTCGCCCGGTGACGAGCACGAGCACCGGGCGCTGCGCGCGCGCATCACCGATCTCGCGCGCCGCGAAAACGAGGTTGCGGGCGAGATGGCCGAGTAGATCGAGGCTCAGCTCGTCGGCCCACTGCAGATCGTCCAGGATGAGCAACAGCGGCCGGCGCGTGCTCAAGTTGCGCAGCATGCCGGTTACCGCCGTGAGCAGCCGGTATTTTTCCTGCTCTGGCCCCAGCCGTTCAGGCGGCGGCAGCCGGCGCAGTGACGGGAGCTCGCGAAATGCGGGCACGAGCTCGGCAAGCGCGAGGCCCTCCTGCCTGAGCAGCGACGCGCCGGCGTCGTCAGGCCGCGTCCGCAGGTGCCGTTCGATCCGCTCCAGCAACGGCACGAACGCGTTGCCCGGAATACGCGTGCCCTCGAAACACCGGCTCTTCAGGACGCGGAAACCCTTGGCCTTGGCACGCCGCGCCACCTCGTCGGCGAGCCGGCTCTTGCCGATGCCCGATTCGCCGAGCAAGAAGGCGACGTCGCCGTTTCCCTCGAGGGTGCGGTTGAGGAGGTCGGCAAGCTGCTCGAGCTCTTTTGCGCGGCCGATGAGGCGCGGATCGAACAGCTCGTGCCAGATCGGGGCGGTCTCCTTGGTGGTGCTCGGGCGTTGCCGTTCGACCGCCTTGGTCATGGCGTCGGAGCTGCTCTCGGGCGCGGCGCCGCGCGACCCTCCGCGCGCCCCGGTGATGCCGCCCGGGACCTCCGCCACCACGGCCGCGAAGGCTTCGGTCGCCTCGTTGGCGCGGCGCGCGATTTTCGCCCCTGCCGCGGATAGCGCGCGCGACACGAGCTCGGCGCTGCGAAACCGTTCCGCGGGGTCCTTGCGCAGGAGCCGGTAGGCGATGTCTTCGAGGTCGCCCACGACGCCCGGATTGAACCCCCGGATCGGCGGCGGCTCCTCTGTGACCTGTTTGAACAGCACGCTGACCGCGCTTGGCCCCTGGAAGGGGAGCCGCCCCGCGAGGAGCTCGTAGAGGATAACGCCGAGGCTGTAGAGATCGGCGCGCGCATCGATGCGCTCCCCCGACGCCTGCTCCGGGCTCATGTAGGCGGCAGTGCCCACTACGATGCCGCTCTTGGTAAGCGCGATCGACTCGGCCTGGCCGTCCTCGCGAACGAGACCAAAGTCCATCAGCTTCACACACCCGCCGACGGTAACCACGATGTTGGTCGGCTTCAGATCGCGGTGCACGAACCGGCGGACGTGGATGTAATCGAGCGCCGCGCAGACCTGCATGAGCGTATCGATCAGGATGTTCAGGCGCTGGGGATGGTTGAGCGCGGCGACGGCGTTGGCGGACTCGTCGGCTGTCAGCGCCGCGGCAACGTGACGGCGCAGATCCATGCCATCGACGATCTCCATCGTGAAATACGGCATGCCACCGGCGCTTCCCATGTCGCGGACCGAGACGATATTGCGGTGCTGCAACTTTGCGACCGCGCGGAATTCGCGCCGAAAGCGGCGCGACAGCGTCTCCAGGTCCGTGCCAAGGACGTGCAACACCTTGAGCGCAAGCTCCACGCCGCCGTCCCGGTCCCAGACCCGGTAGACGCTCCCCATGCCGCCCCGCCCCAGCAGACTGTGGATTTCGTAGCGGCCATCGAAAAGCTGCCCGGGTAGCGGCAAGAGCACCGCCGCCGTGCCTCCGTGCTGCCCACCCGCCGTCATCGCGGAGGGGTTCAAGCTCGAAGCGTCGAAGTCGTTATCGTTGTGAGCCACGAAATTCGTCCGATCCTCACGTGTACGTGTGCTGCGGTCCCATTGTGCCAGAGTGCCGCGTTCGAGACAAGGACCGCGGGCCGCGCCCACTCTCTGAAGCCACCGCTGTTCGACGGCGACCCGACAGCGCCCCCCTCCGCCCCTCATCGCGTTGGGGGGAAGGGCGCCAGGGAGCACGACATGGCCGGAATGCGGGCGCCCTTCCCCACGCTTGCGGGGGGAGGGGAGCCAGGGGCCTCTTGATGCGCTTTCCGCACAGCCTGCAGGCGAACCGGTGATGAATTCAGGCCCGCGCCGCCTATTCCATTCCCGCCCGCATCGCGATACACTTTTTTTGTGTTCCAGCACCAACCCACCGAAAAGAGCCCGCCCCGAGATGGATTCCTTCTTCTTGCTGAGCGTCGCACTGGCCATCGCGGCATCTCTGAGCCTGAACGTCGGCAAGGGCGTGCAGAAGTGGAAAGTGAGAGTTCTCGGCGCCGGCCGCCTGGCGTTCACCCCCCCCCATCGCCGCGATCTCGCGATCTGGGCCGCCGGCGTCGGGCTCACGACCGTCGCGAGCGTGCTCTACTCGCTTGCGCTCAAGTTCAGCGACAAGCCCTCAATCGTGTCGTCGCTCAACGGCGTCGGGCTCATCGGCCTGGTGCTGTTCGCCTGGGCGGTCCTGCGCGAACCGATCGGGCAAAAGGAGCTCGGCGGCGCGGGCTGCGTGCTGGCGGGCGCCTTCGTCGTGGGCTACTTCGATACTCCCATCGGCCATGCCCAGGAGTATTCGCTGCACGGCTTCGCGCTCGGAGCTCTGGGCGTGGTGGCCGTATTCGGGCCGCTCGTGCTGTTCTCGGTGCGGACTCGGCGCATGCACGGCTTCACGTTCGGCGCTCTCGCCGGCGTCCTGATCGGCATGGGCATGCTGCTCGGTGACATCGCGCTGTTGCGCGCGGGAAACGACTTCTTCGCGCAGCTTCGCTACCCTTACCCTTACGCCGCGGTCGGCATCGGCACGATCGCGCTCGCCTTCACCCAGGTCGCCTTCTGGCGCTCCACGGCGATGGTCGTCGTCCCGACGGTGAGCTCGTTCATGATCCTGGCACCGATCGCCTTCGAGTATTTGACCTTCGGCACATTGCTGGCGCCGCTTCAGTACGCGGCCGTCGCCGTGATCATCGGGGGCGTGGTGCTGCTGACGACGGGCGAGGCAAACGGGCGATCGGCCGAGGTCGCCGGGCAATGAACCTGCCGCGCCTCACCGCGCAGACATTTCGGGAGCTGCTGCGGCCGCGCTGCCTCGGCACGGCGGCGTTCTTCACCGCGCTGATCTGGCTCGGCACCTGCGGCCTCTACAAGATGGCGACCTACGGCGCCCCGTTCCGCGTGTGGGGACTTGACGCGTGGTGGCAGGAGCAACTCCGGTCGGAACAGCGTTGGATCGAGGAGAGCCGCGAGCGGGTTCCGGATTTCCCATTTCGCTTTTCGCCAAACACGAGCCGGAGCTGGTTGCAGGGGAGCCACGCGGGGGCGGCGGCGACGGCAAACCTCCTCGCGGGCACGCTCTTGCTCAGTCTCCTCGCCGCGCTCCTCGCTTCCATGTTCTCTGACCGCTTGTTTCGGCGCGGAGAGCTGGCCCTCTACCTCGTGCGCCCCCTCGACCGCTTGCAGTTATATGCTGCCCGCTGCCTGGCGCTGTACGTTTTTCTCGCGCTTCTGGCCGCGCTGTGCACGGTTGTCTTCGTCGCCGGGGCCTTCAGTGAGGACTGGCGCGCCGGCCGCCTGGTGGCGGTGCCACTGCTGCAGGCCGAGCTGATCATTCTCCTTCCCGTGACCGTGCTGCCCCACTGCTTCGCGCCGTTCAGCGCCAACCTCATGCGCGGCGCGGGGACCTTCGTGCTTTCGACCGTGACGCTCGGCATGTCGGCCCTGATCCGTCCCGCAGCGACGCTGTGGGAAGGCCTGGCGCCGATCGCGTGGCCGGCGGCGGGGACGGCAGCTCACAAGGGCGCGGTGGTTGTGCAGACCGCCCTGCTGTTGCCGCTGCCGCGCATCTATTTTGCGGCGGGCGGCGCCGCGAAGTGCTTTGAAGACCTGCAGCGCGGACTCGACGATTTGCCCGCGCTGGCGGTGAGCCACGCGGGATTCTGGTACTGGTCGGCAGCGAGCGGCATCGCGCTCGCGCTGCTCGGGGCGGTGAGCTGGTGGCGAAAGGAGTCGGAGTGAGCTTCCGGGCGGCCATGGTGGATGCCGCACGTGAGCATGCGCGCTCCCGCGCGCTCTACCTGTACCTGGTCTTCGTGCTGGTGGCGGTCGCGATCCCGCTCAGCCTGTCCACGACTCCGGACGATCCGGCCGAGGCGATCTGGTTCGAGCAGCGCGCTCAGATGCCGCCCGAAGTCGCGCGGGCACGCCTGGAGCGGGCGCCAAGACTGCCGAAGTGGTGGACCGGCGAGTTGCTGCCCGGCGAGCCTACGCACCCCGGGCTGTCCACACCGGTCTCCCCTGAGGAAAACCGCCTCGTCGTGGAAAGCTTTGGCTCCGGCGTCCCGCTGTGGACGATGGAAATGCCGAGCACGCCCGATGAGGTCACCATCGAGATTCTGTCGCCAGGTGGCCTTACCACGGAACCTCAGGAGTCGCGCGGGGTCTCCGAGCTCGCGGCGGCGATGGTCGACTCGCATCTCGCGCTGTGGCGGGAACGCGGCGCGGAGATTGTGGAAGCCTTGGCGAAAGTCGACGAAAGCGCCCTGGTAATCCGCGTGACGTGCCGGCCCGATCGGTTCGACGCCGTCGTTCACGAGCTCGCTGCCGTGCTCGCGGCACCAGAGCCGCGGCAGAAGGACGCGGGGCCTCTTCGCAGCGGCATCGCCGACCGGTACGGCCGGCAAAGTCTGTCGGTGATGTGGCTGGCCGAGAGCACGGCGCGCCGCGAGCTCCTCCCCGACCACCCCGGCTCGCGAGGGATCGAGGAGCTGCGCCGCGGCGCCATGACCATCCCCTGGGAGACCGCGGCGAGTTACCTCCGCTCCCAGCTCGCGCCCGGCAGAATGGGCATCGTGGTGGCCGGGCCGGTTACCGGAGGCTTCGTCCGCGATCTGGTCGCGCGCGCTTTCGCCGGCTTCGCAAACCAGCCGAGGATGCCGGCGGTGGTCACGCAGGAGGCCAAAGAGGTGGGGCCAAGCCGGCGCAAAGTGCAGGGGTGGTGGACAAGCCGGGGTGCGGTTGCGGCTGGAGCGCTGCTCCTCCCGGAGCCGGGGCGCGAGCCGCTCGCCGTGGAGCGACATGCGAGCCTGGCACAGGCGGCGTTCGAGCGCCTGACGCACCGCATTCGCCGGCGCGGGCTGGTGTACTCCGGAGCGCTCCACGGCCCTGTCCTCGCCGGGACGGCCGTCGCGTACTTCACGTGCTTCGAGACCAGCCCCGACAAGGTGATGTTGCTGCAGGACGAGCTTGCGGCCTGGGCAGAGTCGTTCCCTGGCCCCGAATATGCGCAGGACGCCGAGGTGCTCGCGCTGGCCACGGAGCTGAGCCGCAACCTGGCGCTGACGTTCCGCACGGCAGGGCCCGGCGCGGTGGCCGAGCACCTCGGCTCCGTCTACATGCGATACGGACTCCCACCGCTGGATCCTGTCGCCGAGGCCGCGATGTGGGCCGAGCTGCCGGCAGCGGAAGTGCGGGCAGACCTCACGGCAGCGGGCATGCGGGTCGTGACGACGGTGGCCACGGTGATGCCGGATGGGTAAGTAAGAAGGCATAAGCGCTATTCGGCCTGCACGCCACGCTCGAAAAAAACAACTGATCTGATCGAGGATCCCCAGGTCGTAGAGCGGCGCCGGGCGCGCGGGCAGGTCCAGATCTGCCGCAGCGGCCTCGTCGAGATCGAACCCTCCCTGTTCGGCTTTTCTCACCTCTTCTGCCAGGCTGCTGGCCAACCCTGCGCGCACCTGGTCACGGTGCTCGAGCGGGGCCAGGGTTGCCGCGGTAATCCTGTTCGCGACCGCCGGGAGAATCGGCTGCAGCTTTCCGACGAACTGGTTGAACAGGCCAATGCGCTCCCGCAGCACCATGAAGACGTCCGTTTCCACCGTGTAGCGGTAGCACAGATTGACGATGCGAATCTCCGAAAGGCGGATCCCAGGCGATCGATGCGGCCGATGCGCTGCTCGCCTTTCATCGGATTCCACGGCATCGAATAGTTGACCAACGCACCGCAGAACTGGAAGTTGAGACCTTCCGCGGCCGCGTCGGTGCAGAGCAACACCTCGGCGGCCTTTTCCCGAAAGATTCGCTTGGACTCGTCGCGCGTGATCACCCGCCAGGTGCCGTCAGGCGCCGGGAGCTCGCCGCCGCGTCCCGAATAGCAGAGCACCGACATGCCGTGCTTCTTGACGAGGTGCTTGCGGAGAAAATCCA
>JACPHN010000244.1 GCA_016188575.1 Candidatus Schekmanbacteria bacterium
CATTCACGATGGTCGGCGACGGTGCCACCGACCAGATCGAGATGGTCCTGGAAATCGCGGCGCGGCAGCCGGGCAACAATTTCGCGGTGGTGGCGCACACCAGCCAGGAGTACGTCGAGAGCGTCGGCTTCGCGGCCGACGAGGTGACGCTGGTGGTCGCGGAGACCGGGGCACCGGTCGGCGAGGCCTTCCGCACCCTGCCACTGACCGTGTGGCGGACGCTATACGTGGAGCGGGACACCATGGCGGATCCGGATCTCACCCAGGAGCCCGGGCCGAGCCGGATCGCCGCCGGCGCGATCACGGCCAAGGCCGACCTGACGATGACCACGGATCTCGAGATCCATCCACCCGGGGGCACTGATCAGTTTTCGGGCGGCGCGATCACGCTCTACGAGGGTGAAACCCCGCTGAAGACCGACACGGTGGCGATGAACACCACCGGGCCCGGCTCGCGGATCGTGGTGCACTATCCGGTGCCGGCGACGGCCGACGCCTTCCGCGATCTCGTCGACGACGATGTAGCGCATGCGGTCACAGCCGCGGAGATGGTGCCCGTCCTCACGCTGATGCCGTCGCGGTTCTTGCCGGCCTGCGTGCGCGTCGACACCGCCAAGACCGACCTCGCCTCCGACAGCACCGCGTCGGTCGACGACGCCGCCGTGCCGTTCAAGCTCAATGTGGGGACGCTGGCAACCGACGCGAACGAAATCGAGGAAAAGGACGATCTCGTGAGAGCCAACAAGCAGGCCACGTCCTCGTCCGATTTCTGGGTCGCCTACGTCCTGGGAGCCTTTCAGGGGCGCGTGGACCACGACAACGATCCTTATGCAGAGGCGCACGACGGTGGGATCGGGGGGCGAGGAGAGAGTGGTCCATTCGCGCTCGTGTACCGCGAGACGGTGCGCGACCTCATTGGGGATCCGTGGGCGGGAGCCACCACCTCCGAAGCCGACCTTTGGGCATTGACGGCGGTTCACGAAATCGCTCACCAGTTCCGCTTGCAGGACAAGCAGGCGGATGGTCCGCTGATGAACTATGACGCCGTCACTACAGCGGACACGCAGGCGGAGCTCGACGCGCTGCAATTCAGCGGCACCGGTCTGCGCAAGATCGCTGCCGTCGACCTCTACGGGAGAAATTAAAATGAGCGTCATGTCACGGCTCTTCAAGACGTGCGCAGCTCTCCTCGTGCTCGCGATGAGCGCTGCCATCGCGAATGCAGAACCGGATTCTGACGCGCTACGCCTGCGCCTCGAGTGCCAGGGGAGCCACATCACCATTGGGGAGCCAGCGTGGTTTTTCATATCCATGTATAATTCATCGAATCATACTATTAGTCCCAATCCCGGAGTCATTGATAATGCTATCTTTCTATGTTCGATGGATGGCAATGACTACTCACCCTGTGTCTATGGGCGATTGTGGAGGGATGGCCCGGGCACACTCGACATGTATCCGGGCCGAGTCGTGTGGAAGGGGGAGAATCACTTATATCTAAAAGGTACCCCCGGGACGGATCTCGACAGGTACGAAAGCTACGTGGAGGAGCTCGTGTTCTCTCGTCCTGGCAGCTACTACGTCAAGGCGGAACCCGGTTATCCGGCCGCGCGCGAATCCGACCCGGTCCGGGTCACCGTAGCGCCGCTTCCGGAAAGCGAGCAGCCGGTGATGGAGATCTGGAGCCGTCTCCCGACTCGCTCTACGCGGACCACGCCCGCTACGCGCTCGGCGGATATTGGGCATACGAATACAGGATCCGGTGGAGCCACGTTCTCGATGAGAACACCGCGGATCCGCAGATGCTCCGGAAAGCACACGCATACCTGGGAGCGGTGACCGAGCGGATCCCCATCCTGAAGGTGCGCGCCTTGCATCGGCAACTCGCCATCGTGCATCAAGAAGGGCGAATGTTCGAGGAAGTAGACGTGAAGGCGCTCGCCCGCGAGCTCCAGTCGCGGATGTCGCTCGCGGACCGGATCGGCCTCGGCGAGAAGATCCGCGAATGGCTCCCGGGAGTCCTGCAGGCGGACGAGCAGCCGCAGAGCTCCCAAACCACACCATGACGCGACCCCCGTCCGCCCGGCGCAGCGGCGTCGTTCGCGCGCGGTTAGGTTGCCAACATCCACGAGAACCTCCATCATAACGAAGGGAGTAGTCACTCGCGAGCCCTGATCCCGTCACCAGTCGAGGGAAGGCCGCGGGCGGTGGATTCTGCCGCGGGAGGTGCGTGTGTTGAAGGAACGACGTATCGCTGACCTGGTATCGGCACCAACAAGCGCCGTGGAGCGCGACGCTCCCGGCCGGTGGCGCCACCTGGCCGCGCGCGCTGGCGCTCTGGCCTTCCTCTGTTGTCTCGGGCCGGCGGCGGCAGCGCCGCCGCTGCCGCACCCCGGGGATTTCCCCGTTGCCGCCGCCTGGCGCCGCGCCCCTGCCGCCTCCATGGCAGCCGCCGGACGCCTTGCGCTGCGCTCGGACCTCCCCGAGCGCTCCGTCACCCTAACCGTGCACGTCCCGGAAAACACCCCGGAAGGCCAACAGGTCTATGCGCTGGTCGTGCCGCCCGAGGATTGGGCGTGGACGGAGCACATCGCCTTGACGAACCAGGGCGCCGGGATCTGGACGGGCTCGCTCTCCGTTCCCAACGGCGGGCTCGTCCGCTACGTATATGACCGCTGGGATGAGGTCTCGTGGGGCGACGCCTTCAAGAGCACGCGCGAAGCGCACGGTGGCTCGACCAGGATCGAGTTTCGCCTCCTGGCCGTTACCCCTGGCCTCACGTCGATCGAAGACCTGATCGAGACCTGGGCGGATCGCCGGCAGGCCGCGTCGACCGGGGATCTCGTCGGCCATGTCGTCGATTCGGTCTCGGGTCGAGGGGTGTGCGACGTCGAGGTTACTGCCGCGGGGTTGCACACCGCGACCGACTGCGATGGGTATTTCGAGCTGCGCGCGCTTGTCGCCGGATCCCAGCGGGTTACGGCCCATGCCCGCGACGGCCGCGTGTCCGTGGCCGCGCAGGTCGTCGACGTGGCGGCCGGCCAGCAATCCGACGTGACGCTTGTGGTTACCCCGGCCACGAAGGTGGCCGTGACCTTCGCACCGGCCCTCCCGGCCGACACCCCCGAGCAGGCCGTGCTGCGCATGAGCGGCAGCCTGAGCCAGGTCGGCATGCGCCCCGCGCCCAACGCGAGCTTCCCACAGCCCTTTCTGTTGCCCACGTCCGCCATCGCTCCCGAAGGCACGGCGGAGATCACCCTGGACCTGTATTCAGGAGCCTACATGGAGTACTGCTACACCACCCTGACGTTTGGCAGCGGCGCCGAGGTGGAGTCGCAAGGTGGGCGCCGCTATCGCAATTTGATCGTCTCGGAGGAGACCTCTCCGGTGCGCGACGAGATCGCCGCGTGGCGAAGCCCCGGCTTCATCGAGCTGCGCTTTCGGGCGTCGGCCCCGCCCGGTTCTCCGGCGGGCGTGCCTCTCAGCTTCGGCTGGTTTCCCATGGCGCCCTCCGCCGATGGCGCGTGGTACGCGACGTTCTACTCCATCCCCAATACGGACGTGTCGTACTGGTACGCGCTTGGCGCCGACAACACCCAGGTCGATGCCACGCCGGGCGTCGGCTCGGGCGGCAGTCGCACGATTCACGTTGGGGAGGCCGACCTTCTGGTCGAGGACGAGCTGACCGCATGGGCCGCGAGCCCGGCGGCGGTGACCGCCGCCACTGGGGAACCTGTCACCGTGGATTTCCGCGTCTCGGTGCCTCCCGAGACGCCGGATGGCGCCGCGGTGACGCTCGTCGGCGACCGCTCGGAAGTCGCCGAGGGGACACCCATGACGCGCCAGGAGCTCAATCCCTGGATGTACGAAGCGTCGGTGACCTTCCAGGAAGGAGGAGAGCTCACCTATCATTACGCCATCGAGAGCACCGGGCAAAGCAGCGGCGATCGCACCTTGGCGCTGGCCCTCACGCCGCACGTCCAAAACGACTGGATCGCACGTTGGGAGGACCCCGCCGCCCGGTTTCAAACGCCGGCCCGGCCGGGCTTTCTCGCCGGCGTCTATTTCCCCGACTACTGGGGCTCCGAGTTTCGACCGCTCACCGGCGCCGCGCTGGACAGTGCGCGCCGGCACAACGCCGACTGGGTCGCGCTCTCGTCCGTGTGGAGCTACGGAGCGCTCCAGCCGGTGCCAACTCTGGAACCGCGGCAGATTCTGGCCCCGAGCGTGCTCACCCCGCGCGAAGATATCCTGGCCCAGGCGGCCACCGCCCATGCGCGCGGCTTTCGCGTGTTTCTCGGCCCGCAATTCAACCCGGAAGTGCATCCCAACTGGCAGCAGCTCCTCTCCGGACAGCTCTCTGACGATTGGTGGAACGTCTGGCTTGCGATCGCCGAGCGATTCTGGATGTGGAATGCGCAGGTCGCGGAGGAGGCTGACGTCGAGGTCTTGATGCTGCCGGGATTCATGTTTCACGTCTTCGCGCCGGCGTGGGCCTATTCGTCGGAAGCCTACATGGCCTCTTTCGACGATGCCGTTACCGAGCTCATCGGCAAGGTGCGCTCGGTGTACGGCGGCAAGATCCTCATCAACGGCGGAGTTTCGGAATTCGATTTCGTCGGCCTTGCCGACTACGTAGGTGTCACGACCTACGACACCGGCCAGCCATCGCTTGCCACTGACAGCTCCGTGGCGGAGTGGCGAGCGGGTTACGAGGCGCTGTTTGCGGATAAGGTGGATCCGCGATGGACGCGCTGGGGCAAGCCGGTTGTGTTCTATACGGTACACGTCGAGCCGCAAACGAGCACTGCGGACGCCAATGGCGAAATTTCCCAGGCGCGCCAGCTCGAGGCGCTCTACCAGACGCTCGAGGCGCGCGAGTTCTTGATGGGCGCCTTCACCTGGGCGTACCGGTACGTGGAGGCGCCGCTGGCGGCGGAATCCTCCATACGCGGCAAGCGGGGGGAGGCCGTGATGGCCAAATACTTCGAGCGGCTCGCGGGCACCGCGGCGCCGGAGGCAGGCGACGTGCCGGTATCGTCAGCCGTCGCGGTCGGGGGTGTCCTGCTGGCACTTGGCATGCTCGTGGCCAGGTCGCGAGCCCCTCTCGCCTCCCTCCGCACGCCGGGGGAGGGAAGGAAGGAGGCGCTGTGGCGCCGCCCCGAATCGCCGGACGACAGCGGTCGATGGCTATGAGCTTGGCCTTCGGGGAACTAGAATCAGCGGGCAGAAGTCGCCTGAGGGAGTCAAAGCCGTGGACGTTCGCAATGATCTGACAGTGGTGCCATTCCGAGAGTTGCTCGTGCGGCTGGCCGATGCCGCGAGCACGGGCCGCGTGACCGTCGCGCAGGAATCCGGGGTGCGGACGCTTTGGCTCGCCGCGGGCAAGCTCGTTGCCGCGCGCGGCGCGAACCCTTCCGAGGAGCTCCCGGTGCTCGTCGAGCGCCTGGGGCTGCTGGAGCCCGATACGCTGCAGAACGCCATGGCGGAGGCGCGGCGGCGGTCCGTCGATCTCGCCGTAGTGCTGGCGGACGAGTCGTTTCTCGGTGTGTTCGACGTCGTGCAGTTGCGCGAGGCGCAAATCGAGGGGATCGTCCGCGCCATCGCGGAGAACGAACGTTCCGGCACCGCGACGTTCGCCGCGGACAAGCCGGCGCCGCATTCGCCGATACCGGAGCTGGCTGCGGCACTTGACGTGGGCGACCTCCTGTCCGAGCTCGACGACGAGCTCGGGGAGCCGCCCGTGAGCGCGAGCCCGCGCGGCCAGGAGACGCCGGAAGAACCAGCCCGGCGGCCCGCGGCGACCGCCCCGCGTCTGGGCGGCTCCTTCGCCGGAAATCTCGACAGGAGTCACCCGCTATTTTCGCCGGCGTCCGCGGCTCCAGACCCGCGGCTGCTGCTGAAGCAGATTGCGGCGGGAACGATCGCGCTGATCGTCGTGGCCGTCGCCGTTCATTGGGCGGGGGTGTTTTCCAGGAGTGCACCGGAAACAGGCAGCCCGTCGGCTTCTGCGGTGCCATCGGCAGCTCCGGGCGGCCCCGTCGGTGAGCAAAACCGGCGGCACGCTCACGATCGCGGCGAGGTGCCCGGTCCGGCCGCCCGCGGGCATTCCGCCGAGGCGACCGAGAATTCCTTGGCGGAGCCGCCGGCCGCCGGACGCGCCGCGCCCGTCACCACCACATCGTCCAGCAAGCTCGACATCAACACCGCTACTGCCGCCGCGCTCGAAAAACTCCCCGGCATCGGCAAGGTGACGGCCGGCAACATCGTGCGCTACCGGGACGCCAACGGACCATTCGCCGCGCTTGACGATCTCAGCAAGGTTCCGCGGCTCAACAAGTCCGTGATCGACAAGCTGCGCCCCTACGCTCGCGCCGGAAGCGGGCAGGCCGCCGCGCCATCCGCCTCCGCATCCGCGTCCGAGAAGCCTGCGTCGCCCCATGGTCGCGGCCTCGGCCGGCCCGTCAACATCAACACCGCTACCCAGGCCGACCTGGAGACGCTCAAGAAAATCGGGCCCGCCACGGCGCGCAGGATCATCGAGTATCGGGAAAAGAACGGCCCGTTCAAGGACATCGGCGAAATTCAGAACGTCAAGGGCATCGGGCCAAAGACCTTCGAGGGCATTCAGGATGACATCTCCGTCAAGTAGCGGTGCAGATCCGGAACTGCCCGTTCGCACACCTGAATCCACTGAGGTTGTTCAGACGCGTTTGCCTCCCGGTTTTCGGCTGCGCGAGTTTTCCCTGCTCGCGGCTCTGGCCGCGCTTTGCGCGCTCGCGGTGTGGGCCGGGCTGCGGGCAGCCGACGGCGGTGCCGCCCTGGGTGGGGCGAAAAACCCCTCCGAGGGCGCCGATTTGGCGGCAGCTCCCGCCGCGCCAGCCGCGAACCCATGGCCGCCTGGAATCATGGCAATCGTGTTTCTCGACATCGGCCAGGGCGACGCCGCGTTCATCCACACTCCCGCTGGCCGCAACTACCTCATCGACGCCGGTCCCGGCGCGACCGAGCACCAGAGCTACGACGCCGGCGCGCAGACGATCGTCCCGTTCCTGCGCACGGTGGGCGTCGAGCGCCTCGACGGAGTCGTGCTCACCCACCCCCACATGGACCATCTCGGCGGCTTCCTCAGTGTTTTCAAGGCGCTCGAAGTCGCCGCTGTCTTCGAGCCCGGAATCAAGATGACGACGCGCACCTATGAGGAGTTTTTACGGCTCGTCGAAGCGGAAGGCAGTGACTATCGCCTCGTGCGCGGCGGCGACGTGCTCGACTGGGGACCTGAGCTCTCGATAACCGCTCTGGCTCCTCCCGCCCAGGTGCTCAAGGGAACCGGCGCCGACGAAAACAACAACTCCGTCGTGCTGCTCCTCCGCTACGGAACCATTCGCGTGCTGTTCCCCGGAGACACCGAGCTCGAGGGAGAGCAAGGTCTCCTCGTCTACGGTGATCAGCTCCGCGCGCATATCCTGAAGGCGCCCCACCACGGCAGCAACACCTCGTCGTCGCGCGTCTTCATCTCGCTGGTAACGCCGCAGGTAGCGGTAATCTCCTGTGGTAAGAACAACAAGTTCGGGCATCCCGCCGCCACCACTTTGGCGAGCTATGAGCGCGCCCGCGCCACGGTCTATCGCACGGACACGCAAGGGTCCATCACGGTCTTGACGGACGGAAAAACCTACAAAGTCATTCCCGAGAGGAGCTAATCGACCGTGGAGACGCGCACGCTCTCGCGCCCCGCGGGCGCGGTGGCGCTGCTCGGCCGGCTGACCCGCGAAGCGCTCGCCAGGTTTCGCCAGCTTACCGGGCACGAAGAAGTCCGCACCCGTTTTTCCCGACTCGACACCTATCGGCAGTGCCCCGCGAAATATCAGTATCGCTACGTCGAGCGCGCGGTCGATCGCGCGCAGTCCGACGCCGGCCGCGAAGTATCCCCGCACCTGTCGTTCGATCGCAGCTTGCACGACGTTCTCGAGCAGTTTCACCGCCGCCAAATCCACGCCGGACAGGCGCCTGACCTGGGCTGGATGCTGGAGCGGCTCGAGCAGGTGTGGATCCGCCGCGACTACGACGACGCATGGCGCCGCGAACAGGCTTGCGGCGACCGCGATGCGGTGGGACCGGAGGAGGCCGCGTTCAAGCAGAACGCGCAGGACGCGCTCGCACGGTATCACGCGTGGTGGAGCACCGCCGGTCTGATGCCATACACGGCGAACAAGACCACCCGATTGATCCTGGGTCGCGTCATCGTGAACGCGACCCTCGACCTCGTTGCTTATGACCGTGACGGCCGCTTTCACGTCTTCGACTTCAAGACGGGCAAGCGCGTTCGCGATCCCGCCGACATCCCCCACGATCTCGGAGCGGGCATCCAATACCTCGCCTCCCGGGATCTGCCTCGCGTTGGTGGCCTGGTCGATTCCTTCAGCTTCTATTTCCTGCAAGCCGGCCGGCGAGTATGCGGCTCGTTCGACCTCGCGAACCTGGAGTCGACGCGCGCCGAGATCCGCGGCCTCGTGCGCAGAATCGAGGACGGGGATTTCGCCGCGACCTGCGGCTGGTGGTGCAGGCGGTGTGAGTTTCGCGGCCGCTGCGAGGCGTGGAAGGCAGCTCCGAGCACCGTGCTGGCGCCGCGCACCAGCGCCGACGTCAAGCCGCGCCTTCGCCTCTCCTATTCCAAGATGAGCCTCTTCGACCGCTGCCCGCGCGCCTACAAGAAAGTGTACGTGGAAGGTGTGCGCCAGAAGCCGAAGCCGTTCTTCAGCTTCGGGAGCTGCATTCACGCGACCTTCGAAGAGCTCTACTGCTGGGATGGCATCGGCCGCCGCCCGTCGTGGCGAACCCTGCGCCGCATGTTCCACGAGACCTGGAAGCTGCACCGCCTCGGCTACGCCAACCCCGAGGAGGAGGAAAAGTATTTCAAGGAGGGCCTCGACATGCTCCGGAAATACTACCAGCGCTTCGTCGCCGGGCAACCGTTCCGCAAGGCCGAGGCGATCGAGGCGTTCTTCGAGCTGCCGATCGGCAGGCGCGGCCTCATGAACGGCTACATCGACCGCATCGATCTGCTGCCCGACGGCACGCGCGAGGTCATCGACTACAAGACCGAGCCGACGCGGCGCACGCAGGAACAGGTGGACAAGGACATGCAGCTCACTACCTATTTCTGGGCGTGCCGCGAGGCGTTCGGGTATTCGCCGAGCAAGCTCAGTTTGTTCATGCTCTATCACGACGAAAAGCTCACGACGCAACGCACGGATCGGGATGTAGAAGGCCTCGTCGCGTTCGTGGATGGCGTCTGTGCCCGTATGGAGGCGGAAGTCGAGTACGCGCCGAAGATGAACAAGTACTGTCGAAGCTGCGACTTCCTTCATGATTGCCCGCAGCGGGAGGCGGTCCTGAGCAATAGCGGGTTGCGCAGCATGGAATTCGATTAGACACGGCCGGCGTCGCCCCGGACGCAGCGGCGAAAGGAGGACTTCGTTGTCAGGCTGCAGCGCGCCGCAGGAGACGGAGTGCGGAACCGCCACACTGGGCGGCGCAGGTGCGAGCGCGCCGGCGCCACAAGTCGTTGGCCCCTATTGCCTTGAAGAGCGGCTGGCGGAGGGTGGCATGGGCGCGGTCTATCGCGCCCGGCACGCCGCGACCGGCACCGTAGTGGCGCTCAAGATGGTGAAGCTGCCGACGCGGTCCCTGTTGCAGGCGATCCGCCGGGAGATTCGCGCCCTGTCGATGCTCGACCACCCCGGTATCGTGCGCGTGGTCGCCGACGGTCTGCACGACGGCATGCCATGGTTCGCGATGCCCTTCGTCCAGGGCACCTCGATGCGGCAGCACCTGACCGCCCTGCCGCCGCGGTCATGGGCTACCAGCTCCGCAGTCGAGGCGCCCGAGGAAGCGCCGGCGGATAGGATGACGGCCGCGCTCTCGATTGGTGAGGATGCGCCGCACGCCATCGCCGTGGTTCTCCCTATCGGCGCGGACCTCACGGCACCTCTGGCCCTCATCTGTCGCCTCTGCGGCGCCCTGGCGTACCTGCACGGCGAGGGCTTCGTGCACCGCGACCTCAAGCCGGACAACGTGCTGGTCACACCCGAGGGCGCACCGATCCTCATCGACTTCGGGCTGGCGTCGCCCGGGGGCTACGCGGGCCGCGAGCGCGTGGCCGCGCGGATCGGCGCCCTGGGGACACCCCACTACATGTCGCCGGAGCAGATTCGCGGTCGCGATATCGATGCCCGTGCCGACTTGTACGCGCTCGGCGTGATGCTGTATGAGCTCGTGGCAGGTCAACGGCCATTCGCCGGCAGTGCCACGGAAGTGATCAAGGCGCACCTCTACCGGCAGCCGCCACCGCTGTCCGTGTACGCCCCGGATTTGCCCGCGGGTCTCGAGAACTTGGTGATGCGCCTGCTCGCCAAGGAGCCATCGCGGCGGCCGGGGCACGTGCGCGCCGTCGCCACCGCGCTCGCACGCTTCGCCGGCGCGGCGAGCACGGGCTGGGAGCAGGCCTCGGCGACCCGCCCCTGCCTGTACCGCCCGCGGTTTGCCGGACGCCGGCGCGAGCTCCGCACGCTGTTGGACATGGTGCGTGCGACGCAGCGCGAGAATGGCGGCCTGGTGCTGGTGCACGGGGAAAGTGGTGCGGGGAAGAGCCGGTTGGCTCTGGAGGTCGCGGAACGGGCATCAGGCGGCGGTGTGCTCGTGCTCCACGGCAACTGCCTCGCGGGCCGGGCCGCCGCGCTGGGCGCCTTTCGCGGCGTGATTGAGCACGTCGCGGACCGCTGCCATGAGCGCGGACCAGCGGAGACGGACCGCCTGCTAGGGCGGCGCAGGGCGGTCCTGGCGCAGTACTTTCCGTTCTTGAGCAGCCTCGACGCGCACCGCACCTACCCGCAGCCGGCCACGCTGGCTCCGGAGGCGGCTCGCCTACGACTGATTCAGTATCTATGGGGTGTCCTCACCGCGCTTACCGCGGAGCACGCGGCACTCGTCGTGCTTGACGATCTCCAATGGGCGGACGAGCTCGCGATGGCGTTCCTCGGTCACGTGGCGGCGCGGCGGCTCGCCGCGGCGTCGCGGCTGCTCCTCGTGGGGCTATACCGAAGCGAGGAGCGCACCGCGGAGCTCCAGGCGCTTGCGGCAGCGCCCGGTGTGCGCCTGCTCGCGCTCGGGAAGCTCGGCGAGGCGCCGATGCGCGCTCTCGTCGGCGACATGCTGGCAGTAGATCCCGCGCCCGCGATCTTCAGCCGCTTCCTCGTCGAATGCTCGGAGGGGAACCCGTTTTTCGCCGGCGAGTATCTGCGCGCCGCGGTTGATCGCGGACTGATCTGGCGAGATGACCGCGAGGACTGGCAGGTCACCGATGTCGCCCGCGGCGGCGACGGCACGCTGAGCTACGGGGCGGTGCCGCTGCCGCGGTCGATCCGCGACCTGCTCGCCGGCCGCCTCGTCACCCTATCGGAGCGCTCGCGACAGGTGCTCGAGGTTGCTGCCGTGGTCGGGCGCGAGATCCCAAGCGCGCTGCTCGACGCCGTGGCCGGAAGCGAGGGAATGGATTGCTTGACGGCCACGGCCGAGCTGATGCGCCGCAACATTCTCGAGGGACGCGATCGCGGCAACCTCGTCTTTGTCCACGACAAGCTGCGAGAAGAGATCTACGCCGGGACGGGGGCAGCGCGCCGCCGGGCGCTTCATTTGGCGGTGGCGCTGGCGCTGGAGACCGCCGTGACCGGCGATGGCGCGGTCCATGCCCGGCGCGGACACCACTTCGAGCTGGCCGGCGAGGTCGCCAGCGCGCGTTCCTGCTACCTGCTGGCGGCGCGCGCCGCAGCAAAGCGCTTCGCGCATCAGGAGGCCGAGCGACTCTATCGCGCGCACCTCGCGCTGGTGGCGGAGCCGACCTCTGAGAGCATCGAGGCCAGGCGCGAGCTGGGCTTCGACGTGCTGCGCGTCCAGGCGCGCTGGGCGGACGCCGCGAGCGAGCTCGATGGCGCGCTGGCCGCGGCGCGCGAGATCGGCGATCGCCGCGGCGAGGGCCGCGTGTGCGGCTACCTCGCCACGGTGCACCTGGAGCTCGGCGAAGTGGAGAAGGCCCAAACGGGGTATGAACAGGCACTGGCCCTTGCCCGCGAGGTGGGGGACAGGCGGGACGAGGCACTGTGGGTCGGAAACCTTGCCACGGTGCGGCTCGAGCGGGTACCGATGATCGCGACGCAAAACGGTTACGAGCAGGCGCTGGCCATCGCGCGCGAGGTCGGCGACAAGCAGGCCGAGGGCTGGTGGCTCGGCGCGCTCGCCGGATTGTTGGGCGGCGAGGGGCGAAGCGCGGAAGCGCGGGAGGCGTACGCCGAGGCGCTGAGCCTAGCGCGCGAGCTCGCCGATCGGTCCTCCGAGAGCTGGTGGCGGGGCAACGTCGCGATTCTGGATTGCCGGCAGGGCCACGTGGAGGAGGCGCTCGCCGGCTTCGAGCAGGCGCTGGCCATGTCGCGCGAGATCGGCGATCGACGTGCCGAAGGGTGGTGGCTCCGCAACCTGGCCATTGCGCACCATGAGCTGGGCTACCTGCAGGATGCGCACTATGGCCTGGGGCTCGCCCTGGAGCTGGCGCGCGAAGCCGGCGACAGGCACGCCGAGGGCTTGTTGCTCGCGGATCTCGCGTGCGAGTGCTTCGCGCTGGGGCGCATGGAGGCGTCAGAAGTCGCCATCGAGCAGGCGCTGAGGGTTTCCCGCGAGCTTGGAGACACCGTAACCACGGGGCGAGCGCTCGCCGCGCAGGCGCGATTCGCGCTTGTCGCCGGCGGCGATGCGCTGCAGGCGCGGCGGCTGAGCGCACTGGCGGTGACCACGCTCCGCGAGCGGCGCTGGCTCCCCAGCCTGACCTGGGCAATCTGCCTCGGCGGCCACATCGCGCTGGCAAATGGCGAGTCCGCCGCCAGCATGCTCGAGGAGGCGCGCTGCCTGACAACGACAATCGGCACCGGCCCAGGCAGCCCGCTGGACAAGGACATCGGCAGGTTGCGCCGAGCGCAGGAAGCGTTCGGGGCAGCCGGAGGGCAACAGCGCCTCTTCCGTGGCTACCTTGTCGAGGACTTTACGGCAGAACAGCGCCAGTGGTTGCGCAATCACGGGCATCTGGCGGCGCCATGAGCCCACGCGTCCATTACGCCGAGATGCTCGCATTCGCCAACGGGCAACTCACCGCGAGCTCGCTCTACGACCTGGCGACTGTCCCGAATGACCCGAGCTCGGGCGAGGCAACTCACCACCACCTCGGCCCGATGAATCGCGCCCCTGCTCACCGAAGCCTGCGGCGGGAAGAAGAGCAAAGGACGACACCGGATATTCGGCCGACGCCGAAGTACCTACCCATGAAAGAAGGGGCGCTATCGCGTTGACGCTGAACAGACGGTCGAATCAAGTTGAGCCTCCGTGCTTGACAAAGACGCCTGCCGGCAGCTAGCCTCCTGCTGGACGTGTCGGGTCAGTTGGCCCGCCGCAGCAGCTTGCGTCGGTCGCGCACCGGCCTGGGCGCCGGCGGTGCCGTGGTGAGGTTTCGACGGCGAGGAGGAGCCATGGAGCCCATCGAAGGCGTCGGCTGGCGCTTATGTTCCGTGCAACCTGGAGAGCCTCTGGAGATTCGCGCCGAGCGCTTGTTGATCGACCACCTTGCTGCCGATTCCGTGCTACTCGAGGTGGCGGGGTGTGGCGTTTGCCACACCGACCTCGGATTTCTTTTCGGCGGAGTGAAAACCCGTAAAGACCCTCCCCTCATTCTGGGGCACGAGATCTCCGGGCGCGTGATCGCCACGGGGACGAGCGCCGAGGCGGAACGTTGGCGAGGCAGCGCGGTGGTGGCACCCGCGGTTATTCCCTGTGGCCGGTGCCGGCAGTGCGAGCGCGGTCGCCGCACCGCCTGTCTACATCAGGCCATGCCGGGAAACGACTTCGACGGCGGTTTTGCCACCCATGTAGTGGTGCCCGCGCGCTGGCTTTGCCGCGTCGACGAGAGCAGGCTCGGGACGCTCGGTCTGTGGCAGATGGCCGTCGTCGCCGATGCCGTGACGACTCCGTATCAGGCGATCGTGCGCTCGGGTCTCGCCGAGGGCGAGCTCGCCGTGGTGGTCGGTTGCGGCGGTGTCGGCGGTTTTGCGGTGCAGATCGCCGCGGCGGTCGGCGCGATCGTGGTCGCCATCGATATCGACCCGGAGCGTCTGAGCCGCGCCCGCGCGAGCAACGCGGCGCACACCATCGACGCCGCGCATCTCCGGCCGCGCGAGGTCCGCGACGCCGTCAGAGCCTGTGCTCGCGCCGCCAGCATCGCCGGCGACGGCTGGCGCATCTTCGAGACCTCGGGTACCCCCGCGGGTCAACAGACCGCGTTCGCGCTTCTGACCTTCGGCGGGTCGCTGTCGGTCGTGGGGTTCACCCCCACCGACGTGCCGCTCCGGCTCAGCAACGTCATGGCCTTTGACGCCGAGATCTACGGAAACTGGGGATGCGATCCCGGCCTGTATCCGGCGGTGCTCGACCTCGTCCTCTCCGGCCGCGTTGCCGTCGCTCCGCACGTGCGCGGTTTCGCTCTCGACCGCTGCGCCGACGTCCTCCATAGTGCCCAGCGCGGCGAGATCCTCGAGCGCCCCGTGCTGATCCCCTCCGGCGACTGGTAGGTGCGATGATGATTGACCACGAGCTTGTCGAGACGCGCTTTGCGAGGATCCGCTACGAGCACCGCGAAGTGCTCGATCCGGCGGGTAACCCGGTCCGCGGTCTCCACAACGTCTGGATCGTGCTTGACAACGAAAGGGAGCTCAATTCATACACCACGGATACAGTCAAGGAGGTTGTCCTCGCCTTCCGCAAGGCGTCGGCGGATCGCGCCGCGGTTGCCGTGGTGTTCACGGGAGCCGGATCGCGGGCCTTCTGCACGGGAGGAAACACGCGGGAATATGCGGAGAATTATGCCGGCCGCCCGGAAGAATATCTGCAGTACATGCGGCTGTTCAACGACATGGTCACCGGGATCCTGCATTGTGATCGGCCGGTCGTGTGCCGCGTCAATGGCATGCGCATCGGCGGCGGGCAAGAGATCGGCATGGCCTGCGACTTCAGCGTCGCTCAAGATCTCGCACTCTTCGGGCAGGCAGGCCCGCGTCACGGCAGCGCGCCCGATGGCGGTTCCACGGACTTCCTGCCGCTGTTCGTGGGGGCGGAGCGCGCCATGGAGAGCTGCACGCTGTGTGACACCTGGACCGCTCACAAGGCCCACCGGCTCGGGCTGATCCACGAAATCGCGCCCGCCCTCGAAGTGGACGGTGAGCTCATTGCCAACCCGCTTGCAGTCACTGACCGCTATGCGGACGAAAGCGGCCGGATCGTCTACGGCGAGAAGAAGCAAGGCGCCGATGCGGCGCGGGGCAAGGAGCTGCTGAAGCGTGGAGTCGTGACTCTGGCGCCGCTCGACCGGGCCGTTGACCGGCTGACGACCAGGCTGCTGATGACCTTCCCCAACTGCCTGCGCAAGACGATCGGCAGTGTTCGCAAACACAAGCTCGAGCACTGGGATCGCAATCGCGAGACCAGCCGCGAATGGCTGGCGCTGAACATGCTGACCGAGGCCCGCGCGGGGTTCACCGCGTTTCATCGCGGCGGGACCAGCGGCGCTCGCGAGATCGACTTCATAGGCTTGCGTCAGCGCCTCGCCGCAGGTGAACCGTGGAGCGAAGAGCTCGTCGCGGCCATCCTCCCACAGGATGACCGGCGGTGAGCGACGCCATCCTCGCCAGCAGCGAACAGGACGGCCAGCTCGAGCGGCTGATCCTCAATCGGCCCAAGGGAAACGTGCTCGATTTGGAGATGATCGCGGAGCTTGGCGCCCGGCTGGACTCGCTGCACCCGGTGCGGCCCGAGCTCAAGGCCGTCATGCTCGAAGGTGCGGGCGGCCACTTCAGCTTCGGCGCCTCCGTCGAGCAACATCTGCCGGCGTCGGTCGGCAAGCTCCTGCCGGCATTTCACAACCTTTTTCGCCAGCTCGAGGCGCTCTCGGTGCCGTCGGTCGCCGTGGTGCGCGGCCAGTGTCTCGGCGGCGGCTTCGAGCTGGCGCTGTGGTGCGGATGGATTTTTTGCGACCCGAGCGCGCGCTTTGCGGTTCCGGAGATCAAGCTGGCCGTCTTTCCACCGATCGCCGCGGCGGCCTTACCGTGGCGCATTGGCGGCGCGCGCGCGACCGATTTGATTCTGACGGGCCGGGCAATCACCGGAAGCGAGGCCGTTTCGCTCGGTCTGGCCGCATCTTGCACGGACGATCCCGAGGCCGCTTTTCAGACCTGGTTCGCGGCGAGCCTGGCGCCGCTTTCGCCGTTGGCCGTCAAGCTCGCCTGGCGCGCGTCTCGCCGGCCGCTCGCCGCGGCGCTCGCGCACGACGTCCCGGAGTTGGAGGCGCTGTATCTCGACGAGCTCATGCGCCACGCCGATCCCGTCGAAGGGCTTACCGCATTTCTCGAGCGCCGCGCTCCACGCTGGACCAATCGATGACCCGCGCGGAAATCGTCGACTGGGCGCTACGGCTCTATGAGGATCTCGACCTCGCATCCGTGCGCTCCTGGCTCGCCGCGCATTCGGGTCGCCACGCCTGCGGCTACCTCCCCGTCTACGCGCCGCGCGAGGTGATCCGCGCTGCCGGCATGCTGCCGGTCGGCATTCATGGCGGGGGCGACCAGATCGAAATTATCCGCGGCGACGCCTATTATCAGTCCTACATCTGCCATCTGCCGCGCTCGGTCATCGAGCTCGCCGAGTCCGGCAGGCTGTCGGCCCTCTCCGCTGTTCTTTTTCCCTCGACCTGCGATGTGATCCGCAACTTGTCGGGCATGTGGAAACTGATGTATCCCGGCGTCTACGTGCGCTACGTCGATGTGCCCCAGCTCCGAGACGTCGCGGCGGCGGGCGCGTTCTGGACCACCGAGCTTCGCACGCTGCAGCGCGAGCTCTGCCGCGTCGGCGGCCGCGATCCGAACGACGACGACCTGTGCGCTGCGATCTCGGAGTACAACGTCGCGCGCCGCCTCGTCCGCACGCTGTACGCGGCCCGGCGCGAGGACCCGGAACGCATCCCCACCGAAGAGCTCTACCTCCTGATGCGAGCCGGCGAGGTCGTCCCGGTAGACCTCTTCATCGCTCGGGCGCAGGCCTATCTCGCCGCCACCGAGCGCGAACCCCGCCGCGCTCGCGACCGCATTCGCGTCGTGGTCATGGGGGCCTTTTGCGAGCAGCCCCCGCTGGCGCTCATCAAGACCATCGAGCGGGCCGGGTGCGCCATCGTCGACGATGACTTTCTGCTCGGAAACCGCTTCCTGACTGCGGACGTCGCCACCGCCGGAGATCCGGCCGCCAACCTGGCCGAGACCTTCATCCGGCACGCCGTGGCGACCTCCGTGCTCTACGAGCCGAATCCCGCGGGCAAGCGGCAGCTCGTCGCGCAACGCGTCCGCGAGGCGCGGGCCGACGGCATCATCTTCGCTTCGCCGAGCTTCTGCGACCCGAGCCTGCTCGACCGGCAGCTCCTCCGCGCCGCCGCCGACGTCGAGGGGATCCCGAGCATTGCGTTCAAGTACGCCGAAAATACCGGACAGCTCCAGCCGTTCCGCGAGCAGGCCGGAACGTTCGCGGACTCCATCAAGCTGTGGGGAGGTGTCTGATGAGCGAACCGCTCAAGGACCACGCCATGGTCTTGCAGAAGGAGATGATCGCCGACCACTTCCACCGCCTGGAAGCGGCACCCGAAACGGGCGACAAGGTTGTCTACACCTTTGTGCCGGGTAACCTGACGGAGCTCGTGCGCTCATTCGGCGCGTTGCCCCTGTTGCCGGAGATCAACGCCCTGCAGTCCGGCATGCGCGGGAAGAGCCGCGACTACATCGCCGAAGCGGAAAGGCTCGGGCATTCCGAGGACGTCTGCACCTACGTCAAGTGCGACATCGGCATGGCAAAAAGCGGCAACGTCGGCCCCATTGGCACGCGCCTGCCGCGACCCGACTTGCTCCTGCTGTCCTATACCGGATGCTATACCTTCATGAAGTGGTTCGAGCTGCTGCGTGAGGAATACCAGTGCCCCACGGTGTTTCTCCACATCCCCTACCAGGGCGATGGACACCTGGAGCCGGAGCACCGGGCGTATGTCGTCAAGCAAGTAAAGGAGCTCGTGATTCCGGCGCTTGCGGCGCTGACGGGGCGGCAATACGATGCCGACCGCCTGCGCGAGAACCTCGCGCGGAGCGCCCAGGCCGAAGACGATCTCGTCGCCGTGCTCCAGTCGGCCAAACGCGTCCCGAGCCCCATCGACGCCTACTTCGGCGCCGTGTACTACGTCGGGCCGATCTTCAGCGCATTTCGCGGCACGCCCGAGGGCGTGGCCTACTACCGCGCGCTGCGCGCAGAAGTGGAGGAGCGCGCCGCGGCCGGTCTCGGCCCGATGACGCCGGTCGGCCCGCTCAACGACCAGCGCTATCGCCTCGTCGTCGAAGGCCCGCCGAACTGGACCCACTTTCGCGAGTTCTGGTCGATGTTCGCCGAGGAAAAGGCCGTCGTCGTCGCCTCCACCTACACCAAGGTCGGCGGCACCTACGACTTCGGCTTCCGGCACGATCCGAGCGACCCGCTCGGGACCATGGCGGACTACTGCGGTGGCTGCTACACCAATCTCAACCTGCCCTCGCGCGCTGAGATGCTCGCATCGTATGTGGCGGACTATCGCGCCGACGGTTTCCTGATCAACTCCGTGAAGTCGTGCAACTCGTTCTCGGCCGGGCAGCTCATGATTCTTCGCGAGGTAGAACGGCGGACGGGAATTCCTGGAGCGTTCGTCGAATCGGATCTCGTCGATCCGCGGTATTTTTCTGCCGCGAACATCAAGAATCGCGTCGAGAGTTACTTGCAGATGATCGAAGCGCGACGACCTGCCGAGGGTGCTTTATGAGGTGCGTGGTCGGAGTCGATCTCGGGTCCACGACGACCAAGGCGGTGATTCTCGGGGAGAGCGGCGAAGTGCTCGGCCGCGGGATCACCAACTCGCGGGCGGATTACGGACACGCGGTCCGCGTGGCGCGCGCCGAGGGATTCATCGCCGCGCGCTTCGCGCTGCTTCGCCGAGCAGTCCGCGAGATCGCGGGGCCGGAGGAGCTGGCGCGGTTGCTGCGGGCGTTTCGCGTCGAGCAGACGCTGACGCAGATGGCGCGATTGCAGGAGCTCGTCCAGACGGAGGCTGCCGCTGCGGTGCGCGGCCCGCTGCGCCACAGACTCGAGGTGGTCATCGACCGGGTCTTTGCGCGGGTAAACGCCGAGGAAGAGGCGTGGTTTGCGGCCGTGGCGGCGGCGCCGCGGTCCGATTTTTTCCGCGACGCCATGGGCTCCGCCTATACGCGCATCGCCGAGGAGCTCGCGGAGCCGGCCGGAGGGGTGACGTTCGACCTGCTCCTCGGGCTCTACGACAAGTGCATCATTCGCGTCGAGAACGAGCCACTGGCGCTTGGTTTTCGCGAGCACATCGGCGCGGCGCTGCGCCGGCTCGGCGAGCCGCCGGGCGTGCGCGCGGCCGTGGAAGCTGCGGCCAGCACGGAATTCGCGGAAGTCGGCACCGTCGGGACCGGCTACGGCCGCGCACGGCTGCCGTTTCCAAAGGAGCAGATCCGCTCGGAAATTCTCTGCCACGGGCTTGGTGCGCACGCGATGTTTCCGGGAACGCGCACGGTCCTGGACATCGGTGGCCAGGACACCAAGGCGATTCAGGTTGACGCCACCGGGATCGTGACAGGGTTCCAGATGAATGACCGCTGCGCCGCCGGCTGCGGGCGCTACCTCGGTTACATCGCCGACGAGATGAATATCGGCCTGCACGAGCTCGGTCCGCTGGCGCAGCAGAGCCAGCGCCGGGTGCGCATCACCTCCACGTGCACCGTGTTTGCCGGCGCGGAGCTGCGCCAGCGCCTGTCGCTCGGCGAGCGTCGCGAGGACATCCTCGCCGGGCTGCACCGGGCGATCATCCTGCGCGCCATGAGCCTGCTGGCACGTTCCGGCGGCATCACCGACGAATTCACGTTTACCGGCGGAGTCGCCTGCAACGCGGCCGCGGTGCAAGCGCTGCGCGAGCTGGTCGGCGAAAGCTACGGGGCGCGCCGCCTCAACATTTCATCCGAAAGCATCTTCACGGGTGCGCTCGGAGCGGCGCTGTTCGCGCATCGGATGGTGGCCGCATGACGGTGAGCGCGGGTATCGACGTGGGAAACGGCGCAGTCAAGGCGGTGGTGATGAGCACCGGTGCGAACGGCCCCGAGCTCGTGGCGCACGCGTGCGGGCGCATCCGCAAACGCGACATCGCGGCGGTGGTAGACGAGGTGTTTCGCCTGGCGGCCGACAGCGCGGGTGTCGAGCGAATCCACTATGTGGCGACCACGGGTGAAGGGGAAGACGTGGAGCTGGCGACGGGTCACTTCTACGGCATGACGACGCATGCGCGCGGTGCGCTCTTTCTGGAGCCGCGGGCCACCGCTGTGCTCGACATCGGTGCGCTGCACGCGCGCGCCGTCGCCATGGATCCGCGCGGTCGCGTGCTACGGTACAAGATGACCAGTCAGTGCGCCTCGGGGTCGGGGCAGTTCCTCGAAAACATCGCTCGCTATCTCGGCGTCTCGCAGGCCGAGATCGGCCCGCTGTCCCTGCAGGCGGCCGATCCGGAGAAGATCAGCTCGATCTGCGCGGTGCTCGCGGAAACGGACGTTATCAACATGGTGTCGCGCGGCATTTCCGCCGCCGATATTCTGCGTGGCATCCACGACAGCATGGCAGTCCGCTTTGGCCGCCTCCTACGATCCATCGACGCGGATGGTGTCGTGTTCCTGAGCGGCGGGCTTGCGCTCGACGTCGGGCTGCAGGCGGCGCTCGCCGCGGCGCTGGACAAGGAACGAACGGCGGCCTCTGGAGTGCCGCCCCTCGCGCTGGCGTCGCACGTTCTGAGCATTCATGCCGGCGCCATCGGCGCCGCGATCTGGGGTGCATATCGCTACGAAAAGCTAGGGCTTGGAGGCACAGCATGGACGAGAGCCGGAGCCGCCTGAGCATTCGCACGCTCACGGTCGATGACTTTGAACGGCTGGCGCGCATCGACGAGAAGTACACCGGCCGCCGGCGCAGCCGCTGGTTCTCCGGGAAACTGAAACGCGCCCTCGACGACTCCGACGTCTGCATCTCGCTAGGCGCCGAGCTCGACGGCGTGCTCGTCGGCGCGGTGCTCGGCAACCTTCACTACGGAGAATTCGGCCTGCCGGAGCCCGTCGCCGTGTTCGACACCATTCTTGTCGACCCCGCATACGAGCGACAGGGCGTGGCGAGCGCCCTCGTCGAGCATCTGGTCCGCAACCTGAAGGCGCTGCGCATCTCGATCCTGCGCACGGAGGTCGCCTGGGACGAGCAGAAGCTGATCGGGTTCCTGGCGCGCAAGCAGTTTCGCCCGGCTCCAAGGCTGGTGCTGGAGCTCGATCTGGAGGCTGCCGCCACGTCGGAGGATGAGCTAGCAGAGGAAATGGCCTGTTCACCGCTTTCCCGGCATTTCCTTCGGACCGCGCGGCAAAGTGATCTGGCGCCTGCGGAGCCGGCAGGCGCAACTCTCCCTCCCCCCCCGCGCGCGGGAGCCTGCCGTTGCGGTGAGCACCGCAAGGAGCTCCCCCTCGGCCTGCCGGTGCAGGTGACGGCGACAGCTCCGCATTCGTTGCGGAGCTCGACCTCGGGGGCGGCGCTGGCAGCTCTCTGCTTCTACCGACGCCGAATCCCTGATGCCGAGCCCTGTTGCCCTGAAGCGGACCGCGGTGCGGCGAGTGAGCCACGCAGCAGGAAAAGGAGTCCTCATGCTCGTTTCCGGCTACAGCGAGGAACGGCCGGATCTGGCATAATCATTGCATTCCAAGCGGCCGAATGATCAACTCTCTCAGGAGATGTTGCGATGCGTGGTTTGGTCGCTCTTTCGATTGCTCTGTCGACCCTGACCCTCGCGGGTCCCGTCGTCCTCTCGGGGCCGCGCGTCGCGGAAGCCGCTGGATGCCAGCAGTGCGTCAGAAAGCTTGGAGTATCGATGTGCAAGCCCGTTGCCGGCGAGGGTTTTTCGAAATGCAACGTCAAGACGAACGGCGACTGCGATTTGTCGGGATACTGCTCCGATGGCAAAGGAGATGACGGAGATGAGCCGTGGCCGTGGTATTTCTAGGCCGACTCCGGAGATGGCCGGCCGCCTGGCCGGCGCCCTCGACCTTCAAACTTTACCGTGAGGACACGACATCATGAACCGCCATCAGAGAAACCCTTTTGCCATCGGCTCCGCTGCGATTGTCGTATCGGCCCTCATTCTGCTCGCGGCGGCATTTCGCCTGATCCCTGGCGTTCCCGGCGCAACGTCTGGTCGACCCGCGGATAGCGCCGCGCCGGATCGAAACGGTGCCCTGGGACCTGCCACCACCACCAACAACGCGCAGTCAACCGCCTGGCGAAGCCCCCAGTCCGGTCCCGCGAGTCAGCAGCCGGCGACCTTCGGCCTGGAGCGAGCCGCGGCGCGTGATTCTTCTGCTGCCGCATCAACGCCCGCAGAGGGGCACAAGCAACTGTCCTCGGCACGAGGGAAGCTCGCCCACAGCGCGGCTTCGGCTGCCGATGCGCTGGACGGGAGCCTTCCGATCGATACGGCACCCGTCGAGGTCGAGTACGCCACGATCGCAATCACCCCTGATAACGCGGCAGTGGGCGAGACGATCACAGTTGCCGTCCGACTTTGTTGCGATCCTGCGCTCGAAAGCGCGGTGACCGCAGTGGAAATCGACCTTGAGCAGGTCGAGGTTCCTGGGCGGCTTATCGGCATCAAGGCGACTGCCGCGACGGGGCTGGAAGCCAAGCTCACCCCGCATGACGGCCATCTCATCTCCGGGCAGTACCGCGCGTGGGGGGTAACCGTTTCGCTGGCAAGCGGCCGCACGATCGATCTCGGAGCGGAACAACTGCGTGCCCGCGACCCTGCGCTTTCCGTCGTCGATTCAGCGGCTCCGCTATCCATCGCGCGTGCGCGAATCGTGTCGGCGGAAACCAGTACGGCCGGTCCGATGCCGAGCCTCGAGGTCGCCGTTGACGACGATTTTCGCGGCACTGGCACCCTCTATCTACTGGCGCGCCACCTCGACTCCGGCTTGCCGATGCAGAGCGTTGGCCCCATCCTTCTACCATACAGTAGGCACTCTCTGATTGAGCTTCGCCGCTGGCGAAAATCAGGCCATCTGTGCCGGCCAGAATTCGACCAGGGTGCGAATCCGAAATTTCAACTGAGTCGCGGTTTCACGGGAGCATCAGGCAATCAAGAGCGACGGGAAAGGGCCTTGGCAACGGTCCG
>JACPHN010000248.1 GCA_016188575.1 Candidatus Schekmanbacteria bacterium
ACGGAGCGGAAGAGAACTGGCGGATTATCGGCGAGATCGAGCAGGCAATCGGACGGTATGGAGAGAAAATGATCGACTTTTACCACGCCTGGGAACATTTGGCCGCGGGTCTGCGGGCCTTCTCCGACGACGAATCCGCGCTGAAGATCGAGCTGGCGCAGTGGCGCACGGTCCTCCGGGAGGATCCCCACGGCGTGGAAAAGGCGATCCGCGCCCTCCGCTATCGGCTTAAGAGCTCGGAAGGAAAGCAGCGGCCCCTCATCCAGAAGGAATTGGGCTATTTCGTGCGGCACCGTCATGAGATGCCCAACGGCGCGTACAGCTCAAGCGGCCAACCCATCGGCAGCGGGGTCCAAGAGGCCGCATGCAAGACTCTGGTCACCCAACGAATGAAACGATCCGGGATGGCCTGGGGCCTGGCTGGCGGGCAGGCGATTCTGACGTTGCGCTCGTGGCAACAGTCGGGACGTTTCGCCGCGGCGTGGCACATTCTCAGCCCACTATTTCGCCACCACTTTCACACTGCCACCAAGGAGGAGATTCGCGCGCAACGGCGAGCAGCATAGGCTAAGTCTCGAATCCGGGACTTGCACCCCGGTGCGACGCCGGCCGTATCTTGCCACCCATGACCGGCAACCCGATCGCCCTCCGGACCCGGATCGCCAGCTTGCGCCGAATGCTCACCGGCAAGAGTCCCAACCGCGCTCTCCCGGCAGAGGTCAACCGCATCCTGCGCGAGGCTCCCGCGCGTCTGACGCAGCTCGAGCGGCTACTCGCCGAGGCGGATGCGCTCGCCCTGCCCCGTGTGCACCGGCTCCTCGACGAACTGGCCCCGATGATCCAGTGGGCCACCGGGGCCGCTGGCGGTCAGCAGGTCGCCGACCGAGTGCGGCGCGGAAGTGGCTCGATGCTTCTGCCCCAGCCGATGCCCGGCTCAAGAAACGCCTCATGCTCATGATGCGCGAGGTCCTGGGTCAGCCGAGCCACGGCGCGGCGATCCGCGAGTGGGGGGCGATGACGCGGTCGCCGGCAACAAGGTGCACCTCGACCCGCGTGAGCTCTTGGCCTTCCGCGCGAAGCTCGTCGCGCCCCACCGGCCCACCCAGGGGCCATTCGACATCCACCCCATCTATCGGCAGGTTCGGCCCCACATCTGGCGCCGCCTGTGGGAGCTCGTCAGTCGCCCGTGAGGTGCCTGGCATCGGCTCGCCCAGACATTAGCCGATAGCGTCGTCAAGCACCTCCGCACCCGGTCCGGATCTTGTCGTTGTCATATGTCCAGCCGCTATCGCAACCCCTTTCAGCGCGCCGTGTTGCCGGCGCGCCGCGCTCCTGATACCATGCACGTCATGAGCTCGAGACGCCCCCGAAAGTCGTTCGCAGTGTTTGCGATCACCGCGATGTGCGGCGCCTTGCTGGTGTCCGCCGGCCATGCCTGGGGGCCGGACGTACACCAGCAGGCGGTGCGGGACGCTCTGCGCCTTGCGCCTGCAGAGCTTGCAACGGCGGTGACCCCGTTCTTGTCCGAGCTGCCCGCCGCGATCATGGAGCCGGATCAGCTCTGGGGGCGCGCTCACGACGCCCGAGCGCTCTTGCCGAGCGAGTTTGCTCGCGCTGTGAAGCTGTTCGCGGGTGACAACCCGTACAAGCGATTCAAGGCCCTGATGCGGGTATCTCATCTGGCCGCCGATGTGCTGCTTCCGTGTCGGGAGGAGCGACCGCCCGGCAATGCCCCGACGTTCTTCGAGCGGTCGCTGGATAATCGCCTACGCATCGCGATCGAGAAAGATGACGGGTTTCCCGTGACCATCTCCGCATGGCCCGTTGCCCTCGACCCGACGGCGCTGCCGGCGGTGCTTTCGGACTGCGATATTCGCCACGGGGAGCGCAGCTATGCTGATCTGGTGCGGATGACGCTCAGCGTCTGGCGCGCTGTGGTTGAGGGCGCCGGACAGCGCTGGCCCACGCTCGCCGCGTCGCTCGAGGTGCGCAACGGCGAGGCGCCGCTGCCGCCACAGGCCACGCCGCGCACGGCCGCCGAGCTGATCGCCGATCTGGGTGCATATTCCCGCGGCATGCGTGCCGACCGCGACGCCCGGGGGGTCGCCGAAAGCACAGGAGTATCTGCTTTTGGCCAGGACGACGGTGCGGGTCTGCAAGTCGCGGACAGCGACTACCTGCGCCGCGTCGGGCCCTGGCTTCAGGAAGCCCACCAGGCGCTGGAGCACGTCATCGCCGCCGCCAATGACTTGCGCGACGGGCAACCGCTGAAGGACACACCGGAGGGCCTGCGGCTCGTCTCCAAGGCTGGCGACGCGCTTCGGGACCTGGCCGCGAAACTGTCTTCGACGGTGCCGAGCTCGGGGTTCCGCGACGCTCACCGCTACCTCACGCGCGCCATCGACAACTATGTGGAGCTGGCCGACTACGTGCTGGTCGTCCGCGAAGCCGCGGACCCCAGTCGCATCGAGCGCCTGCTCAACGAGAGTGACGTTCTCCTGGCGCGTGCCCGCGCCGCGGCGCCCCTGTAGTGAGGTTCGAGGATCCCCGAATCCACCGCCTGCACGACGATGATCGTGCCCCGGCGCGGATCGGCGGGCGATCCGGGGTGGCGCGCTCCGTTTGACAATTCGCGCAGGAGCAGCTAAGAGCGAAATCCCCACTGGCATTCCTCGGCGGTGCAGCGACGATGCAGATCCAGACTGTGCTCACGGCAAGTCGGCGGCGCAAAGCGCCCGCTGCTGCTGTCGTCCTGGCTACCCTGATCCTGACGGCGGCCTGCGGCGGGGCCTCCGAGCTCGCTCCTCTTCCCGCACCCGGTTTCTCCCTCGAGAGTCTCGACGGTGCCCCGGTAAGCCTGGCTGACTTCGCCGGCAGCATCGTCGTGCTCAACTTCTGGGCCACGTGGTGCCAGCCCTGCCGCGTGGAAATGCCGGACCTCACCGACCTCTATCGCACGTACAAGGCGGACGGTGTCGTCGTCGTCGGCATGGCCGTCAGCGGTGGTTCGCGCGATGCGGTGCAAGCGTTCGCTGCCGAGCTCGACATCCCCTACCCCATTCTCCTGTCGACCGAATCCGTAGAGGCGAGCTACAATATCGAACTGCTGCCGACATCTGCGTTGATCGATCGCCAGGGACGCCTGCGCCAGGTGTTGCTCGGTTACCACAGCCACCGCGAGCTGACCGGCGCGGTCGAACGGCTGCTTGCCGAAGACGCCGTTTCTGTGGCCACACGAGGTGCCCCGTGACCGAGAAAATGTCGATCGGAATAGAGGGTCTGGATGAGGTGTTGTGCGGCGGGTTGCTGCGCGGCCGCTCATATCTGGTCAAGGGCGTTGCCGGCTCAGGAAAGACGACACTGGGCCTGCAATTCTTGCTGGCGGGGGCGGAGCGGTGGGGTGAGGCCGGGCTGCTGTTCACCTTCGAGGAAAAGGCGGACAAGCTGCAGGAAGATGCTGCCAGTCTTGGGCTCGACCTGCGTGAGGCCGAGCGCCGCGGAGAAGTGATGGTGGTGGCCACGTCGCCATCCGCGATCGGCGACCTGCTCAGCAACCCGGGCGGTCGCATCGGGAAATTTTTGGCGGAGCATGCGGCGCACCGCGCCGTCGTCGACAGCTTGACGGCGTTCACGGCGCTGGCGGCCGAGCCGACCGAGCTGCGAGCTCGCGTCAACCAGTTTCTCGCCGGCCTCGATCGCGAGGGGCTCACGCCGCTGCTCATCGTCGAAGAGTCGGGACAGGTCTCCGCGTCCATGTTCGAATACCAGGTCGACGGGGTCATCGATCTGGCCTTCGTTTCTCACGGCGGGCGGCGGCGCCGGCGCACGATCGAGGTGCTCAAGGCCAGGGGGCAACCGTTTCTCGCCGGCAAGCACGCCGTGGAGCTCGGCGCCGGTGGCATCCGCGTCTACCCGCTCGCGCAGCCGCGCGGGGGATCCGCAACGCAGCGCGCGCGTGAGCGCGCGTGCACCGGGATCGCCGGGCTTGATCAGATGCTCGGCGGTGGTCTGCTGGCCGGAAGCACGTGCCTGGTCGCCGGATCCAGCGGCACCGGCAAGACGACTCTGGCGCTGTCTTTTCTCGCGCAGGGTGGCAAGTCCGGAGAGCCGGGGATGATGGTCAGTCTCCAGGAATCGGCGGCGGATCTTGTCGACGAGGCCGGCGCCATTGGCCTGGGCGCGGGGTTTCAAAAGGGCCTCGTGCAGGTGCTCTACCGCTCGCCGATTGACCTGTGCCCCGAGGAGCTCGCCTACGCAGCGAAGCAGGTCGTCTCGCGCGATGGCATTCGCCGCGTCGCCATCGATAGTCTGAGTGACCTGATCGCCGCGGCCACCGACGAGGACCTGCTGCGCGATACGCTCTATGACCTTGTCGACGCCTTCGCGCGCGCCGGCGTCACCGCGATGTTTACGCACGAGATCGGCGAGATGTTCGGTCCCGTCAGTGTCACCCAGGAGCGCCTTTCGGGTCTCATGCACGCGACGATCTTCCTGCGGTTCGTGGAGATGGACGGCCGCATTCGGCGCGCCGTGTCGGTGCTGAAGATGCGCGGCAGCGCCCATGATACGTCGATTCAAGAGATCCGCACCACCGGTCAGGGGTTGGTCGTCGAGAAACGGTTCGAGGGTCGCGAAGGACTTATGCGCGGCGCCGCGCAGCGGTCGGGTGGGAGCGACGAGAAGCGTCTCGAGGAGATCTACGATCACGTCAGCCGCCGCCAGGAGGCGCTTCAGCGCTTGAAGTCCGCGCATCGGCGCACCCCAGAATGACGCGCCGGAGGTAACGCGTGAGGTCGGATGAAGGTCCCATACTGCTCGGCAACCTGGCAGTCGACTCGCTGGCGAAGCTGGACCTCTTGCGTTTTTTTGCGCACAACCCGGCATCGGTGGATACGGCGGCGAGTCTCGCCGTGTGGGCGGACATTCCTGTCGTAGAGGCGACGCGAGCGCTCGAAGAGCTGGCCGCCGCGGGCATTCTCGAGTCCGAGGCAGGGAGCGCCGGGCCGCTCTTCGGTCTTCATGCGGATGAGAGCATGATGGCCGAGCTCGCCGCGGCACTCGCCGGATACGAGCGTACCCGTCATCTCCTTCGCCGGCGGCTGCACGACCTGCGACACAGCGCGCAGGCGACCGAGCTGCGGCTGCGCGGCGACCTCTCGCGCGAGCGCGCCAGGACGTCCACCATCTTCCACAGCGTCAGCGACGGCCTGGTCGCGGTCGACGACCGCGGTGCCATCGTCGCATGCAACCGCTCGGCCGCGCAGATGCTCTTTGGCCTCGAGTCGCCGCGCGGGATTCCGGACGGCAGCGACTTGCTGGCAGCTATCGACGGCCTGCCCGAGGCCGTCAAGACGGCAGTGCGCAAGCTGTTGAGCGAGGCGCTCGATGGCGGCTCGGATCGCATCTCGGATCTGCCGTTTCCGGGAGGACGCGTCGTCGACTTGCTCGTGGATGTGCTACGCGATGAGAACGGCGTGCCGCTTCACGAGGAAAGCGGAGCCCCTGCCGGCCGCCTGCTCTGCTTGCGCGACGTCACCAGCCGTCACCGCCTCGAAGCACACCGCCGCGATCTCGTAGACCTGTTGACGCACGACTTGCGCAATCCCGCCTCGAGCCTTTACACGCTCATCGATATCTTGTTGCGCTCACCGCGGGCGAGCTGGGACCAGAGTCAGCACGACCTGCTCGCGCGCGGCCTCAACCTCTCCCAGCATCTGTTGGGTATGATCAATGACATGCTGGAGGTGAGCCGCACGGAAGCGGGTTTTGCCGAGCTCGACGCCGAGCGCGTGGCGTTCAGCCGCGTTGCGGCCGCCGCCGAGGCACAAGTCGGCCCCCTGTTCAGCGACCGCCAGGTGACGCTGCTTACGGTCCTGCCTGCTCACGAGGTCGAGGGCGACTGGGACCAGGGCAAGCTGGTCCGCGTCCTCACCAACCTGCTGACGAACGCCCTGAAAGTATCGCGCAAAGGGGACCGAGTGCAGTTGCGGGCGTTCGAGCGGCGCGCCGGCCTCAGTCGGCCGCGCCTGCTGGTAGCCGTCGAGGACCAGGGCCCCGGCATCCCCAAGGAGGATCTGCCGCACGTCTTCGACAAGTTCTACAAGGTTTCGCTCGCAGCCTCCGCGGACGCCTCCACGCGCCGCTCCGGAACGGGCCTTGGGCTGTACTTCTGCCGCCTCGTCGTGGAAGCTCATGGCGGCGAAATCTGGGCCGACAGCCGATCCGGAAAAGGAACGACCATGAACGTGGCCCTTCCGCTCGCCCTCGATTGACCGCGCGTGCAGCACCAGTGCCCTCCGCCTGCCTGAAGCCACCGCCGGTGCTACGGCAAGCTGCGCGGCGAGCGCATCAGGAAGTCCCCCCACCGCTGCTCCCCCCGCACGCGGCTGGAGGCATGTCGTCGGCGCTGACAAAGACGCGAGTTTCGCACTTCCCCTCGCGCGCCGGGGAAGCACGGAGGGGGCGCTGTTGCCTCGACGCCGAACAGGCGGTCGATTCACGCCGGGTTCGATGCTTGACAGCCCGAACGGCTGCGATAAGAATCCCTTGCTGGTGTTTTGCGACACGCGTCGGCGCGGAGCCGAGTACCTGTTCCTGGAGTGTTTCCGTGGGTTTTTGGGGCAATCTGCTTGGCGGGAAAAAGCTCGGCTCCGAGACGTCGCCCGAGGAGAGAACGGTCTTCAACCTCAGACTTGGGGATATCGTTACATACGAGATCACGGATTTCGAGGTCACATCCAAGTCCGTCTATGACGAAGACGGCTATCGCTGGACCACGTATGGCTTGCGCGACGCGGAGAAGCGTCTCTGGCTGACCGTCGAGGTCGACGATGAGACCGAGATTTCCATGTTTGAAGAAGTTCGGCTCAAGCTCGGCGAGCGAGTACCTTCGTCGATCGCATTCGAGGGCGAACGGTTTGACCTCGATGAGAAAGGCAGGGCGCGAGTCGCCACAATGACAACAGACCAACCGGATCAGGATCGTCAGGTTGCGTTCTGGGATTTCAGCGCTGATTCCGGAACCTTGCTTGCAGTCGAGCAATGGGGATCAGAGCTCGAGGTGTTCCGTGGCAAACGGATCCAGGAGCATGAGCTCACTATTTTCCCGGGTTCCTGACCCGGACGTCGGGGAGTTTCCCGCTCGAGGTTGCTAGATGGGGATTTTTCGCCGCTTGTCCGAAGCACTTCGGATGAACATCAACGATCTCATGGACCGCGCCGAGGATCCACAGCGCTTGCTTGACCAAGTCTTGCGGGAGATGGAGGATAGCTTGCGCGAGGCCAAGGTTCAGGTGGCGCGCGCAATCGCAGACGAAAAGAAGCTCATGCACCAGTACGAAACGCAGGCCGCAAAGGCCGAGGAGTGGGAACGCAAGGCGGTGCTGGCGGTTCAGAAAGGGGAAGATGACCTCGCCCGGGAAGCGCTGAGACGAAAGCGGAGCTTTGCCGAGAGCGCCGAGGGGTTTTCGGCCCAGATCAACAGCCAGCAGCAACTGACGGCAACCTTGCGCAACAGTTTGCGCGAGCTCGAGCTCAAAGTCGATGAGGCGCGCCGGCGGAAAGCGCTGTTGATCGCCAGGGCCAAGCGGGCGGAGGCGCAGAAGACGATTCAGAGGGTCATGCGCGGAATGAGCACCAAGGGCACTACCAGCTCGTTTGACCGGCTGGAAGCTCACGTTGGCCAGCTCGAGGCCGAGGCCGAGGCGACTGTGGAGGCGAGTGGAGATCCTTTCGAGCGCCGCTTCCAGGCGCTGGAAGTGGATGACGAGCTCGAGAGCGAGCTCACGCTGCTCAAGGCTCAGCACCAGCCCAAAGAGCTCCCGAGCGGCAATCCGCCGCGCGACCCGGAAGGATCGGCAGGGAATCACGGAGACTGAACGGACACAGGAAGGAGCTGAACATGATCGCGATGCGATGTGGGGTTTCGTTGCTGCTGCCGCTGGTGACCGCGGGCCTCTTCGGGCTGGCGATCGGCGTGGGCATCGGTGTCGGGTATTCTCTCGCGACCAATGGGGCCACGTGCGGCCATGACTGCTGCTGCTGTGAGCACGGAAACGGCGACAAGAAGGACGAGGGCAAGGGCGGCGCGGCGAGCGATGCCGCCGAGGGGGCAGCAGCCTAGGCACAAGCGACGACCGTGACCTGGATCCACCGGCTGTTCGCATGCAAGCCGCGCGCGAAGTCCATCGCGAAGACCCCGCACCTCACCTCCCCCGCATGCGGGGGAGGGACGGAGGGGGACGCTGTCGCCTCGACACCGACTGGCGGCAAACTCATGAGTGACTGCAGTGGGCGGCGGCCTGGCTCGTCCGGCGTATCTGGACTGCCGCCCGAGCCGCGGCAGGGCAGCCGAGCCCGGGCGCGCCCTCGGCGCACCGCCCAAGGGGTGGCGGCTTGCCTGCTGCCGGCGCTACTGTGCGCGAGCGCGGCGGCCGATGAGCTTGCCAGTCGTGTGGCGCCTGCCGCGAAGGCTGCGGCTGCAGCGGCCTTGCCGGTGGCAAGGTTCGCCTTCTTCCAGCCGGATGGCTCCGGCCTTCCCCCCGCGGATGTCGCAATTGGCCTCCAGAATTACGCTGCCTATTTCCGCAAGCACGGGATCCTCGAGCTACGGACTCACTACTTTCGCCGCGCAGCCGACCTGGAGGCGTTTCTCGGCTATCTCGAACGTCGCGGCGAGGATCCCCCCTGGCTGACGTCGCTGTCGGTGAGCTACATGCTCACCCAGGGCTACCGCCACGGCTACGAGCCCTTCGCTTGCGGCGTGATTGACGGCAAGACGACGGCCAAGTTTTCCCTGCTCGCGCGCCGAGGTTCCGACATCCGCTCGCTCGAAGATGCCCGGGGCAAGATCCTTGCCTCCATGGAACAGACCGACGATGCGCGAATCTGGGATAGCATCGTGCTCTTCGACAACCAGATCGACGTCAAGACGCATTTCGGCGGTTTTGTCGAGACCGACTCCCCGACTTCGTCTGTGGCGGCCGTGATCTACGGGGAAGCCGACGTCGCCATGGTCTTCAAGGCGCTATTCGATCGCCTCAGCAAGGACTCGCAACAGGTTTGGAGGCACATGCGGGAGGTGTACGCTTCGCGCGAGACCAGCATTGGCAGCGTGCAGACGTGGCGCGGTGCCCCGCCGGAGATCATGGAGCGCGTCAAGCGGGTGCTGCTCGGCGACATCCGCAAGCAGGACGGAGGCGCGGAGATCCTGGATGCCTTCTTTCTCGATGGGCTGCAGCCGTGCGGCTGGGAAGACTACGACGCTCGAGAGGGCGCCTACATGAAAAGGGCCGGGCTGAGTCTGGTCTCGGGCGGCGCGCGCGAGGCCGCGATTGCGGCCGGCGGGGTGCGGCACTGAAAAGCTGACAGCTCCTAATGGACGGTCTCACCAGCACGGCCCGGCCATGCGTGACACCGGCGCGTGCCAGGCTGTGCCGCGTCCGAGACCAGTGGCATCGCTCCGCCGCGCGCCTCCGCTTCGTCTCCCCACGCTCCGGTCAGATACTCGGTCACTACGCTGTTGATGCGCACGGCAAGCTCTGGCCATAGCGCGTGAACGATCGTCAGCAACCGAATCACCGCATGCGTGTGAAGCAGGAATCGATTCGCCCGGATGGCCGCGACGATGCCGTCGGCGACCTTCTCTGGCGTTACCGCGCGCGCCACGAGATAGCTCGCGACGCTGTGCAAGGAAGCTACGCGATCCGGGGAGCCGGCGATCCGGGCAGATTCGATGAGCGCCGTGTGTACAGGACCCGGGCATACAACGGTCACGCCAACCCCGTGCGCCCGCAGTTGTGCCGCCAGGGCCTCGGCCAGTCCGACCACCGCGAACTTGGACACGCAATATGGCAACAGCGGGCCGAGCGCCAGGAGACCCGCTCCGGACGCGACGTGAACCAGGTGCCCCTGCCCACGCTCCAGCATCCGCGGCAGCAGGGCGCGCACCGTATACACGTGTGCCCACAGGTTGACATCCATGACCCAGCGCCAGTTCTCGATGGGAACGTCCTGCATGCGACCGCCGGCGGCGACGCCTGCGTTGTTGACGAGAATGTCCACGGCGCCAAAGTGGTCGAGCACCCGCGCGCACATCGACGTGGCGTCAGACTCCGTCGCGATGTCGGCTGCAAGCGACAGCACGCGGCGCCGGTAGGCCGCCGCGAGTCGTTCGGTCTCCCGCAAACCATCCTCCCGGACGTCGTTGAGCGCGACATGGCACCCGGCGCGCGCCAAGGCCACTGCGGTTGCGCGGCCAATGCCGCTGCCAGCACCGGTAATCAACGCAACCTTGTCGGAAAGAACCTTCATGGTGTCGCCTCCGAGCGCCCGCCGCAGAGATGTTCCGGAGCGCGCGATGTCACGATCGGCGCGTGATCGACCTGTCGATGCGAGTGGCTCGGGCCGCTCCTCCGAGGTGCGCGCGCCCAACGCGGCGCCGCGCCCCGCCCGCCCGACCTCGGCGCCCCCATTAGCCCGAACCCCAGCAGCATCAGTCCGGCCGCAATCGAACCAGGTGCGAAGATCGGGACGCCCGAGGTCCCGGGCGCCGTCTGGCAAAGGGTCTCGGAAGCCGTTCCCATGCTGCCGCTCGCCTTGCGCGCCCGCACCGAAAAGCAATACGTATCGCCCGGCGCAAAGAGCGCCGGAAACGTCGTCAAAGTCTGTCCGCCGACGTCCCGCACGTTGCTCAGACTCGCCGCCGATGGTCCCCAGGACACGACGTAGGCGCTGGCCTTGGCCACGGGCTGCCAGGTGAGAACGGCGTCATACGCGGTGCCCCCCCCCGCCCGCGCCGCCTCGGCGCCCAGCGCCGGCCCACCGTACAGGATGCCCAGTGCCAGGCCTCTGGCGATGCCCAGCGGCGTATCCACGCTCAGCTCGCCGGCGCGCCACCGCGGTAGGAGGCGCCCATCGACCTGCGCGAAGTACTCCAGCCACACCTCGTAGGTACCGTCCGGCATGGCATCGGTTACCGGATAGGTGGCCGTTGCCTGATCGCTCGCCGGCCACTGGACGTCGCGGATGGAGGTGTACGGCACGCCATCGAGCACCAGCTCCACTATCGTGTCCCGGTTGTGGGCCATCGGCCCCGCGAATGTGACCGTCAGCGTCACCGTCTCCAGCCCCGCGATTTCGGGGTCCGCGGCAAACGCGATTGGAAAGGACGGCGCGCTGTTATCAGGGCTCTCCGCAACCGGAGCAAACGCCACTTCAGCGCGGCCAAAGCTATCGAGAAAGTCGAAAATGCGCTGCTCAACCCCTTCGCTGTCGGTGGTTGCCCAGTACGTGCCGGTAGCGTCAATCTCCTCGCTTCCTCCAAGAGGAGCGACCAGGTCATAGCCTCCGGAAAGGGCGTTGCCGACCAGGCTGTTCGCGCTGAGCTCCGGGCGAGCGTCCAGGCCCAGGCCGCCGTCATTTCCCGTGATGGAAGAACGTTGAACCGCAGTCGCGTCGTCCATCACGCGCACCGCGTAGCTTCCGTTGCCGCCGCCGTAGACCAGCGCGCGGTCAAACACGCTGCCGTCCGACAAGATCACGCCGCCAACGTGGTCGAAGGTCGCTTCGCGAGCGATGGCGGCGCTCAGAACAACTTCACCGGGGATCTCGGCGAACGTGCACCGATCCACGAGGAGTTGACCGCCGGGCGGTCCCGCAATCTCGAGCCCCGCCAGTCCTGTGGAAAAATCGGCGTAGCGCAGCAGCGAGCCTGAGACGTACGCGCCATTGTCGTCCAGGACCGAGCCAACTGCGGAGGTCAACAGGCTGATCCCGAGTTGGCAGCCTCCCGCTTCGCAGTCCTCGCTGTTTGCTGGTTCAAACACTACCGGTGAGTCTGCCGCGCCAAGCACCTGAATTTCGCCGTCGACCCAAACTGTCGTGTGTTTGTCGAGCTGGACCGTTGCCCCGCTTTCGATCTTCAGACGAGCTCCGGGGTTGACGTGCACGAAGCCGACCAGATGGGAGCGGGTTCTCGCAGCCAGAACAGTATCCGCGACGAGCTCTCCAGTGATCTCCGCGGCGTCGATCCGGAGGTTGAGACTGACTTGAAGCGTAAAAGCCCCACCGAGAGAAATGGAGAGCAGCAGAGGCATTTCGAGCCCTGCCAAGCCCGCACCAGCCGTCACGACGAAGGGGTCGGCGTCGTTTCCCAGGCGATAGGGATCCTGCTCCGTCCACGCGAACGCCGCGGTCGCCTGGCTGATGGTAACGGCGGAGCTAGAGGAGCTGAGTGTTCCCGTTACGCTTTGGGCCGACCCCGTTTGCTCGTCCAGGTAGACGAGAAGCTGCACGGTTTCCCCCTCGTCGGCCATGCGGTCACCATCACAGGTCGGGCACTCCGAGCTCGGCGAGTCACTCACGTCGCTCGCCCCGAATACGAGCCTGGGGGTGACCTCCTGGGTCAGCGCCCGGCCGGCGCTCACGACCCGAAGAAGCTCCGCTGATTCGGGATCGGTGATCTCCTTGGCGGATAATAGCGCCTGCAAACCGAGTTGCCGGGGGGTCCAAGAGGGCTGTTCGGTGGCGAGCAATCCCAGGGCTCCGCCAACGAAGGGGGCCGCCATGCTCGTGCCGGACCAGGGCGCGTACGCTCCGCCCGGAAGCGTCGACCAGATGCCGGTTCCCGGGGCGTACAGACTGACCCACTCGCCGCGGTTGGAGAACGTCGCCCGTGCGCCGCCGCTGTCGATGGCACCGGCGGCGATGACCTCGTCGTACGCGGCAGGATAGGTCGGCGTCGTCGTCCCCCAGTTTCCGGCGGCCGCGACGCAGGCGGTGTTGAGAGCTTCCGCCGCGGCAACTGCTTCCTGCACCGCCGTGGAGGCCGTGGCGAATCCGAGTGACATGATGACCACGCGGGCGCCATTGCCGGCCGCCATGGCGATCGCGGCGGCAAGCCGCGATGTGGTCCCGCTGCCCATGGCGTCGAGCACCTTGAGCGGCATGACGCGGCACTGCCAGCACACACCCGCAATTCCCGTGCCGTTGTTGCTCGCGGCACTCGCGATGCCAGCCACGTGCGTGCCGTGCCCGGCGTCGTCATAGGGCGCAGTGGGGCTGTCGAAGGCGACCTCGTTTACCAGATCCCAGCCTTCGACCATGACGAGACGGCCGCGGTCGAAGTCGGGATGCGAGCCATCCAGCCCGGTGTCGAGCACGGCCAGAATCACCGACGGATCGCCCGTGGTGATCGCCCAGGCCTCGGGGGCGTCAATGTCGATCCCGTCGGGGGCTTCCGCCGTCGGGTCCTGGTGCAGCCCCCACTGTTCGGCCAGTCGCGGATCATCGGGGAGGCCATCCAGCGCCCTGACCTGACGATCGAGCTCCACCCATTCGACTTCCGGAAGTGACGACAGGTGAGTCATCATCCGTGTTGCGGTTTCCGCATCGGCGTAGCTCAGGGTGACTGTCCGCCGGAGTCCCGCCGCCAGCTCGCGCGCCCGTCGCGCTGCAGCGGGCGATCGACTGGCGAGCTCCGCTGCGCGTTGCACGAGCCGCGCGCGATCGGCATGGAGCGGCTGCATCGACACCGCCCCGTAGCCCGCCGCAGCGGCCCTCCACCGCTCTGCAGACGGGTCATTCAGCACTGCCGTGGGGCCCGCCTCCTCCCGAAACTTGACGATCACTGTCGCCGGAGCCGCCTCGCGGGCCGGCGCCGCGCCTGCCGCACCTGGCAAGAGCCCGAGAAATGCCGTGCCAGATGCGAGAGCGCCTAGAAACATGAGGATGCCGGCGGCGCATCGGTACCAGCAGCGACGGGCCTCGGAATGTGGTTGGTTCGTCATGGTAGCCGCTCCTCCGACAGCGCACAGTATCGCCGGGCGCGGTTGCTCGCAAACGTCCTTGTACCCCCTATCGCATGAACGCCGAGTCGGTGTATTCATACAGGGGCGTCAAGAACCGAGATTTCGGGCATTGAGGTTCAGGAGGAACTTTTGTGAAATCTCTGCAGGAATGCGGAGCACACGCGATCAAGGCGATGGTGGCACGGCATGAATGAGCGCGAAGTGGAGGGGAGCGCGGTGACGTCGCCGCTGACCCAGGTCAGTGGGGTGATCGTCGCCGGGTTCGGCGTGTCTGCTCTGAGCGGCTGGTTCGCGGATCTTGACCTGCTGACCACGTTTGGCCAGGGGTACATACCCATGGCACCGAGCACGGCATTGGTGTTTCTGCTGTTCGGCGGAGCCCTTGCCCTGCACTCCGCGCTGCCGCACCGGCGCGCGGCGCGCTGGGCGAGCACGGCGAGCGGCATTATGGCCACTGCCGCGGCGGTGACGCTCCTGCCCCTGTCGCTGCTCGACCGTCGTCCAGTTCTGGAACATCTCG